>JBPOEZ010000009.1:0-111736 GCA_051252005.1 Alphaproteobacteria bacterium | reverse complement strand
CTACGCCAACGGAATATAGAATACGGTTATCACCTTTTGACCGCGTTGGTCGAAAACCACACGGACTGTCCCGCTTTTTTGGGGCACGCCGCCGCCGGCCAACCCGGCGTGCATGGGGCTCACGCTCCAAAAGAGCAGAAACGAAACTTACAAACCCTGAAAGAAACAAGACGCCGCGAGGGCGCTTTTTGTGCTGCAACACAAGCCTTACTCCAGCCTTAAGCCAGACCTTCGAAATTATAAAACGTCAAGCCCCTATGCATGCGAGGGCAAGCCAGAAGGAACAAAAAATGAGATGCTAATTTCGCAATTAATGCGCCTTCGGAACGATCGCCTTGAACGGGATAATCTTGCCTTCATGGACGGTCAAAACACGGTCCATAAAAGGCACAAGTCCCATATTGTGCGTCGCGATCAGGGCCGCAACACCTTCTGTTCTCGTAAGCTCAAACAGGCTTTGGAATACAGCATTGGATGTCGCTGGATCAAGGTTCCCCGTTGGTTCATCCGCCAAAAGGAGTTGTGGCTTATTGGCCAAGGCCCGCGCAATAGCAACCCGCTGCTGTTCACCGCCAGACATTTGTGACGGCTTATGTGTCATACGTTCCCCGAGGCCCATGCCGATCAACAGACGGCGCGCTTCTTGCTCTGCTGGGCCGCGCTCTTCGCCTGAAATCATCTGCGGAATGACCACATTATCGACAGCGGAGAATTCCTTCAAAAGGTGATGAAATTGATAGACAACACCGATGCTTTGGCGACGGATCGCCGTGCGGACGTCATCGGAGAGCTTAAGACACTCTCGCCCATTAATATAGACTTCGCCAGCGTTAGGCTTCTCAAGCAAACCTGCCGCGTGCAAAAGCGTAGATTTACCAGAACCTGACGGGCCGATGAGACCGATCATCTCGCCCGGGTAAATATCAATATCTGCACCTGACAGAACGGTGAGGTTACCACCGCCGGACTTATAGGTGCGGTGCAGATTGCGAACAGACAGTATGGGGCGACGTTTACTCATAACGCAAAGCATCCACAGGATCAGTGTTAGCGGCGCTCAGCGCCGGAAAGAATGTTGCGACGGCAGAAATCACAAATCCGCATAGCGCAACGGCAGTGACCTCGGTCCAAACTATCTTAGCCGGAATACCGCCCGAGAGTTGATACACATCTGGCGGGAAAAGCTGCGTGCCCGTAATGCCTTCGATGACCGACTGCACGACATGAATATTCAGGCAGATTAAGACACCGAGGATCAAGCCCGTGAGCGTTCCGAAAAACCCAATCGTCGCGCCGGAAAGGAAGAAAATACGCATAATAGACGCCCGTGTTCCGCCAATCGTCCGCAAGATCGCAATATCCTTGGACTTATTTTTCACGAGCATAATCATGGCCGCCAAAATGGGGAATGTGGAAATAATTACAACAAGCACAAAAATCATCCGCATGGCGACTTGCTCGGTACGAAGGGCTGTAGCAATCGTATCGTTCTTATCTTTCCACGTTTGAATCCAAACTGGCTCTCCGGCGGCCTTCTTGATTGGCTCGATCATCTTATCAATGTCGTCCGGATTATGCAGCCGCACCTGTATTTCGCCGGATTTTGTTCCGCCCGAAAATAAGAGATTGGATTGATCTAGGTCCATATAAATATAGGTCACATCGGCCTCGTAAAGACCGAGTTCAAATATAGCACCGACAGTGTAGGTCTTAGAAATTGGAATAGGCGGACCGATTGCGGTCGCCCGTGTGCGCGGCGATAGAATACGCACGCGATCGCCAACATTAAGCCCAAGTGAGCTTGCCATATGAACGCCCATAGCGATCTGATGTTCAGCGCCGCTGCCCTGCCCAAACCCGACCAAGCTGCCATGGACAATGTTCGTGGAAATAAGATCAAATCTACTGATATTGTCAGGGGAAATACCAATGACCTGTCCTACTTTAAGTTGGCCGTTGGCCTGTATACCGGAAAGATTTTCCGAAAACTCGAAGGCTTTATCGACTTGTGGCAAAGCGGCCAAACGCTGTTCAAGCGCGCGCATGCTCTCGGGCGTGGGCTGCGGGTTCGCGGATGCCACATACATATGTCCCTGCGAGCCGACATAAAGATCAATCAAGGTTTCACGGAATCCGTTCATAATGGACATAATCGTGATCATCGCCATGATCGCTAGCATAATACAAGTGAAGGAAATAGCGGCGATAACGGCCACGCCGCCTTCAGATTTTTTTGCGCCCAGATAGCGCCGCGCAATTTGCCGCTCGACTTTCCCGAACGGGGCGTTCTGAGCGGCCCCAATTTTGGCAGGCGTCTTCACATGATTTCTCACTGGCGCGTTCACATCTTATCCTTGAAAGGCTTGAGCTATAAAGTTCACGGCCTCATCGGGAGAAAGGCTCTGCCGCTCGCCCGTAGCCCTGTCCTTAACCTCAACGATACCCTCTTTCAGGCCGCGCGGACCAATAACAATTTGGAAAGGGAGGCCAATCAAATCCATGCGGGAAAATTTCACGCCGCCGCGATCCGACTTATCATCATAAAGTGGGTCAACACCCGCCTTCGTGAGCTTGTCGTAAATATCTTCACTGACACGATCTGTATCTTCGTCGCCGACTTTGAGATTGATGATCCCTGCGCCAAAGGGCGTAACGGATTTTGGCCAAATAATGCCGTCATCATCGTGGCTAGCTTCAATAATGCCGCCAACAAGGCGCGAGACACCAATACCATAAGATCCCATCATAACCGGAACATCTTTCCCGTCTGGACCCGTCACTTTAGCATTCATAGGCGCAGAGTATTTATCGCCGAAATAGAAAATATGCCCAACCTCGATACCGCGTGCTGACAGGCGTTTTTCCTCGGGAACCTGCGCAAATTCTTCTGCGTCATGCATTTCGTCAGTCGCCGCATAGAGAGCCGTCCGCTCATCGACGACGGGCTGCAGATCATCGTCATAGTTAAAATCACCGGGTGCTGGCATATCGACAAGATCAGAATGGCAGAACACTTCGCTCTCGCCGGTCTCGGCTAAGATCAAAAACTCATGTGACAGCTCGCCGCCGATCGGGCCTGTATCTGCGCGCATCGGCACAGCTTTCAGACCCAAGCGAGAGAACGTGTTCAAGTAGGCCACGAACATGCGGTTATAAGACTTCCGCGCTTCTTCCGGCGAAATATCAAAGGAGTAATTATCCTTCATCAGGAACTCACGCCCGCGCATCACGCCAAAGCGTGGACGCCGCTCATCGCGGAACTTCCACTGAATGTGATACAAGTTCTTTGGAAGATCCTTATAGGATCGCACATAAGAGCGGAAAATGTCCGTGATCATGTCTTCATTGGTCGGCCCGTAAAGCATTTCGCGGTCGCCGCGATCTGTAATTCGGAGCATCTCCGGCCCGTAAGCATCATAGCGCCCAGTCTCTTTCCAAAGGTCAGCCGATTGTATAGTCGGCATAAGCATCTCTATTGCTCCGGCCTTATCCTGCTCTTCGCGGACAATTCGTTCAATATTCTTCAAAACTTTCAAACCGAGCGGAAGCCAAGAATAAATGCCCGCACTGTTCTGTTTAATCATCCCTGCTCGCAGCATATATTTGTGCGAAGCAATCGTCGCATCAGCCGGTGTTTCCTTCAAAAGGGGTAAAAAATAACGCGACAGGCGCATGGCAATTCTCTTATCTGGTTTATTATGACTTAACGACTCGCATCATAAGTCACAAGCACTGCTCTTCATTGATGAGCGCAGTTAGGGTTAATTTGTGTTAAATCTGAGGCTTATTGACCTTTGTATAAAGAAAACATGCGCCAATCGATCCATTCGAAAACAATCATAGCACAAATCAAAGCCCAAATGACGATGGAAATAATCGTCGTCAAAATGATCTTGCGCTTCATTTGGCTATCGACAGGCGCGCCGGGCTCTGTGCCTTTAACGATTTCGTCTTCTTCTGCCTGCCCTCGTACACCAAGCGGCAGAACCATGAACAGCGTCACCCACCATACAAGGAGGAAAACAACAAGCATTGAAAACCAAGACATTAGGGATCCTTTTTGGGTGTTTCCATAAGTTCAATCAGCACTCCGCCTGCATCGCCTGGGTGGAGAAAAACAACAAGCGTGCCGTGCGCGCCAATCCTCGGCTCGTTGAGAACGCGCATGCCTTTATCCGCCATGGCAAGGCTAGCCGCGTGGACGTCCTCTACCTCAAAACAGATATGATGCTGCCCGCCTTTGGGATTATTCTTTAAAAACCGCGTGATCGGGGACGCATCACCGTAAGGCTCAATAAGTTCAACTTGGCCGCTTGGTAGGTTGACGAACGCGTATGTAACGCCCTGCGGCGGTAGCGCTTTGGGCTCCGTGATATCGGTGATGCCAAATACATCGCGGTACATCGCAATCGCTTTATGAATATCGGGGACGGCAACGCCCACATGATTAAGAGGACCTAACATGGCTACACCTTATGAGCTGTAACGTCGACAACGGCGCGTTTGCCGGTCTGGTTTCGAACAAGTTTACGGATCTTAGAACGAATTTTTTCTTCGACATGATCTTCGTTTTTCTTAGCGACTTTGGAGAGATGCTGGAAAGTTTTTTCGGCCATATCAGCCACATCATCCAGTAAGTTTTCCAACTGCTCGCCGTTCTCGCCTTCCGGAAATCCACTTATGCGCGGTTCTGGGCCGGACAGAAGTTTGCCCTGATGATTATAAACCAAGCTCACCGAAATATGGCCCGCATAAGCCATTTTCTGGCGCAACCGTAAACCTTCGTCAGACGCTGATACAATTTGAGTACCGTCTTGGTGTAAGCGGCCACTTGGTACAATATCAATGATCTTCGGCCCGCCTGGCGCCAGCAAAATCATCTCACCATTATGAGGCGCTAGTGCTTTTTTGACGCCCAGAGATTTGGCGAGTTTTGCATGCTCCAGCAGATGCCGACGTTCGCCGTGGACAGGAATAGCAATTTGCGGTTTCGCCCATTTATACATTTGCGTGAGTTCACCTCGGCACGGGTGTCCAGATACATGAATATCCCGATCTTTTTCCGTTACAATCTCTACGCCTCGATCCGCGAGAGCGTTTTGCAAAGCAAATATCCCCTTCTCGTTTCCAGGAATAATTTTAGAGGAGAAAATCACAACATCACCTTTGCGAAAGCTCACATTGCGGTGATCATCATTTGCAATGCGGGACAGCGCAGCCCTCGGCTCGCCTTGGCTACCTGTGCAGAGATACAGAACATGCTCTTGAGGCATATCGGCAGCTCTCTCTTCTTCGACAATGCTCCCGACATCAGACAGGAGCCCCACAGATTTAGCGGCCTTCGTCATGCGGTGCATAGACCGGCCCACGAGGCACACCGAACGGTCATTGTCTCTTGCGGCGAGCATAACGCTTTCAAGACGTGCTACATTGGACGCAAAAGATGCAACCGCAACGCCGCGCCCCTTATATTCACCGATTAACTTTGTGAGCTCTTGGCGCACGCCGCCTTCTGAGCCCGCAAATCCGGGAGAGAATACATTGGTCGAGTCGCATATCATAGCGATGATGCCCTCTTCGCGCATGGCTTCAACGGCGTTTTGATCGACGGCTTCGCCGATTTGCGGCTCATCGTCAATTTTCCAATCCCCAGTATGGTAAACAAGGCCAAGAGGGGTTCTGATCGCGAGGGCGTTAGGTTCGGGAATGGAGTGTGTTAATGTGATAAATTCTAAATCGAACGGCCCAAGATCAAACCGACCTTTCAAAGGGATTTCTCGTAGATCAACCTTGTCCAAAAGGCCAACCTCTGCGAGACGATCCTTGACGAGCCACATCGTAAATGGCGTCGCGTAGACAGGGCATTTTAGCCGTGGCCAAAGACGGGCAAGCGCCCCCATATGGTCTTCGTGAGCATGTGTTAAAACTATGCCGAGTAAGTTATCGACATGGTCTTCTATAAAAGCCGTGTCGGGCATTATGATTTCTACGCCGGGCGTATCGAGGCCGCCAAATGTCACGCCAATATCGACAATAATCCATTTTCGGGAGTTTTCTGGGCCAAAACCAAACAGGTTAAGGTTCATGCCTATTTCGCCGCTGCCGCCGAGCGGTAAAAAGACGAGTTCATCTTGGGATTTTTTCATGAGTTCGTTATAGAAGGCGTTAGCCTTTATTCAACCGCCATATTTCATAGAGACCATTTATTGTAAGCTTGGAATCATAAACATCGATGGTTTCAGACGACCCTTCAAATAGGGAGGCCACGCCCCCTGTACCAATGACAGTGAAGTCCTCTCTGCACTCAGCCTTGATTCGGTTCACGAGTCCGTCAATCAAACCAATATACCCCCAAAATATACCAGATTGCATCGCTTCAATCGTGTTCTTGCCGACGATCTTATTCGGCTTACGAATAGCAATTCTAGGAAGCTGTGCTGCCGCTTCATGTAAAGCCTTAACGGATAGGTTTATACCTGGTGCAATGATGCCCCCATCAAAAAACCCATCCTTAGAGATAATATCAAACGTCGTCGCCGTACCGCTATCGATCAGGATAAGGTTGCCCTTATATTGCTTTATCGCGCCGAGAGCATTCACCAAGCGGTCTGAACCAACTTCGCGCGGATTGTCAGTTCGTACGCCGATGCCTATGTCGACGCCCTCTTCGCCAACGATAACGGGCTCAACCTCTAAATGGCGCTGTACGAGGTTGCGCATATTGAACAGAGACTGCGGAACCACAGTGGAAATAACGCACTCGCTAATATTTTTAAAGCTAAGCCCCTGCATGGCCAATAGCTGATGGAACCAGACCGCATATTCGTCGGCTGTTCTGGTCGCGTCCGTCGCAATTCGCCATTCAATGACCCAGTCCTTGCCATCATGTATGGCAAATAATGTATTCGTATTACCGCTATCAATGGCGAGTAACATAAGCCCTACTTTCTCATTCCTGCCCGAAGAACACATCTCCAGCATGCACATCTGTTATGGTGCCATTTGCAAGCCGCACCTGCAACTCGCCATTATGTCCGAGGGATAATGCTTCCCCTTCAAATGTCTCCGACGGCAAGCGAACACTGACGCGACCCGGAACGCCGTTCGCACGCTCAAGCCAAGCATCACGGATAGGCGCGAAGCCCTCAGCAATGAAAGCACTTCGCCAATGATCAAATCGCGCCGCCAATATCGCCTGAGCAGCCGCCGCTCCAGTCATAATAGGCTCAGGGCCGCTTAAGGCCGCATCGCTCATGTGCGCCGCTACATGGGTTGCCGGAAATTCGGTTTCCTTGGGATGCGACATAAGATTGACCCCAATCCCAATGGCTATCCATGATTGATCATTAAAACATCCGCTTTCGAGCAATATGCCTGAAGTTTTCGCGCCCCTTATCAAGACATCGTTCGGCCATTTCAAAGAAACTTTGCTTGCCTCAACATAGGTCGTAACCAGATCATAAACGGCAAGCGCCGCGACAAAACTCAAGAGAGCTGAATGCCGAGCATCTCCGTTATCAGGATATAAGCCAGTACAGTACAGATTCCCTGCATCAGACGCCCAAATCCGTCCGCGCCGACCGCGACCAGATGTTTGGGACACGGCTCTTACCCAAAGCGGACCTAAATCACCCTGCTCTGCATAAGCTTTGACCTCTTCATTCGTAGAGGCAACCGCATCTTTGGTTATGAAACGCAAATGTGTCTTAGAACAAACTAGCCGCAGCTTGCGTGATCACGCCCTGCGCCGGAAGCGCTAAATATGGAACAATCATGATGAACACGAGGAGTGCCGATAAACCGGACAGAACTCGTAAAGAGCGCGGCGCTTCAACAAAGGTGTGCTCACTATCATCAAACCACATGATTTTAATAATCCGTAGATAATAGAATGCAGCCACGACACTCCCAACCAGAGCAAAGATAACAAGACCGATAAGACCCGCATCTATCGCAGGAAGGAAAGCATAGACCTTACCGAAGAAACCAAGGAGCGGCGGAATGCCCATCAAAGACAGCATGAACGCCGTAAAAATAATGGCCATGCTCTGATTGCTTTTAGATAGACCCGCAAGATCAGAAATTTGCTCGACCATGCCGTCGCGAATACGCATTTGCAGGATACAAGCGAAGATACCGATTACCGTGATCAGGTATATAGACATGAAGATCAACATACCGCGCACTCCCGCTTCGCCGCCAGCCGCAAGCGGCACGAGCGCGTAGCCCATATTCGCAATAGACGAATAGGCCATAAGACGTTTGATGTTGGTTTGCCGTAGCGCGCCGAACGCGCCGATAGCAATAGACATCACTGCAAAGACGATGATGACTTGTTGCCATTGATCTTCGATACCGCCGAACGGGCCAACAAGAATCCGCGCAATCAACGCGATTGCCGCGAACTTAGGCGCTCCTGCAAAGAAACCCGTTACAGGCGTTGGCGCCCCCTCGTAGACGTCAGGAGTCCACATATGGAACGGCGCGGCGGAAATTTTGAAACCAAGGCCGCAAAGCATGAATACCATGCCAGCAACAACGCCGGAACTTAGACCTTTATCACTAATAGAGAGCGCGATTTGGTCGAAGCTAAGCGTTCCAGTGAACCCGTAAACAAGTGATATGCCGTATAATAGCAGGCCGGACGACAAAGCACCAAGGACGAAATATTTCAGTCCCGCCTCAGAGGCGCGTAGGCTATCACGATTGAAGGCAGCCAAAACATAAAGCGCAAGGCTTTGCAGTTCGATACCGATATAAAGCGTTAGAAGGCTTCCTGAAGACACCATCACGCTCATGCCCAAAGTCGCATACAGTATGAGAACCGAATATTCGTACTGGTCGAGTTTTTCCGGCACGAGGTAAGATTGCGAGAGCAATAAGGTCGCCGCGCCGGCCATGCCAAGGAAGAACTTCACATAATGGCTGTAAGCATCAACCCTTAACGCACCGCCAAAAACCTCGCCTGACGGCATACCGAGGATGAAACCGGAGAGCGAATAGACAACTAAAACAGCAATCGCCATGTAGCGAATGAGCTGCGCTCTATTTGTTGTTTTGGAAAATCCAAAACCCAACAAAGTGGACGCCGATAAGGCTAATAAAATCTCGGGAGCAATGAGCGGAAACATAGCTTAGGACCCCTGTCCGGTAGCCGCAGTGAAATCTGCGATGAGACTGTCAACGGAAACCGCTGTTATGTCAGTTATAAATGATGGGTAGACCCCAAAAATGATCACGAGAATAGCGAGAGGCGCGAGGATAAGAATTTCCCGTCCGGTCATGTCTTCAATGTCATCTAATTTTTCATTCGTCGGCACGCCGAAAATAACAGCTCGATAAAGATGCAGCGCATAGACAGCAGACAGAACCATGCCCATTGCCGCTCCGATTCCGATCCAAGGATTAACTTGGTAACCGCCAATCATGGTAAGGATTTCACCGACGAAACCGCTTGTTCCAGGAAGGCCAACATTGGCCATAGTGAATAACATAAAGAAGAAAGCATAAATTGGCATGCGTTTTACAAGACCTCCGTAAAACGCGATTTCCCGTGTATGCATCCTGTCATAGATTACGCCGACACAAAAGAAGAGCGCGCCTGAGATTAAGCCGTGAGAGAGCATCTGGAAGATCGCGCCCTGAAGCCCTTGCACATTCACAGCAAAGATACCCATAGTCACAAAGCCCATATGCGCTACGGATGAATAAGCGATAAGCTTCTTCATATCCGTCTGGCGGTAGGCTACGAGCGACGTGAAAATAATCGCGATAATACTCATCCAGAAGATAAGCGGGCTATAGAGAACGCTTGCGTCTGGAAACAGTGGAAGCGAGAAACGCAGGAAGCCGTAGCCACCAAGCTTTAGCAGGATGCCCGCCAAAATAACAGAACCCGCAGTCGGTGCTTCGACGTGAGCATCAGGAAGCCATGTATGCACAGGCCACATCGGCATCTTGACTGCGAAAGAGGCAAAGAAAGCAAGCCATAACCATGACTGCGCACCGGCCGGAATATCGAGCTGTTTAGACAGCACGCGTATATCCGTTGTCGCCGCCCCGAGTTGATCCGCGCTAAAACTGTAGATCCACAAAATAGCAGCGAGCATCAAGACCGAGCCTAGCAGCGTATATATGAAGAACTTATAAGACGCGTAAACACGGTTTTTACCGCCCCAAACACCAATAATGATAAACATCGGTATAAGAACTGCTTCAAAGAATAGATAGAAAAGCACTAGATCTAGCGCGCAGAACACGCCAATCATGAGCGTTTCGAGGATCAAAAACGCCACCATATAATCGAGCATACGTGTCTTGATCGATTTCTGGCTCGCGAGAATACAGAGCGGTGTCAGAAACGCCGTTAGCAAAATGAACAATACAGAAATGCCGTCCACGCCCATACGGTATTCAATACCGCCGCCAAGCCAAGGTGTGTCTTCGACAAATTGGAAGTCCGCCGTAGACGGGTCAAATGCCATCACAAGCAAGACAGACAGAAGAAAAACGAAACCTGACGTAACAAGTGCCACCATAGGCGCATTTTTCTCGATCTGTTCTCGTCCGCCGGATTTCTTGGAAACCCGCGCGCTGAACATCATGAAACACGCCACGATAAGCGGCAAGAATGTAATGATACTGAGAATTGGAATAGACTCAAACATGTTAAGCTCCCACTGACCGGAAGACGAGAGCGAGGATTAGAGCCACGCCCAGCAACATCACAAACGCATAATGATAAAGATACCCACTTTGGAGGCGTGAGGCTTTCTTGGCCCCAGCCATAGCCGCAGCGGCAACACCGTCGGGACCGAACTTGTCTATAACGCCCATATCGATTTTTTTCCAGAAGAAGTCACCAAGCCCGCGTGTCCAGCGAACAATAGTCGCGTCATATAGTTCGTCTATGTACCATTTGTTGAGCAGGAACCGATAAAGCAGGCCGCCTTCTGCCTTAACACGTTTCTCAGTGCCGTTATCATAAATATACATGAACCAAGCAATCACAAAACCGAGGACAGACACAAAGAACGGCGCCCAGAGTACCCAAGCGGGGAAGTCATGATGACCGCCGCCGTGTGATGCATCCGTCGCATGCCCCGTTTCAGCTGCCGCGTATAGATTTGTCGGAGCAAGCTCCGCATGGGCGCCAACAGGCAACGCGTGATGCCAGAAATCCGCAGCTCCGTCGCCCATGAAGAAATTAAAGAACACCGCGCCCGCTGCAAGAGCGCCAAAGCCAAGAACGAAGAGCGGCACAAGCATGACCAAAGGCGATTCATGAGCATGGTCGACAACTTTTTTCTCGCCGCGATGTTTGCCGTGGAAGGTCATAAAAATAAGACGCCAAGAATAGAACGATGTCATAAGCGCGGCAATAATACCCGCCCAGAACGCGAAGGCCGCTTGCGGTGTACCGCCTGCATAAGCCGCTTCGATAATGGCATCTTTGGAGAAGAAGCCCGCAAAACCAATCTTCGTCCCTGGAATACCTATTCCTGTGAGCGCGAGCGTGCCGATAATCATCATGATATAGGTCGTCGGAATGATTTTCCAAACGCCGCCCATTTTACGCATATCTTGCTCATGGTGAAGCGCGTGAATGACGGAGCCTGCTCCGAGGAACAAGAGCGCCTTGAAAAACGCGTGAGTAAACAGGTGGAACATGGCTGCATTATAAGCGCCGATACCTGCGGCAAAGAACATGTAGCCAAGCTGTGAACAGGTTGAATAGGCGATGACGCGTTTAATGTCGTTTTGCACGAGGCCGACTGTCGCGGCAAAGAAGGCCGTGAACGCGCCCAGAACCGTAATAAATCCAGATGTCAGCGGCGCCATTTCGTAAATCGGATACGCACGGCAAACAAGGAAAACACCCGCCGTCACCATAGTCGCGGCATGAATAAGCGCAGACACAGGCGTAGGACCTTCCATAGCATCAGGAAGCCAGACATGGAGGACGAATTGCGCTGATTTACCCATAGCGCCAATGAAGAGAAGCGCGGCAATAAGCTCAATCGCGTTAAACTCCATACCAAGGAACGGTAGTACACGGTCTGAATTATCAGCAATAGCAGCAAAAACCGTATCAAAATTCACGGAACCAAAGACAAAGAAGATCGTCATGACACCAAGCGCAAGGCCAATATCGCCTACGCGGTTGGTGACGAAAGCTTTGATCGCCGCAGCGTTCGCTGATGGCTTTTTATACCAGAATCCGATCAAGAGATAAGACGCAAGTCCCACACCTTCCCAGCCAAAGAACATTTGGATGAAGTTATCAGATGTTACGAGCATCAACATGGCAAAGGTAAAGAGAGAGAGATAGGCAAAGAAACGCGGCTTATGCGGATCATCTTCCATATAGCCCCAAGAATATAGGTGAACGAGGCAGGACACAGTGTTGACCACAACCAGCATCACTGCTGTGAGTGTGTCTATCTTTAGGGCCCAGTTAGCCTTAAACCCGCCAACATCCATCCAGCGAAACAGCGAAACCTCTGTCGCTTCATGCCCAAAGCCAACCTGAAATAAGGCAACCCAAGACAGAACAGCAGACAGGATGAGAAACGCCGTCGTAATGGTCATAGACGGCTTTTCGCCAATCTTTCGACCAAAAAAGCCTGCGATTATCGCGCCAAGCAGCGGCGCAAAGACGATTGTCTGGTAAAGCATGCCGCCCTAACCCTTCATCAAATCAATATCTTCAACGGCAATATTGCCGCGATTACGGAAGTACACCACAAGAATGGCAAGTCCTACAGCCGCCTCAGCGGCCGCAACGGTCAAAACGAACAGCGCAAAGACTTGCCCTGCGAGGGGTTCGTTGCCAGCTACATCCGGCATATGCGCGGAAAAGGCGACAAAGTTGATGTTCACAGCGAGCAAAATAAGCTCAACGCACATCAGAATGACGATCACGTTTTTCCGGTTCACGAAGATACCAAAAACACCAATGGTGAAAAGGATCGCCGCAACAACGAGATAATGAGAGAGACCTATCATCATGAGCCTACTCCCTGCCCTGGTTGAATATCAACATGCTTAACACCGGTTTCGCGGGTACGGGCGATTTGGTCGGTGATATTTTGTTTACGGACACCTTCGCGGGTGCGGAGCGTGAGAACAATCGCGCCGACCATCGCCACCAAAAGAACAAAGCCTGTAGCCTCAAAAAAGAAAGCGTAATCCGTATAAAGGACTTGGCCTATCGCTTCGAGGTTTGAAATGTCGTCCGCACGCGGAACGACTTCTGTAGCCGTTCCGGCAAAATAAGCCGCGCCGACAAGCACCATTTCAAGAAGCAAGATCAAGGCAACCACAGCGCCGATAGGCAAGTATTGCAAGAAGCCCTGCTTCATTTCAACGAAGTCGACGTCGAGCATCATAACAACAAACAGGAAGAGAACCGCAACCGCGCCGACATAAACCATCACAAGCAGTAGCGCGATGAATTCTGCACCCATGAGAATGAATAATCCGGCAGCAGAGAAAAACGTCAGAATCAAAAACATCACGGAGTGAACGGGGTTACGCGCCGCAACCACCATGAAGGCAGCCGCAACGGCCACAGCCGATAAGAGGTAAAATGCGATAACAGTCAGCACGATCAAATCTATCCTTTTTGCGTCGCCCCTAACGGTAGGGTGCGTCTTTTTCCAGATTTATTGCAATTTCACGCTCCCAGCGATCACCATTCGCTAGCAGCTTCTCTTTGTCATAGTAAAGTTCTTCGCGGGTTTCCGTGGCGAACTCAAAGTTTGGCCCTTCGACAATGGCGTCAACCGGACAGGCTTCCTGACAGAAGCCGCAATAGATGCACTTAACCATATCGATGTCATAGCGCGTTGTGCGGCGTGAACCGTCTTCGCGGGGCTCGGCCTCGATGGTTATGGCTTGCGCCGGGCAAATGGCTTCACAAAGTTTACAAGCGATACAACGTTCTTCGCCGCTTGGATAACGGCGCAGCGCATGCTCGCCGCGAAAACGAGGCGATAACGGCCCTTTTTCAAAGGGATAATTGATCGTCGCTTTTGGCCGGAAGAAATATTTCATCGCAAGGATGAACGCGCCTAAGAAGTCTAGGAGAAGCGCGCCGCGGATGATTTGTTTGATACGTGTCATACTTATCCCCTACGCTATCTTATCGCCAAAGAAAGTCATCAAGGTCGCAACGAATATAACGGCAGCGATTGACCATGGCAGGAAGACTTTCCACCCGAGACGCATGAGCTGATCATAGCGGTAACGCGGGACAATCGCTTTGACGATTGCGAACATGAAGAACATGAACAGACATTTGATGAAGAACCAGAAGACAGGTGGAACAAATTGTACGCCAATATCAATCGGCGCATGCCACCCGCCAAGGAACAGGATGGTAAACATCGCGCACATCAACGTCATATTAAGATACTCACCGAACATAAACAGCAGATAAGGCGTGGAGGAATACTCAACCATGAAACCCGCTACGAGTTCGGATTCGGCTTCGACCAGATCAAACGGCGGCCGGTTAGTTTCGGCAAGCGCTGAGATAAAGAATAATATCCCCATATAGAACATGACGGGAAACAAGAGCAAAGAAACAGGCTTAGAGAAATCTAGCATAAACATATGCCACTGCCAGAATCCGCCAGCTTGCGAATCTACTATTTCCGTAAGGTTCATGGAGCCTGTAATGAAGATGACCGTCAAAATAATGAAACCAATAGAGACTTCATAAGAAATCATCTGGGCCGCAGACCGTAGCGCCCCCATAAATGGGTATTTGGAGTTGGAGGCCCAGCCGCCAATGATAATGCCGTAAACACCAAGCGAAGAAATCGCGAGCACGTAGAGAACGCCGACATTAACGTTGGACATAACCCAGCCCGGCGCAATCGGGACGACAGCCCATGCCAAAAATGCCATAACAAGCGTAATAATAGGCGCCAAAATAAACAGTGATTTATCGGCCCCTGCAGGAATAATAACTTCTTTAAAGACAAATTTCAGAAGGTCGGCAAAGGATTGCAGCAAGCCAAACGGTCCAACGACGTTCGGTCCGCGCCGCATTTGCGCCGCCGCCCAAACCTTACGGTCCATCAGGATCAAGAATGCTAAAATAACGGATAGGACAAGAACAAACGCGCCGACTTGCGCGAATTTCAATAGAAACCACATAAGCGGGGATAAATCCGACCAAAATTGTGTGAGTGCAAACATTATTCAGCCGCCTCTTGGATGATTTCCCCGCCGAGCGCCGAACACTCCGCCATAATATTAGAGGCCCGTGCAATCGGGTTGGTCAGGTAAAAGTCTTTGATACGGTTGACCAACGGACGTGTGTCTGGCTTCCCGTTTGTTCCCAAGACGGAAGGATCAAACCCTTCAGATGCCTCAAGACCGGGCGCGTGGTCAATACTGGCAAAGACTGGGTGATCTGCGAAAAGCTTTTCACGAAGAGCCTCAATCGTATCATATGGCAAGACACGATCGACATGAGCGGAAAGCGCGCGAATAATCGCCCAATCCGCTTTGGCGTCGCCTTTCGGCGCAACAGCGGCAAAGCCCATCTGCACGCGGCCTTCTATATTGGTGTAAAGCCCGTCTTTTTCGGAGTAAGCCGCGCCTGGCAGAATAACGTCTGCGACATGCGCTCCGGCGTCGCCGTGGCTGCCTTGGTAAATTACGAATGCGTTTTGTAGCGCGCTTGTGTCGATCTCGTCAGCGCCCAGAAGATAGACAGTTTTTACGTCGCCAGATTTGGCAGCAGCTAAAATACCAGATGTGCCCTTGCCGCCTTCGCCTGGCACAAAGCCCATATCAAGACCTGCGACGCGAGACGCCGCAGTGTGAAGAACGTTGAATCCATTCCAATCGGGTTTAACAACATCAAATTTGGCCGCTAACTGCCCGCAAAGATTCAATATGTTCGCGCCGTCTTCACGCGTTAAAGCATCCTGCCCGATAATGATCATAGGCCGTTTGGCAGCTTTGAATTTACGAGCGAAACCTTTTGTCGATGCCATCTGCGCTTCAATCGCGGACGCACTATCACCCAAATGTTCAACAGGATAAGTCAGGTCAGCCTTTTCGCCGATAAGAGCAATATCCATATCGCCGTTCAGCCATGTTTTGCGAATACGCGTATTAACAAGCGGGGCGTCATAACGCGGGTTCGCGCCAATGATCAGAACTGCGTCTGCCTCTTCGATACCGGCGATGCCCGTATTAAATAGATATCCTGCGCGGTCACTTCCGCCGATTTGCGCGCCGTCTTGGCGGCAATCAACGTTCTTGACGCCTAAATTATCCATGAGGTCTTTAAGTGCCTTCATAGACTCGGCATCACACAAATCACCCGCGATTGCGGCGATGGTTTCAGGGTCGCCTTTAAGGTTCTCTGCTGCCAAAGCCAAAGCCTCATCCCAATCAGCAGGGACGAGTTTGCCATTCTTACGAATGTAAGGCTGATCAAGGCGCTGGCGTCCGAGACCGTCCCACACGAAGCGGGTTTTGTCGGAGATCCATTCCTCGTTAATATCGTCATTGACGACAGGCAGAATGCGCAGAACACGGCCGGAGCGGCTATCAATACGGATATTACACCCAACTGCGTCCATAACGTCGACAGACTGCACACTATCCAGTTCCCAAGGACGCGCATTAAAGGCGTAGGGTTTGGATGTGAGCGCGCCGACAGGGCAAAGATCAATCACATTGCCGGACATTTCGGATGTCAGAGACTGCTCTAAATATGTTGTAATTTCAGCGTCTTCGCCGCGTGCAGCGAGGCCAATTTCTTCGACACCAGCAACTTCGGTAATGAAACGCACACAGCGCGTACACTGAATACAGCGGGTCATGACGGTTTTGACAAGCGGGCCCATAAATTTGTCGTCTACGGCGCGTTTGTTTTCCTCAAACCGCGTATGATCGCGGCCGTAGCCCATGGCTTGGTCTTGAAGGTCACACTCACCGCCTTGGTCGCAAATCGGGCAATCCAGCGGGTGGTTGATAAGAAGGAATTCCATCACGCCTTCACGGGCTTTTTTGACCGTCGGGGAATTCGTTAGAATATTTGCAGGTGACCCATCACGGTTCGGGCGCATGTCTTTGACTTGCAGCGCGCAAGAGGCTTGCGGCTTTGGCGCGCCGACCCATTCAACAAGGCACATGCGGCAGTTACCGGCGACAGACAAGCGTTCGTGGTAGCAAAAGCGTGGTATTTCGGCGCCCGCTTCTTCACACGCCTGCATGAGGGTGTACTCGGCTGGCATCTCATATTCGGTGCCGTCAATATTGATTTTGCGTAGGTCTGACATAACTACTCCGCCGCCTGAACAAAGATTGGTTTGCCAGCCCGATAATTGTCGATGCGTTCTTCAATTTCGTGACGGAAGTGACGGATCAGGCCTTGAATTGGCCAAGCCGCCGCGTCGCCGAGGGCGCAAATTGTGTGGCCTTCGACCTGTTTGGACACGTCGAGAAGCATATCGATTTCGCGGGTTTCCGCTTCTCCGCGTACCATGCGTTCCATAACGCGCCACATCCAGCCCGTACCTTCGCGGCACGGTGTACATTGTCCGCAGCTCTCATGCTTATAGAAATAAGACAGGCGGGCGATGGCTTTGACCACGTCCGTAGATTTATCCATGACGATCACAGCCGCCGTTCCGAGACCAGATTGCTGCTCCCTAAGCGCGTCAAAGTCCATAAGAACCGTATCGCAAATTTCTTTCGGCAAGAGCGGTACAGAAGAACCGCCAGGTATAACACATTTGAGATTATCCCAACCGCCGCGAACGCCGCCTGCATACTCTTCAAGTAGTGTCTTCATCGGAATGGAGAGCGCCTCTTCGATATTACATGGCTTGTTAACGTGGCCGGAGATAGAAAAGACCTTCGTGCCTTTATTATTGTCACGTCCAAACTGGGTAAACCAGTCCGCGCCGCGGCGAAGGATTGTTGGCACAACGGCGATAGACTCGACATTATTGACTGTAGACGGACAGCCATAAAGGCCGGCATTAGCCGGAAATGGCGGCTTGAGACGCGGTTGCCCCTTCTTACCCTCGAGGCTTTCAAGGAGCGCAGTTTCTTCGCCGCAAATATAAGCGCCGGCGCCGTGATGCATATAGATGTCAAAGTCCCAACCGGACCCGCAGGCATTTTTACCCACAAGACCCGCTGCATAAGCTTCATCAATGGCACCTTGGAGGCGATTGCGCTCAAGGATATACTCGCCGCGGACATAAATGTAACAGGCATTAGCGCGCATGGCATAACTAGCCACAAGACAGCCCTCGATCAAAAGATGGGGATCATGGCGCAGCATATCCCTATCTTTACAAGATCCCGGCTCAGATTCATCGGCATTTACAATGAGGTAATGCGGACGCTTGCCCACTTCTTTGGGCATAAAGGACCACTTAAGACCCGTTGGGAAACCCGCCCCTCCACGTCCGCGAAGACCAGAAGCTTTGACCTGATCGATGATCCAATCATGACCTTGGTCAATCATGGCTTTAGTGCCATACCATGCGCCGCGTTTTTTCGCTGCCTCTAGGCCCCAATCGTAGTGGCCATAAAGATTTGTAAAAATCCGGTCTTTATCCTGAAGGAGCTCGGCCATTATGCGTTACCCTTTTTTGGCTTTGTTTTTTTTGTCGGTGGCGTTTTCTTGGTCTTAGCCGCAGCAGCCTTCGCCAAAGCCTTACCCTGCTTCACCCACTCGTCGCGTTTGATGCGGCCCGGAATAGAATCAATCAGTTCTTCGACCATCTTAACATCGGCCACTTTCCAAGCGCCTATTTGGCGGAAGTAATAGATACCCTTAGAATTCAAATCGCCTTCGAACTTGGGCCCAACGCCTTTGATTTTCTTAAGGTCATCCGGCGCGCCGTCCGTAGGGCCATCCGTATAAATCACTTTTGGCTTTGGCGCAGATTTCTTACTCGCAGGCTTTGTTGTCCGTTTTGGACGTGCCTTATGCGGATCCTCGTCAATAAGTCCAGCCGTCAAATCTCGCCCCGCATTATCAGGGCGTTTCTTCGGATCAGAATCGGCTTTAAGCTTAGGATCAACCCAGCCTCCACGTGTTGCACGGCGATCTTTGGGGTCCGGCTCATAATAGTTTAGTTTGACCTTTTTCCCAGCATGAGGAAGCTGTGCAGGCATTTTTTTTGTATAAGGCCCCTCTTTAGTCAAGGCCATAGCGCCGCCTTCCGGCTCTGACGTATGCCGCGAATTTTGCGGCCCAGGTTTTGGCTTATTACCGGCCACCATATCATCAAGCACAGCCTCGAGGCTTTCCGCTGTTAGGTCTTCGTAATAGTGATCGCCGTCATCGTTGGAAATTTGAACCATCGGCGCATTAGAACACGAACCGAGACACTCAACTTCGAGCCATGACAACTTCCCGTCAGCGGTAATAGAGCGCTGCGGTCCAATCTTACGCTTAAGCATTGCAATCAAATCATCAGAGCCGCGAAGCATGCACGGTGTTGTACCGCAAAGCTGTACGAAATGCGTTCCGACTGGCTCAAGGTTGAACATAGTATAAAACGTCACGACTTCGTAGACGCGAATATAAGCCATATCGAGCATGTCGCCTAGTTCGCGAAGCGCGGCTTCTGGAAGCCAGCCGCCCGCATCTTTTTGCGCGATCCAAAGCGCAGGTATAAGCGCAGAGCGTTGACGGCCTTTAGGGTACTTTTTCACCCATACCGCGATTTCTTTCTTAGCGGCAGCCGACAGCGCAAAGCTTTCTGGCTGACGTATGGCAAGACGGCGAGAACTCATCGGTCAATTTCCCCGAACACGATATCCAACGACCCCAAGATCGCGGACACGTCGGCCAACATATGACCTTTATTGAGATAATCCATAGCGGCCAAATGCGGGAAGCCCGGCGCGCGGATTTTACAGCGGTAAGGTTTGTTTGTGCCATCGGAGACGAGATACACACCAAATTCACCCTTAGGCGCTTCAACATGAGTGTAAACTTCGCCGGCAGGCACGTGAAAGCCTTCAGTATAGAGTTTAAAGTGATGGATCAGCGCTTCCATGCTTTGCTTCATGTCGGCACGGCGCGGCGGCGTAACTTTATTGTCCTCAGAAAGAACAGGCCCCTCCGGCATCATTTCTAACGCCTGCTTCATGATCTTGGCGCTTTCGTACATTTCGTCAACACGGCAGAGGTAGCGGTCATAACAGTCGCCATTTTTGCCCAACGGAATTTTGAAGTCCAGTTCGTTATAAACTTCATAGGGCTGATTACGGCGCAAATCCCAAGGGATACCAGAGCCGCGAACCATAACGCCAGAGAAGCCCCAGTCGTAACAATCTTGCTTGGAAACAACACCAATATCGACATTGCGTTGTTTAAAAATACGGTTTTCCGTCAACAACGTTTCGATGTCTTTGAGTTTTTGCGGGAACTGATCACACCAAGCTATCATGTCGGACACGAGCTTTGGCGGCAAGTCTTGATGAACACCGCCAGGACGGAAATAAGCTGCGTGCATGCGAGAGCCTGAGGCGCGCTCATAGAACACCATGAGCTTTTCGCGCTCTTCAAAGCCCCAGACAGGCGGTGTCAACGCGCCAACGTCCATAGCTTGTGTTGTAATATTGAGCATGTGGGACAAGATCCGGCCAACTTCGGAAAAGATCACGCGAATAAATTGCGCGCGGCGCGGCACGCCAATGTCTGCAAGCTTTTCAATCGCTAAACAGAACGCGTGCTCTTGGTTCATCGGCGCAACATAATCGAGCCTATCAAAATACGGCATCGCCTGAAGGTAGGTTTTATGCTCGATTAGCTTCTCGGTGCCCCGGTGCAGAAGCCCGATATGCGGATCAACACGCTCAACAATTTCGCCCTCGAGCTCAAGCACAAGGCGCAATACGCCGTGCGCCGCAGGGTGCTGCGGGCCGAAGTTAATGGTGAAATTACGATCATCACCTTCGAGTATGGCTTCAGACGTTGTCATTCTAGTCCCAGTCTATCGCGCTGACGAATTCAGGTTCTTCGTCGGGTTCGGTGAGTTTATACTCGAAAGACGCCTTGTCATATTGCTCGCCGCAGGTTTCGAAAAGCGTCATAGCTAAGTCTTTATCGGCCTCTTTAAGCGCCGCTTTAGACTCTTTAATTTTGGGCATCTCTATAATTTCATCATCAGGGAAACCCTCACGGCGTTTCTCTTTTTTGTAAACTTCCGACCAAACAAGAGACTGCATCAAAGACGACAGAATTCCGGACGTAGAATCCAGCTTATTACTAGACACAGCCATACAAAGCTGAGCTGTTTTTGATGACATTTCTGGAACAAGCTCACCGATTTTACGGAAGCGGCCCATAGACTTAAGCTTCATTCGCTCAGTTGATTTTCCGCAGGCTTTATTTGTATCCTTAGCAATCTTGAAAAGGTTCTTTTGCGTATCTTTGTCGCCTGCCTTGAAAACATCATATTCCGCCTTTACGGCCGCGAGGCGCGTCATGTAATGACTTTCGGTCTGCGCTCTTTCGCGAAGAAGCGCCTCTAAAATCGGCGCGGCCTTAGTGGCTCTCACAGCTTTTTTAGAATCAGACTTAACCATATCTATGGTCGACGCATGCTGCATAGTCTTTGCCCCTAATAGGCACTGCTGAACACGGTCAATATCAAGCTTCGTTTCAGCATTGGTTGCAAGCGCGTCAAAAAGCGGAGTCGCGCCCTGCGCAGAAGCGGCCGGAGCTGCAAACACGCCTAACGCTATTACAGCCAAACTAGCGGTCAAAAGGCGTTGCGTCCCTGATTTTTTAAACTTTTCAACCATGCTATTCTTCCCCTAGCTCCCCATTCAGCGCGGCAGTCATCGAAGACTTACAACTCTCAGCCTGCGCGTCAGACCCTTCGAGGGAAGAAACGCCGCCGTCTTCCTGACCAACAAACGCACGCCAATATGCGCTACGCTCTGAAAAAGCCAGCGGCGACAACTCAGACTTTTCTATTTTCTGGTTCAGAACCTGAACCCACATATCGCTGAATTGACTGTTCGCAGCATCTTTTAAGGTGTTACTTTGTGAAATCGCGACACAGTCAATGATCTGCTTTTCTTTAGCATCATATAAGGGGGCCATTTTACCTTCAATGATTTTCACGCCCGCCTTTACTTGCTCTAGGCTATATCCCATTTTCTCAAAAATACCGGGATTTGTCGCTTCCGCCAAATCGATACTTTGCTCAAGACTAACAAGCCCGACCTTGACGACGGCCTGACCCGCCACCTCTCCGCAAGCCTCTGCCTTAGCTTCAATCGATGCATCTTCTGCAAATATAGACGCAAGGCCTTCAGGCTTAGACGCTAAAAACTCACCTTTGACCAAAGCGCCGGATTTACTCACGGACGCAGCTTTCGCATCTGAGTTTAGCCTACTCCAAACATCCGTAATGCGGCTTAACAGCATTTTATTTTCGTCTGACAACTGCCCTTCGCCAATCTTTGCCAAGTGCATGGTATTCTTACAAGTCTTGATATCCGAAACCAGAATAGACTGAACATTAAACCGCGTGAGCTCAAAGCGAGAATCAGTCTTCGCAGCCTGAGACCCAGACATTGAATCACACCCAGAAAGCACAGCACAGCCAAGCATCAAAGACAGGAGCGTTTTCATTCAACCGCGCCCTTCTCATCCCCAGGCAGCACATATTTAGCGCCTTCCCACGGAGACATGAAATCAAAGCTACGATATTCTTGCGGCAAGTTGACGGGCTCATAGACTACGGACTTACGCTCTTCGTCATAGCGAACCTCAACAAAGCCAGACAACGGGAAGTCTTTTCGAAGTGGATAGCCCTCAAAGCCGTAATCCGTAAGGATACGGCGCAAATCTGGATGCTGATCGAATACAATTCCGTACATATCGAAGGCTTCGCGCTCATACCAATCCGCGTTCGGGAACACGGACGCAAGAGAGCGCACGGCAATATCTTCATCCGTTGTGATTTTCACACGCACGCGGTGATTATGCGGCATCGACAGCATATGATAGACAACGTCAAAACGGCGCGCGCGCTCTGGGTAATCCGCGCCGCATATATCTATGAGCGAGGCAAACTTGCACAGCGAGTCGTCCTTTAAAAAGCTAATAACATTGAGAATCTCTGCTCTACGAGCATTAACCGTCATCTCGCCAAGAACAATGTCAATCGAGTTGACCGCGTCGCCGAGTTTAGCCTGGATATGATCTCTGAGGTCTTTCACAAATAGCCCTAACGCTCAATATTGCCTTCGCGGCGGATTTTTTTCTGGAGTTGCAACACCCCGTACACCAAAGCCTCTGCCGTTGGAGGGCAGCCCGGCACATAAATATCGACAGGCACAATCCGGTCACAACCGCGTACAACGGCATAAGAGTAATGATAATACCCGCCGCCGTTTGCGCACGATCCCATAGAGATCACATAGCGCGGTTCCGGCATTTGATCATAAACCTTACGCAAGGCGGGAGCCATTTTATTAGTCAATGTACCCGCGACGATCATAACATCACTTTGTCGGGGGGAGGCGCGCGGTGCAAAGCCAAAGCGCTCCAGGTCATAACGCGGCATAGACGCCTGCATCATTTCCACGGCGCAGCACGCCAAACCGAACGTCATCCACATTAAAGAGCCCGTCCGCGCCCATGTTACAAGGTCGTCAGAGGCGGCCACAACGAAGCCTTTATCGGCAAGCTGATCGGACAGTCCGTCAAAATACGGATCATGCTTCTTTGGATCATAAGCGGGCGTACCAAGATCACGCGCGCCAGAACCGGCTGTTAGAATAGTCTCAGACATAATCCCCTACTCCCAATCAAGAGCGCCCTTATCCCATGCATACTTTAACCCAACGAGGAGCTCCACCAGGAACAGCATCACAACCGTCCAGCCATAAACCCCAACTTCGCCAATACTGACAGCGTAAGGAAACAGGAACGCGACCTCAATATCAAAAATGATAAACAAAATTGCCACTAAGTAAAACCGAACATCAAATTTCATACGCGAGTCATCAAAAGCATTAAACCCGCACTCATATGTCGATACTTTTTCTGTATCAGGATTAGACGGCGCTAAAACCAATGGCGCCACAAGTAAAAGCAAGGAAAAGACGGAGGCTATTCCAAAGAGAATAATCACAGGCAAGTATCCAAGAAGGAATTCAGACATAACGTTCTTTCGGTGTCACTACATAGCTCAGGCGCAAAACGCCCTCGAATATGGCCGGAAATTATAAAGGCTACCCTGTGATTGCAATGGCTAATTTGGACATTCGCCCTACTTTATAGAGCCAACTGCGAATTCGTCGCACATAGAGCCGTCAAGATGCGACTCGCTCGCATTAAGTTCCGCAAAATGTTTGTTTTACAATTTCTTCGGGCTCTGGCGCCTTCTCATAATCTGCAAAAGCGACTCGGGATTCGTACGGCGCGGAGATTGCCGTGACAAACTTATGAAATGGCTCAAAATCGCCAAGATAAGCCGCCGCTATCGTTTCCTCGACTTTATGGTTGCGCGGGATGATGACAGGGTTAGAGGCGCGCATGGCGTCAAGCCTTGGCGCGCCTAGCCCGCCGTCATATTCGCTTATCTCTTTCCATTTCACGATCCAATCTGCACCGCCTTCTGAGAATTGAGACAAGAGCGGCTCTTCCTGTCCGCCAGCCGCCATGACTGTAAGAGCCGTGAAAAATTGCGTAAAGTCCACCTGCCCACGACCCATCGCCTGAAAAGAATCGCCGATGAAAGCGCTAAGACCCGGCGTTTCCCGCGCTACGCCGAACTTATTTGCGAAGATGCTATTGAACTCTTGCTGAAAAATCCCCGCAAACGCGCCAAGCTCGGCTTCTGCAGTTTTCACCTGCGCGTCTTCGTCGCCTCCGAACAGAGGCAGCAAGCTCTCTGCGAGCCGCGCGAGATTCCAGTTCGCCATTTCCGGCTGCTTGTTCCAGGCGTAGCGCCCGCGCCTATCAATCGAGCTAAAGACCTTTCCTGGATGAAATTCATCCATAAAGGCACAAGGGCCGTAATCGATAGTTTCGCCAGAGATGCACATATTATCCGTATTCATCACGCCGTGAATAAAACCTACGCTCATCCACTTAGCGACCAGTTCAGCCTGCCGCCTGACCACGTTTCGAAAGAAAGCGGCGTACGGATTGTCGTGCCCTTTTATCTCCTCTGCATAAAGCCTCTCAATCGCAAAGTCCGCTAAAGCCTCTAAATGCTCTAATTCTTCCAACGCAGCCGCATATTGAAACGTCCCGACGCGCAGATGGCTAACACCTGAGCGGCATAAAATAGCCGCTGGCTCGCGGGCTTGGCGCTGTATAATTTCGCCCGTTGTCACAATCGACAGCGACCGCATAGTTGGAATGCCGAGCGCTTCCATAGCCTCGCTAACTATATATTCCCGAATCGCAGACCCAAGCGTCGCCTTTCCGTCTCCCCGCCGAGAAAAAGGCGTTTGGCCTGCGCCTTTAAGATGAAGCTCACGTAGGACCTCGTCATGCGCCTTCACCTCTCCGACGAGTCTTGCCCGCCCATCGCCGAGCGTTCCGGCCCAGTGTCCAAACTGATGGCCACTATAAGCCAGCGCAATCGACAGGTCCGCGCTTAAGGTGGTTTGGCCTGACAAAACAGAAAGCCCCTCGGGCGAAGCGTCCCATCCCTCCGGCAATCCGAGAAAAGCGGCCAAGTCATGATTAAAGGCGAAAACATCCGCGCGCGGAACCGGCGCAAGCGCGGCTTCGGCGTAGAATACATCAGGAAGCGTTCGGTAAGCTTCAGTTTGCGCAGTAAATGTCACGATAAGATCCCTTTTACGAAAGACGCACCATACCGCGCTACCGTAACATTGCACCGCAATTTTTACCAAACGCCTTATAAAGCAGGCCTTGCCCCGCCCCAGCGGTCACGGTTTCGCCATGCCGCAATCAATAAGAGCAAAGACAAGATAATTAAAAGCCATTCATGCGGCTCCGGGACGCCGCTCACAAGCGGGCTAGACGGACTGGATAGGATTTCCTCGCCTGAACGCCCTTGCCTATCAAACCTGCCTTCGGCTTCGCTTGCCTTCTTTAAATCTTCTTTTTGCTGCTCATTGACCAATACAATCATCGAAGAATAAGGCGACACAACGCCGTATTGCGTGGCTAGCTTATGGAAGCCGTCAAGCGCGGCGTTATCAGGCTTTACCCCAAATGCGCCCTTCTGAATGATCTGCCTAGCGGCCAGCGCTGATCGGTCAGGATGCCCAAGCGTGGCAGCTTCGTTACTCTCTGCCTGCACATCCCAGACCGCGTGGCGCGTGGCGCGTTTTCCTGACTTTGCGAAATATAACCGCGTCCGCAAATCCTCAACGCTAAAGGCCACCCCGCCTCCGCTTCTATAAATTAAGTCCAATATATCATCATCATAGGCAGATGATGCGAGCCCTACATGCAATATCCAAAGCGGTGCAGACAACCCGCCGTCGAACGTGTCCGCCTCCCCCGCTCGAGACGCGTAACGGCCTTGATCCATAAGCACAATCACCCCGTCATAGACGTCTCCAGCGCTCGCGGCCTGATATCCAGTTAACATGGTCTGCGGCGTAATCTGCCCAAAAGGCTTTAGCGCATCAGCGGCAAATGTCTTGGAAACCTCCGTCTCGCCGCCATCCGCGCGGCTGACATAATAATCAATCTCAATGCCTGGTTCAGCCGACCAAGCGTTCATATCTGCCAAAGCCTTTTCCAGCGCCGCTTTCTGCGCGCCCATACTGTAGGATGTATCCACAAGCACAGCGTAGCGCCCGCTTTGAGCGCCTAGCGCCGTTATGTTCGGCAAAGCCTCTGCGGATACAATCTGGCTGCCAAGCTGTATTTTAAGAGCGGTCTCATCGCTGCGCGACTGAGCCTCTATAAAGGCACGCGGCATCCAGTCATTGCTCTTGCCGAGCGTCTTTCCGTCCAATGTTCGTTTAGTTTTGCGCTGCCAATCCACATTTCTTTTTTCCAGTAATTCCGGCAACGCAAACCCTTGCGAGGCGCGCGGCGTGACGTACCGCATATGCACTCGCATCAGATCATTGGCGCGGTCTCTTTCGTTCCGGCTCACTGTTCCGCCAAACTGCGCGCGCATATTGGTGGCAGGGATTGGGAAAACACGCAGCCTGTATTGACCGGGGCCAACTTGCTCCAATAGCGCGGGATCAATATTGCGCCGAACCTGTGCTTCGTAAACTTTCTGCGCCGCGCCGCGAGGGGCAACGATGAAGGCGTCCATTTCGTTGCGGTCAGGCGTTTGCCCAATCCAAAGACCTGTAATCGCGGCCTCTTCGGGGAGAGAGAAGTAATAAAAAATCTCCTGCCGCTCGAAAGTTTGGTTTTCATAAACCTCTTCTATTTCGATAGCGGCGTAATCGCCCTTATCCTGCACAGTAATATTTTGCTCAATAATGTAGACATTCCGCGCACCAATATTCATCAAACCTGCGGTAACTTCGTCGCGGTTATAGGTCGCCTCAAGCGCTTTGGTGATCGCAGGTTTCTCGGCGCGCTGTATCGGTATGTCAAACAAAGCGCTGTAGAGTTTCCCCGCTTTGGCTTTGTCGCTTTGATCACCCTTATATAGGAGCGGTGATATAATGTAGCTTTGCAAGGATTGCGCAGCGCCGCCTAAAGGGATTTCGCCAAAGGCGTCATTGTAAATGTTTATCAGATTGTTATTTCCGTTGGTAAGCCCCAGATAACGGTATTCGTTTAAATAGCCCCTCAATAAGCGCTCCCGCACCACCTCCGGATTTTCCATTTCAGCGCGCTGCTCACTCGCTGTCATCGCATCCAGCCTTTGGACATAGTCCGCCTGAAGCTGCCACGACACAAACCCGTGGACGGAAACCAAAAGACCAACAAAGATTGCAGATCCGGCTTTATAACGAAAACCTGAAAGAGCGGGCTGGGCAGCGCGCCCCTCATCCCG
Source organism: Alphaproteobacteria bacterium (assembly GCA_051252005.1). Taxonomy (GTDB): domain Bacteria; phylum Pseudomonadota; class Alphaproteobacteria; order Caulobacterales; family Maricaulaceae; genus JACOMS01. Next base: position 83,756 of record JBPOEZ010000009.1, on the reverse strand, counting down.
CCACATCTTTGGATAAAAATAGGCGAGGTAGAGCGGAAAGACGAAGAAGGCGACAATCGATGATATAAAGAAGGCCAAAGCAATAATGAACAAAACCTCATCTAAGAAGTCGAGAGAGACCCAGCCAAACGAGAAGAAAGATTTCAAAAACATGACGGCAAACGGGAAAGCATATAGCGCCGACAGTACAGCAGAAATCAAGCCAGTAACCAAGACAACCGACATTGCAGCGACATGCAGATAGTGCCGCCACATAGGCGCATTCGGCTTTGCAACAGGCGCGTCATTTTCGCTATGTTTCCACAAACCCCATCCGAACACAGCAATGGCAACAAGCCCGCTCCCAAGGAAAAAGCCCGTACCGAAAGTCATCTCCCTCACAAGAAATACTCTAAATAGTGTCAACGTGATGATAGGAACCTCAACGCCAAAAAAGAGCGGCAAGGCAATATGGGGGCGCTTAATCGCCATATATACAGAGATATAGGGCGCTAAGAGCAGAATCAAAAAGCAGATCGTAAGCGATAACGGTATTTCGCCCGTCAGCGTCGCCGTAATGATATAAACGAGAAGCACGATTCCAAATATGAAAACTGAAACCAAAATCGCCAGCACGTTCCAGCACCAAAAGAGGATCACCCCGAATAGATTTAAAGCATTCTTAGTGCGTTTAAACATTATATGTCTCCGTCATACATCGTCATCAATGTTAGCACCGAAATGGGCCTGAATTTTTGTCATGAGATCTGATACAGCCGCCTCATCATCTAAGGCTTCGCCCAGTTTTGAGGTTTGATTAAGGCGGCGATCCATCAAAAGTGTGACCATTGTCCATTCGCGGCGATTCTCTAAGGTATATTTTGACAAGCGCTTCCCAAAGTCATCCGTCACAAAATCGTCGTTTTGCATCCAATATAGAGCGTTCCGGCGGTTATCATCGACCGTCAGCCAGCGGTAGTTTCGCGGCGCGCCGTCTCCTACGCCAAGGCTCCGAGTTTCCATTGATTGTACGCTGATGCCGTTGCCAAGGAGGCACACTTCTGGTGCGTGCAGTCCGTTTGCTGCGCTACTCCGCACCACGAGCATGGAACCAGAGAGACCTTTATAGCTAAACATCCATTTGTGTGCCTGCGTAAGTTCACGCGCCGCAAAGAACCGCGTCTCCGTAGGCGTTAAAGGCACAATATTCACCTGAATATCTTGCGGTAGAGTCAGTGCCGTCATATTCGCTTCTAGCGGAGCAGGTTTATACACGGCCATTCCGCCAAGTGCCGTTATGGCCGCGCATGATAATATCAATGCTCGGTGATTCGCGCCTAAGCTGACGTTTTGTTTAGTTTCCAGCACATCAAACGCAGGAACCATACGCAGCATGACAATACCCGCGATGCAAACAAAGGCGAACAGAACCAACCCAATCGGCGTGTGAATAGTTTCGGCGAGCGCGCGGGCTTGCATGATTTCAGAAATCCAAATTAAGAGCGTCACGCGAACCGTATTAGCCACGAGCAAAAGCCCGACAAAAACGGCGTAAGCTAAGATCCATTTCACCGAGACATACCGCCTCCAAACGAGGCTTAAAGCGAGAAAGAACCCTGTCCCCGTGAAAAGGCTTTTCAGTCCGCTGCACGGTATATCAACTTGGGCAATTCCATTGTCGAAAATGAGAACATCATGCGCGCCAAGCGATGCGTGCCCCATGACTTCAAGCAATCCCGCAGCGGCGTCCGCCGTAAGCAGTCTCAGATAAAACCCCGCCCCTGTTCCCGGGACAAGCGCAAACGGCAAAGCCAGCGCACTTAGAGCCGCAATTAAGAGACCTTTCCGCCAAAGCCCTGACGTCATGCGAGCGAGCCCTGCGGCAAACCCGTAAAGCCCCATTAAAGCAAAGCTTGCGCTTAATTGTTGGAGTAAGGGATAAGTCCAAATTGACCCCGCCGCGCAAGCCAAAATCAAAACTAGCGGCCAAAAAGCTACCAGACGACTGGGCCGTCCTAATCGCCACATACTCCCGATGAGCAAGACAAAAAAACCTAGCCCGATTAGTCTCCATGATAGTACGCCCACTTCGCTCACTATCCATTCTACTGGGCGGCTCGCACAGGCTCCATAGATGGTAAGCAAAAGGCACCACAGACCTGCATTTATAGAAACGCGAGGCATAGGAATGTTTTTCACGCGCATGTGAGGGGTAAACACCATAACGCATCATAGCGTGCAGAATGATTAAAAACATGTCTAAGATAAGGAGAAATGAAGGCAATCATTTTTGATATCATAAAGACAGTCAAAAATGAGTAAGTATTGTAACAACGCCATTTCTAAAAAAGAAATGGCGCGAGTGACGGGACTCGAACCCGCGGCCTCCGGCGTGACAGGCCGGCGCTCTAACCAACTGAGCTACACCCGCTTTTGATTTCTCTCAGCGAGGGGCGCTATGTAGCCGCAAGCCCTATCCCCGTCAACGATCTTTTTGTATGAATTTTCGACTTTTTTCTTTGCTCTTGGCACATCAAAAACTTGTCTATATAAGTCGACATGATTAAAGTTTTAGACAGCGTCATACAAACTGCAGTTCACAACGAAAATGCGCCAGTTTTACAGACTAAAACTCCCCTTCTTATCACTGTGACGATCACACGAAGTACGTCGATGAGGCTCCCAAATTCATATTGCGGCTCCCTTGCCGTAATAAAGTTCAATGTTGAGCGCATCGCACAGCTAATTCTCAGTAGAATGGGGCTTAAACCCATATTACACCACACTTTTTGACTATAATAACCTTAGGAGATCCGACATTACAAACCCCTTACTCAAAGACGTCCCCGCTGACAATTTAAGGCCTTTTCAAACGGCCGAAGAAGCTGTTGACAATTTGCTCTACCTTTACAATGACGCGATCGAGCGGATGGAAGCCCGATTCGACGCATTTTCACGTGACGGCGAAGTCACGGATACAGCTCCAGCTCCGCTTTACCCTTATGTTTGCGTGATTATCCCGCCCCAACAGACCACATTAACCAGTGAGCTCACACTAGGGCGCACGAATCAGCATTCAATAAGCGGAATGTCGATTACCCACCCTGCGGTGTTTAAAGATTATCTAATTGGGCAATTGGAGCGCGTTAAAAATCTTTACGCCGCAGAAATTTATGTAGGCGATTCGCGCACACCGATTCCGCTACCTTTTGCGCTCGAAGCTGTTCACGCCCAGATTACGCAAGAGCACAAGGCCAACCTTCAGCGATTTTTCCACGCCCCAAACTTACTGACGACCAATGATGACATTGTCGATGGCAACCTACTTCTGAAACGGGAAGGCCCCCTGCCCTTGTCACTGTTCACAGCGGAACGAGTCGATTACTCACTGCAACGCTTGCGGCATTATACTAATACGAGCGCGGAGCATTTTCAGAAATTCATTCTGTTTACGAATTATCAGAGATATGTGGACGAGTTTAAAGCTCACGGTTTAGCCCAAGTTGAAGCCGGAAAGGCCAATGCCTTCGTCGAGCCGGGCAACCGCATCCACACGAAAGGCTGCCCATGCGATATGCCGGAGCTTACGAAGCTACCGCAAATGCCAGCTTATCACCTTACAAACGATGACAATAAAGGCATCACGCTTGTGAACATCGGCGTTGGCCCGTCTAATGCCAAGACTATCACGGACCACCTAGCGGTTCTCCGTCCCCACGTCTGGCTCATGATCGGGCATTGCGGCGGCTTGCGGCTCACTCAGCGCCTTGGCGATTACGTTCTGGCTCACGCCTACGTCCGCGATGACGGCGTCTTAGATGATGTGCTACCCCCGAGCGTACCGCTTCCAACCATTGCTGAAGTACAAGTCGCGATGATGAAGGCTGTGCGGGAAGTCTCCAATGTCGACGAAGATCGCGTGAAAGATCATCTTAGAACAGGAACCGTCGTAACAACCAGTGACCGAAACTGGGAGTTGCGGTTTGAAGCAAACGCCGTCGCGCTAAACAAAGCCCGCGCTATCGCCATTGATATGGAATCGGCAACCATCGCGGCTAATGGGTATCGCTACAGGATCCCTTACGGCACATTATTGTGCGTCTCTGACCGACCGCTTCACGGCGAGCTTAAACTTCCTGGCATGGCGGATGCGTTTTACGAAGAACGGATCAGCCAGCATCTTAAAGTCGGGCTTCGCGCGATTGAGTTACTCCGTATAGAGGCCACCAACGGTACACTACACTCACGCAAGCTTCGCAGCTTTGACGAACCTTATTTCAGGTAGCCTAGCGTTTAACCAAGGCGCACTGCCTTGGTTAACTATTTCACGAACGCAACAGTGAAGGCAACATTTGCAGTCTATGTTGCGACTACAGTATTGTGGCATGTGCCTGACGCTCCAATGGCACATGTCTGTCATGGCCCTGACGTTGGTCGCGTCTAATTTTATTATACGTTCTTAAAGGTCAACATTTAACATGACTTAGGAGATAGACATGCAAATCAACCCTGACGCAGTAAAAATAAAGCGTTGGCGCCTAGAGAGAAGCTGGTCGCAGGAGCACCTTGCCGAGGCGGCGAACCTTAGCCTTAGAACCGTACAGCGGATAGAAAATGGAGATGGAGCGTCTCGCGAATCTGTCATGGCTTTGGCGGCAGCCTTTAATGTGGACGTCATTGCATTGACCTTTGATGCGCGAACTGAAGCCAAGACAACAGCTCAAAATAAGAGAACAAAAATCAAAGATGCGCTTCGCCTCGGCCTACTTATTAATCTGGCTAGCTACTTTTTCGGCTTGCTCGTATTCACAGGAATTAGCCTGAGCGACAGGGTTGAGGGCTATGCGATGCTTCTGCCTGCCGTTTGGTGGGGCGTGGGCGTCGCAGGCTTCGGGCTCGCAACCTTTATTGTTGAGATAGTTTCGTACTATCAAGAGAAGGCAGAAGTCGTTGAGTGAAACCTCTATACCTTAGAAAGCCAACTCCGCCCTAAAAGGCTTTCCTGGGTCAAGGTAGTAAGCCCACACAAATAGCTTCAAGCGCCTGCTTATCGACCTCGTCAAATGTGCCGAATTTTTCCGAATCAACATCAAGGACGGCGGCGAGGCTGCCGTCTTTACGCAGAACCGGTACGACGATCTCTGAATTGGACCGGCTATCACAAGCAATGTGTCCTGGGAATTCGTGAACGTCTTTGACAATAACCGTTTCTTTTCGCAGTGCGCTGGCCCCGCAAACACCTCTTCCAAAAGGTATGCGAAGACAGCCTAATGTGCCTTGGTACGGCCCGACGATAAGCTCGTCCGGTTTCAAAGGGTCTACCATATAGAACCCCGTCCAAAAGAAATCATCAAAGGCGTGATGCAACAGACAGACGGCGGTTGAAAGCCGGGCCAATTCATTGCCCTCGCCCTCATTGACCGCCGCGATTTGCTGCGCCGCTTCTTTGTAAATCTCTAGCTTTTCCACAAAACCGCCTATTACTTAAGATTTCCGTCTTCGTCCAGTTCGACAACTGGATAACCAAGGGCTTTCACCTCATCCATGAGCTTTGCTTTATCACCAACAACAACCATGATCATCTCGTACATTTTAAGATGTTTCGCGGCCAAGCCGTCGATTTCGGCTTTTGTAATATTGGCTAGGATTGTGTTTTGCTCATCCACAAAAGACGGCTTCAAATCATAAACCATCATATTAGAGAGGAAGCCAAGTTTCTGGCTTGGCGTCTCATAGGCCCGCGCGTCACGCTGACCAATCGCGCTTTTGGTAAAGGCGAGTTCTTTCTCTGTGATACCGTCTTTTTGGTAAGCCGATATTTCTTTGACAAACTCCGTAATCGATGCGGCAGTCGCATCGCTGCGAACCCCTGCGCTGGCACGGTAATAGCCGCGAGGCTGCGTAGACGCGCTAAAGAATGACCGCGCGCCATAGGTATAGCCCTTATCTTCCCGTAGGTTCAGGTTAATCCGGCTGTTAAACGCGCCGCCAAGAACGTAATTCATCAAACCCGCACGGTAATATTCACCCGTTGCGTCAAAAGGCAAAGCCCGTTTTCCGATCCGAATTTCAGACTGCGCCGCGCCGGGCTTATCCAAGAAATAGAGGACAGTTCCGTCAATTTCAGGGAACGCCTTTACTTGCATGGGCGATACAGGTTTGGTTTTTAACGCAGATAACGGCGCTAAAGCTTTTGTCATTTTGCCCTCGCCCAGATCACTTACAGCGATAACGCTCGCGATAGAGGCGGACATATGATCTTCGTAGAATTTTTTGACGTCATCCAAGGTCAGAGCAGAGACGCTCTCTTCCGTGCCAGCGCTCCCATACGTGAAGGCATTATCATCACCGAATATCCGGCGATTAAACGCAGTTGTCGCTACGCCGCTAGCTTGTTTCTTTGCGGACTTAATACCTTGCAATGTGTTGGCCTGAACGCGGTCAAAATCCACTTGATCGAACTTAGGCTTAAGGAGCTTTTCAGCCGCGATCGCTATGGTCTCATCAATGTTTTCAGTCAAAGATCGGACGCGCATAATGATCGCCGTATCGCCGCTGCTAAACGAAACAGAGGATCCGAGCTTATCGAGCCGATTGGATAGTTCTTCAGACGTAGACGCCGTTGTCGCTTCGTCCAGCATGCTCGTCATCATCGATGACAAACCCAAGGTCTCGATGGTTTCGTGTCCTTGGCCGGTTGCGATCCGAACGCTGATCGTAGTGGTCGGCGTTTCGTGATTGACGGCTCCAAGAACCTTCATACCGTTGCCAAGCTTGCCCGAGTAAACTGGCGGCACTTTAATCGTTGGGTTCGCCCCTGCTGGCGGGATGACACTGCGATCAAAGTCATCTTCCGGCGCCGTCCAAGCGAAATCTGCGGCATGTGTTTCAGCAGGAATGTTGCGTGTATAACGATCCCAAGTGTCTGCTGCGGCAACGCTATCGCCCTGTCCTTTAGGAACAATGCTCATAATAACAGCGGGCTTGCTTTTAATATAGGTTTCATAAACCCGCATGACGTCTTCTTTGGACACATTTTCGTAGCGCTCAATATCATCATTGATACCATTGGGGTTACTACGAAACGTTTCATAAGAGGCGAGCTGCGACACCTTACCGGAAACACTTTCAAGGCCGTAAATCATGCCTGAAACGATACCGGCTTTGACACGCGTTAAGTCATCATCTTCGACGCCGCGGGTTTCAAATTCTGTTAAAGAGCCCCTTAGTTTGCTTTCAATTTCAGCCAACGTTGTCCCTTTGGCAGGGTTTGGAAGGGCGAGAAGTGTAAACTCACAGCTAAGTTCCCGGCAACCATGTCCGGCAGACGTCTGTACAGCAAGACCATCTTTCTCTAGGTTTTTATAGAGCAGAGAGGTTTTCCCGCTACCTAAAATAGACATCAAAACATCGAGCGGCGCTTCGTCGGGATGATTCACATGAACCGTAGGCCATGCCATATACACGAGCGGTATAGCGACATTGTCTTCCATGGAAATGTAGCGGTCTTTGTCAAGCGTGACAGGCTCAAACACTGGGGCGTCAACGTCTGGTCCTGCAGGAATTGATCCGAAATACTTTTTAACCCAAGCTAGCGTTTCCGCCTCGTCAAGATCACCGCCAATCGTAAGTACGGCGTTGTTTGGGCCGTACCAACGCAGGAAGAACTTTTTCAAGTCATTAACGTTGGCCCGGTCAAGATCTTCGAGATAGCCAATCGTAGACCATGAATAAGGATGTCCCTCTGGAAACATGGCTTCCCCCACGCGCTCGCGAAGAAGGCCATATGGCCGGTTGTCATAATTCTGGCCGCGTTCATTTTTTACTGTCTCGCGCTGCACTTCAAACTTCTTTTGCGTCACAGCATCGAGAAAATATCCCATACGGTCCGCTTCAAGCCAGAGCATTTTTTCAAGTTGATTCGACGGCACGGTTTCGTAATAGTTCGTCCGGTCTGAATTTGTTGATCCGTTAAGCGTCCCACCTGATTCTGTAATCAAGCCAAAGTGCTGCTCATCCGCGACGTTTTCGGAACCTTGAAACATCATATGTTCAAAGAAATGAGCGAAGCCTGATTTACCGACATCTTCGCGCCCTGACCCCACGTGATAGGTCACATCAACGTGGACAAGCGGATCGGATTTATCCTGATGCAAGACCACCGTTAAACCGTTGTCGAGTTTGAATTTTTTATAGGGGATGGCGATCTCGTCGCCGTTTTTTTTCACCTCTTCAACAAAGGAAAAACCTGCTGGTAGAACCATTTCAGCTTGAGAAGCACTATTATTGTCCGGAGTTTTCGCATTGTTACACGCGGCTAAAACCAGCGCTAAACCTGCGGATAGAAGTAAATGTTTGGTCATGCGATTTTCCCTTATTGATTGTCGATAAGGCTTAGCGACTCATTTCGGCGTTGTCCATGGCCCAGGACGCAAAATTCGCTTACGCGCTTTTGCAACATCGGCGTGGTCATCATCAGAGGGGCGGCGGCGTTCAGGACGACTTTCCGTACCGGAGCGCCCTCCTGCGAACTTCTCTAGAGCCGCGATCCGTTTTTCAATTGGGGGATGTGTCGCGAACACACCGCCAAACCCGATTCTAGGGTTTTCAAAGGCCATTTCTTTGATCTCGGCCGGCATGTTCTTAAAGTTCGCCCGGCCAGAAATTTTCTCAAGCGCCCTAATCATAGCATCGGGGTTCTTCGTCAACTCAACAGCCCCCGCATCAGCCATATATTCCCGCTTGCGGGACAATGAAAATCGGATCAAAATGGCTAAAAAATAGGAAACGGCAATAATCAGAACAGCAAAAAGAATAAGCGCGCCCGCATTGCCGCCGCCGCTTCTCCTATGGGTATCACTACGGGGAATGTTTGTACGGAGCATACCGCGTACGACGCCTTCGCCGAAAAACGAGAATATCCCGACAAAAATCACAGCAATGATCAGCAATCTAACATCACGGTTTTTCACATGGGACAGCTCATGGGCAATAACGGCCTCAAGCTCTTCGTCATCAAGCCCGTCCATGAGACCGCGCGTAAGAGTGATCGTATAATTACTATCATGTAGACCGCTTGCGAACGCATTCATAGTCGGCGTGTCAATGATTCGAAGTTTCGGCGTAATAATGCCGCGTGAAATACAGAGGTTTTCCAGAAGATTATATGCCCGAGGTTCTTCACGCTGAGTCACGGATTTTGACCCTGACGCTAGGTTAATCATGGCGTTATGGCCCATAAAAGCCACTGCGAACCATCCCCCTGCCGCCCCAAGCGCAATAGGCGCGGCTTTCGGCATGGTGTCGAGGGCATAAGCAAAGCCTTCGCTTGGCCCCATGCCCGAGGTGAATCCTGCCCATAATAAAATCAGGGCATAAGCAAGCGCCAGTAGAAGCACGGGGAACAATAAGAGCAGCAAAATGCACCGCAGATTATTGTTCCAAATATGTGACTTTAAACCGTAAGCCTGCATCATGGCTGCAAGTCGCCTTTAGCTAGGAAAAATCAACCTCAACCGGCGTTTGGAGCGCTTCGCGGCCTTCAGGCGCTTCAAAGAACTCACGTGACTGGAAGCCGAACGGGCCAGCAATCAAGACGGCCGGGAATTGTTCGATGCCTGTATTATATTCTTGTACGGCATTATTATAGAACCGGCGCGACGCGGCAATTTTGTTCTCAACATCTGCAAGTTGGTCTTGGAGCTGCAAGAAATTCTCATTGGCTTTGAGTTCAGGATAAGCTTCTGCAAGAGCAAACAACTTGCCAAGAGCTTGTGTAAGCATCCCTTCCGCAGCGGCTTGGCCTTCAACAGTATCTGCTGATACGGCCTGTTGACGCGCGCGGACAACTTCTTCGAACGTGCTTTTTTCATGGGCCGCGTAACCTTTAACAGTATTCACAAGCTGCGGGACAAGATCTTGACGCTGTTTAAGCTGCACTTCAATGTCAGACCAAGCTTGGTTACAGGTTTGGCGCAACGCGACCAATCGGTTGTAAATACCGATCAGAATGACGACGAGAACGAGAATGATACCTAAAATGATAAGCAAAACTGACATGATTTACCCCTGTTAAAAATAGTCAGTTTTTATGTGGGCTATTTTTACACAAAAAACAAGATGAAAGCCGCAGTACAACACAGTCACAGAAAACAAGGGCTACGAGACGGTTTTCGCCAATAAAAAAGCCGCCAGAGAAACCCTGACGGCTTTTAAATAAAATATGTAAGCGAGCTTACTTAATTTTACCCTCTTTGAATTCCACGTGCTTGCGAACTACTGGGTCATATTTCTTTTTAACCATTTTTTCTGTCATGGTACGTGAGTTTTTCTTGGTCACGTAGAAATACCCTGTTCCAGCTGTGGAATTGAGGCGAATTTTAATTGTTGTTGGCTTAGCCATAGCGGAGCCTTTCCTGCGTAAATAATTTGCCGGAACATAGTCAGAGAAAGCCCTATGTCAACCGCTATTACGAGCGAATTTCCGGGAATATGCCGCTAATGTTCACTCTATTGTTCCATGTCTGGTTCACCGGGCCAGATGACGATATGATGCGGTAAGTCATCTTCGGGCACATCTTTTTCATTCTGCACGGCGTCTTGCACGCTCATACCGGCTTCGTGGATGGTATCTCTGGAGCCTGAAACCAGATGATGCCACTCGGGTAGATCTTCGCCGTTAGCCACCAACCGGTAAGAACAGGTCATTGGCATCCAATAAAGTTGCTCTACATTGCCCGGCGTCAACGTCACACAATCCGGCACTTTAACAGAGCGGTTGCTATAATCAGAACACTGACATGTCCCTGCATCAAACAAGTGACACGCTACATCGGTTATATAGATGTCTTGCGTGTCTTCATCTTCGAGGCGAATACAGCAACATTTGCCGCAACCATCGCAAAGACTCTCCCATTGCTCAGGGCTCATTTCGCCCATAGGCGTTGTTTTCCAGAATTTTGTATTTTGGGCACGACTCATGCAGGGCACGCTAGCGCCTCGCGTGATAATAGGATAGACACAAAATCATGCATACCTTCAGGGCAGACATAGACGCGGCGAATGACAACCGCACACATCGCAAATGGCGCTTGATATTGGGCATTTTGGGAACCTTGCTCATAATTACTGCGATTGGGTATTACGAGACCAAGTCCTACCTCTTCGAAGGCCTTCCGCCTCTACCCAATAAAGAGACCATGTGGGAAATGAACCTACAGCCAAACACAACCCTGCTCGATAAAGACGGTCAAGTCATGGGACATCGCGGTCCCCATATTGGGCGCCCTTTAAAACTGGCCGAAATGCCCGCCTATTTGCCAAACGCATTTCTCGCGATTGAAGATGAGCGTTTTTATAAACATGCGGGCATTGACCGCAAAGCCATCATGCGGGCCTTTTTTGAAAATACAAAATCTGGAACCACCCGTCAGGGCGGGTCAACGCTGACCCAGCAACTCGTCAAAAACATGCTGCTAACGCCAGACAAGAAGTACCGCCGGAAATTTCAAGAGGCATGGCTTGCCTTTGAGATGGAACAAGTGCTCTCCAAACCTGAAATTTTAGAGCTGTATCTCAACCGTGTCGATCTCGGGAACCGCTCATTCGGCGTTGAAGCCGCCTCCCAGCGCTACTTTGGCAAGTCTGCCGCAGATGTTACTATGGCCGAGGCCGTAATGCTCGCCTCACTGCCCAAAGCCCCGTCGAGATACGATCCAAGCCGTAATTATGAAGGCGCTCGCGAACGTTCCAAACTAGTTCTACAGCGTATGCTTGCCAATAACATGATTACATTGACAGAAATGGCACAAGCCGAAAACAGACCGCCTGTTGTTATCGAAGACGCCCCGTCTGCCATAGACCCAGCCGTTGTTGGTCACATTTTTGATATGCTGACCGAGCGCGCTCAAGAACTCGTCGGGTCTGATACGAAAGATCTCATCATCAACACAACGCTTGACACCTCCCTGCAGGATGAAGCTCATAAATCCATCAATGCCGTCATTGCCAAAAGTGAAAAATCTAAGAAAGTCAGTGAAGGCTCTTTGGTGATGACAGACAATAGCACGGGGGCTATTCGCGTTTTGATTGGCGGAAGAGACTACACGACCAGTAAATATAACCGCGCTGCACAGGCCAAGCGGCAACCAGGGTCGTCATTTAAGGCTTTCGTTTACGCATCCGCTTTGGAGCACGGATTTACACCCGGGACAGTGCGCGTGGATCAGCTCACGACAATCGGGAAATGGCGCCCTGAAAATTACACAAAACGCTACCGCGGCCCTATGACGATAAGAGAAGCTTTAAAGCTCTCTATAAACACCATTGCAGCGCAAGTTGGCAGCGAAATCGGCCCCTCTAATGTAGCGTCCCTCGCCAAACGTTTTGGCATTAAAACGGACATGAGAGCGCATCCGTCTATTGCGCTGGGCGCATCGGAAGTCACTCTTATCGATATGGTCGAGGCCTATATGGTTTTCGCCAATCAAGGCGTTCACCGCGACATTTATATGATCGAAAGCATCACCAATACGGCCGGCGAAGTTCTCTATACCCATACAAACACCACGCCCGCACGCGTATACCCTGCCCGCTACTCACGCCAAATGCTAAGTATGCTCAGGGACGTAGTTGCGAGCGGTACTGGCCACGGCGCTATCATCGGCGACCGAGAGCTTGGCGGGAAAACAGGTACGTCCCAAGATTTTAGGGATGCTTGGTTCCTCGGATTTTCAAAACAATACACCACGGGTGTGTGGATGGGCAATGACGACAACTCATCCATGAGAAAAGTTACAGGTGGCCTCCTGCCCGTTGATGCGTGGAAACGGTTCATGACAAAAGCGCATCAAGGCGTTCCCAAGGTACCACTTATAGAACCAGATCCCGAAGCGGACACAACCGAAGAGAAAGAGCTTCAAATATTCTACGCTGAATTGATCGACGCCCTCGTCCTAGAGCGCAACCTTGCCAGCGGTATCAGCTCCGGAGGTGCGAGCACTGCTGGGCAAAACTGATCCTTTGGGTTCGGACCTATAAGGCTCTCATAAGTTTCTGAATGGGCGCCGTTCTAAAAGCGCCATTGGCCTTTGAGACACTTTTGATGTAGACTTACAGTATTATACACGGGGATTTTTATGGTTGCGCTTAACATTAACGGGAAAACCCAATCCTTGGATGTTGATCCAGACACACCATTATTGTGGGCAATCAGAGAAAATTTAGGCCTTACGGGTACAAAATTTGGCTGCGGTGCATCGCTTTGCGGAGCCTGCACCGTGCATGTAAACGGCGACGCCGTTCGCTCCTGCGTCACGCCTATAAGAAACGTTGAAGGGCAGTCCATCACGACGATAGAAGGTATGGCCTCTTCCGACGGCACCCTTCACGCAGTACAGCAAGCTTGGATCGAGCACCAAGTCCCGCAATGTGGTTATTGCCAGTCAGGTCAAATCATGTCCGCCGCCGCCCTACTCGCGAGCAACCCATCCCCTTCTGACGCCGATATTGAAAGCGCCATGGCCGGAAACATTTGCCGTTGCGGCATGTATAGCCGAATTAAAGCCGCGATTAAAACTGCGGCTAAAAACTCAGGCGGGAGTCTATAATGGGTAAGTGGACACGGCGCGGATTTATTGGCGCAGGCCTTGTTGCAGGCGGCGCTTTGGTCGTTGGTGTTGCAATACGCCCGGGTGACCGGACGGGGAAACTGGCGAAACATGTCACCGAAGGTAATGAGAACCTCCTGACAGCATGGGTTAAAATCGCGCCAGACAACACAGTCACAGCCATCATTCCTCACGGTGAAATGGGCCAAGGCATCCACACAGCCCTCAGCGCTATGCTCGCAGAAGAAATGGATGCAGATTGGGAAAAAATGGCGGTTATGGAAGCGCCTGCGGAAAAAGACTATGCTAACTTCCCGCTCGTCAGAGAGTTCTTACTCGGCGGGAAACAGCCTCCCGGCATGGTCTACGATACGGTCAACGGCGCGTTCTTAGCCATAAGCAAATCTATGGACATGCAAATCACAGGCGGGAGTACATCTGTGCGGTTTACCGGCACTGGCGCAATGCAGACCGCCGGCGCGGCAGCACGCGAGCTATTATTGAAAGCAGCGTCGAAGGCTTGGGATGTCTCCGCAAAAGACCTGCGTGTTGAGAAAAGCTATATTTATCACGACGCGTCAAACCGTTCGGCTCCATTTGCAGACTTCGCAGCAGCGGCATCAGAAATGAAACCGAACATACGGCCAAGCTTGAAGGCCCGCAAAGACTACACTTTGATGGGCAAAGCCCTGCCCCGCATAGACATTCCGCCCAAAGTTGACGGGACGGCTATGTTTGGAATCGATGCCAAGGTTCCAGGCATGAAATATGCCGCCGTTATGGCATCCCCAGTTGTTGGCGAAACAGTGACTGCAATGAATGTGAAAGCGGCAATGTCCATGTCCGGCGTTCACGGCGTCTATGATATGGGGACTTACGTCGCCGTTGTCGCGGACGGCTACTGGCAAGCCAAACAGGCGCTTGAAAATGTTGAAGTAGAGTTCACAGCATCGGCCTCTAACGCAGTCAATGAAGCCAGCATTTTCGCGCAATATGCAGCAGCGCTTGATACGGGGAAAAAGAAGAAACTGCATAAAGTCGGAGACGCTGAAAGCGTCATAAATGAGGCGGCGTCGGTCTTTAAGGCTGAATATAAAGTCCCTCACCTTGCTCATGCCTGCATGGAGCCCATGAACGCTACCGCTTGGGTCAGGGACGGAAAATGCGACCTGTGGGCAGGAACACAAAACCCGCTTGGCACGCGTAATGCCACGGCCAAACACCTTGATATGGACATCGAAAATGTCACGCTCCATACTTTTTTTATGGGCGGCGGCTTTGGGAGGCGCTCAGATGTGGACTTCACGAACAAGGCTGTTGATGTCGCTAAAATAGCCGGCGTTCCCGTTAAGCTCATTTGGTCACGCGAAGAAACAACCCAGCAAGACCGTTACCGCCCTTCCGTTCTGGGCCGTTTTCAAGCCAGCCTTGATGACAACGGAAAGCCCTCCGCTTGGAACAGTCAATTCGTCCATAAACTCGACCCGCCAGAAGCCAGTGACGTATTTTACGATATCCCCAATCAGAGCATTCAATTTGCAGAAAGCCCAACTCATATACCCTTTGGTCCGTGGCGCTCGGTTGATCATACGCAGCACGGTTTTTTCACGGAAAGCTTCATCGATGAACTCGCGCACGAAGCCGGCGTCGACGGATACACCTACCGCCGTAACCTGTTACAGAACAAACCTCGTCATTTAGCTGTCCTCGACGCCGCCGCGAAAAAAGCGGGTTGGGGCAACCCTCTCCCGGACGGACAAGCGCAAGGCATTGCCATCACGGAAAGTTTCATGACGATCGTCGCAGAAGTTGTCACGGTCGATATGAACAGCGGAGAGCCAAAAGTCACGAAGGTTGTCTGCGCCGCAGATGCAGGCATGGCTGTTAATCCTGACGGCTTTGCAGCTCAAATGGAAAGCGGCATTATATACGGATTGACGGCGGCTCTATACGGCGAAATTACCATTGAAGACGGCGCAGTAGAGCAAAGCAATTTCCATGACTACCAAATGGTCAGAATGGACGACGCGCCGGATATTGACGTGGTAATCCTGACAAGCGACGCACCCTTAGGCGGCGCCGGAGAACCCGGAACCCCGCCCATTGCTCCTGCGGTTACAAACGCAATATTTGCAGCAACAGGCAAGCGCATCCGCACTCTTCCCGTCATGAACACGAATTTTGGCGAAGCGACTTAGTTTCTTAAAGAGTTTGGAGAAGCAAACGGCTAGGCTCGCCCGCCTGTATGGGCGAGCCTGTCTGGCGTGATTCCGAGCTTTCTTATGGCGCGGTCCCATTTTGTGTCCATTTCAGCGTCAAAAATAAGTGCTTCATCAGCCTCCACAGTAAGCCATGCGTTTTCTTGAAGTTCGTGCTCTAACTGCCCTTCGTCCCATCCTGAGTAGCCAACCGACAGTATTGCCCGCTCTGGTCCTGCATCAGAGACGAGCGCTTCCAGTATATCATGCGACCATGTCAGCCGCAGCGTGTCAGAGATTTCAAGACTATTTTCATCACCGACATAATCTGGCGAATGCAGGACAAATCCGCGGTCCCAATCAACAGGCCCGCCTTTCAAAACGGGTGTGTCTGCCACGGTGACTTGCCCCTCAATCCCGACATTTTTGAGCATATTGGATAGCATAAACGGGCCGTTTTGCTTATTGATCATTATCCCCATGGCGCCGCTTTGGTCGTGAAAACAGACATATATAACGGCCTGCTTAAATCGAGGGTCGCCCATGCCTGGAAGCGCGATAAGGAACTTTCCTGTGAGGTTGGTCGTTAAAGTCATACACCCTACTTAAGGAACCGACCTCTGCAGTTCAACTGCATGCTAGAATGATACGAAGTTATAAACCACCTTACCCATACCCGTTTGAAATCGGCGATCTTATTCTTGTATTTTGGCAATGCACTCTCCATATTATATATAACACAGACTATTAAGAGAGATTCCCAATGACTATAAAAATCGGTGACAAATTACCTGAGGCAACCTTTATGACGATGGGCCCTGATGGCCCTATGCCTGTCACAACAACGGATGTATTTGGCGGAAAGCGCGTCGCGCTCTTTGCCGTTCCTGGCGCTTTCACGCCGACCTGCTCTGCCAAACATCTCCCCGGTTACAAAGACAGAGTCGCCGAATTTCAGGCCAAGGGCGTTGACGCCATTGCCTGCACATCGGTGAACGACGTGTTTGTTATGGGCGCTTGGGGTAAAGACCAAGGCGTGTCTGACGAAATGCAAATGCTCGCAGACGGAAACGGTGATTTCGCCAAAGCGGTCGGTCTTGAAATGGACGGCACAGGTTTTGGCATGGGCGGGCGCTCACAGCGTTATGCTCTTGTGGCGAAAGACGGCGTCGTTGAATGCCTTCATGTCGAAGGCCCTGGAGAGTTCAAAGTCTCAGCTGCAGAATTTGTTCTGGAAAATCTTTAATTATAGCTCGTAAAGGAGGCCGTTATGGACGCCATTAGTATCGTTTTTATTCTCGCTGTCGTTCTCAGCATTGTCGTCATCATGAAGGCCATCAAGGCCGTTCCTCAGGGCATGGAATACACAGTAGAACGCTTTGGACGCTATACGAAAACACTCCGGCCCGGCCTTTCCTTTATCGTCCCGTTTGTGGATAATATTGGCTACAAACTGAATATGCGTGAACGGGTGATCGACATCCCGTCGCAGGACGTCATCACCAAAGACAACGTTCAAGTCACCGCGGATGCTGTTGTTTTTATTCAAGTTATCGATCCGCGCCAAGCGGCTTACGAGGTCAACAATCTTGACAACGCCATCCAAAATCTCTGCCTTACCAATGTTAGGACGGTAGTTGGCTCGATGGATCTAGATGAGGTCCTATCCCGCCGCGACGAAATCAACGCCAAGCTTCTCACCGTGATTGACGCGGCGACTGACCCTTGGGGCACAAAGGTGACACGGATTGAGATTAAAGACCTCTCCCCGCCGCACGACATCACACAAGCCATGAACAAGCAAATGAAAGCCGAACGTGAAAAGCGCGCGGAAATTCTGCAAGCAGAAGGCTCAAAACAGTCTCAGATTCTTAACGCGGAAGGCGAAAAAGAAGCTGCGATCCGCGAAGCCGAGGGCCGCAAAGAAGCCGCCTTCCTCGACGCCGAGGCCCGCGAACGCGAGGCCCTCGCCGAAGCCAAAGCCACGGAAATGGTCTCTACCGCCATTGCACGCGGCGATGTGAACGCTGTGAACTATTTCGTCGCGCAGGACTATGTCAAAGCCTTTGGCGAACTTGCCAAGTCACCTAATCAAAAAACCATTATTGTTCCGGCTGAACTTTCCAGCCTTGCGGCAACCGTGGGCGGCCTAGGCGCTTTGCTAGAAGCCGGAAAACCTAAAAAATAAGGGACGACCCATATGAATTCTGACGGAAATTTGCTCATGACGCTGCTCAATAGTATGAACGGCCAGAAATGGCTCATACTGGGTGTGCTTTTGTTGATCCTAGAAGTCGTGACCGGGACAACCTATATCCTTTGGATTTCTGTGGCGGCGCTCATTGTCGGCGTCATAACCTTCATATTGCCTCTAGGGTGGGAAATGCAGTTTTTGCTCTTCGCTATCCTTTCGGCCATTCTGTTGGTTGTCGGCCACACCCGTCTACGCCCTAAGCTCGACAACGAAGCCCCCTCGGACCTTAATGACCGCGCGCGTACAATGGTTGGGATGCGTGTCCGTGCCGTCGCTGACTTCGATACAGGTCAAGGCCGCGTCCAGGTTGGCGACACTCAATGGCGAGCTTCCATGCCGAGTGGTAACGCCAAGGCGGGAGACGAACTAAAGGTGATATCCGTTAAAGGCACGACTCTCACTGTAAACCTTTTTACAACCGATACATAATAGAAAGGCTCGGGCGCATTTCAATACGCGCGCCCAATACTGCAGCCATTTATTTTTAAGCCTGCGTCGCATCGCTACTCGGCGCTTTTAAGTCTGCCCCCAAAGGCACTGCCTGATATCGACAACGCTTTTTTTTCGCGGGGTCACCATATTTCTAAGTAAAGAAAATCGTCGACATTGTACAAAAATATGCCAGTTTATGCTCTAGCCTAGATAGCACATTATTCAATTGCAATCTAATGAAACCCTGCCCTTATGCTTGTTTTAGTCACATCATGTTGCCTCCAACACCTATTTACAATATTCCCATCAAAAAAGTTATGGTACAGCTCTAACAATCCAAGCGGCACCACCTAAATCCACCGACCCATCATCATTTGCTTGCTGATCAAGCATTGCGACCAAAGCCCCCCTCACCACTTGTATATCTAAACCTTGTTCTTTCAGAACTCGCGAGAGCGGACCCATCTCCATCATAAAAGCCGCGACCTCTTCAGTATTGCTTCCAGGGAGTCTAATTTTTCCGCTCCAATTCTCTACATCAACCGATTTCCATCCTGCATCTTTTAGAACTTGGGTCAGATAACCTGAATCAGCGAAGGCAAACGGCCCCGGAGCATGAGGTTTTGGCGGTATTGGTGGCGTTTCAAAAAATGGCATTGCAGCTTCTAGCGGCGCACGCGCCCACATATTTTTCATGGGAGATTGCCAGCACGCAAAGACCATCCGCCCCTCAGGATCTAATAGCCGCCGTATATTCGAAAACGCCGCAACCGGATCGTTGAAAAACATAACGCCGAAGCGAGAAACAATAAGGTTAATTTTTCTCTCTAGGTAGAGCTCTGCGGCATCTGCCAAAACAAACCGAACATTGCCTAATTCGCCAGTTCTTTTTACGGCTAGCTCTATCAATGGTGAAGATATATCAGCGCCAAGAACCTCTTGTGCCGTCTCTGCCACCATAAATGAGAGAGCGCCGGCACCGCAGCCAATATCAAGCACTGAGTCATTTTTGTTAATTTGTGCTTGGCGCGTAATTTCCTCAGCAAACGGTAGAAGCATGGCATCTAACAGCGCAGAGGACTTAACCCAGCGTTGACCTGCATCGCCGCTCCAATATTCCGCTTGATCTTGATTACTCATTACAAAACCTCTTAAAAAGGGTTAAACGTCTACCAGCCTTGCTGAAGTAAGGCATAAGCAGTCTGCGCCGACATAAACACGTTGTTGGCCTTATAGCCAAGCAACAAATTGGTTATCCGCGCTTGATGCAAGAATATAAGAAACGACGCTGAAATCACGTTCAAATACAAAAGCTTTTTCTTTTCAACCTATCAGCCGGCTAAATGAAGCGCTACGATAAAAGCTGGCGTTAGAACCCTTCAGAATATCATAACTTAACCTTGATAACGCGGTAGGCAACGATTGTGATCACCATTGCAGTCACAAAAATAAGGCCATTTTGCCCAGCGAAACTAAGGCTAGCCAATGCAGGTCCAGGACACAGTCCGGCAATGCCCCACCCAACACCAAACATTGCGGCCCCAAAGATAAGCGGCGTGTCAATGTCATTGCGGGTGGGTAGACGAAACCGGTCGTCAAATAACGGGCCTGACTTTTTTAGCACATATTTATAGCCGATAAAGGTAACAAGCAACGCGCCTCCCATAACAAAGGCAAGACTAGGGTCCCAATTTCCCATAACGTCTAGAAACGAAATCACCTTATTAGGATTTACCATTTGAGAGACTGTCAAACCAGCGCCAAAAATCAGCCCTGCAATAAATGTTGAAATCGGTAGCTTCACTTCAGCCTCCCGTAACTTGGCGCAAAATGAAAACTGTCGCGATACCTGTTGCCATGAAGGTTATTGTCGCCAGCAATGACCGCATAGAGAGCCGTGCATTGCCGCAAACCCCGTGACCGCTTGTGCAGCCACTTCCAAGTTGAGTGCCAAGACCCACGCAAATACCGCCCAGTATTAAGAGCGGCCCTGTAACTGGGAATTCCGCCTTTACAAGCTCCGGCTTGGCAAGACCAATACATAAAGGGCCAAGCAATAAACCTAGCAGGAACGTCCAGCGCCAGAGCTTATCCCCAGAAGAAGCCGTGACCGCGCCGCCTAATATACCGCTAATTCCAGCTACGCGTCCGGCAGACGCCATAAGCCAGACCGCAGACAATCCAATCATAGCGCCGCCTATTGCAGCGGAGAGGGGGGTAAAATTTTCCATATGAAATTCCTACAAGTAAGTATCCCCCTGACGCGGAGAGAGGTGCGTCAGGGGCAACATTGACTAAAGAAGAGAGATTTTAGTCAATGTTGGTAAAACGTAGATAAGGCCGAACTTCTTCAAAGCCTTTCGGGAATTTTTTCGCCGCATCCGCGTTCGATACAGACGGCGGAATGATAACCTTTTCACCAACTTTCCAATCTGCCGGTGTAGCAATTCCGTTCTCATCTCCAGTTTGGAGGGCGTCAATGACCCGAAGTATTTCATCAAAATTACGCCCAACACTCATTGGATAAGTCATTGTTAGACGAATTTTCTTGTCAGGATCAATGATGAAGACGCTGCGAACAGCAGCCGTGCTGCTCTCGCTTGGATGTATCATATCAAACAATTGGGCGATCTTCGTGTCTGCATCCGCAACGATTGGAAACTTCAAAGACGTATTCTGCGTATCATTAACGTCCTTAATCCACTCTAGGTGCTCTTTAACACCATCTGTTGAAAGCCCTAACGGTTTAGTATTTCGTTTTTCGAACTCGCCTGCTAATTGAGCAGTCCTTCCCATCTCAGTGGTACAAACAGGTGTAAAATCAGCAGGATGAGAAAAGAAGAAGCACCACTTATCGCCGATCCATTCATGGAAATTTATAGGACCCACTGTTGTTTCAACTGTGAAGTCTGGGGCTGTGTCGCCAATATGTAAGGACATTTTAGTCTCCTTTTCTGTCATATCTTTCAATTAATATAAGACTTCACTATACTTTTTACAATATTTATTTATTGCAATTATTAATTGACGGGATTACATAGAACTTCAAGCCACAATGGTAAAATGGAGGAAACCGTGGAAATAGCTGAAAACAGCGCCCCATTTGGCACCACGTCTGGGCCCAAGCTGGAAGAGCCTGCGCCCACCTTTACGGCGCGAACAACCTTGGGAACACGCAGCCTTAAGGATTACAAAGGCAAATGGTTGATTATGTTCTCTCACCCTGCAGATTTCACCCCCGTTTGTACATCTGAGTTTATTGCTTTCGAAAAGAGGAGCGCCGACTTCAAAGCACGCGACTGTGAGCTATTAGGGCTTTCCGTCGACAGTATTTATTCGCACAGAGCTTGGGTGCAGAGCATCAATGACAATTTCGATGTTAAAATAAGCTTCCCGATCATTGAAGACGTTTCCATGGCTGTGGCACACGCTTATGGGATGATTCACAATGACTCGGTGAGCACTGCAACAATACGGTCAGTATTTTTCATTGATCCTCAAGGCACCTTGAAGGCAACAATCCATTATCCATTGACAATCGGGCGCTCAGTTGATGAAATTCACCGTGTTCTGACGGCCCTTCAAGAAAGCGCCGCCAACAAGAGTGTTGTCTTACCCGAAGGTTGGACGGCTGGCTGCAAAGCCCTTGTTAATCCAGACGCCACAGATGCCGCGAACGACGAAGACGACCCACTATGGTACTACAAAGAAGTCGAGCCTTCAAAGCCGAGGAAAGCGGTAAAATGACCAATGTTTCCGACATGATCGAAAAATCGGAAGAGGTCGCGAACCGCCTTAAGCTTATTGCTAATGCAAACCGACTGCGCATCGCTTGCCGGGTGTTAAAAGGTGAGGTGTCTGTTGGCGACATTGAGAAAGAATTGGATATTCGTCAGCCAACGTTATCGCGCGAAATTGCAAAACTACGTGAAGGCGGCGTCATCACCGCACGGCGTCAGTCGAAAGTCGTTTTCTACTCGTTAACTAATCCAGACATGAGGCGCCTTATTGAGGCCGTTTGCCTGGCCAGCTCCAACACCAGTGACGCACCACCCAATACCTACGCCCCCCTCCCACACAATGAATCAATGCTCACAAACTTCAATCCACGTCCGAAATTTACTGGGACGCCAATATCCATGTCATAGGAGAAAATTATGAGCACCCCAAACGTAACATCCTTCTTCGATGAGTTCACATTTACTGTAACTCACGTCGTTGTCGACCCAAAAACCAGCGCCTGCGCCATAATCGACTCTGTACTGGACTTTAGCCCAAATTCAGGAAGAACGGCAACCGCATCAGCCGATGAAGTCATTCAATTTGTTAAAACCAACGGGCTAAAGGTTCAGTGGATCCTAGAGACTCACGCCCATGCCGATCATTTTTCTGCGGCCCCCTATCTTCACGACAAACTCGGCGGGAAAATCGGCATTGGCGCTCACATACCAGATGTTCAAAAAGTGTTCGGAGGCTTGTTTAATGAGACAAGCGAGTTTAAGCGCGACGGCAGCCAATTCGACCACCTTTTTAATGAGGGTGAAGTTTTTAAAATTGGTGATATGGACGTCCAAGTCCTTTATGTGCCAGGTCATACGCCTGCATGCATTGCTTATCATGTCGGAGATGCCGTCTTTATTGGGGACACTCTGTTTATGCCAGATTATGGATCCGCGCGCTGCGATTTTCCGGGCGGAGATGCGGGGACGCTCTACGATTCCGTACAAAAGCTATACGCTCTCCCCGGTGACACTCGCCTGTTTCTTTGCCACGACTATAAGGCTCCGGGCCGTAATGAATTTGTATGGGAAACTACTGTCGCTGATCAGAAAGCCCATAACATTCACATGAATGAAACGGTGAGCCGTGACGAGTTTATTAAAATGCGTACCGCACGTGACAAAACTCTTGATATGCCGCGCCTGATTTTACCCGCCATTCAAGTCAATATGCGCGCAGGGGAAATGCCGCCGCCAGAAGACAATGGTACGCGGTATCTTAAAATTCCGCTCAATGCGGTTTAGGAGGTCGTTATGGATAGCAAGCAACTCACGCCGACGCTGCATGTTTCGCAGCAACTCAAACTCTCTGACCTCAAATTAGCCAAAGAAGCAGGATTTTATACAATCATCAATAACCGTCCTGACGGCGAGGTTCCAAGGCAGCCGCGTTCGGAAACCCTAGAAAAGCGTGCAAAGGAGCTCGGCCTTGCCTATTACTACCTTCCCGTAACGCCGGGACAATTTACAGATCAAGGCGCAAAGGATTTTGCGGAAATTCTTCACAAGAGCAAAGGAAAGGCCCTAGCATTTTGCCGGACAGGGACACGTTCAGCAACCTTATGGGCCAAGTCTCAATCTGGCACGCAAAAAGCCGAAGACCTTATAAACATCGGAAAAGCGGCGGGCTATGACCTGAGCGGTTTACGCGACGAATTAGAGCAAGCCGAGGCCTCACAAATGGCGCAGGGTGAATCGCGTAATGCTGGAAAGCAGTCCCATCAAATCGTAATCATAGGCGGCGGTTCAGCTGGCATTGCCGCAGCCGCTAGTCTTTTGAGACGCTCACCTAAGCTCGACATCGCCATCATTGATCCGGCTGAAGAGCACTTCTATCAACCCGGCTGGACAATGGTAGGCGGCGGCATCTTCACACCCGAGAAAACACGGCGGAAAATGAAGGGTCTCATTCCCTCAGGTGTGAAATGGATAAAAGTCTCTGCAGCCATATTTTCTCCGGACAGGAATGAAGTCACGCTCGCGAATGGCCAAGTTATCGGATATGAAATGCTGATCGTCGCTCCAGGTCTCCAGCTCGATTTCAATAAAATAGAAGGCCTCAAGCAAACGCTTGGCCAAAATGGCGTAACCTCTAATTACCGCTACGACCTTGCGCCTTATACTTGGAAACTCGTTCAAGAGTTAAAATCAGGAACGGCCATATTTACACAGCCGCCTATGCCGATTAAATGCGCGGGCGCACCGCAAAAGGCCATGTACCTGTCGGCAGACCATTGGCGGCACACAGGCGTTCTTAATAGAATCAATGTCAAATTTTGCAATACAGGCGGCGTGATATTTGGCGTCGCGGCGTTCGTTCCTGCACTTATGAAATATGTGAAACGCTACAACATCAACTTAAATTTTGGCGAACAACTTGTGAAAGTAGATGGGCCCAATAAAACGGCTTGGTTTGAAAAGACGGATGCCGATGGGAATAAGACTCGCGTGGAACGCAAATTTGATATGCTCCATGTCGTTCCGCCCCAATCGGCGCCTGACTTTATCAAATCTAGCCCGCTTGTGAATGAAGCTGGGTGGGTGGATGTCGATCAGTACACGCTCCAACACAATAAACACCCGAACATCTATTCACTGGGCGATGCGAGTTCAACGCCTAACGCGAAGACAATGGCCGCCGCGAGAAAACAAGCACCTATTGTTGCCGCAAATATAACGGCGCAGATGTCAGGCAGCAATCACCGTGCTGCCTATGACGGTTACGGCGCTTGCCCTCTTACTGTGGAGCGAGGAAAAGTCGTGCTCGCCGAGTTTGGCTACGGGGGGACACTTTTACCCTCTTTGCCAACTTGGCTTGTTAATGGCACCAAGGCCACGCGCGCGGCTTGGTTCTTGAAGGATAGCCTGCTTCCCAATGTTTACTGGAATCAGATGCTCAAAGGTAAAGAGTTCCTCGCCAAACCAGATGTTAAGTAATCAGAAAGTGTAAATCGAAAAGCGCATTTGCGCTTCTAAAGTAGTATAGAGTCATGACGTTTAAACTGTCGAATTACTTTCCAATATTGACGTGGGGCCGCGCCTATAAAGGCGAGACATTCGTCAATGACGGCATTGCGGCCATCATCGTGACAATCATGCTGATTCCGCAATCTTTGGCTTATGCTCTGCTTGCCGGCTTACCGCCACAGGTTGGCTTATACGCCAGTATTCTACCTCTCGTAGCCTATGCCATATTTGGAACAAGCCGAACGCTTGCTGTGGGACCAGTTGCTGTCATTTCTCTTATGACGGCCGCCGCCGCCGGTAAGATGGCCGCGCAAGGATCCCCAGAATATTTAGTGGTCGCCATTTTGCTCGCCTTAATTTCAGGGGTCATGCTATTTTTTATGGGGCTTTTTAAACTCGGTTTTGTGGCAAACTTTCTCAGTCACCCAGTGATTTCCGGTTTTATCACAGCCTCTGGGGTTTTAATCGCAGTCAGCCAACTCAAGCACATTCTCGGTGTGAAAGTCTCTGGGCATAACCTTCTTGAAATCGGACAATCCTTACTCTCAAAATTGCCGGAGACAAACATCCCGACGCTTGTCATTGGCGTTGCAACCACGGTATTTTTGTTTTGGGTTCGTGGCAACTTAAAACCACTCCTCATAAAGGCAGGCATGTCCGAAAAGATCGCCGGTATATTAGCACGGGTCGGGCCTGTTATCGCTATCGTTGTCTCTATTCTAGCGGTCTTGCTGTTAGGCCTTGAGGACAAAGGCGTAAAAATTGTTGGAGATATACCAAAAGGTCTACCGCCGATGGCAGTCCCAGAGTTCGACATGACCTTATGGGTAAGCCTGCTCGGCTCATCGCTCATCATCGCCATTATTGGCTTTGTAGAGTCTGTATCCGTTGCACAGACATTAGCCGCGAAGCGCCGCCAACGTATCGACCCAGATCAGGAACTAATTGCGCTGGGCGCATCCAATATCGCCTCTGCCTTTTCCGGCGGTTATTCGGTCACAGGCGGCTTTGCCCGCTCGGCCGTCAATTTTGACGCCGGAGCTGAAACGCCCGCAGCGGGTGGCTTTACGGCCATAGGCATTGCGCTGGCGACTCTGTTTCTCACGCCTCTCTTATACGCTCTACCGATTGCGACCCTTGCCGCAACAATCATCGTTGCCGTCCTCTCCTTGGTAAATATTGGCGATATTAAACAGGCATGGAATTATTCCAAAAGCGACTTTGCTGCCATGATAGCCACGATTTTACTTACCTTAAGTATTGGTGTTGAAGCGGGCGTTATGGCCGGCGTCGCGATATCGATTGCGATGTTTCTCTATAAATCCTCGCGGCCCCATTATGCGGTTGTTGGCCAAGTCAGAGACACTGAACATTTCCGCAATATTGATCGGCACAAGGTACAAACCAACCCTCGCGTGCTCACCATTCGAATTGACGAGTCGCTTTATTTTGCAAATGCACGTTTTATGGAAGACGCCTTGTACGACTTAGCTTTGGACAAACCGGAGTTAAAAGACGTAATCCTTATGTGTTCAGCCGTGAACGCAATTGATCTAAGCGCACTAGAAAGTCTGGAGGCGATCAATGAACGGCTTAAATCCGTCAAAATCAAGCTCCACCTCTCGGAAGTCAAAGGCCCCGTCATGGACAGACTCAAAAAATCACATCTTTTTGAAGACTTGACGGGCGGTGTTTTCCTTACCCAACTTGATGCAATAAAAGCCACAAGTGGCACATCACACGGCACAGAAATGGAGTTTCACCTCTAAAGAGGATGGTCGTTGAGTTCTTCGCCGAAGGGGGTGTAGCGCTCGAACCATGCGAGGTTGCCTTGTGTAATTTGCGTATGGGAACGACTCAGGAATTGGGCCCTGCTTGCCCATCTCCTGAGGCTTATCTTGGTTAAAGTCACGCGAAATGCACAAACTGTTGGTGCCAACCACTGGGCTTCCGAGGTGAATTGAACCGCTAATTCAAGCCTACCTTTTCAATTAATACAATGACTTAGCCATTAAGGTCAGGGTGTCCTCATGCAGAATGAAGGGATGGTGGTGTGACCAGTCATGCCCGAACCAGTCTCACACCCAAATTCCCTGTTTAACAGGGAATTAACAGGGAAAAAGCGCAAGATATGGTGTAAATCATGAAATATATGGCATTTTCGTGCACTAACATATTGATATTACCTCAGAATTTATAGATTTCCCTACGAAAATTAACAGGGAATTTCAATTTGGGAGCAGCGAAGCCAAATTTACGTTCAGGTAATAAGGTATGTGAACACCAAGATTAATGGAAAGATAGTTCACCTCTGGCGAGGGCTTTGTCACGGTAATGACAGTTTTCAAACATTACGCTAAGCTGTGGCGATGTGAATCTCAATCTATGCCCGTCACCGCTTCCATCCCGCTATAATCAAGCGTGCTATCTGGATGTATTTTC
The DNA here is from genome assembly GCA_051252005.1 of Alphaproteobacteria bacterium. GTDB lineage: Bacteria > Pseudomonadota > Alphaproteobacteria > Caulobacterales > Maricaulaceae > JACOMS01. The sequence continues at coordinate 56,098 of JBPOEZ010000009.1, read as the reverse complement.
GGTTCAATCTTAGCTTCCGCATACCGAGGAACTGATGGTCCAACGCGGCGTCGATGTGTCTTATGAAACGATAAGAAGGTGGGTCGATAAGTTTGGATCGACATATGCAAAGCGGGTAAAGTTTCGAGCCTAACCACCCTCGCCTGTTTGGCATTTAGACGAAGTTTATAGGAAAATAGACGGCGAAATGGTCTATCTCTCACGAGCCGTCGATGACGAAGTACCGTATTACATGTCGTTGTGCAAAAGAGGCGGGATACCAAAGCTGCCCTGTGCTTGCTACGGAAACTGCTGAAAAACCAAGGCATCAAACCTACAAGAATAGTGACCGATAGACTTGGGTCGTACGGTGTAGCGCTCAAGCTTCTAGGGATGAAACATTTGCAAGAATTGGAGGTCGAAAGAACAACCGTGCCGAATGCTCACATGTTCATATCCGTAGAAGAGAAAAAAATCTCAGGCGTTCAGGTCAGTCCATAAAGCTCAAAAATTCACTTTCGGCTAACGCTCAAATTTACAATCTCTTCAACCATCGACGTCACCTGTTTTCAAGAACCACACTCCGAAAGTTCAGACATCAAGTCAATCTGAAATGCAACTTAAAGTCGTCAGCAATGCGCACGTATAATCACAAATTATAGAAAAACAGACTTGATGCCGTTAACGTGACAAAGCCGTTTCCTTGTTTAGAAATGCCTTACAATTGTCGCGATAACCTGCCGGCCGGCGCCGTAAGTACATCCTGCAGGACCTGCGCAGCGCGCGACATATTCTTTTCCAAACACATTGGAGCCATTGACCGAGAAACGCCAATCATCAAGGTCATAACGGATAACGGCATCGACAAGTGTTGAAGCCTGACCCGTATAAACAACGGGCGTGAAAGCCCCAAGAAGTGCCCCTTGGCTTTCGCCTGTATACCGCACACCCGCGCCAATTCCCAAGCCCTTCATTGATCCGTTCAAAAAGGAATAATCAGCAAAAATAGACGCTTTATGTTTTGGCGTGACGGGAAGCTGCGAGCCGATCTCTACTGGCGTGGTGCTCTTAGTGACGTCACTATCTGTCAGTCCGTAAGAAGCATTAATAGCCAGCTGCTTATTAATACGCGAGACAAGTTCAAGTTCGAACCCCTGCACTTCAACTTCCCCGATCTGAGTGCCAAATACTGGCGTCACAGACGGCACTGTACTAACGACATTACTTTGTGAGATTTTGTAAACAGCCCCCGACAATAACAGCTCATAGCCATCAGGTAAGTTTGCGGCGTTCCATTTAATCCCAGCCTCTAATTGGTCGCCTTTGCTTGGCTTAAAAGGGTTATTTGTAACAGAGTCGGTTCCAAGAACCGGCTCGAACGACGTTGCGTAACTTGCATAAGGCGCAATCCCGGATTCGAACACATAGTTCGCGCCGACTCGGTAAGTAAATTCGCTTTGATCCGTTGTCAGGCCGCTGGCGTTATCCGTGATTGCGATATCATCATAACGGCCGCTAAGTGTTAGGTAGAGATTATTTATTTCTACATGGTCCTGAACATAAATGCCGGTTTGTTTTAATTTTTGATCATTGAATGCCGACGGAAAACCCGGTTCCAATGTTGTTTGAGCCGGGAACACCGGGTTGAACGCATCTATTTGGCCAGCAAAAATAAAGCCGAAACTAGCTTCGTTCTCTACTGTACGGTAATCTAGGCCAGCAATTATGCCATGTCCGATATCACCTGTATCGACATCAAGATTAAGTCGGTTATCTGTCGCAAAACTTTTCACGTCTTCTTTATAAGAGAAGTTATATTGCTGAACTGTGCGGAAATCATCCGGCGTTCCGTCGAAATCAGCATCTATAAGTCCCCCGCCGCCATAGATAACGGTCGGTGACTCTTCGGCATAATCGCTAACTTTGGTATTGGATGAAAAACTTAAAGCATCAGAGAAATGGTGCGAAAAGTCATAGCCAAGACTCCATTGGTCGCGTTCGAACAAATTATTCGGATCGCCTAAATTGGTCGATGGATCGATTTGCCCATTTGGGTTTGGTAAAAGCGTGCCAAATACAGGTAAAAACCCATTCGTATCACCATTTACATGATCTTTTTGAAAATATGCAAGCGCAGTCAATTGGGTATCTGGTGAAAGATCGACTTTAAGCGAAGGCGCAAGTAGTAAGCGGTCAGCCGTGACAAAATCACGTTCTGCGCCGCGATCAAGATACAGAGCCGTCATTCTGGCGCTAATATTTTCATTGCTGCCAATGGCTCCGGTAATCGTACCTGCAATTTGCTTATAGTCATCAGTACCGTATTTTACAGAGACTTCACCGCCAAATTCACTGTCAGGACGGCGTGATGTTTGATTGTAAAGGCCGCCTGGAGGGGAGCTACCATAAAGAGCCGAGGCGGGACCTTTGAGAATATCCATGGACTCAAAAGCATAGAGATCAAGGCCAACACTGCGTATCGACGTTGAAACCGGTGCAGCTAGTCCGTCAATGTACTGTTGGGGAGTAAATCCGCGCACTGTCACAAAGTCAAACCGTAAGTCAGGGCCGTAGTTTTCCCCAAATGCGCCTGCGGTATAGCGAACCGCTTGCTGTGCATCGATGAAATTGAGCAGGTCAATTTGCTCGCGCGTGATGACAGAGATAGATTGTGGTGTGCGTATAAGCGGAATATTGGCCTTCGTGGCTGTATCACTGCCTTCTGCTACATAGAGTCCCGTTGCGACGATTTCATCGATCTGTTTGTCTTGGGCAAATGCAGCATTCGCGCAAAGTGCAGTTGCGGCAACCCCCAAGAGGAGTAAATATTTTTGTGGAAGTTTGCTAAGGAAGCTATGTTGTAAACGAGTCATTATAATGCCTTTATGCGTCCAGTTTATGTACTAGTTACTATGAGGCGACAGTCTTCATTGTTAAGAGGCTGTTGGGTCATAGTTTTTCTTATATGGGCCATAATATCGTTGCGAATAACTCGCAATAGCATTTTTTAGCAAGAGACTACCATGGTAGTTTAATATTTACGTCAGGGCTAAACACGAACTCGACACCTATTGCCACGCCGCTGCTATTATAGCTCTGGACCTCAGGGTTAACGATTTTGCTCACGAAACTCTCTTCATTTGCAATATCGCCGCGTACATAAGCCCCTACTTGAACCTGACCTGTCAGGGCATGAGAGGCACGAAGTTCGAGTCCCAAATAATTCCGGTTTGATGTGGCCTGATCAAGACTAACAAAACCTGCGCGGCCAATTATAGAAACGTCAACAAGACGAAAGCTCTTTTCACCATGTAGCAAAACCTCACCGCCAAAATCATTAGTCTCAATATCATAAAACGCGATAAGTTCAGGAGATAAAGCTTTATCAAGCGCTATGGCTGCGACCAGTTCCACGCTAGGTTCAGCAGATTCCGCAGGAAAAGTGATATAGTTGGCGGAAAAATCGATATTCAGTGCATCGACTGTAAAATTTGCACCGGCTATGTAATCGGTTTCATTGTCAAATATATTGCTGTTTTGCCCTACAGGTATAAGTCGGTAAATCCCGCCATAAAGCACAGCATTGCCAATAGGTTTTTCTGCAATGGCCTCAAGCTCAATAGATTCAAGACCTATTTGTTCCCCTCTATCGTTAAGCGCAGTGGACGCCCTTGCGCCCACAATGACCCCAAAGCCTTCGGCAAAGGCTTGAGCGGGGTGCATCGCGAAGATCGCTACTGAGCCGGCAATTAAAAAATTTTGCATTGCGCAATTCTCCCGTGAATAATTTGCGTCAAAATCATCAAGGGTTGCCGGCCGAATATGCCGCAAGAGTATCACCGTCATACAGCCGTCCGTTTTTCATGACCGCTTTGACGTCCAAACTGTTCTCAATGCTTTCAAGCGGGTTAGCATTAAGGATAACTAGGTCTGCAAGTTTCCCAGTTTCAATGCTCCCGAGGTTTTCATTTCGACCAATAGCGGTCGCGCTGCCCATTGTTGCGGCCCATAAGGTTTCAGCAGGTGACCATCCACCTTCGACATAGGCCTGCATTTCCCAGTGCGTGCCAAGACCTGGCAAGTCGCCATGCCCCCCTAGCCCCACAAGACCACCGGCATTACGAAGTCGCAAACCTGTTCTGGCTACGGCAGGATATTGATAGTCCGAGCCAGCATAAGGCTTGGCAGCGTCGGCGCGGCTTTCCCGAAACCAATCTGGCGCAAAACTGGTAAATTTGGAGCTGCCGAGTAAGCCGGAGCGATTGATAAAAGCTGATAAGGCTGGAAGTCCGCCATGCGTGTTCATTAAAGTCAGATTGTTTGACGTACCGCTCATCGCAAATAGAGTAGTAAGATCATTGTGGTGCACTGTTGGCGGCATTGCGTGCTCAATGCCCGCGTAACCGTCAATTATTTGCGACAGATCCAACTTGAATGACAGTGCTCCTTCAGTGGTCGGAACTAAGCCCAGCTCTCCAGAAACCTGCGCAATCCATTGCCGCACTCGCCGATTTCCTGACCGATATTGCTTGATATTCGAGAGGCGGTAATTATTCTTGTAACGGCCCAAAACGGCCCTAACGTCATCAATGGTACGGAAATCATAGTAATCGAATATGGCAGGCCCAGTCGTAAAAATACGCGAACCAATAACATCTCCGGTATCAACTAAGTCTTGGTAGGTCAGCATATCTATACTGAGTGATGACGGATCGAACAAACTCGTCACACCATACGCCAGATTGGCTTTTAAACCCCAAGTATCAAAGTCCAGAACATCGCGGCGAATGTCGGCGATATGGTAATGCGCGTCAATAATACCGGGAATTATATAGGTGCCGGAGACATCAACACTTCGCGTATCCGCTTCTTCTTTAATCGTGCCAGAAGCCTTAATGGCTTCGATGCGTGCCCCCTTGATTAGAACATCTACGTTTTGAATGATAGCACTAGGCGTGTGTTGGTCAGCCATTGTGATTACGGCTGCGCCGCGCAGCAAGGTCTTGCCTTTAGGCATATCGCGAGGAAACCTAACGTCGATAACAGTTGGATTTAATTCGAGGTTTTGATCGAGAGTTTTGAAATCTAAATCCGGCAATTTAACCTGATAAAATGAAGAGCCAGCTGTCCAGTACAAAACTTCACCATCCGCGCTCCACCCAAAATAATCAACGCCCGCTCGCGTAATTTTTTTATGAAGCGTTGTGGCCGCAGAGAGATTAACGGTCGAATTTGGCGCGTTCGGTATTTTATAGATATGCAGCTGGTGCCCAATTTGCGCTAAAGCCCAGCCTCCACTCGGGGAAATCCGCAAATCATCGGCCGGCGCTGTCCCCTGCGCAAAATACCAATTCGGCCCAACGGCTTTTGTGATTAGTGTTTTTGCTCCATCTGAGATCGATATAGAATAAACGCCCTCATTATAGTTTACGAGCACGGCACTTTCATTGTTGCTAAAATGCGGCGTTCCGCCAATCATACCCGATGTTAGAACCCGCACAGCGCCGCCGTCCAGTGGCACAAACAACAAGTCGGCTTCGCGGAACTGACCGAATTCCATATACGTGCTTTGCCTCGCCTCCACCGGCGAGCGAACGACAATGATTGCGCTTTGATCCGGTACAAATACCGGATGTGTATAAAACCCAGCTTCAAGGTCCAGAGTTTCATCCGTGCCGCTGGACATAGATTTAATGTGAACTTCGCCGCCTTGGCCGCTAGCCCAGGTCACATAAGCAATTGAGTTCCCGTCAGCTGACCAGCTTGGATGATGCTCACGAGTCTCGTTACGCCCAAGCACTTGCGGCGCAGCGTCGGTGAGAACGCTTTTGACATACAGCCGTCCTAATGCTGAAAATGCGATGTTCGCGCGATCTGGCGATAAAACTGCATTTTGAATAAGACGTGCTTGTACATCGCCTTGATCTATACTGGCTTGAGGGCGAACCAATGCGCCGAGGCTTTGTTTTACTTTGGCCTGAAACGGAATAGAGGCTACCTCTCCGCTTCGGAGTGAGACGCGCTTAATCCCGCCCTCCTTATTGACAATGACACTATGCCCGTCCGGCATGAAGTCAAAGCGCGGAACTATATCGTGCCATAGAGACGCTTGCAGCGAGTCTGGATCTAAGTCGGTTAGCGTGCGATGAGTCTGTGTGTGCAAATCGCGTAACATTAAATATGTTTTGCCATTACGCCTCTCAGCGTATGCTAAAGTGGTGCCATCAGGAGAGACTAAAGGCCGAAACTTTGGCGAGAAGCCGTCATCGTTATTTGCCGGTATCAACACGGCCTCTTCACCTGAATAAACATCCTTGCGCCTGATTTCCCAGGCCAAAACCTGGTCAAACGCAGGGTCCGCATCCTCTAAAGAGGCGAAGTAAATCTCTGCGCCGTTTTGTGCGTAAGTCGCCCCGATTGCACTGGTTTTCATGCCGCTTTTATTTATTGGACGTAAGACTCTGCCTAGCGGATCACCATGCAATTCAAACTGCCATAACTCATAGGCATTTTGATCCGGCCAGAAACGCGTGACGAGAATGTGCTGCCCATCCGGCGCCCATTCAGGGGAAATAAAAGTTGGATTGTCATCATAGAAAGAAATTTGCCGCGCGTTTAAGCCATCCGTATCTGTAACCCACAAATTTTCTGCTCCGGATCTATCGCTCAGAAAAAGCACTTTCGAGCCATCGGGCGAATATACAGGCTCCGTATCCAGTGCCATATTGGACGTAATTGCTTTGGCTGTCCCGCCTACAGTTTTAAGCACATAAATATCGCCAAGCATGTCAAACACGATAGAGTTACCGTCCGGCGATACGTCAAGTGAAAGCGCCGTTCCTGTGGAAGTCGTAAATTCGATTTCCCGCGCGGACTTTAATGGTAAACCCTGATCGGGCTGGCCGATTAAAGTCGGCGCTCGCCCTGATATACTGTCTGTATAAATATCTTGAGGATTGGGTGCTGTATTGACAGTTGCGCTGTCACAAGCCGTAAAGACGCATGAAATAAAAAAAGTAAAAAAAGCCACGCGTACCCGCAGCCACCAAGGCGTAATCATTACAACTCCTTTGAACATCTCGGCAGAACTAAGTCCTCGCCTTGTTCAGACTATCAGATAATCAAAATACATGTTTTTGTATTGGGTCTCGAATTGTCTCTAATCGGCCAAACCGTGTTAAAACGGGTATTTACTTGGCGAAACACCAAAGGCCTGCTGGAACATTGTCGAGAAAGCACTTGCGCTTTCATATCCGACGTCTAGCGCCGCGCTTGTCACACTTGCCCCCGTTGATATGAGGGAAAGCGCTTCAAGTAACCGTACTTGTTGACGCCAAACAGCAACGCCCATGCCCGTTTCTTTCTTGAAGGCCCGCGTCAAACTGCGGCGGCTCATACAAGCGATTTCAGCAAAATCATTGATGTCTTTACGGTCAGAAGGATTATTAACGATAGCTTTGCAAACCCGTACAAGCCGAGGGTCAGTCGGCATTGGCGCTGTATAGGGAATGTTTGGCGCAGATAAAATTTCTTCTAGCAATAAATCTACAATGCCCTCTTCACGCTTTGTGGGAGATTCGCGCCAGACAAATTGCGTAACCTCGACTATGAGCGCCTGCAAAAACGGGCTGACTTCCACAATGTGACAACTTTTTTCACCCCTCTGATATTCTGCGTTAATATAAAGTGTACGCAGTGAAACAGAGCCGCGGCACGAAACCTCATGAATTATACCATCAGGTATCCACACGGCTCGTTGGGGCGGGATAATGAAGCTTTCATGATCCGTAATAACGGACATAACGCCGGATGATGCATAGAGCAGCTGTATCATTTCGTGAGAATGAGGTGAGTCGGTAAAGCCCGCCTCATATTCATCAGCTAGGCCCATAACGCGGCTGCGTTTACCATCTAAATTTGGAGGGCTATGAAGCATTCACAATTCACTTTCTCAACAAGGCTTTATAACAAAGCGCGAATATGGCGCACAAGAAACAATAATACGTCAAAAATCTATTTTGAGCCAGATTAAATCATAAAATCCGATTATTCTCTAGGCTGGTTTTCACAACCGACCCGATTGAGCAATCTTTAGGCCCAGTTCGCTTGGAAAATTTGATCTTTATTTTTTATAACAGGACAATGAACCGGCAGCACACCTAAAGCTTCCTGTTTAATGATTGAGGTCCGTTAAGGTCCTTGCCCGCATGATTTACGTCTGAAGGAAAGCGATCAATGAATACCCCAGTTCAAAAAGAGACGAAACAAACTGATCTACCCAGAAATCTCATTGACCCAGAGATTCGCGAGTTCATTTTGCAGATGGAAAAAAATTATGAACAGCTGACTCCAAAAACGAAAATGACGCCAACGCTAAGACGTGAGATTGCTGAGAAGGCACGCCAACCATTTCGCACTGGTGGCCCGGAAATGGTGAAGACCGAGACAATCATGCTTGATAGCGGAAACGTTCGAATCAGGGTTTATACGCCAAAAATCCGAACAGCCCCCAACGCACAACAGCCTGTTCTTCTCTACGTACATGGCGGCGGGTGGGTCATGTTCAGCATTGACACCCATGACAGATTAATGCGCGAATACGCAGATCAAACAGGCTTTGCTGTTGTTGGAATTGACTATTCGCTCTCCCCCGAACATGTTTTCCCGCGCGCATTGGATGATATAGACACCGTCTATGAATGGGTGTTTTCAAATGCTGGTGCAAATGGATGGGATGCGCAGAGCATTTATATTGGCGGGGATTCGGCCGGGGGGAATTTATCGCTTTGCTCGACCTTGCGGCGGCGCGATAATGATCTGCCCCTGCCCCAAGGCCTGCTACTAAACTATGCCGCGTTGGATACGGAAACCCGGCCATCTTACCAGCTCTATGACGGAGAACCATTCGTATTGAGCTGCGACGAGATGGCCGCGTTTTGGCTTGATTACTTGGGCGCGCCTAATACAGAAAATCCCTATGCGCGGCCTCTTTTGGCAGATCTTACTGGCCTACCGCCTGTACACTCGTGTATAGCAGAGTGTGACATTCTAAGAGATGAAAATTTGGAGCTTCTTAAGCGTTTAAAAGAGGCCAATGTCGATGTCTCCAGTATTATCTATGAGGGAGCTACCCATAGTTTTCTTGAGGCAATGAGCGTTTCGAGCTTAGCCCGAAGAGCCATCGAAGATGCTGCAGGTTGGCTCAAAAATAAGGCTATTTAGCATGTCAAGCTTTAGCAAAGTTAGCCAAAAAGACTATTACGATTTTGCGCAACAATATCCATTTGCATGGATTGTGCCGCACGGCGCGCCCCAGCATGCGACGCTTATGCCGGTTTTGTTCGATGACCATAACTGCCTGAGCCTGTTTAGCCACCTGCCTCTTCGAGCCCCTATTGTTGAAGCTTTGCGTACAAACGCCCAAGCAACATGTCTTTTTTTAGGTCCGCATAGCTATATTTCGCCGGAATGGATTGGTAGCGACAGCTGGGTGCCAACATGGAATTTCACCTCGGTAAAGATTAGCGGCTTGATCACGCTCTCGCCGGAACTCGCGCGCGAAACAGTTGAGCGCCTGACAAAACATATGCAAAAGAACAGCAGATCGGACTGGTCGATTAAAACTGTCGAGCACCGTATGGAGGGTCTCCTGCCTAAAATCATCGGTTTAACAATGACCGCGGATACAATCACGCCAAGGTTCAAACTCGGTCAAGATGAAACACCGGAAAACCTGAAGAGAATAAAAGACGGTCTAGGTAGCCATGCGCTTGGAAACTGGATGCCTTAACCCCGCGAATAGCTTGGCCCAGATTGGCTAATCTTTGTCCCTACAAACGGCGTCAAGACATTCACAGCCCTCTAAACTGATACGGATAAACTGTTTATTCGCTGAGGTATTTATGAAAGTTTACAAGGCTGGTTTCGCGCTATCTATTTTCCTTAGTGTAGGACAAGCCGCATTTGCGCAATCTATACAGGCAGACAGTCAATTTTCAGACCTCCGAAAGGAACTGCAAGAATTGCGGGAAATGCAAACCGACATTGCAACAAGAATTGCACGCGTTGAAAGCCGCTTGAACACGGTTTCGCCCATTAATCGTAACCCAGCCTTTGCAGCAGAGCAAACCTCCCTTTTGGACAAACCGCTGCGCAGCGCCGCGATACCTGTTGAACAGAAAAAACAAGAAGGCAAAAAGGCCAACATATCTGGAGACCTGCGATTGCGATATGAAGCCAACTTTAAAAATGACGACCTACCATTTCGTGGCCGCGAAGTCATCCGCGGCCGCGTGCGGGCCAATTACGCAGTAAATGAACACAACACAATCGGAGCCGGCCTGGCGACGGGAAGTCCCGATGACCCCAACACAGCCGATGTTACTCTATCGAACTTTACTGATGACCTGGCTGTAAGTTTGGACCAACTTTATTGGCGTCATCAGACTGAGAACCTCACTGTGAACGCTGGTAAATTTGCTAATCCATTCACGCGCACGGATCTAGTTTGGGACGGTGACGTTAATCCACAAGGGTTAAGCGCAGCCTATGGCGTCAAGGCTTCAGACGCGGCGAAGTTAACCGCAAAATCAATGTACTATGTTATTGAAGAATCGGTTTTGGGGGCGGAAAGTGACATGCTCGGCTTTCAAGCCAGTTTGGAATTTACACCGAATACGGATTGGATTTATAACCTGAGCGCTGCATATTATGATTACTCTCTAAAGAGTACAGCAGGCGCTGATTTAGGTGATTTTCGTACCAATCTATTGGCTCTGGACGGAAGTTACTTATCAGATTTCAACCTCGTCAACATTATAGCTGCACTAAAATTTAACGGGCTGGGTCAGCGTTGGCCTCTTGCGCTAACCGCCGATTATGTGAAAAATCTGAAAGCAGCTACCGAAGACGATACGGGCTATAGCCTAGATGTGTTGTTCGGGCGTGTTAACAAGTCAGGCGAATATAGATTTGGCTATGGATATGCCCAGGCCGAAACGGATGCTGTTCTGGCCGCATTTAGTCACGACAACACAAATCTGGCGACTAATTACCGTCAACATACTTTGACATTTGATTATGCCGCCGCAGACCACATCATGTTTAACGCCGCCTATTATCATTACCGCCCTTTACATACGGACTTTGGGCCAAAGCGTGATTGGCAAGACCGATTGCGTCTGAACCTTATTTTTACATATTAGGCTAAGATAGCCGAGCACACGGCTTGGCCCGTATTCAATAATATTTGTCCCATCAAACGGAGCCTAGATAAAGCTGAAAGTGTACAAGGTCATTAGGCATCTAATGAGAGAGATTGAGCATGACACTTCCGCAGAACCAACCCATTAGAGAATTTGAGCCTGGCACAAAAGCCCGAGGTCTACTTAGCGCTGAGATTGAACGCCAGCGCAATGAACCGCGCCGAATATTGCCCATCATAAATGGCAAACCTGTTGACGTTACCACGTATGAGGAAATGTTTGAGCCGCACGCTCACAAGCGATCGCTTGGCACTTACGGTTCAGCTGGGGCGCATGAAGCCAACATGGCTATTCAAGCCGCGATGGATGCAAAACACGACTGGGCGCGCATGAACCCAGCGTCTCGTCGCGCCATATTTTTGCGCGCAGCTGATCTTTTAGCGGGGCCTTATAACGCCAAACTTATGGCAGCAACAATGCTCCAGCAAAGCAAAACTGCATATCAGGCTGAAATTGATGCGAGTGCAGAACTCATTGACTTTCTTAGATTCAACGTCGCCTTCTCTGAGCAAATGGAAAACTGGCAACCCACCTCTGAAGGCACAGAACGTAACCGTTTTGAGATGCGTCCACTTGATGGGTTCGTATTTGCGGCTTCACCTTTTAATTTTACAGCGATTGCTGGGAATCTAAGTTTAGCCCCAGCATTAATGGGGAATACAGTCGTTTGGAAACCTTCGGAACGCAGTGTATATAGCGGCGCGTTCATAATGGATTTATTCGAAGCCGCAGGCCTACCACCGGGTGTCATCAATATGATCCCAACGTGCAATCCAGCCGAAGCCGGCGGTGTTATCTTATCTGATGAAAACTTGGCCGGGGTGCATTTTACCGGAAGTACTGGGACATTTGATCATATTTGGAGATCAATTGGGAGTAATATTAGCAATTATAAAACATATCCCAGATTAGTAGGCGAGACTGGCGGTAAAGACTTTGTGTTTGCACACCCCAGTGCTGACGTTGATGCGCTAGTAACAGCGCTTATTCGCGGCGCGTTTGATTATCAAGGCCAGAAATGCTCGGCCGCTAGTCGATCCTATATTCCAAAAAGCCTTTTCCCCGAGGTCTGCGAACAACTGAAAGCTAAGGTTCATGCGCTTACCTATGGTGATGTCACAGACTTCTCAAATTACATGGGGGCGGTAATAGACGAACGATCATATGAGACTTGTTTAGAGTTTTTAAAGTACGCGGACCACACGGATGGTCACCAAAAAATTGCAGGCCATTCCCCAGATAAAAGCACAGGTTACTTTGTCCCGCCAACCGTTATTACCTGCGAGGACCCACATTCAAGATTGATGACCCAAGAAATATTTGGGCCTATATTAGGCATGTATGCTTACGATGACACGAAATTAGAAGAGACTATTTCGCTAGTAGATACCTCCACGCCTTACGCTTTAACCGGTGCAATTTTCGCACAAGATCAAGGCGTTATTGATCATTTGTCAGAACGCTTGATAAGCGCGGCAGGAAATTTCTACATCAATGACAAACCAACGGGTGCCGTAGTTGGCAGGCAACCGTTTGGCGGAGGCCGACGCAGCGGCACCAACGACAAAGCCGGTAGCCCTTTAAATATGCAACGCTGGGCCTCACCTCGGACCGTAAAAGAAAATCATGTGCCGCCAAAGGATCATACTTATGCGCATATGAAGTCTTAGTTCATTGCTGCACTTCGGCTTCATCTCATGCATTTGTGGGGACCAGTAAGCGGCCTTATTTTCGTAATGAACGGCGAAAGTCAGGACGTAACTGTTATTGATCCAGCGAGCGCAAAAGCCATTGCAAGCATTCCCGTTGGCGGCGTGCCAGAAGCCGCAGCCAGCGCCGGAGACGGCCGTGTATATGTCAACATAGAAGACACGAACGAAATCGCTGTAATCGATATTGCTACCCGCACAGTTGCCACGCGCTACGCCCTGCCCGAATGCAATGAACCAACCGGTATTGCCTATGACCCCGTAACGGGTCTTTTGATATCGGCCTGTCATAATAATATTACCAAACTTATCGATGCTAAAACCGGCGCAGATCATGGCGACTTCCCGATTGGCGCAGGGGCTGATGGAGCTATCTTTAACATAAACACGCGTATAGGGTTTGTGTCTTGTATTGACGGTACCTTGACGGTTTATCGTTTTAGCAAGGACGGGCGCCCGACTGTTTTGCAAACTATAAAAACCGCAGATGGTGCCCGCACGCAGACCTATAACCCCTTCACAGACCGCCTATATCTGCCCGCTGCCACTGTGGAACGCGATGGGGACGGCCGCTATCTTCGCGCGGAGAAAGGCTTTAAAATTGTTGTGGTCGGGCAAGACTAAACTTGATGATATTTAGGCGGAATACGTCAAGGCATTATCATCTTCGTGCGCAATCAGCTTTAAAAATACGGCGCACGACAAGCCCGATGCGCCAAAAATCATGGACATGACCAAAATCTGGTAACGCGCGGCAATGAGCGGGTCTACGCCCGACAAAACTTGCCCCGTCATCATGCCGGGGAAAGAAACAAGACCCACGGCAAACATCGAGTTCGTCATGGGGATCAAGGCTGTGCGCAGAGCGGCGGCTTTAGACTTTTGCAGAGGTTCGCCGCGCCCTCTTTCCTCGAAATACCGTTCCGCCCCAAGGCTAATCGCGTTCATACAACTGGCGAAGATCATGCTTCCGAGCGGGATCATAAATTGCGGTTTATACCACGGATCAATATCAATGATAACTTGCGTCACGAGCGCTAAAATCGATCCTCCGCAAACCAGCAAAGACACGCAGGCATACAGAAATAGTTGCCCGCGCTTTACGACCACAGTTCTCAACGCAATCCAGCTGGAGGCGACGACCATCACGGTTAGAACGGCGAGCACAATCCAAACGCTTTGGGCTTGAAATATAAATCCGAGGAAATATCCGACAATGAGCAACTGCCCGAGCATACGGGAGATCCCATATAGTCCCTCTTTATAATCTAACCCCCAACGAAAGTAGATATACAGTACCATTAAAGCTGGCAGCAGGCCCAACAAAAGTAAGTGCAACGGGATAATGGTGACAGTATTGGTCATAGCTTTCCGTCCTCTCTGTTAAGCAGGGTTATGCGCGGCAATTAAGCAGATAATCCCGCACATCAGCAATGCCATAAAATTATTGTGGCCCTGAAAGAGCGGTATTATGCCCAATCCCTAATGCTCTTGCGGCCTGATTGCATATGGTCGACATATAAGAGGCTCAAAGCTTAAATTCGGGAAATATATTAAACATGGCCGTATCAGCAAAAAAACTTTCCTATAAACTCCATAAATATGTGAGCTTAGCACTAGTCGCAGTTTGGTTTGTGCAAATTCTGACAGGCATGATGAGTGTCTTTGCGCCTGAGATCAATGATATCAGATTCAACAGGCATTATGTGGATCTGGATATTCAAGCCGTAGAGCTCGCTATTAAAGAACAGGACGCCGTAAACCCAGGCTGGTCACCTGAAATAGTTTTTACAACCAGCAAAGAATCTACGCGGTTCGATGTCTATTTCTACCACGAAAATTCGGATGAAATCGGTAGCCGCGCCATCAGAATTGATGGTGACGGTACAATATTGGCTGATAGGCGGATGAAATATGACATCCTCAATCGGGCCGCTGAACTGCATGAAAATCTTTGGATCGATGGGTGGGGTTATATCTTGCTGGGGATTAGCGGGATATTTCTGTTATCCAATATTTTGATCGGGCTTTATATGCTTTGGCCACAGCGTCAGCAATGGCGTTCATATTTCATCGTCAAAAAAGGCAAGCCGCAGGTGTTCATGAACTTGCAATGGCACCGTATGCTTGGGCTAGCTGTCGCCCTCCCCGCCGCCTATCTCGTCTTAACGGGTATTCTCAATATGTGGCTCGGTGATATGAAAGCCACGTTTGGCGATCCTTGGGCTGCGCCCGAGTCTGCGATCAACATGCAGCCAGTGGGCGCAATTAACCTGACATTATCCGATGCGGTAGGCATCGCTTGGAAATCCTACCCTGAGGCCACCATTTCTATTGTTTCTTTAGCTACCCTTCAGGAGCCGTATTACAATATTCGTTTGCGTCAAGAGGGAGAAATCCGGGAAATTTATGGCAACACAAAAATGTATATCAGCGCTGTCGATGGCGAAGTTCTCGCCAATTATGACCAGCTGAACTCTTCATTCAAAGCCAGCCTGTTCAGTTCGTTCTTTTCTCTCCATATGGGGCAGCCTTTTGGGATGTTCGGAAAAATCGTCTTTTTCTTGACTAGCGTTATTTTACTTGTGCTGGGCTGGTTTGGCATGATGTTATGGTGGACACGCCGAAAAATGAAGCGGCCAAATAAGCTTTAGGATGACAGGATGAAAAACAGGTTGACTAAGACATTGAAATTAGGCGTTGCATTCATCAGCTTGGCAGCAATTGTCGGATGCCAACCTGCCTCGAATGCCGTAAACTTTGAGGCCAATCCAAGCACGTATAAGGCGCGAAAATTTGCGCCCGTCGCTATTCGTAATGTCACTATTCTGGACGGTGCCGGCGGAGAACGCGCAAATACGGATGTGCTTTTGCAAAACGGCAAAATTGCAGCTATCGGCCAATCCATAGACCTGCCCGATGGCGGCATAGAACTTGATGGCACCGGACGCTATATAACGCCCGGCATTATTGATGTGCACACACATTACGGCACGGCCACCGTGCCCTATGCGCTTGGTGACCCAGATCATTGGGATGTTAACGAATCCAGCAATCCAATCACTCCGGAAATCCGCATTGAGACAGCATTTAATCCGCAAGATCCTGCTATTTTCGCGGCTTTAAAGGGCGGTGTTACGACATTTCAAGTTCTCCCAGGCTCGCGCAATCTGATTGGCGGACTTGGCGTCATCGTAAAAAATGTACCTGCAACAACTGGACAGGCCATGAAATATCCGGGTGCACCATATGGTCTAAAAATGGCGTGTGGCGAAAACCCCAAAGCGTATGGCAGCGATGACAAAGCCCCCTTTAGCCGAATGGGCAGTGTTGCCATGCAGCGCGCAGCATGGGCCGAAGCTAAAGCATATAATAACAAAACCTGGAAACTCGGCCGTAAGAAGGACGAAGGATTGGAAATTCTGTCTGCTGTGTTGGACGGCGACATCAAAGTCCACATTCACTGTTACCGTGCCGATGATATGGCGACTATGATTGATATGTCCAAAGAGTTCGACTTTAAAATCACTGCCTTTCACCATGCCGTTGAAGCCTATAAAATCCCGAAGTTGCTTGCAGACGGCGGAATTTGCAGCGCGGTTTGGAGTGACTGGTGGGGCTGGAAATTGGAAGCCTATGACGGGATTTATGAAAATGCAGCCTTTCTAAGTGAAGCTCGGGCCTGCGTGGTTATGCATTCAGACATTCCGGCGCTTGGGACGCGACTGAATATTGAAGCAGCAAAGGCTTTGGCCGCGGGACGAAGCGTTGGGCTGGAGATTAGCAATGCTGAAGCTCTAACTTGGATCACGAGCGTACCAGCAAAAATGTTGGGAATTGATGATCAAACCGGAACTATTGCCCTGGGTATGAACGCAGATGTCGTTCTCTGGTCCGGTGACCCCCTCAGCGTCTATGCACATCCGGATCAAGTCTATATTGACGGGGCGCTTATATTTGACAGGACAGACCCAGCCTATCAGCCCAAGGGTGACTTTATGACTGGGCAGAATGCACTTGGAGTGCCACATGTGCACTAAATCCATAGCAACCTTTATCGGCCTTAATCTTGTGTTTTTATGCGACGTCCATGCGGGCGACTATCTCATTCAAAATGCTCGAATGTTTGAAAATTCGCAGTCGTCGCCAATCGTCAATATTTTAATCAAAGATGAAAAAATTGCAGCTATCGGCGCAAATGTAAGCGGCACAGCTGATACCGTCCTTATTGATGCCGCTGGAAAATTCGTTACGCCTGCCCTGATGAATTCGGCGACAGAGCTTGGCTTGATCGAAATGCATTCAGTGAAGGAAACCGTGGATTCCGGCGGATCTGCCGATGGGTTTGGCGCAGCTTTTGATGTTCAATACGGCCTGAACCCCAACTCAGCGTTACTTGGCATAGCAAGATCAGAAGGCCTGGCGCGCGCAGTTGTCCTTCCTAGCGGCGCAGACAGCTCTCACTTCGCAGGTCTTGGCGCACTCATTCAGTTGAAAGAAAACGGTAATATTTTGGATAGAGCGCAAGCCCTACTGGCGGTGCACACAGGCAGCACGGGTTCAAGCTCAAGTTCGCGTAGCGCAGCCTGGGTAGCCCTCCGGCAGGAATTTGAAGAAGCAAAGGTTGATTTTGAAGAATTTAAGTCCGGTACGGACGATTTGGATGATGATGAGAAAATACTACATGATGTACTTATCAGAGAAATTCCGCTCGTCATAAAGGCGTCGCGCGAATCCGATATTGCTCAGGCGATTGCGCTGTCTAAAGATTACAACATTCGGATTGTCATCGTCGGCGGAGAAGAGGCCTGGAGGCTGGCACCGGCACTGGCTGCTGCAAAAGTCGCTGTGATTATTGTGCCCTATGCAAACTTGCCTTCCGTTTATGACTCTCTGGGGACGCGCGCTGATAATGCAAAAATTTTACACGAAAGCGGCGTCGTGATCGGGTTTTCTGTCGATAGCATATTTGTAAGCCATAATGCGGGTAATGCTATGCGCGTCGGCGCTGGGATCGCGGCCGGTCATGGACTGCCTAAGCAAGCCGCACTTGACGCTATGACGAAAAACCCTGCACAAATATGGGGGATTTCGGAGGCCTACGGCACACTAGAAAAAGGCAAAACAGCAGACATCGTGATTTGGTCTGGTGACCCGCTAGAGGCCCTCACATGGCCGAAAAAGGTAATGATCAATGGCGAGCTGGTTACAGCCATTTCACGCCATCAAGCCCTGCGTGACAAATACCTACCCTATATTGAAAATACCACGAGCCCAATCCACAAAAAACAATAAAGGCAGGAACTATAAATGGATTTCATAATTTCCGCAGTTGAAGCGTTCTCGAACATGTTAGTATCTGCCGTGTTCAAGTCTGTTAATATTATGGGCGTCGATATACAACTGATTGTTCTCTGGTTGTTTAGCGGCATGTTATTTTTCACATTCAGGTTAGGCTTTGTGAATGTTCGCGGCTTCGGGATTGGCTTTCGTGCCTTGCGCGGTGATTATACTCACGCCAACGCGCCGGGACAATTATCCCCTTTCCAGGCGCTGTCGACAGCCTTGTCCTCAACCGTGGGACTTGGCAATATTGCAGGTGTTGCAATTGCTATCTCAATTGGCGGGCCCGGCGCGGCATTTTGGATGGTTTTCATAGGTTTTTTCGCCATGAGCCTGAAGTTTGCCGAAGTCACTCTAGCTGTCAAATATCGAGATATTGATGAGAGCGGCACAGTGCGCGGCGGTCCAATGTTTTATTTAGAGCGCGGGCTTGCCGAACGCGGCCTGCCAAAACTTGGGCGCTTCCTTGGCTGCACTTATGCTGTATTTGCCCTAATCGCTTTCATTCAAATTCTGCAAGTTAACCAATCTTATTCCCAGATCAACACGGTCATGGGTATAGGCGACAACAAATTTGTTGCTTTTGGTTATGGCTGCTTGGTTGCCGCTTTGGTTGCACTTGTTCTGATAGGCGGCGTTAAATCTGTATCAAAGGTTACGTCAAAACTTACCCCCTTTATGTGCGCGCTTTATTTAATCTCGGTAGCCGTTGTGCTCTTTGCTAATGCCTCGAATATTTTACCCGCTATTGGACAAATTTTATCAAGTGCTTTTTCTACCGAAGCTGGCATTGGCGGCCTTATAGGCTCATTCGTTGTCGGCATGCGACGCGCAGTTTACTCGAATGAGGCCGGCATTGGGTCTTCCGCAATTGCCCATGCTACAGTCAAAACCGATCATGCGGCTTCCGAAGGGTATGTCGCACTACTTGAACCGTTTATCGATACATTTATCGTATGTTCCGCTACAGCGCTGCTGATAGTGAGCACAGGTGTTTGGGACAAAGGCTACGGCGACATTGCCATGACATCGGCCGCTTTTGAAACTGTATCCGCCTGGTTCCCGATTATGCTTGCAGTCTGTGTGAGTATATTTGCATTTTCTACGATGCTCGCGGCAGGATTTTACGGACAGCAGCTTGCAGCCTACTTGTTCAGGGACAAAATCTGGCTACGCCGTTCCTATGCGGTTTTGTTTTGTGCCTTGTTACCTATTGGAACGATCGTTGACTTCAAAACTATTATCAACATTATCGATAGTATGTTTTTTCTGCTGGCCATACCAAACTTAATCGGTCTATTTTTAATGTCCGGCGTAATTGCCCAAGAAGTCAAGAAATTTAAGTCCGCTCGCGAAAATGGCGAACGGAGTTCCTAGGTACCGACTATGACGAACAGTTCCATGATTTCCCTGCCGGAGCCTTTCAACTCCTTGGCCGAACTTTACACGGCTGATGAAAAAACATTGCGCGATGAGCTAATATTAATCTGCCGGCTCACGCCTGATGACCGTAAGGTGATCGAGACGAAGGCCCGCGACTATGTCAAATACCTCAGGTCTGATAAGTCCAGCGAGCAGCTCATCGATACGTTTTTACAAGAATACGGATTGTCGACGGCCGAGGGTTTAACACTTATGCGTCTAGCTGAAGCCCTAATCAGAACGCCGGACTTTGGGACTGGCCGATTACTTGTGCGTGACAAATTGAGTGATGGAGACTGGTCTAGCCACGCAAAAAAAAGCGATAGTTTTTGGGTCAATCAAGCCACATCTGGCTTGCGAGTCACCAAGCAATGGATTGTCAAAAGCGGTGGTCCTGCAGCGCAAAACCTCGCGGCTCGCCTAGGTGACCGCGCAATGGGACTTGGCGTCGCCGGTGCAATGTCAATGATGGGCGCGCATTTCGTTTTGGGCCGAAATATTCAAGAAGCCACAAAGAATGCGCGCGCCTCAGAACGTGCAGGCTTCACCCATTCCTATGATATGCTCGGGGAAGCTGCATACACTCAGGCCGATGCAGATCGTTATTTTCAATCTTATAAATCGGCAATAACCCATTTGGCAAATACACGCCGAAAACATGAAAAAATCGATAGTATGTCGGGCATATCGGTTAAACTTTCCGCACTTCACCCCCGCTATGAATATGCGAAACGCGGCGAGTGTGTTCCAATTTTACTCGGCCGGATAGTCGAACTTGCAAAAATCGCAAAGAGTAAAAACCTAGGAATAACGATAGATGCTGAGGAGGCGGAGCGCCTAGAGGTTTCTTTGATTATCTTTGACGAACTCTTACGCCACCCAGAACTAGAAGGTTGGAACGGCTTAGGTATTGTTATTCAAGCCTATCAAAGACGAGCCCGCAAGGTGGTTTCATCCATCATTGAGAGAGCGCGCAAAGCCGACCGTAAAATCACTGTGCGCCTTGTAAAGGGCGCGTATTGGGACATGGAAATCAAACGTGCCCAAGAACTTGGCCTAGAGAGTTACCCTGTTTTTACTCGTAAAGAGAATACCGACATCAGCTATATTGCCTGTGCGAGGCTGTTATTTGATGCTCTCGACACAGTCTATCCGCAATTTGCAACACACAATGCGCTAACGGTTGCGACTATCGTTCACATGTCCAAAGCAAATACAGTCTTTGAATTCCAACGTTTGCACGGCATGGGGGAGGCCCTGCATAAACGGCTTATGTCGCTTTATGGCGTCAAGAGCCGCATCTACGCTCCGGTTGGGAGCCATAGTGAGCTCCTGCCCTATCTTGTTCGGCGTTTACTGGAAAATGGAGCTAACAGCTCTTTCGTCAATCAATTATTTGATGAGCATATTTCCGTCGAGCACATTACTGAAGACCCCTTTAAGATGGCCGCAAACGCAGAGAGCGCTGTTAACATTCATATTCCCGCGCCAACGGAGTTGTTTAACGGAACACGGCGCGCCGCCGCAGGGCTTGATATTACACAGTCAAAAGTCGAGAAAGACCTTGAGCAATTAGTTCAGGATTATGAGCCATACGCTGCCGCCAGCATTGTTAACGGTAGAGACATCAATACGGTGCCGATAAAAACTCATAGTCCAGCAGACCCTTCACGCTGCATTGGGTCATATATGCCTGCGAGCGCCGCAGATATAGACCAATCCTTGGCGGCATGCAGTAGATCTGATTGGAACACCAAGTTCACCGTCGATATGCGAGCACAATGTTTGGAGCGGGCTGCGGACTTACTCGAAGAGCGCATGTGCGAATTTTTACAGCTCTGTACACTCGAAGCTGGCAAGTCTTATTTGGACGGCATTGCGGAGGTTCGGGAAGCTGTCGACTTTTGCCGCTATTATGCCGTACAGGCTAGAACAGAGAGAATAGCGAAGCGTATTCCACTTGGCACGGTTGCTTGCATCTCGCCGTGGAACTTTCCTTTGGCGATTTTTTTAGGGCAAATAGTAGCCTCTTTGGCGATGGGGAATACTGTCGTTGCCAAGCCCGCAGAACAAACCCCGCTTATCTCGCATAAAGCAATCAAGCTCTTACTGGAAGCCGGCGTGCCTTGCGATGCCGTTCATCTTGTTATGGGCGACGGTGCGGAGTTGGGCGGCTATCTTTCAGCACATACAGACATTCATGCCATTTGCTTTACTGGGTCAACTGGAACCGCCAAGAAAATAGCTGCCAACCTTGCCTCTACTAACCGATCTACACTTCCATTCATTGCTGAGACTGGCGGCATAAATGCGATGTTGGTCGATTCAACTGCTCTGCTGGAGCAAGCTGTTAATGACGTTATTGCCTCTGCCTTCCAAAGTGCTGGACAAAGATGTTCTGCATGCCGCCTCGTTTGTGTGCAAGATGATATTGCCGATGATTTCATGCAAATGTTGTCGGGAGCCATGAAGGCTCTGGAGGTTGGCGACCCCGCACTTTTTTCAACGGATGTCGGGCCCGTAATCGACACTGCAGCGCAGAGCATGATCTTATCCTATATCGAGAACATGAAGACCCGCTTCAATCTTATAGAGGCCTCGCCCCCGCGTAATGAAATGCTGTCTGGATATTATGTTTGGCCGAGTGCGTTCGAAATCAATTCGATTGCCGATTTAGACCGCGAAATATTTGGTCCTGTGCTGCATGTCATGCGGTACAAGGCCTCAAAGTTCCAAAGCACAGTTAACGACATCAACATGCTTGGCTTTGGCTTAACTATGGGACTGCACAGCCGCCTTGATGACCGTGTTGAGTGGGTCAGAAAAAATGCCCATGTTGGCAATTTGTATGTTAACCGCAATCAAATTGGAGCTGTCGTCGGCGTTCAACCTTTTGGCGGGGAAGGCCTATCTGGAACAGGGCCGAAAGCTGGCGGACCAAATTACCTTCTGCAACTGTCTAAAAAGTCGAATGTACATCAACACCAAATTATAACGCGCAACCAAAGCGTAGATTTCGGTGTTCCTGAACACACCGCGCCCGATATCTTAACGGCCGTGGAGTTAGCCTCGAAGTCATCAAAGGCATGGGCAAAAACCCTACCCGCTAATGAGAGAAAAGAGCTCCTCAAAACCCTCATGCGCCCCTTGGGGGATTTTGGTGATGATTTTTGGTCTCAATTCAATTGCGAAACAGACAGAATGCTTCCTGGGCCCACTGGTGAGAGCAATGTATTATGCCTTCACCCGCGCGGCGTTATTGTTTGCACAGGCGACACATTCGCAGTTTTCAAACAAATCGCGCTGGCGCTTTATGCTGGAAATAGTGTCATTGCTGTACCCGACACAGGGGCTGACGAGGTTAAGGCATTTTCTGAAATGCTAGACAAAACCGTGAACGTCCCACATTTGCTGCAAGTTCTAGATTCTGAAAAAATGCGTGCTTTGCTGAACGCCGGAATTTCTGGTGTTGCTGCGGATGGGGACACCCGCCATCATTTAGGACAGCTTTTGTGTAAACGCGAAGGTGCAATTCTGCCAATTCTCAGCGCAGACTCTGACCCTGAGCGGTTTTTCCACGAGCGCACTGTAACAATAAACACCACCGCAGCAGGTGGAAATGCAACGTTGCTCACGCTGGCCTAGCGAGGAATACCTAAGGAAATGATGATGGCGAGCAGTCCTTCCTATCCAACACGCTGAGTCGTGGTATATATCACAGCAACCCCGCGTGGCGGCACCTTACTAGGCACTTAAGTCAGACACATAGCAAATTTTGGCTCAAGAGTCCCGATTGGAAAGAGGTAGTAAAATACAGGCTTCGGAGACGGTCTGGCGTTAGCCAGATAAATCATTCTGGGAGAATGATTTAAGGCGCAGAAGGCCACGGCAACGGCAGTGGCAAAAAAGGGATAGTGTCACCCGTGGCCCAAGGTGATGATAAAGTGGGGGCACTTTGGCCCAGTAAGTTAGTCGCAAAAACAGAGCTTTAGCGTCGAAGTGGGCCACATGGCACGCTTCGCTTTATCTTGCTTTACGCCTAATCTGACCCTTTTTCCCTATTTAGTAAATTCCTCACTTATAACTTTCCCATCAGTTAATGATATTTCACAGTACATGCACTTGAAAGTATTAGCGAACAAACGACCGTCCTTTATATCAAAGCTCACATACACATCTTGGAAAGATTTTTTGGGTAATTCGGCAACCCATACAGTCTTTCGACCATTAAGACGCTCCAAGTTTCTATAACTCTTTGTCTCACCTGAAAAATATGGTTTGAGAGCAATAATGTCGCCACCAGCAATTTTTTCTTTTTTAGAATATTTTTTCTTACACACAAATTTCATCGCAATGGTTGTTCATCAAGAACTTTAATATCGGCATGCTCTAAAAGCTGCATTTGTTGTCCTCCTCCGGGTTGCCCGAATGCTGGAGCGGCAGTGCTATTTTGCACTCTTGCCCCTGCTGGAATTTGTAAGGTTGACATTGTTGACGCTATATTACCTGGAGGTAAAGCTAAATCTGCTGTTGCTTGAGCCGATGATGTTAACGGTGTTAGAGATACAAAATCGCCAATTTAACCGCTTGTGCCTCCATGAGCACGGAAGACCGTCGTCGCCTCATCAAGAACGGTACTTACGATATCACCAGTTGCGTTTGCTACACCTGACGACTCAAGGAGTTTCAATCCTCCTGCACCCATAGAGCCTGTTAGAGTTGCTCCTTCCATTCCCGGCACCAACCCTGCGCCTACCTCTGCAGCTCCGGCAGTCCCAAGCGCACCAACAGCGGCCCTAACTGCCAGCCCAACACCAATGCCTCCAAGTCCCAATGCAGCTTCGGTCGCTTGGGACCTGCTGATTTGATTGCGTTGCCCCATGGTCATGCTGCCATTAGCTACAGCCATATCGAGGTGTTTCGTCTCGACCATAAGACGTGTTTCGCGACCGTCTGGTTCAAACCCGTTAATTGGGTCGTTCCATGTGTATGAGTAGCGATTAAATTGAGCGGGGTTTCCGTTCTGTAGGAACCTGACGGGATCGACACTCAAGAACCGCCCGATCACCAGATCATAATACCGCGCTTGCATGTAATTTAACCCCGTAGCCGCGTCCTTGATATGTCCTGTAAATCCGGCTTGGTTATCATTGACGGGGTGGTCGTTGATTTCTTCGCCGAAGGGGGTGTAGCGCTTGATCCATGCGAGATTGCCGGAGCTGTTAGTCCCAACCACTGGACTGCCGAGGTGATCGGGGTGGAGGTAGCGCGTAATATCCACAGGCCCCGCCTTTTTAATCCGCGCGAGGGAGAGCTTTCTACCGCGCCTTCGCAGACAGCAGATCTGGCGGCGGGCCGCCCAACCGCTACGCTCGGAATAAAAATAACCCTGAAGAGTGGTCATCATATGCGCGTCCCAGTCTGTACGGATCCAAAGGCTGTAAGCGCTTTGCTCGCCCAAAAGGAAACTGTTATGACAATGCTGTTGTAGAAACGTTCTTCAAAACCCTGCAATCAGAACTCGTCTGGCGCACTGTGTTCCAAAACCGACGGCAAGACAGAGCCGAAATAGCTGCCTATATCGACGATTTCTATAATCCCGTCAGGCGGCATTCTGCCTGCAACTATACAAGCCCAATAAAGTATGAGATGATGACAAAATAAACCAAAGCACTCTCCACTTTAGCGAAGCAAGTCCAGTTTTTCATTTTTTTACTCCTGAACCCCCACTCCATTGACCTTAAACTCGCAGACGAGTTTACTCCGCCCAGCTCCCGAGCGCGCGATATAACGCTGTCGTGTTTTGACCTTTTTGGAGTTGAACCAATATTTGTTGTTGGCGGCCTGTGAAGTCTTGGCGCTGAGCATCTAGCACGGAGAGATAGTCATCAAGGCCTTCTTTGAAACGCTCTCGCGATAGAAACAACGTTACGCCTGTGTCTTCGGTGAATTGATCCAATGCCGCAAGCCGCGCATCGATAGTGCTGGCGACGGCGAGCGCGTCGGCGGCTTCTTTAAAGGCGGTCTGGATGGATTGCTCATATTGCGCCAAGGCGAGGTCTTCTAACGCGCGAGCGCTTTCAAGATTGGCATCGCGGCGACCTGCATCAAAAATTGGGAGAGATATAGACGGGCCAAAACTCCAGCCTAGAGCCCCGCCGCCGTTAAACAGACTTTCGAGACCGAAGCTGGCCCCGCCTGCTGACCCCGTCAGAGAAATGGTCGGGAAGTATGCGGCCCGCGCGACGCTGATATCCGCGTTTGCAGCTTTCAACTTGGCTTCGGCCGCAATGATGTCAGGTCTATTCAAGAGAACCGACGATGCCATCCCTACGGGGATATTTGTCCTTACGGGGTATGGTGCCAAATTTGCCGATGCAAAAGTCGAGTCCGGAATATTTTGCCCGACAAGTAATTCCAGCGTGTTCTTATCTTGCATGATCAGCGCTTGTGATTGCGCGACATCCGCTAACGCCGATTGCATAGAAGCAGAAGCCCGCCGCGTGTCCAACTCATTCGCTACGCCCGCATCTAAGAGACCTTGCGTGAGTTCCAGGCTTTCTTTTTGATTGTCAGCCGTTTCTTGCGCGAGGTCGAGCAAGGCTTGATCAGCCGCGAGCTGCATCCACGCATCCATGATGGCCGCGACGATGGAAATCCGCACGCTACGGGCCCCGGCCTCAGTTGAAAGATAGGATTTAAACGCGGATTGTTCCCGGTTTTCGAGCCGTCCGAAAAAGTCGAGCTCATAGGACGAGACGCCGATTTGGGCGATTGTGCTATTGGAGTAAATTGCGGACCCCGTTGTTCTATCCCCGGCTATCCGTCCGCCCTCTGTGGCGCTTCCGCTTGCCGATAAGGTCGGCAATCTATCAGCCTTTGAAAGATTGAGTTGCGCGCGAGCCAGGCGGACATTGGCGGTGGCTATCCTCAAATCTCGGTTTTCATCCAGCCCCATTTCAATCAAAGAGGAAAGCTCCGGCGAAGTCACGAGTTCATTCCAATAGAGCGGTGTTGACGGGGCCGTCTGGCTCGTCAGCGGCAAGCTATTGGCAATCGGCGCTTCAGGGCGGCTATAATCGGGAGAAATAGTGGCGCACCCCGCCAGAGCGCTACCAGCCATGAGTGTCAAAGCGAAGTGTTTGGCGAACATGTTTACGCCTCCTGCTGTGATAGTGTGAGACGTTGGGCTTCGAGCTGATTGGCCGTTTTTTTACCGGTAAGAAAGCGCATCACGACGTAGAATACAGGCGTGAAAAATATCCCGAGGACCGTTGCGAAAATCATACCGCCGACAACGGCGGTCCCAATCGCGACTCGCGCCCCCGCACCAGCACCTGTGCTAAGTGCCAAGGGAAGCACGCCTAGACCGAACGCAAAGGACGTCATGAGGATTGGCCGTAACCGCATACGAACGGCTTCCATTGTGGCTTCGATGAGTTCTTTGCCTTCTTCTTCTAGGTCTTTGGCAAATTCTACAATCAGAATGCCGTTTTTGGAGGCAAGTGCAACGGTGGTCAGAACCCCGACTTGAAAGAATACGTCATTCGCCAGACCTCGGAAATGCGCTGCGGCGACAGCTCCAGCTACCCCAAGCGGCGCGGCCAGCAATACGGCAACCGGAATCGTCCAGCTCTCGTAAAGAGCGGCGAGGCATAGGAAAATGAAGAGGATAGACATCGCGTAAAGCAACACCGCTTGATTTCCGGCTTTGCGTTCTTCGGCGCTGATACCTGTCCATTCGAATCCAATTCCAGCGGGGAGCGTATTAATGATATTCTCCATCTCTAGCATGGCTTCACCGGAGCTTTGACCAGGGGCGGCAGAGCCTTGAATATTCACAGCAGAGACGCCGTTATAGCGTTCGAGCTGCGGAGAGCCGAAACCCCATTGAGCATTCAGGACTTCTTCGACGGCAATCATATCGCCGCTCGCATTTCTCACGCGCCATTTACTGATATCACTAGGCTGCATTCGAGCGTCGTTTTCACCTTGCACAATGACGCGCTTAATGCGGCCTCGGTCGAGGAAGTCATTGACATAATTCGATCCCATTGCAGTCGACAGAACAGAGGCGATGTCGCTCGGCTGGACGCCAAGAGCCTGAGCTTTGCGATAGTCAATATTCAAATTATATTGAGGCCCGTCTTCGCGGCCATTGGGCCGAACACCCATGAGCGACGAATTTTGTCCGGCCTGACCCAGCAATGCGTTGCGCGCATCAATTAAGGCGTCATGACCCAAATTGGTGTCATCTTTAAGGTATAGATTAAATCCACTGGCATTGCCTAGCGCGGGCATAGCGGGAGGCGTAAAGGCAAATACCATGCCGTCCGGGTTCGCGCCCATCGCCATAGAGGTACGCATTGCTATGCTTGCCGAAGATTGTAATGGATCTGCTCGTTCTTCCCAATCCTTTAAGGCAATGAAAGAGGCTCCTTGGTTGGCGCCTTGTGCAGCAAAACTGAAACCAGAGACAGCAAAAATGCCTGTGATGTTTTCCGACTCGGTCGTCATCACATGATCCGCGAGACCTGCCATAACGTTTTTGGTACGCGCTTGGGAGGCGTCTCCAGGCAGTTGTGCCATGGCAAATAGTGATCCTTGGTCTTCCTCGGGCAGAAATGATGTTGGTAAGTTTTGGAAGGCTACGCCCAATACAGCGACAATGATTGCAAACACGCCCATAAATATCCAGCGCCGCGCCAAGATGCGGCTGACGACTTTGGCATAACCGTCTTTGAACCGGTCAAAGCCTCGATTGAATATATCGCCGGGTTTATGAATAAGTGTGCGGTGTTCTGACTTCGGTTTTAAGAAGCTTGCGCAAATCGCGGGGGCGAGAACAATCGCCACGATGACAGACAGCACCATGGCAGAGACAATCGTTACAGAGAACTGGCGGTAAATGACGCCCGTTGATCCCGGGAAAAATGCCATGGGAACGAACACCGCGGAGATAACAACTACGATGCCTATTAATGCGCCTGTAATTTGGTCCATGGATTTTTTCGCTGCCTCACGCGGGCCAAGTCCGTCTTCTTCCATCACGCGCTCTACGTTTTCGACAACCACAATGGCATCATCCACCAAAAGGCCGATAGCCAAAATCATGGCAAACATGGTCAACATGTTAAGCGAGAAGCCCGCTACTGCCATGACGGCGAGTGTACCCAGCAAGACTACGGGAATGGCAATCATCGGCACAAATGTGGCGCGAAGCGATTGCAAGAAGACAAAAATGACGATGAAAACCAAAATGGTCGCTTCGATGATCGTTTTTTGCACTTCGTGAATTGAGGCTTCTACAAATGGCGTTGTGTCATAAGGGATTTCAACCTTCATGCCTTCAGGCAAGTTCTTGGAAAGCTCATTCATAAGCTCGCGAACGCCGTCGGCCGTTTCAATTGCGTTTGCGCCTGCCGCGAGATTTACGGCAAATCCCGAAGACGGGTTTCCATTAAAGGTTGCTGTAACCGCATAAGATTCTGCACCTATTTCAACATCGGCAACTTCGCTCAATGTTAGCGTGCGTCCACTTGCTGATGTGCTAATTTCAAGGTTACGAAACTGCTCCGGCGTTTGCATCAAGGATTGTAGTGTCACTGTCGCTGTAAATTCCTGGTCCGCTGGCGTTGGCGCGTCGCCAAGGCTGCCTGCAGAAACTTGAGCATTTTGAGCGCTAATTGCGTTGATAACATCCGACGGCATCAAGCCAAACTGCTCGAGCTTATCAGGCTTGAGCCAAATACGCATAGCATAGCCAGATCCAAACAATTGCGAGTTCCCTACGCCTGGTACGCGATTAACTTGGTCTATAAAGTTACTGTCGATATAATCACCCAGATCAAACTGGTCATATCGGCCATCGGGTGAGGATAGCGCTACCACCATTAAAAACCCTGAGCTAGCCTTTGCAACCGTCAGTCCTTGCTGCTGTACAGCTTGTGGGAGTTGCGGCGTAGCAAGAGATAACTTATTTTGAACCTGAACTTGCGCGACGTCAGGATCCACGCCAGATTCAAATGTCAACGTCGTCGTTCCAATTCCGGTGGAGCTAGAGGTAGAAGACATATAATCAAGGCCATCTAAACCTGTCATTTGCTGCTCAATAACTTGAGTCACGGAGTCTTCTACGGCCTTTGCTGATGCGCCGGGATATACTGACGTTACAGTGATCGTGGGGGGCGCAATATCTGGATATTGCTCAAGAGGAAGAGTGCGATAAGCCAGTAGTCCTGCGAGCATTATACTGATCGCGATGACCCACGCGAAAACGGGACGATCGATGAAAAAACGTGCCATGATTACTTATCTTTCGTTACAGTCTGGGGCGTGACAGTCATGCCCTCGCGAATGCGCTGTAGATTAGATGTGATGACGCGGTCGCCTTGCGCCAGCCCGTCTGTGACAATCCATTCATTACCCAAATTTCCGACTGTCTGAATGATGCGGCGTTCTACCGTATTGGCAGCGCTAACGACATATACCGTTGTTTCGCCTCGAGCCGTGCGGGTCACAGCATCTTGAGGAATTGTTGTCGCTGAATTAAAGCGGCTGCCGTTCAGGTTAGTGCGGAGGTACATGCCTGGTAAGAGCGTTCCGTCAGGATTAGGGACCGTCGCACGCAGTGTCACGGAGCCAGCGGTTTCGTCAACGCTGACCTCGCGAAAGGCAAATTTACCCCGATATTCATACGGTTGCCCATTTTCTAAAATAATATCAACGTCCGCTGTGTTGTCGTCATTGAGTTTAAGCTCGCCCTCGTTGAGTTGACGGTTAAATTCAATAATGCGCAGACTGGGGACAGCGACGTCAACATTGATAGGGTCAAGCTGTAAAATACGGGCAAGCGATTGAGCTTGATTGGCGGTTACTAGCGCGCCTGTGGTGACTGAGGAACGGCCGATTTGCCCGGCAATAGGCGAGCGTACCGTTGTTTTCGCATAATCGATTGATGTGCGGTCAACAGAGGCGCGCTGAAGGTTGATATCCGCTTTTGCCTGATTAGCAGCGGCCAAGGCTTGGTCATATTCTTGGCGGCTGACGGCCCGAATTCCAGCGAGGCGTTCGAATCTCACGAGCGTTTCATCGGCCAATTTAGAAGCCGCTTCGGCGCGCTCTAATCCGGCCTTAGCGCTTTGCAGTTCAGCGGCATAACGAGCGCTATCAATCTTATAAAGCGCCGTGCCTTTGGAGACTTGCTGCCCTTCCTCGAAAAGGCGGTCGGTAATGAGTCCGGAAACTTCTGGGCGGATTTCAGCCTCACGGTATGCACGCGCACGCCCGCTAAAACTGATCGTATTTTGAATCGGCCGAATGTCGATTGTGTAGACGTCAACGGATATTGGTGCAGGCTCGGGCCTTGCCTCGGCTGAACTGTTGGGGCTTTCTGCGCCGCACGCCGCCAAAAGCGCGCCTGCACAGACTGAGAGGACAAAGTATTTAGAGAGTTGTTTCATGTCTATTTTCCAAAAGTATTTCAGGCTCGTAAAAGTTATTTTCAAATGTGAACGCATAGGGCTGATTAAAACCGCTTGCTATTCCATCTGAAAGCGGCTTATGTAAACGGCCGTATACATATGGATTTTTCCATGTCAACAGCAGTTTACTTAATTTATCAGTCATCACGGAATTGTTAGAATGGTTCGAAGAAGAGATGCGGTAGCAACCCGCCAAAAAATTATCGAAGCCGCGCGAGTGCATTTTTCTCTTAACGGATTTGACGGGGCAGGACTGCGCGAAATTGCCAAAGACGCTGGTATAAACGTCGCCCTCATTAACCGCTATTTTGGGTCTAAGGAAGGATTGTTCGAAGAAGCCGTCGCGCTGAGTCTGAACGTCGATGTTATGTTGCAAGGCAGCCGGGAAACATTCGGCGCGCGAATAGCGGAAAAAATTCGAGCTAAAAAATTTGAAGGCGATGAAGAAAATTCTAACCTTTCCGTTATCCGTTCTGTCGGCAGCGCCAAAGTCCAATCGACCCTGAAAGACGTTCTTGAACAGCGTGCTATAAAAAAAATTGCAGATTGGCTGGGCGGAAGCCACCCCGAACAGCGCGCAGCGCTTATCGTCTCGCATCTTCTTGGCTTTGACCTGCTCTTTCGCGTCGTCGAAATAGACGTGCTCGGGTTGGAGCACGCCGACAAGATTACAGACCGGTTCGCCAAGACGCTTCAAAACTACGTGGATGATAGTTTTTAAGGGTATTTTCTTTACCTCCTAGTCAAAACATCAATCTAATGCGATGAGATATTTTCCCTTTGTTCTAAGGTAAAGCGTACACGCTTGATCAGATTGGCAAGTTATATGATGTTCCGCTTTTCCCGTTGACGCGAAATAGCTTC
Source organism: Alphaproteobacteria bacterium (assembly GCA_051252005.1). Lineage (GTDB taxonomy): Bacteria > Pseudomonadota > Alphaproteobacteria > Caulobacterales > Maricaulaceae > JACOMS01. The sequence continues at coordinate 24,034 of JBPOEZ010000009.1, read as the reverse complement.
CGGGCTCCAAAGTTTGAAAACTTTCCTCACCGGACTCTTGGCGGCCAACCTGCCCTTGTATTACGACGACACGCAAATCTGATCTTAAACTTTTAAGGTCTCCTTCGTATCCTGCCGGTAATTTGAGCAGGGTTCCGCTAAGTTCGCCTTCGTTTGTATTCCCCCACAAAAAGGCCACTTGTGGCGCGTCCAGAAGGCCATCACCACTAGGCTGATCAACCCAAGTCACGTCCGAAGAATTCAGCCAAACAATGTTAGACTGATCGAGATTGATAGGCCGTTCGCCATTTTCAAAGGCTTGGTCGGAGGGTTGTACCAGATACGGCCCTTCCAGAATTTCAAGAAACGCCGTCGCTTTGCCGCCCTTGGCTGCGGCCGTGATATGCGATTCGCCCGCTGGTTGTGTCCAGAATGAGCCCGGCCCCATCCATGTGCTCTCTGCGCCTGGGTCATCGTTGTGCACGGCGCCGCTGATCACAACGGCGCGGTAGGTAATGTTGTGGATGTGCGGCGGCGAGGAAAACCCGTCAGCAAATTCCAAAAGGACGCCTGAGGGAACATCCTTTTCTATGTCCCCCCAAAGTACGCCGGCTCTGGGGCTAGCATCGCCGCGTACGGGATTGAGCGGTTGAAACGTAATGTCCGGCCTTAACACAACTTCTGTTTTGGGAACGTCGTGAGCATGAGCATGACTGCCTGCAAACATGAAGATCGCAGCGGATAAAGCACTGGCTTTAAGGCCGCTTAGGGGTATTTTTTTTATTTGGTTAAACATGACACTTGTCCTTTTAAGTAACCGATGGAATTTAAATTCCGCTCAGATTTCTGTCAGAATTTCTGAAAACGGTAAGCGTGATTTTGGAAGCGCGGCGTTATAATCTTCCTTTGGGTCATGGTAGCCGAGGCAAACGACAACGAGGCTTGTAAAGCCTTTATCCCGCAGGCCAAATTCCGCGTCCATGGCATCGATATCGATACCTTCCATTGGCGTTGCGTCTACACCTAGCGCGGCAGCACCTAATAAGAATTGCCCAATATTGAGATAGACTTGTTTGTCCATCCAGTGCTGAACATCTTTGTAGTGCTGCTTATGAAGGTTCATAAACAGGCGGCGACCGCCATCCATACCCGCTTTACGTTCGGCTTTTTGCTCGGCGCTTTCTGCATTAAAGCGTCCGTCTTTGTCTTCCTGATCTAGCACGCCTTGCAAGTGACTTTCAGTCATTTCCAGACGGCTGGCGAATAGCACGACGTGCGAGGCCTTCGTGATCGACGGGCTATTGAATGGATACTTCCCTTCAGTGCCTTTTATCATACGGGCTTTGCCCTCCGGAGTTGACGCCATGATGAAGTGCCAAGGCTGTGCATTGGTGCTGGATGGGCTGAAACGAAGAAGCGTTTTTAGTTTTTCAACTGTTGCGTCATCAATTGTTCGGGCAGGATCAAAGGCCTTTACCGTGTGACGGTTTAAGGCGAAATGCGTGATATCTGCGGCGTTGATGTCCATTAATTTTGTCATAGTTTTTTCCTTTTTTGAGTAAGTTTAATTAAGTGCCGCTTCGATGAGGTCGACGACTTGCTGTGTTTTTTGAGCGTTCATGGCGTCAAAGTGAGGACTTCCGAATTGACCAATATCATTGTCAAAATATTGCCCGCTTGCAGAAGAAAATTCAGGATCAAGCGCGAGACGGACCAGAATGCCCGAGCCAATGTTGATGTCCTTCCCGTCCATGCCGTAACCTTCTTTCACCATCTTTGTGCCTAGCAGAGAGCCAGGGTTAACAGGGATAATGATCGGGCCATCAGGAAGAGCATTCGCCATATGACGTGACCACATTAAAATAGCGAGCTTGCTCTGCGCGTATGCAGCGCTCGCTGATAATGTAGTTTTACCCTTGAACGCATCTCCATTGACGGGCGCTTGAGCCGCCGAAGATAGATTTATTATGCGGCCGCTGCCATTCATTAGCGGCAAGAGTTTTTGGGTCAGCAGGTATGGCGCAATAGTGTTGACGACGAACCGAACGTCCATACCGTTCTCTAAAATGGGGTTCGGAGTATTAAAGATGCCTGCATTATTAATCAGAACGTCCAGATGATCGTGTTTGTCTGCAATGGCTTTGGCGAGGCTTTCAACAGATTTTAACGAAGATAAATCCGCAAGATACCCCTCGACCTGTCCCAAACCGGCAAGGGTTGTCACTGTGTTTGCAAGTTTATCAGGATTGCGGCCATGCACGAGCACATGGTGTCCTTTACGCACGAGATCTTTGGCAGTTTGGAAGCCGATCCCGTCCGTTGAGCCTGTAATTAAAATTATTTTATTCATGATGTATCCTGAGAGTGTGCGTTCGTGGCTTTTCTAAAATTTCCCGTTTTCGTTTTTCCACTCAGATTTCGCGGGGATAGGCTGAATGACATCCCAGTGTTCTACAATTTTGCCCTCATCCAGACGGAACAGATCATAAAAAGCGGTCGGCTTCCCGGGGGCTTTACCAAAGCGGCCTTCGCTCATGGCCAAGACGAAATTGCCTTGACCTAAAACTTTATGACTGCGCTCAAATGTCATAACGATGTCATTCGCTTGCATCGCCGCAAAGGCTTGGCCAAATCCGTCCAAACCGTCAGCGATCTGGCTGTTATGTTGAACATAGGTTTCTGTACTGATGTAATCCGTTAGTTTGTTCATTTGTCCGCCGATGAGCACATCACCAACAAAACCTTTGACGACAGCTTTGTTTGAATCCGTCTTATCCAAATCTATGATTTGGGTTGCCCCGTCAAATTGAGTGTGTCCACTTGGGTTAGGCGGCGTAATCGCCGAGAGATTATCCCAATGCTCGACAATAAGCCCATCTTCAAAGCGGAAGACATCAAATCCGGCTTTTGGGCCGAAAAAATCATACTCGGTCTGGGTCACCACAAAATCACCATCGGCAAAGGCCCGGTGAACCTTGGCGCTAAAGCCTTGAGGCGGGGCGTTGTACATGACCGCGCCGAAGCCTTCTAGGCCGTCCGCCACATCCAGATTGTGCTGAATATAGTGTGCTGGATTAATATAAGCGATGGGGGCGGCGTCACCTGTGTTAAAGCTATTGAGGAGCTTAACTGTCTTTTCTGTATTGGTTGTCATCGTAATTTCCTTGTTAGTTTGAACGGATGAAATTTGGGCGCAGGCCGCCAGTGCTGCGAGCGCAACGCCGCTAAGAATGGTTTTGGATATGGTTTTCATTTTTTTACTCCGTCGTATTCAATTGAGTTTTAAGTAGCGAAGTAAAAGGCAAAAGTGTATGCAAGATATTGAACATAATTGTTCTATATTACGCACAATTGAAGGCGCTCCGTATGATTGACCAACTTAAGTCCATGGCCATCTTCGCCAATGTTGTGGATGAAAACTCATTCCGTGGCGCCGCAAAAAAACTAAAAATTTCGCCGTCTATCGTCAGCCTTCATATTAAAAACCTTGAACAACAGATCGGCGTGCCACTGCTTTATCGCTCCACGCGCTCACTATCTGTCACGCGCGAGGGCCAGCAATTGTACGAATCTGCAAAAACAATGTTGACAACCGCGCGTGACGGGCTGGATTTATTCGCGGTCGACGCCGGCACTAAATTGACGGACTTACGGATAGCCATGCCCGAAACCCTAACCTCGAACCCAGCCTTCAATAAAATCATAAACTTTTCCAAAAACCACACGGGTATCCGGTTGACGCTTATCTCCTCTGACACTCGCGGCAATCTATTGAATGAGGGGCATGACCTCGCGATACAGATGGGGAGCCTTAGCGACTCTGAACTTAAAAGTAAGAAAATTGGTCAAGACCGCCGCGTCGTCGTCGCGGCCCCCTCATACTTACAAAAACGACCCAAAATCATTCATCCGGATGATCTTAAAGATTTGGACTTCATCAGTTTCTCGGTTGTCCCTGACAGGCTGGAATTACGAAAGGTCGGATCCCAGCCGAAACATTATTGGGGGAAAACCGCGATTATTGCAGACTCAATGCAGACTGTGCGTAAACTCGCCGTGCAAGGACTCGGGATATCGGCCCTACCTTATTACGAAGCCGAGCAAGATCTAAAAGAGAATCGCCTCGTTCACATTCTACCTGAGTGGTCAGATCGTGTTCTAGGCATCTATATCGTATGGCCTCGCAACGCGGATCTCAGCCTCGCCACGCGCGAGTTCATCAATTATTTGAGCGCTGAGTAGCAACTCAATAATATGATTACGATTAAGAAGTTCATCCTCAAAGCAGTCATTACAACGTTGGTTCAGATTGCCAATTGGTAGAAATAAGTGCTGCAATGCTTTTGCTAAACAATTTCAGCTCTTTCCTAGAGCTCTGAACAACACAGATATGGTCTATGTAGGAATAAGATGTGCGACAACTAAGGCAGCCCCATAGAACCCGAACCAGAGGACGGCATGGGCCATGAAGCTGCGTAGTCGCGCTGCATTCGGCTTAGGTGTCTTTGAAGCTGCGATTCCAGCGCCCATCCCAGGCTGCATAACAAAAAAGGGGGCGAGGACTGTAAGGACTCCAACAATTATTGCGGGCATTAGAGTTGGTCGCTGCGCCCATTCGAGACCCCATAGTCCCAACAATACACCCGCGAACGCAATCCCCGTCGCATAATGAGCGCTCCAGCCAATAAAGTATGGTCAGTGTGTGATGTAATTGCCGTGCTGCTTCGCCCTCTGGCGTTTATTAAAACGGCCTGTGCGGGGCTTGGAGGGTTTGGCAAAACTCTTACGGCCAGACGACCGCTTGGCGATTGCTATGTCCTTCGCCAAGCGCTTCGTAAAGCTCATGCTCCCGCCAGAGAGGGAGCCTAATTTAACTCCAGATTAATTGCCGCCACCGCGAGGTTACTGAGTGCGCGGCGAGCCTTGAGACGATGCGGACTTCTTCGACTTCCGCCCGCCGATAACTTCGCAGGTGGTGCGCAGCAATAATCTGTCCAGTGGACAGATTATAACCGAAGAAGGCCACGGCAGTGGCGTCAGCATCATTAGCCATGACAGAGATATAGCAGATTTTGACCTAAGAGTCCCGATTGGAAAAGAGGGGTAAAATACAGGCTTCGGAGACGGTCTGGCGTTAGCCAGATAAATCATTCTGGGAGAATGATTTAAGGCGCAGAAGGCCACGGCAGTGGCAAAAAAGGGATGGTGTCACTCAGTGCAATTTTTGCTCGCAAAAATGCACGGGCCCAAGGTGATGGCAAAGAGGGGCATTGTGGCCCAGTAAATTAGTCGTCTGCTACGGCAGACCAGTGGTAAAAACAGAGCTTTAGCGTCGAAGTGGGCCACAAGGCACGCTTCGCTTTATCTTGCTCCACACCTATTCTGTCCCTTTTCACGCAACCTGTTGGATTTCTAAGCTATCAATGTCTTTTATTTTCAAAGGTTTTTCAGCCGCCTTTTCAACCGCCTCAATAAGCTCGCAAACTAACCTAGCATGAAGTAACCTCGCTTCATCTTCTGAGAGAGTAAGCCAGTTAAGCTGCATTTGATTGTGGTCATACACGTTAATTCTTCTGAGACCATTCTGCTTGTCGGCAATAAAATTATCGCCACTTAATGTCATGTTTTTTTTGTATGATAAAACCTCTCCAGTCTCTTTTAAAAAGCGTGTTAGCTGGGTCAGCCATTCTGGTAGATTAATTTCAAATTTTATTTCACTTCCATCTTTCTCTACAAGTACCCAGAAGTAATCATGGTAAAAAATGTTCTGCAATAACACTCCGTCAGGGTTCCAAATGAGCTTCGCATCTTTAGGGGGACGAACACTAATTTTCATAATTATCTCCCTGTGACCCTATCTTCCTCTTGAACAGGATACTGTGTGACTATGACCTCGACTTTTATCGGGTCTGCATTTGCAGGAGCTGCTGCTTCTAAGGCTGCAAGAGTTCCGACTGCTTCTGGAGTCGCTAATTCATCAGCAACTTGCCCTATCATCGTTGGGTCGGTCATTGTGTCTAAACCTCTTGTTACAACTCTATTTGTATCCTCACCTTGCGTTCCAACACTGGTGAAAGCTCCACCAATTTTTCCTTCATAAACAGTTGCTCCACCATCAGGCGCAACTGTTCCATCGGATACTGCTTTCTCAATTGTTCTCATGGCCATAACTTGACCTTTGTTTTTTCCAAGAGTCTGGGTGAATTTATTCTGCGGGCCAACGGAATTTGGTGAATGCCGCTTATCAACATGGTCAGCTGTTTTTTGTGGATATACAATAACTGTTCGCCCATCTTCTCGAGGAAAGACTTGATTCCCATCGGGGTCAATATTGTTAATGGGGTCGTTGAATGTATAGGCGTATCTGTTGAAATAACGAGGGTCACCAGTTTGTAGAAAATCCATGGCGTCTATGCTCAAGAACCGCCCGACCACCGGATCGTAGTAGCGCGCTTGCATGTAGCTTAGGCCCGTCGCGCTGTCCTTAATGTGCCCTGTGAATCCGGCTTGGTTATCATTGACGGGGTGGTCGTTGATTTCTTCGCCGAAGGGGGTGTAGCGCTCGATCCATGCGAGGTTGCCTCGTGTAGTTTGCGTATGGAACGACTCAGGAATTGGGCCCTGCTTGCCCATTTCCTGAGGCTTATCTTTGTTAAAGTCACGCGAAATGCACAAGCTGTTGGTGCCAACCACTGGACTGCCGAGGTGATCGGGGTGGAGGTAGCGCGTAACATCCACCGGCCCTGCCTTTTTAATCCGCGCGAGGGCGAGCCCTGCGCCTTTGACGTAGTCGGTTTTGTTACCCGTGCCAAGATCATCAATGTGCACAAGGCTGCCGGAGGAATCATAAATATTATAGATCGTGACGCCGTCCACGACGGATTTCACCCGCTTCATATTACCGTCATACTGATAGGTTCCAGTAGACAACCCAGAGATCGCGCGCGGTTGATCCGCCATGTCGTAGGCGCGGAGCCTCCGAGGGAATGCAATGACCGAGGGTGTCGCATTCTGACTATCATTGGCTGCATGCGTTGGAACATGGGGCAAATCAATAACAGGAGCAGCGGACATTAGGTTGAGGTTAGAACGATTTAGCGGCAACGTCAAAGGGTAAGGCCATCAAAAACACTGGGCGGATTTTGGACGGGTAAGAGTGACAAATCGTACAAATATTGGACAAAATATGACCAAATAGCCAAAAAACTTTGAAGAGTTTCGTCGCGTTTTAACGATATTATCCTTACTTTTCATAAGGAAAGGAGGATGGTGGGCGATACTGGGATTGAACCAGTGACCCCTACAATGTCAATGTAGTGCTCTCCCGCTGAGCTAATCGCCCGAATAAGACCATCCGTTGAGCCGCTGTTCTTACGAACCGACCCTGTCGAGAAAGGGGGATATATCCCCGCCTTGCGGGCTAATCAAGCCCTAATGCATCTAAAAATGATCAATCGTGATTTAGCCGGATTATGCGGCAATAAGTTTGTCAACCTCGTTGACGAGTTGGCGCATGTGAACGGGCTTTGAAAGAACCGTTGCGCTATCTGCCGTTTGCGGATCCTGCATCGCCACAGCAGCAAAACCTGTAATAAACATGATCTTAATGCCAGGAGAAATCGTCTCGGCCTGTTTAGCCAGTTCAATACCGTCCAGCCCCGGCATCATGATGTCAGTTAGCAAAAGATCAAACGCGCCATCAGCAAATTTAAGCGCCCGAAGCGCTTTTTCACCATCCGCGCAAGCAATGACGTGGTGTCCAGCTTTCTCTAGCGCTTTTTCAAAAAACCTTCGAAGACCATCATCGTCTTCTGCGTATAATATTGTTGCCATGCATCCCTCAGAGTGCGCTTACCGCGCTGTCGCTATAGATTTTAACCATCATTTGCCCTATATCGGGACGCATGAATATGTTTCATTTACACACTTGCACGTTTTTAGCCAAGTCACAGTACATTAAAGTCAGGCCGTTAAATTTTTCTAAGCGCAGGCTCAATATTTTTTTAATCATCCAACACACTAATTGCGCCGCTTTAAACCATGTGAGGCAGACCGTGTGATCAGAACGCAAAACGCATTGGAGCAAGCTTGTCTATCAGAATTCACGCCGCCAATTAGCGTCAACCGCCCGCTTGAGCTCAAATCCCCCTTCATTTTCTGCTCCCCTCATTCAGGCCATCACTATCCAGCGGATTTCATAAGCCGAAGCCATTATCCGCTTAGCCATTTGCGGCAAAACGAAGACGCGTTCATCGACACGCTGTTCGCGCCCGTAGCGCGCCAAGGCGCGCCTCTGCTAGCGGCTCTCTTCCCCCGCTGTTTTGTAGACGTCAACCGCGCCGCGGATGAACTACCTCCAGCGTGGCTCCCTAGAGATGGAACGCCGACCTTGCGTGCCGCTGCAGGGCTTGGCGTAATACCGGTAGCTTTGGCAGAAGGGCTTCCGATTTATAAGCGCAAACTTAAACCCGCCGTTATCGAGCCGCGCTTGAAGGCGTTATATCACCCCTATCACGACGCCCTCAAACGCTTAATCGAAGAGATGAAAACCCATTTCGGCCATGCCGTGATCATTGACTGTCATTCCATGCCGGGGTTTTCTCCGTCCAGAGTACGCCGCGCAGATGTTGTTCTCGGCGACCGCTACGGTACATCCTGCCACCCTGAAACCATTGCCTTGCTCGAGCGCCTATTTACGGAAAGAGAGTATAGCGTGACGCGAAACCATCCCTATGCGGGAAGCTACGTGACCTCCCATTACGGACAGCCGACAAACGGCGTGCAGGCCGTTCAGATTGAAATTAACCGCGACCTCTACCTCAATCCCGTGACGCTTAAACCAAAGCGTGGCTATGAGCGCCTCGAAGCGGACATAAAAGCGATTACCGAAGAGCTGATCTTATCTGGCAGCGCGCAAAACCTTATAGCCGCTGAATAAGAACCCCTGCGGCGACGCGGCGCGCCATGCTTTATGACCCTCTCTTGCAGGGCACATAGAATGTTTGTATAGGCGGATATGAACTTCAACTTACACGCGCGCTAGGGCAATCCCCTCATGACACAGGTAAAAATTTGCGGGCTAACGCGGCCTGAAGATATAGAAGCGGCCATTCTATACGGCGCAGATTATCTGGGCTTCATCGTCGAGGCCAAAAGCGCGCGGCAATTAAGCGTCCACCAAGCAGCGACCTTATCCGCGCCCGTTAAGGACATAATTCCGATCGTCGCTGTGACCGTTAATCCGAGCAATGACCTGCTGCGTAGCATAGCGCAAACCATGAGGCCGGATTTCATACAGCTCCACGGCGACGAAACGCCTGAAAGAGTTGCCGCGATTAAAAAACGCTTTGGTATGAAAATTATAAAGGCCCTACCCATTTCTGAGCAGAGAGACATTGCTGCCATGTTCGCCTATCAAGCCGACATGATTTTACTCGACGCAAAACCGCCCAAAGGCGAAGCGCGCGGAGGCCACGGCGTCGCCTTCGACTGGACATTACTTAAAGACACGCCCCTGCCCGAAACGTGGCTCCTTGCTGGGGGTCTTAACATCAAAAATGCACGCCAAGCCGCTTCGCAAACCAAAGCACCCATCCTAGATGTCAGCTCCGGCGTAGAGCTTTCACCCGGAAGAAAAAGCACGCGCTTGATAGAAGTCCTGATTAGCTCAGTAAAAACCCGCTAAAGCCGATCATTTTTCTGGCATATTCCGGCCCGCCGCGATACTCCGTCTACAAACGCAAAGAGGCATACCCCTATGGGCCAGCAAGACAATATTTCTTATCCCGATCAAAATGGACGCTTTGGCAATTTTGGCGGACGTTATGTCGCCGAAACGCTGATGCCGCCTATTTTGGAGCTTGAAGCGGCCTATAATGACGCAAAAGCTGATCCTAGCTTTCAAGCTGAATTTGACGACTTTTTAGAACATTATGTTGGCCGCCCTAGCCCGCTTTACTACGCAGAGCGCCTAACAGAACATGCCCGCGCAGAAAACGGCGGCAGCGCAGCAAAAATCTATTTCAAACGCGAAGAGCTCAATCACACGGGTGCGCATAAAATCAATAATTGTATGGGCCAAATCCTGCTTGCGCGGCGCATGGGCAAAACACGGATCATCGCCGAAACCGGCGCGGGACAGCACGGCGTAGCCACTGCCACAGTCGCCGCCCGCTTTGGCCTTAAATGCATCGTCTATATGGGCGCAACAGACATTGTCCGGCAAAAGCCCAACGTATTTCGCATGCGGCTTTTGGGGGCCGAGGTTCGCGCCGTTCATTCTGGCACAGCGACCCTTAAAGACGCCATGAATGACGCGCTACGCGACTGGGTGACGAATGTCGGCGATACGTTTTACTGTATCGGCACCGTCGCTGGCCCGCATCCGTACCCTGCAATGGTGCGCGATTTTCAGACCGTCATCGGCCACGAGACCAAAGCTCAGCTTATGGAACGCGAAGGCCGATTGCCTGACGCTATAGTAGCCTGTATCGGCGGCGGTTCCAACGCCATGGGCATCTTCCACCCATTCATTGACGATAAAAGCGTACGCCTTATCGGTGTCGAGGCCGCCGGCCACGGCGTAGAAACCGGATTACACGCCGCCTCGCTCACGGGCGGAACTCCCGGCGTCCTGCACGGCAACCGCACATACTTACTGCAAGACAGAAACGGCCAAATCGATGATGCCCACTCTATATCTGCAGGCCTAGATTATCCCGGCATCGGCCCGGAACATGCCTTCCTGCACGAAATTGGCCGCGCCGAATATGTTTCCGCCACAGATGATGAAGCGCTCGCAGCGTTCCAGCTTTGCGGACGCCTAGAAGGCATCCTCCCCGCCCTAGAATCCAGCCACGCCATCCCCGAAACCGTAAAAATTGCCCAAGAGCTTGGTAATGACGGGCTGGTTGTGGTCAATATTTCAGGCCGAGGCGATAAAGATATTTTCACCATCGCCGATGCGCTCGGCGAGCATATTGGCGCGGGGACTGAAGGGTAGATGTCCCTCTCAATTCCAAATTTTCCTACTGACAATCTGTATAAATTTATGGCTTTGTCTGGATTATTTATTGCCACATTTTGTTTCGGGACCCTCACATATTCATTAATTCAAACAGAAAACCAAATTGATTTGACCCGCGTGCAGAGCGAGCATGTTGATGACATGTTAGAAGACTTAAAGTCTGGCTTCGACACCAAAGAATTTGATGCTCAAAATCAACGTAAACGATTCGACTACTATCAAAAGCAATACAACGAATTACATAAACAGATCGCATTATTGCATGACGACGTTTTTATGATAAAAAATCGAGTGTTACTGCGAGGCACTATAATTGGGATTCTGATTTCTTTTTTTGGTTTTCTTCTATGGTTTTTCAGAGTTCAAATACACTTAGATAGAATCGTCAAAATAAACATTAAAAAATTGGAGGCTGAATTGGAAACAGCTCAGCTTGAGTTGCGGAATAGGAAGAAACTAGAACATGACCCAACGCCTTAGCCAAACCTTCGCGGACCTCAAAGCCGCTAATTCCACCGCCTTTGTTGCTTATATGATGGGCGGGGATCCGGACCGCGCTACGTCTCAGACACTCATGAACGCCTTGCCCGGTGCAGGTGTGGATATTATTGAGCTTGGGATGCCGTTCACTGATCCGGCAGCAGACGGAGCTACTATCGAGGCGGCTGGGCTTCGTAGCCTTAAGGATGGAACCACTCTTAATACCATTCTTGAAATGGCGGCAGAGTTTCGCAAAGCAAACAAAACGACGCCGATCATTGTCATGGGCTATTGCAACCCTGTCCACCATATGGGTTACGCGGAATTCGCCGCGGCGGCTAAAGCAGCAGGCGTAGACGGAGCAATTATCGTTGATCTCCCGCCCGAAGAAGACGGCGAATTGCGCGCGGCTTTCGAAACCCATGATCTCGCCTTAATTCGGCTCGCTACGCCAACCACAGACGCGGCGCGTCTGCCCAAGGTCGTCGCAGGGACAAAAGGCTTTGTCTATTATGTCTCTATGACCGGCATTACCGGCGCGGCCTTCACCCAAGCGGCCTCAGTCAAAGAGCAAGTTGCCAAAGTGCGCGAAGCCTCAAACCTGCCTGTGGTTGTCGGCTTCGGGGTCAAAACGCCAGAACGCGCACGCGAAGTCGCTATCGACGCTGACGGCGTTGTCGTTGGCTCGGCTATTGTGCAAGAAATGCACGAAAACGGCCTCGACGCCGCGCTTAAACTGGTCAGATCCCTCGCGGACGCCACGCACGGTTAGGGCCCAATTAACCCTAACCGCATTTTTCGTCCGCACATCATAAACTATAATCGGACTTTAAGGTTCCTTCTATAAGGAAGGTCTGGATGAGTTTTTTAGGTGTCATAGTTATTTTGGTATGGGCCGCCATAATCGCCTTTTTTCTCTACAAAAACTATGTAGGTGAAGCGCTTGTTATCTTATTTTTCACGCCCTTTCCGCTCATTTTTTACACAATACTAACGCCCTCTATACATGAGCCTTTAAGCCACACATTCGCCGCGTTCACGGACAAATTACAGGATAACTTGCTCCCCATTTCATTATGGGTGACGGCTTTTATTTTTGTACAGTTATGGCGAATAGGATTTCTTCAAGAGGCTTTTCACCGCATTCGCGATATGCTGCGGACAGGTAGCCCTACAGGCTACACACCTCTGGTCACGGCAAATGGCAACCCTTTATCCGCTGCCCTTATGGGTACATCCACAGAGAACTTTACTAAGGAAACGATAAGTATACGGGAAGCAACCCTGATAAAGCTGACAGTATTCTCCATGGCTACCTTCAATCGGCAGACTCACATGTCTCTGGAAGCTCAGCTTAATGCGCCGAGGGCTCGGCGCAAAAAAATTCATAATTTCATCTCACAAACGCTCGACTCTCGGGCGGAACAATTACCCCAGATTGTGCGGCCGTTCTTACGCGATACCGCCGGAAACTATGATATTCCCCGGAGAATATTGAGAGACTTATGCGCGATAGCTGCGTCCACCGGCAATATGGATCCCGCAACTGAATCTCGGCTCAGCCTTATTGCGCGCCACTTAGGCCTGCCCGAGACAGACATTGCGCACTCCCTACGCCGGTTTTAAGCCTTTAGCGCCCTAGTGGTGATGCCCGCCTGCCCCGTGAGCGTGACCATGCGCTAGCTCATCTTTTGTGGCGTCGCGCTTCTCGGTAATTTCAATATCAAAATACAGGTCTTTACCGGCCATCGGGTGGTTTCCATCGATATGGACATTCTCGCCCTCGATTTTGACGACCTTAAATACAGGCGCGCCCGGTTCTTCATTAATCTTGAACTGATCACCTTCTTTGAGGTTCGCATCTGGCGGAAATTGAGATTTAGTCGCTGTGATTTGCAGCCCTGCATCAAGTTCGCCGTAAGCCTCGCCCGCTGGCACCATGATTGTTTCTTTATCGCCGACTGATAGTCCTTCCATGCGCTTTTCAAGGCCCGGAATGATCTGGCTTGCACCTGACAAAAACAACATAGCATCCTGCCCATCAGAGCTATCGAGAACCATGCCGATTTTGTTTTTAAGCGTGTAATGAAATCCGATAACGTGCTGCATTAGAAAGTCTTTCGTTTGTCTGATGAAAATTGCACACGCTTCTAACGCCCCGCTGCCGAAATTGCGACAGCTATTTTAGCGAAAAGCCAAATCGGCCATACTCAGAACTTCAACTCGTACCGCCGTTCTTTGGCCGCTTTCGTCAATCGCGGCCACTTCGTAAAACCCTGATGTATTAGGTCGCCACACGGTTTTTCCGTGTTCAAGAGCCACAGGTTCTCCGTCTACATAAAATGTCGCCATGCCTGACTGCGTGCGGGCCGTAAGCGCGAAGCCCCGTCCATTCGCGCCAAGTTTTGTCGCCAGCAATTCAGCGCCATCTGGCGGGAATAGAATTTGCGGCCCCGTATCAATCCGATCCACGCGTGTCAGTCCTGCGGGGGCATCTGCGTCGCGCTTATAAGACGGCGCATCGCCCGTATGCGGCAAACGCGAGAACACATCGAACAAAAGCGGGGCCGCCGCGATCCGTCCCGTTTCGCCCCTTCGCGGGCCGCCGTCAGGCCGTCCCACCCAGACGATTACCGTCCAATCATCCGTGTAGCCTGCCGCCCAAGCATCCCTGAAACCATATGAAGTTCCTGTTTTATAAGCTATTGGCGGCGCGTTTTTCGCAAGCCACGCAGGAACACGCCCCTGCGGCGTTGGCGCTTGGCGCAGAATTCGCGTAATCTCTGCACTAGTTTCCTCCGAGAGCAACCGATATGTTTTTGGCTCGTCGCCCTCTCGCCAGCGAAGCGTGCGCGCGTCTCCGCCGTTCGCGAGCGCGGCATAAAGCACGGCTAAATCATTGACCGTAAGTCCGGCTCCGCCCAGCGCGAGGGCAAGACCCGCATTTTCGCTATCCCCGCCAAGACGCGTAATATCCACCCCCGCCGCGGTCAGCGTGGTCTCAAGACGCGCGCCGCCAACGCGGTCGAGAACAGCGACAGCAGGCACATTCAGACTATGACGCAAGGCCTCATAAATTCGGACGTCGCCGTAATAGCGGCGGTCAAAATTTTCGGGTTGATAAGAGCCGAAACGAGTCGGCGCGTCGCGAATAAATGACCCCGCAGACAGCAAGCCATCATCCATAGCAAGGCCGTATATGAACGGCTTAAGCGTCGAGCCCGGAGACCGCGCTCTGTCTGACATATCAATCCATCCGCCCGGACGGGCGCGGTCAGCAGACGCAATATGGGCTCGCACACTCATTGTACGGTTATCAACAATCGTCACAGCCGTGTTAACAGGCGCGTCGAGCGGCGCAACAAACTCCGCCGTCAAAGCTTCGATCTCGACCTGAAGATCATAATCTAGTGTCGAAGCAACGGGGTCATTACCGCTAGACTGTCCTTTTTTCGCGCGTTCTTCGTTGGTAATAAGCCCCCTCGCCGTAATCCACGCTCTCTCTGGCATGGCTTGCCTTACAATATTGAAGGAAAGCTCTTTGGATTCGCTGACTTGCAAGGGTGTAAGCATGCCTGCCGCTCCGAGTTTTTCCAAAATATCATCCCGTCCTGACATAGCCGCTTTGGCATGCAAATCAGGGCGCCTAGCTTCCGGCGCTTGCGGGAGCGCGATCAGCAAAGCTATTTCACTGTCAGTGAGCTGAAACGGCGGCTTGCCAAAATAAACCTGCGACGCCGCATGAACGCCTTCAATATTGCCTCCGTAAGAAATGTGGGTGAGGTAAAGTTCTAAAATTTCGGCCTTCGAAAAGCGCAGCTCATATTGCATGGCCCGAAAGGTTTCGATGATCTTAGAGCCCATAGTGCGGGGCCGCAGCTCTAGCTGACGAACAAGCTGCATCGTAATGGTCGACGCGCCAGAAACAGGCTTCCCTGCTTGTGTCCATGAGCGGCCCGCTCTGAAAATAGCCGGAATATCCACGCCGCTATGATGCCAGAAACGCTTATCCTCGATGCGTATAACGCGCTCTATAAATCTCTGATCAATCTCGGTTAAGTCAGCGCGAATACGCCATGTCCCGTCCTCGACCGTAAACCCTGTCATCCATCGCCCGTTTTGGTCTTTAACAATAGGCGAAACATGCCGCGCCGCCCCGACAGGGACAGGAAAGATGAGCACGGCGGCAACAAATACCGCAACAAGTATGGCTAAGTTATAGCTTAGCCATTTGGGATATGTGACGCGCCTTTGCATTTAGAAACGAGCGTTCCCTGCACCTTACAGCGCAGGATCAGCAGCGATCGTAATTCGCCGTGTTTGCGTAACGGCTCTGTCAGCCGGACGGTACATGTCTTCAAGCACAGCACCTGGCATAACAAAGTCGCCTGCAGTTACAGCTCGTACAATATAGGCCGCTATATAGGTGTCTTTGCGGTACGTTTCCAGAGAGGCGATGAAACGATCATCACGGGCTTCGGTCACTTGGAACTTAGAGATGTTTCCGACCCATACATAAGCGCCGTCACTACCATCTTTGAGCGCGCCGTCTTGCGGGTTCAAAATGGTTTCGATCTCGAATCCTGCTGGCAAAAGGTCAGCCAAGACAATCGTTCGCGAACGGTTTATCTCAGACTTAAACGCCGCTGCGACAACAAAGCGTTGCCCCTGTTTGACGTTCAGATTTGTGACAGGCTGCCCCGACATAGTGAAAAGCTGTTTCTTAAGACTGAAACCTTTAGCGCTTGGCACAGGCGCCTCGCTCGGCGCGCCGCTCACTGTGACCGTAGCCCAAATTGTGCTTTCATCACGGCTCGTAAAGCTCGGCGCGTCCGACAAGTCTTTCCCGTAAAGTGTTACCGCTGGGCGTTTTTCGTCGCCTGCTAGTTTGACCTTTTTGGCTGTGACCTTTGGCGGATTAGCCGTCTTCATCAACGCTTTCAGCGCGAGAATGACGTAAGCTTTTTCCTGCGTATTCATGTAGGTTTCATCAAGAATTGCTTCGCGGAAGGCTTCTGAGAGGTCAGCCGCTTCAGAGTCCTGTCCGGCCTCTGTCATCGCCGCAATTACGCCCGCTACATCGCGAACAGGTGATTGGTAGTAATCCTTGTCATCTTCATAACCAAAGTCGCTTCGAGCCGACTCGAACGCGGCTTTCGAACGGGCCTTATCGCCCATCATAGACAGCGCTGCGCCAAGATAGGCTTGAGACAAAGGTGACTTCATCTTGCTCCGGTGATTATCGTATAAATACCGCATATGGCCAAGATTGCCAAAGCCTTCACGGGCAAGGACAAAATTGGCATAGGCCGCAGCCTCGGCTTTATTTTGATCACCCCATGATCCGTTACGCGGGAAATCATACTGCAAATTCGGGTAACGCGGCATGCGGCTTATTTCTGCCGTTGCCTTGCGAGCGCGGCTAAGAACATCTGCCGGAACCATAAGGCCAGCCTCCTGCGCGCGGTACAAAAAGTCTGCCGTATAGACACCAACCCAAGGACGGGCATAGCGGTCACCAGCGCTCCAAAGGCCAAACGATCCGTCAAGACTTTGACGTCCCGCTAGCTTGTTCACAGCCTTCTGCAACTCGCGGCGGCGTTCTTTCTCGGACTGCCCCGGAATTCCGCCCAGATCCGCAGAGTATAGCAGCGGCATAGCGCTTGAAACGGTTTGCTCCGTACAGCCATAAGGATAACGGGCAAGCGATTTAACATAAGGCGCAGGATCAAGGCCCGGAAGACGCGAGAACGACACGGTAATATCCGTGCTACCCATCTCATAAGCGCTGATCAGGTCAAGCGCAGGTGTATAAGATTGACCCGGTTCTAGCCGTATATAATCAGACGTGGTTACAGGCATATAAGGCGTGCGCACCTGTATCGGGAATGTGGACGCCGTGTTATAACGCGACGGCCCTTTCACGGACAATGTGAGCGTATCCACCCCAGTTTCAGACGCCGAGATGTCTGTACGGCTATCCAGTCTTTGGCCTTCTTGCAAGTTGAGCGTGATCGGATCACTGCCGCGTACAAGACCGCCTGTATTCAGCACAGCCTCATAGTCGCCAGACGCGCCTTCGACATTGTCCAAAGACACTGTCGCCACGGCTCGATCACCGGGTGCAAGAAACCGCGGCAAGCCCATAATGGCAGGAACTTTGTCCCGCACCTTTACGGCTTCGGAAGCGCTGCCAACCGCAGTCTTTGTCCACGCCGTCGCCATAAGGCGCAATTCGCCGTTAAAGTCTGGCAGGGTCAGTTCGATTTTAGCTTTCCCGCCTTTGACCTGCACAGGGCCAGAGAACAAGGCTACAGTTTTTGTGGGCACAACGGTGAGCCCTTCGCCGCCAAGACTGTCCCCGCCGGTTTTCGCTATGGCAGGCGCGCCCAAATTCGGGTTAAGCATCCGGCCATAATCATCTCTGATATCAACGCCGAGAGCTTTTTTGCCAAAGAAGAAATTCGCCGCATCTGGCGACTTATATTTCGTAATTTGCAAGATCCCTTCGTCAACAGCGGCAAAATTCATCCACACGGTGTCGCCGCGCGGCGCGCCGTCAACGTCGACTGTGAAAGTATGGTCTGTACGCGGACGAATGACTTCAGGCTTATCAATCGATAGGCTGAGTGTCTGCTGCGTGCGGTCAAGCGCGATATAACTTATACCGACGGCTCTACGCGGAACGGGACGTCCATCAACATCACGCGGCGTATAGAGCGTGAGCATAGCATAAACGCTCTCGCCCCACTCTGGCATGAAATTAAAGGTCAGCTCCGAAGCGCCTTCTTTCAAGCGCACGGGCTTCACCATATGGACAGCGTCGCTCGCGATCACAAGTTCAGCTTCGCCGGCATAAGGCGCGTTAATCGCAAGCGTGACACTGTCACCCGCTTTGACAGAGCTATTCGATGTGCCGATACGGAGCTGGTCCGGACTATCGGATGTTTCGGCGCGGCCCCAGCCTACGCTGAACCTATGTCCGGCTACGGCCCCGTCTTTGGAGACGACATCTAAGCGGTAATCACCCCATGTAAGGAGCTTTGACCAGACGGCTGGCGCGTTTGCATCTAGTGCGAGTGAGCCGCTTGTCAGGGGTATATCGCGGACATCTCGGCGGTAGCGCCACGATCCGTTTTCGCGGTACCAATGATAATCCCAGTCTTCCTCGACGAGGGTCCACGTTACATTATCAGACTTTTGTATGCCGTCGAACCCAAGAGCGACGAGCGCAAGCTCCGTTGGCTTGCCACGCGGCGCCCGTCCGCCCTCATAGAGCGGATCAATTCCAATATAGCTATTCTCGCTTCGGACTGGCACGCGCACACTATCGCGCACATATCGCCCGCCAGGTTCAGCGACGCCCGCCGTGATTTCAACGCGGAGCGGGAACGCAGATGATGAACTCGCGGCGTCTAAATCAAGGGGAATAGTCAATTTCCCGTCGCCGTCAGTCATCCCTCCGCCAAATTCCAAATAGACTTCATTGAAATCGCGTTCTGCGGGGCCGAAGCTATAGTCGCTAAACTTTGGGAATGGATTTGGATCGAGTTGCAAACGCCCCTCAGCTTCTGCTTCCAAAGCCGCGCCCGGCGCGCCGTAGAGGAACTGCGCGTCAAGCGTGATGTCGCGTATCTCAGAGGCCTTCATAGGCTCTTGGCTAACCTCGATGCCCAACCTTAATTTTTGCGGTACAAAATCTTCGACAGAAAACTCAACGCGGCCAACGTGTCCGGCCCCTTCCGCCTCGACGCCGACGGACCAGACCCCGCGCGGAGCCGTGTCAGGAATTTCGTAATCCCAAGTGATGGTGCCAGAATGCTCTGCAATCTCTTTTTTGCTCACATCATGTGTGATCATCTCAATACCGTTGGGACGGCGTACGATCAGCTTAGCAGGACGGTCTAAAAGCGCGCCCGCGCCGCTATCGCGGAGCATTATGGTGAAATGCGCGGTTTCGCCCGGGCGGTAAACGCCGCGCTCGGTAAAGCCGTACATATCAGCCGAAGACGAAGAACGGCGGCCATTGATGTCATATTCGGATAAATCTAGCGCTGCGCGCGACAGATCCAATATGGCGTAATCATTCTCTGGCCCGAATGCCATGACCATCTTGGCCCGTTTTGGCCCTTTGCCTTTTAAGAGCGGCGCAGGAAACGTGACATGACCCGCTGCGTCTGTGACGGCCTTCGCGAGTATGTCGTTATTTTCAGCCACCAATGTGACCTCAATACCGCGCTGTAATTTCGCCGTATCAATCGAACGTGCAGATAGACTCAGCCCGTCATCACCACTATAGCTCGTCAGCACTAAATCGGTCGAAATAATCCAGCGCCAAGCACGGGCAACATAATTTTCATTATCTTCATGTGCGCGTTCGGCCACAACAACATAGCCGCCAGGGGGCAAATCACCGGTCAATTTTGCCAATGGCAGAACCGTCGTGACCTTCTTATTGCGAACCGTTTTAACCGCAACATCGCCAGACCAGATCACATCGCGAATAGTCTTCGCAGCGTCTTCGCCTTCCCAGCCATAATCCCCTTCCATAGTGGATTCGCCGCCTTGAGGGTCTCTGCGCGCCATCATGCGGTCACTCACGCGGGCAATGGACACAGACAGTGTGTCGACATTGATCGTTTCAATTGCAAGGCCTTGGGCATTGACGCGCGGCAGGATAATACCTTGTCCTGCAAAACCAACATAAGCAGGCTTATCGCCAAAACTCACCGCTTCGACGATGTCGCGGTTAAGGCTCTTGCCGGCTGCGTCAGCAAGGCCTTCTTTGAGCGTCACCTCATATTCATTATCAAATGAAAAGCCCGTCAGGCAAAGATCATTGCCGTCAATTTCGGCTGCCACAGACGTGCTCGGAGACACAGAGATATAGTCCCTCACCTTGATGGTGTCCTCGGCATTCAGCGCTGTATAAAAGTTAAAACAAACTTTTGGCTCGTCAGCCGCGTTATCAACCTCCCACCCCAAATAGGTAAAATTATCTCCGGCGGCTGGGTTAAGCTCTACGCCATCAGAGGCGTCGTCTATTGCATCCTGATCGGTAGTGGGCGGCACGACGTTCACATCGGCGGAAGCCGGAGTTTTCTGCCGAGGCGTGAACCCTTCGCTACCGTACAGACTATAGCCTGCCCCCCATGCTAGGATGAAAGCTAACGGGATAAAAAGGGCAAGCAGTAAACGTTTCACGGTGATTCCTTACAAAGTTAACATCTTCTTAATACCACATCTAAGACTTAAATAAGACGCGAATATGTTGAAAATTTGAAAATATTTTGCGCGTAGCTAATTTGAGATATCTTAGGCGCTTTCCCGCGTGCGAATATCGAAATCATCCCAGATGACATTTTTCATCATCTTCTTATACTCAATACCGCTACCGGGCCAGTTCCTGTCGATCTTATCACCGTTCTTATACCAACTGGCCTCGACTTGCGCCCACGCGGTTTTCATGAGCCGCGCTTGGATGTCTGCATTAAATGCCTCCTCAGCGGAAGGTTTAACGGAAATTATATTTTCTTGATTATTTTCAATAAGTTGAAGAATATAATTCACCTGATTTTCAAGCTTGAAAACAATCGAGGTATGGCCCGTATTCGTGTTGGGGCCGTATAGCATAAACATATTTGGAAAGTCTGCGGTTATGACACCTCGGTAAGCCTGCGCGCCATTTTCCCACTGCTCGCGTAAGCAGATGCCGTTTCTTCCGCGTATATCAATGTGATTATAGAACGGCACAGTTTCGAAGCCCGTCGCGTAAATAATCATATCAAAGTCGGTCACGTCACCCGAAACTTGGCAAATACCCGTCTTTGTAAAAGCCTCAATAGACTCAATCACAAGCGTTACGTTCTCTCGCACAAGAGCCGGATAGTAAGCATCAGACAGCAAAACTCGCTTCGCGCCTATTGGATATTTAGGCGTAAGACTTTCTATCATCTCTTTGTTTTTTATAAACTTTCCCATTTCCCGCCTGCACGCCCACACACCAATACGAGACTGGAGCGTCTTCCCCATGATCATGGGATACAAAGCAAATTCGCCGACACAGAACCAAAACCCGCGATAGAGTTTCGAGAGGCCCGGTATGTATTTGGCGAGACTTTTTTCGAAACGGCTATAAGGACGATCCCCCTTTGGTATGACCCAGTTTGCGCTGCGCTGATAAATAACAACGTGTTTAGCGGCCTCTGCAGCTTTGGGAATTAGCTGAATAGCGCTTGCTGCATTGCCGATGATCGCAACGGTCTGGCCGGATAAATCCACATCATCAGGCCATTCTGCCGTGTGGAATTTTCGGGATGTATTTTCATCCACTCCGGAAAATTTAGGCGTCTGGGGGTAATGCAACTGCCCCAAGGCGGGAACGAAAAAGGCCGTATTGTAATGACTGCCGTCGACCGTTTTGATATCCCAGCGCCCTGCGCTCTCGTCAAAAATGGCTTCCGACACAGTCTGGTCAAAGCGGATATGATCCCGAATATCCATATCGTCCGTAAACCGACTTAAATATTCAAGGATTTGCTTTTGCTTCGCCCACTTAAAATCCCATGTTGGATTGGGGTAAAACGAGTAAGAATACAAAACAGACGCGACATCACACTCAGCCCCAGGGTAGCGGTTTTCTCGCCACGTCCCCCCGATTTCGGAGGCCTTCTCCAGAATTACAAAATCATCCCGCCCCGCCATTTTCAACTTTGCCGCCATGCAAAGCCCGCCAAAGCCGGTACCAATAATGACAATCGATGTTTTCTGGATGCTCATGCTAAAATGATAAGCGCGCGCCGCGCAATGTCACGTTATAATTTAGATTTAGCCTTTAGCGCAAGGAAGACGGCAGGAATTTAGCACTCAAACCTATAAACAAAGCTATGCCCTCTCTACAACCTTCATCCTCGACGTCATCGGGGATCCATCTCTTGCCGCTAGCTTCGGGTGATGGATCCCCGCTCAAGTGTTTGCAAGCAAACACAAGGCGGGGATGATAGTTATTAGGGTTGGGGTGCGTATTAATCCTCGTTCCCAATAGTTGGGGTACAGTTCTATCATCAAATTTAAGCGTCGGAGTAGCTCCCGTAGTTTGGATTTGTGACTAAGTTCTTTCCGGCCAGGCCAATCAGATGCGCATTGATTTGACCACCGGAAAGTCGGTCTCGGTCCAAAACATACCCTGAACTGAGACTTAATATCACTCACGGCTAAACCTCTAAACCCATATATGTTGTGACAAATCCTATAGTATTGATACAACCATGAACAATAACGAGCGGCCAGAGATTGCGCTTAAACAGAAAAAACATAGCCCCGAATACGATGCCGATTATGGCTGCTGAAATAAAACCTCGATAGCCTTGATTGTAAAAATGCAAATAACCAAAGAAAACGCCCGCAATGATAACTGCAATAACGACTGCCGGCTTTGCGCCCCCGAATAAAGTGGTTAGGCGGGTTATCAAAAACCCTCTGAAAATAACCTCTTCCGAAAAGCCACCAATCACCCATGATATGGCAACCCATACAAGGAAAATCGGTAGATTGCCTTTAACGTCACCCCACCTGTCTTCAACCCCTTGAGGTACTTCTTGCATAAATTCCATACCAAGCGCCGCCCCGCCATTGACTACAAGCGCAAGTGCTAATCCCATAACTAAAGCCGTCAGTAAGGCTTGGGGAACAAGCAAAAGTTTATCCTTCCGGCTTGGCAGGCGCCGCAACCCTAAAGCCTTCCAGTCCTGCCCGCTCAATCTCATATAAAATACGAGCCCTATCATGATAACTGCGAGCGCAGCAGGGCCTGCAAAGCGCCAAAAAAATGGATCAAACGCTTTCTTCAAATATATAACCGCTAAAACCATAACGATGATTTCCAAGGCGGCTCTGCGCCAATGGGGTTTGACTGACATATCCATGTTGTTCTACTTTCTCTCGGTTTCTTTTCTTGTCTATACTAGACGTCACCAAAGAGCCGTTTGGATGCACTACGTCCTCAATACGACATAGCGCGGCGATAGGGCTCCAGCTATGCAAGGCATCCAGGACAATGCGGATATTTTCCTCCGCGCTGTATTCCTTGCGGGGTTTACGTTTCATGTCTTTGACGATACGCTCGCCAGACTACTACAAAATAGCAGCAAATGGACAGCCAATCACCAGCAGCCAAGGATTACAGATATTCTGTCGATAGGTTTATTGTCGCGATCACAAAAAGCTAAGGTCTGGCTAATCAGTGAATTGCGATAATCAGCCAGCGGCTTATTTTGAGCGATATAAGCCTCTAAGTTAACGTCTACTTTTGCCGGAAAGCCATCACTAACCACGACTGAGTTTGAGTAGTGGATGGCTAATACCAAAGACAGCCGTGCCGTCAGCTCGAAAATAAAACCTTACCCTACAACCCTCATCCCCGCCCCGAGCGGGGATGAAGATTGTGGGGGTGGTGCGCGTATTAATCCTCGCATTGCGTTTTTAAAAACATCGCTATTTCAATCGCTTATAAAATAAACGCGCATAATAATCCTCGCTGCCGAAACTTAG
>JBPOEZ010000008.1:0-155896 GCA_051252005.1 Alphaproteobacteria bacterium | reverse complement strand
AGAGAAGCTTCGCTTCGCTATCCGTGAAGGCGGACGGACTGTTGGGGCGGGCGTCGTTTCTAAAATTATTGAGTAGAGTATTCTAAGGGCCGCCTCTATAAGGCGGCCTTGTAAGTTGTTTGACAGCGTCGGGCCCTTAAGGCCGCAAGAACTGGATTAAGTTATGGAACGTCAAAATATTCGTATCCGGCTGAAAGCCTTCGATCATCGCATTCTGGATAATTCCACTGCGGAGATCGTTTCTACGGCCAAGCGCACTGGCGCGACGGTTCGGGGTCCTATCCCCCTTCCGACACGTATTGAAAAGTTTACGGTCAACCGTTCACCACACGTGAACAAAAAGTCCCGTGAGCAATTTGAGATCCGCACTCACAAAAGAATGTTGGATATCGTTGATCCTACACCCCAAACCGTTGACGCGCTGATGAAGCTCGACCTCGCTGCCGGTGTAGATGTAGAGATTAAGTTAGGAGCCTAAGATGTTACGCTCTGGAGTAGTAGCTAAAAAGCTCGGCATGACACGTGTCTATGCTGAAGATGGATCGCACGTTCCTGTGTCTGTTCTCTCTTTAGAGGGTTGTCAGGTTGTCGCGCATAAAACAATGGCTCGTGACGGTTATCAAGCTTTGCAGCTTGGTGCTGGCGATGCCAAGCCTAAGCGCGTGTCTAAAGCTGAGCGCGAACGTTTTGCCAAGGCAAAAGTTGCGCCTAAGATGAAGCTTGTTGAGTTTCGGGTTCAAGACGAAACAATCATGGACGTCGGCGTTGAAGTCACGGCTGATCACTTTGTTCTTGGCCAAAAGGTCGATGTTGCGGGTATTTCTGTTGGTAAAGGTTTTGCCGGTGCCATGAAGCGTCATAACTTTGGCGGTCTTCGCGCGACACACGGCGTATCGATCTCTCACCGTTCACACGGCTCTACAGGGCAGTGTCAGGATCCAGGTAAGGTCTTTAAGGGAAAGAAAATGGCTGGCCACATGGGCGCCGTTCGCCGGACACTTCAAAATCTTGAAATCGTTCGTACTGACGTTGATCAAGGTCTTATTTTGGTCAAGGGCGCTGTGCCCGGATCAAAAGGTGGCTGGGTAGAAATTCGCGATGCGGTTAAAGGTGTTAAGGCTACTGATCTGCCTATGCCTGGTAAATTCCGCGCGGCAGCGGCTGAAAAAGCTGCGCCAGCAAAAGCTAAGGGCGAGGAAGAGTAATCATGAAAATGGATGTCCAAACACTCGACGCCAAGAAATCAGGATCTGTTGATCTTGATGCGGGCGTGTTCGGTCTGGAGCCGCGCAAAGATATTCTGCACCGCATGGTGCGTTATCAACTTGCAAAGCGCCAAGGCGGAAATCACCAAGTTCAAGAACGTGGTGACGTTTCAAAAACAACTAAGCGTATTGGTAAGCAAAAAGGCGGCGGTACAGCTCGTCACGGTAACGGATCTGTTTCTCAGTTCCGCGGCGGTGGTAAGGCTCACGGCCCTCGCGTTCGCGACCACTCGCACGACCTTCCGAAAAAGGTTCGCGCTTTGGCTATGCGTCATGCTCTATCGTCTAAAGTTGGCGCTAAAGAAATCATCATCTTGGATGATGCTGTCATGGCGACGCCTAAAACTTCTGAACTTCGGTGCTTGCTAGCAAACCTTGGTGTGGCTAACGGCCTTATTATTTCAGGTAATGCTGTTGACGATAACTTCGCCAAAGCTGCTCGCAATATTCCTAACCTCGACGTATTGCCTAGTCAGGGCGCTAACGTGTACGACATTCTGCGTCGCCACACATTGGTGCTCACGAAGCAAGCTGTCCAAGATTTGGAGGCTCGACTAAAATGAGTGAAGCCGCACGTCATTACGACACAATTCTGACTCCGATTATTACCGAGAAGTCGACCATTTTGTCTGAGTACAATCAGGTCATCTTCGAAGTGCCGCTGTCAGCGACAAAAGTAGAGATTAAAGAAGCTGTTGAAACCTTGTTTAAGGTCTCTGTAACGGCTGTAAACACTCTGCGCCAAAAAGGTAAAACCAAGCGCTTCCGGGGTATTCCTGGTCGCCGCAAAGATATCAAAAAAGCCATCGTTACGCTTAAAGACGGTGACACTATTGATATTGCAACCGGACTGTAAGGTAGGACAATGGCATTAAAGACATTTAATCCGACATCGCCGTCCCGCCGTCACCTCGTGCAGGTTGACCGGTCTGATCTTCACAAAGGTCGTCCGGAAAAAGGCCTCACTGAAGGCTTGACGAAAAAGGGCGGACGCAACAATACGGGCCGCATTACAATGCGCCGTCAGGGCGGGGGCCATAAGCGTCTCTACCGCATGGTTGATTTCAAACGTCGTAAGACGGATATGGAAGCAACAGTATTGCGCCTTGAGTATGATCCGAACCGGACAGCGTTCATCGCGTTGATCGAATATAAAGACGGCGAAAAGTCTTATATTCTTGCGCCGCAGCGTTTGGCCGAGGGTGATAAAGTTATTTCTTCCGATAAAGCGGACGTAAAGCCTGGCAACACTATGCCGCTTCGCGCCATGCCTGTCGGGACAATCATCCACAACATCGAAATGAAGCCAGGTAAGGGCGGTCAAATCGCTCGTTCCGCTGGTACTTATGCTCAGCTTGTTGGCCGCGGTGATGGTTACGCTCAGGTTCGTTTGAAGTCTGGCGAAATGCGCATGATCCATCAAAGCTGCCTCGCCACTGTCGGCGCGGTGTCTAACCCGGATCACATGAACATCAACCTTGGTAAAGCTGGCCGTAAACGCTGGCTTGGCAAGCGCCCACAAGTTCGCGGCGTAGCCATGAACCCAGTTGATCACCCGCACGGTGGTGGTGAAGGCCGGACCTCCGGTGGTCGTCACCCTGTGACACCTTGGGGTAAGCCTACTAAAGGTGCGCGGACACGGTCTAATAAGGCTACAGATAAATTCATCATTCGTTCGCGCCACGCGAAGAAAAAATAGGGAGCGCGGAGTATGCCACGTTCAGTCTGGAAAGGTCCGTTTGTTGATGGTTACCTGCTTAAGAAAGCAGAAGCCTCACATGCAGAAGGCCGTAAGAAGCCGATCAAAACTTGGTCGCGCCGTTCAACAATCATGCCGCAATTTGTGGGTCTGACATTTCAGATTCACAATGGCCATAAATTCGTACCGGTTTCGGTTGACGAAGACATGGTAGGTCACAAGCTTGGTGAATTTGCACCGACGCGGACTTATTATGGCCACGCTGCGGACAAAAAAGCGAAGCGGAAGTAGTCATGTCAAAAGAGAAAAATCCACGCCGTGTGGCTGACAATGAAGCTATGGCGAAGTTGCGGATGATCCGTACGAGTCCAATTAAGCTGAACCTTGTTGCGCAGATGATTCGCGGTCTTAAGGTTGAGAAAGCTTTGTCTGATCTTGAGTTTTCGCATAAGCGTATCTCTCACGACGTTAAAAAATGTCTTGAAAGCGCCATTGCTAACGCTGAAAACAATCACGGTCTTGATATTGATAGCCTTATCGTTTCAGAAGCCTATGTTGGTAAAAACCTTGTCATGAAGCGCTTTCGCGCACGGGCACGGGGCCGCGGCGCTCAAATTTTAAAGCCATTTTCCGAGCTAACGATTATCGTTCGCGAAGTTGAGGAGGCCGCATAATGGGTCAGAAGATAAATCCGATTGGCCTTCGCCTTGGTATTAACCGGACTTGGGATTCTCGTTGGTACGCCAACACGAAAGAGTTCGGCGATCTATTGCATCAAGATCTCGCAATCCGCACATTCCTTATGGAAGAGCTGAAGAACGCGTCTGTTGCTCGGATCATCATCGAGCGTCCGCACAAAAAGTGCCGCATTGCTATCTACACGGCGCGTCCGGGTGTTGTAATTGGTAAAAAAGGTGCTGACATTGAAGTGCTTCGTAAGAAAGTCTCCGAAATGGTTGACGGCGAAGTGTTCATCAATTTGATCGAAGTTCGTAAGCCTGAAGTTGATGCCAATTTGGTAGCCGAAGGTATTGCACAGCAGCTTGAGCGCCGGATGTCTTTCCGCCGCGCTATGAAGCGGTCTATGCAGTCTGCAATGCGCATGGGCGCTATTGGCTGTAAGATTAAGCTTGGCGGCCGCCTCGGCGGTGCTGAGATTGCTCGTATTGAACAGTATCAAGAAGGTTCCGTTCCGCTTCACACAATGCGGGCTGATATTGACTATGGCACCGCTCGCGCGATGACAGCTATGGGTATTATCGGCATCAAAGTGTGGATCAATAAAGGCGAGATCATGGAACATGATCCGTACGCCCAGGAAAAGCGCATGAATAATCAGGACGGCCCACGTCCACGCGGAAATGATCGCCCTCGCGGCAATGATCGTCCGCGCGGTGATCGCCGTCCGGCCAGATCTAATTAAGTCTAGGCTAAGTAGAGGTATAGGCAATGTTACAGCCAAAACGTACAAAATTCCGGAAAGCTCACAAAGGACGCATCAAAGGCGTTGCTAAAGGTGGGTCTTCTTTGAACTTTGGGTCTTACGGCCTCAAAGCTCTTGAGCCTGAGCGCGTTACTGCGCGTCAGATCGAAGCCACTCGCCGGGCGATTACACGTCACATGAAACGGGCCGGTCGGGTCTGGATCCGCATCTTCCCAGATGTACCTGTGACGAAAAAGCCTACCGAAGTTCGGATGGGTAAGGGTAAAGGTTCTGTTGAATTTTGGGCCTGTAAAGTTAAGCCTGGCCGGATCATGTTTGAAATTGACGGCGTTACTGATGCTGTCGCTCGTGAAGCTTTGCGCCTCGGCGCTGCCAAGCTTCCGGTTAAATGCAAAATTGTTACCCGTCCGGGCGAGCAATAGGAGCGTATCATGGCAAAACGTACAAATTTAAGCCCAGTAGATGTTCGGTCAATGACTGAGAGCGAACTCAACGATAAATTGGTGGCCCTTAAGAAAGAGCAGTTTAACCTGCGTTTTCAAGCGGCGACTGGTCAATTAGAGCATACAGCACATGTTCGCGGCGTTCGCCGTGATGTTGCCCGCGTTAAAACGGTCATGGCGGCTAGAAAAGCTGCTGACAAAGCGGCCGGTTAGAGGAAAGAACGATGCCAAAACGTATATTACAAGGCGTAGTCGTCAGCGATAAAGGCAACAAAACTATTGTTGTTAAAGTTGAACGGACCTATATGCACCCACTGTTTAAGAAAATTGTGCGGCGCTCAAAAAAGTATCACGCACATGACGAAAACAATGTGCACAAAGCCGGCGACATGGTTCGTATCATCGAATGTCCGCCAAAAAGTAAACTTAAGCGGTGGGAGGTTGTTGCCGCGTAGGCACGACCACTTATCGGGCCTAAGCCCAAGGGAGATTTCGCATGATTCAAATGCAGTCAAATCTAGAAGTTGCCGATAATTCCGGCGCCCGTCGCGTACAGTGCATTAAAGTACTGGGCGGTTCTAAGCGTCGTTATGCCCACGTTGGCGACACGATTGTTGTGTCCGTGAAGGAAGCGATTCCGCGCGGTAAAGTAAAAAAAGGTGATGTGCGTAAGGCTATTGTCGTTCGCGTTCGCAAAGACATTATTCGCAAAGACGGTTCTGTGATCCGCTTTGACGGCAATGCAGCGGTAATCATCAATAATAATGGTGAGCCTATTGGCACACGTATCTTTGGCCCTGTGCCGCGTGAACTTCGCGGTAAGAACCACATGAAGATCGTGTCTCTGGCTCCGGAGGTGTTGTAGTCATGGCGGCTAAAGTAAAAAAAGGTGACTATGTCATTGTCATTGCTGGCAAAGACAAAGGCCGTAAAGGCGAAGTCACAAAGGTATTCCCAAAAGAATCCCGCGTAATAGTTTCAGGCGTTCGCATGGTTAAGCGCCACGTACGTCCGAGCCAAGCGGATCCAGACGGCGGCATTAAGCAATTTGAAGCGCCGATCCATGTTTCGAATGTTGCACACATTGACCCTAAAGACTCAGTGCCAACACGCGTCGGGTTTAAAGTATTAAAAGACGGAAAAAAGGTCCGCGTGGCCAAGAAATCCGGTGAGGTTATCGATGACTAAACCATACGAACCCCGTTTATCCACGATTTACCGTGAGGAAATCCGTGCGAAGCTAAAAGAGCAGTTTGCTTATACGAGTGATATGCAGATTCCGGCGATTGAAAAAGTCGTGCTGAACATGGGTATTGGCGAAGGTGTTGGCGACAAGAAAAAAGTACAAGCGGCGATTGCTGATCTTGAACTTATTGCTGGTCAAAAAGTCCTTCCGACTGTAGCTAAGAAATCCATTGCGGGCTTTAAGCTTCGCGACGGTATGGTCATTGGTGCTAAGGTAACACTTCGCCGCGATCGTATGTTTGAATTTGTTGACCGTCTTGTTAACATCGCGCTTCCGCGCGTTCGTGACTTCCGCGGCCTCAACGCAAAAAGCTTTGACGGCAATGGCAACTACGCCATGGGCCTAAAAGAACATATCGTCTTTCCAGAGATTGATTACGACAAAGTCGACTCAGTCCTTGGTATGGACATTGTGGTGCAAACAAGCGCCAAAACTGATGAAGAAGCCAAAGTACTGTTGGCAGAGCTTGGGTTCCCGTTCCGTAACTAGAACGCGCCCGATCTAACGCAACAGACGAAGCAGACCGAGGGTAATTCAATCCCGGCCCGCACATAGGAGACAATAAATGGCTAAAGTAAGTGCAATGGAGCGCAATGTTAAGCGCCAAGAGCTCGTGGCAAAGTTTGCCGGCAAGCGCGCTCTGCTCAAAGACCGAGCGCGGGATAAGTCCCTTCCGGTTGAAGAGCGTTTTGCAGCGCAGCTTAAACTCGCTGCTCTGCCGCGTAATTCTGCGCCGTCCCGCGTCCGTAACCGCTGTCAGGTCACTGGCCGTCCGCGCGGTTACTACCGTAAAATGAAAATGTCCCGTATCGCTCTTCGTGAACTTGGTTCACAGGGTTTGATTCCGGGTCTCGTGAAATCAAGCTGGTAGGGGGATAATATGTCATTTAGTGATCCTCTTGGTGATATGCTCACACGCATCCGCAACGCTATCATGCGTAGCCGGGGCAATGTTTCAACGCCTGCGTCCAAGCTTCGTGGCCGCGTTCTTGACGTTCTTGTCGATGAAGGCTTTATCCGCGGATATACAGAAGTCGAAAAAGACGGCTTTGCTGCGTTTGAAATCGAATTAAAATATTTTGAAGGTGAAGCGGTTATCCGCGAAATCTCACGCGTGTCCAAGCCTGGTCGCCGTGTGTATTCATCTGTTAAAAGCTTGCCGCAGATTCGTAACGGTCTTGGCATTGCTATCCTATCAACCCCAAAAGGCGTGATGAGTGATCATGCTGCCCGCGAAAATAACGTCGGCGGCGAAATCCTTTGTCAGGTCTCTTAGAGGGAGGATTTTATGTCTCGTATTGGTAAACAACCCGTTTCCGTGCCTGCTGGCGTAACTTTGACCCATACGGGCCAAGTTGTTACGGCAAAAGGCCCTAAAGGCGAACTGTCTTTCACTCTGCCAGAATCAATTGTTGGCACATTGGACGGTACAGAATTCTCCGTAAATCCTGTTCGTGAAAACGACAAAGTCGCAAAGCAAATGTGGGGCATGTGCCGCACTATGATTGTGAACTTGATCGTTGGTGTTACGGAAGGGTACAAAAAAGAACTCGAGCTTCGCGGCGTGGGTTACCGGGCGACAATGAAAGGTACAGATCTTTCTATGCAGCTTGGCTTCTCTCATGACGTCGATTATACGCCGCCTGCCGGCATAACAATCACGGCTTCGAAGCCCACACTGGTAACAGTTGAGGGTATCAATAAACAGCAAGTAGGCCAAGTTGCGGCTGAAATTCGTGCTTTCCGGAAACCTGAGCCTTATAAAGGCAAAGGCGTGCGGTATGTCGGCGAATTTGTAAGGTCCAAGGAAGGTAAGAAGAAGTAAGATGAAAACGCCTCGTGAAAAAACACAGCGCCGCGCCGCCAGAGTGCGCCGACGCCTAAAGAAAAACGCGAACGGACGTCCTCGTCTATCCGTTTTCCGTAGTGACAAAAATATTTCTGCGCAGATCATTGATGACGCGACAGGAACAACATTGGCCGCCGCGTCAACGCTTGAAGATAAAGCCGCAAAGGGTTCCAATACGGAAGCCGCTGCTCGCATCGGTAAATTGGTTGCTGAGCGTGCTCAGAAAGCCAAAGTCGAAGCTGTTGTCTTTGACCGTGGTGGTTACTTGTTCCATGGCCGAGTGAAAGCTCTGGCAGACGCGGCTCGTGAAGCCGGACTGAAGTTTTAGGAGGCCCCATGGCTCGTGAAAATAATAACAGACGTGACCGCGAAGAAGACAATGAATTTGTCGATCGCCTCGTACACATTAACCGCGTTGCTAAAACCGTAAAAGGTGGCCGTAACATGAGCTTCGCGGCTCTTGTTATCGTCGGTGACGAAAAAGGCCGGGTCGGTTTTGGTAAGGGTAAGGCGCGCGAAGTGCCTGAAGCTATCCGTAAAGCGACTGAAGAAGCCAAAAGAACAATGATCCGTGTTCAGCTCCGCGAAGGCCGTACATTGCATCATGATTTACGGGGCCGTCACGGCGCGGGTAAAATCATCATGCGTGCAGCCCCTCCCGGTACTGGCGTGATCGCCGGCGGACCGATGCGCGCTGTTTTGGAATGCCTTGGCGTTCAGGACGTTGTTGCAAAGTCACTCGGTACATCAAACCCATATAACATGGTTCGGGCCACGTTTGACGCGCTTAAAAATGCTGAAAGTCCTCGTTCTATTGCGGCTAAGCGCGGCAAAAAAGTGGGTGATTTGGTTGGACGTCGTCAGGACGGCGCAAGCGCCCCTGAGGCCATCGAAGCCTAGTCTTTAAGGCTAGGGAGTAAAGGAAGTCATCATGGCTGCGAAGAAAAAAGCAACACTTAAAGTACGCCAGACCGGCAGTGCGATCCGGCGTCCAAAAGATCAACGCCAGACACTTACTGGTTTGGGTCTTGGTAAAATTGGCCGCGTACGCGAGCTAGAAGATACACCATCCGTCCGCGGCATGATCAACAAGGTCAGCCACATGGTAGAGATAGTAAAAGAGTAGGGCTATTCGGGTAACCGGAACCAACTCTTAGGAGAACGAACATGCGTTTAAATGAACTTAGCGATAATCCTGGCGCAACCAAAGACCGTCTTCGTGTCGGCCGCGGTGTAGGCTCAGGTAAAGGTAAAACTGGCGGCCGTGGTGTCAAAGGTCAGAAGTCACGCTCAGGTGTGGCAATCAAAGGCTTCGAAGGCGGCCAAATGCCTATCCATATGCGTCTTCCAAAGCGCGGTTTTAATAAGCCGAACCGGAAACGTTGGGCTGAGCTTTCTGTTGCGACTCTCGAGCGCGCAATACAGGCTGGTAAACTTGATTTGAAAAATGACGTAGACGGCGCTGCATTGGTTGCGGCTGGCGTTATTCGCCGCGAACATGACGGCATCCGTCTTATCGGCGGCGGCGACTTGTCTAAGGCTGTGAAATTGGTTGTTTCAGGTGCAACACCTGGTGCGATTAAAATCGTTGAAGGCGCTAAAGGCTCCGTGACTGTGCTTGATACTGAGATGGTCCGCCGTCCTAAAGGCGTTAAGTCTGATAAAGTCAAAGTCGCTAAAGCTGATAAGCCGAAAGCTGCTAAAAAAGTAAAAGCTGAAAAAGTAGCCCCTGTTGCTAAGGAAGCTCCTGCTAAAACGCCTAAGGCTGAAGCGAAAGCTAAGCCAGCTGCGAAAAAAGCAGAAAGCGGCGATTACGATAAGCACCTCCCTTTCTTTGAGAACATCAAGGAAAAGTATGATGCGAAAGCTGACGAAGCTGTTGTCATGGCGATCACAAAATACCTTGGCGCGTCTTTGAATAATAAAGATGCCAAGTATGTGGCTTGCGGCGACGAAACAGAACGCAACACAGTTCGTGATAATTTCTTGAAGAAGAAATTGGGTCTTACTGATGAGAATGATGTTCTTGATGCCAAAGTTATGGCTGTTTGCGACGAAATGAAAGCAGCGAAGCAGCGCATGAAAGATCGCGTAAGCTTCTATTTCTTGCTTGCTAAGAACGAAGGTAAGCTCGGCGACCTTTAAATATTTGAGTGAGCCCCTATATGAGGGGCTTACTTCATTAGAGAAACGGAACCGTCATGGCTTCAGCGTCTGAACAACTTGCCGCAAATATGAATCTGGGTAGCTTTGGCAAAGCCAAGGAACTACAGCAAAGGCTCTTATTTACGCTGTTGATTTTAGTAGTGTACCGCATTGGTACATATGTTCCGATTCCGGGCATCGACCTTGAAGTCTTTCAGTCAAATTTTGCTAGCGGTGAGGGTAGTTTTCTTACTCGCCTGGACATGTTTGCTGGCGGCGCGATCGAGCGTATGGCCGTTTTCGCTCTAAATGTTATGCCGTACATTTCGGCGTCCATTATCATGACCTTGATGAAGGGTTCTATCCCAACGCTCAAAGAACTTGATAAAGACGGCGAGCAGGGGCGGAAGCAAATTAACCAATATACACGGTATTTGACTGTCTTCTTGGCGGCCTTCCAGGCCTTTGGTATTTCTCGCGCGCTCGGCGCCAGCGGTGCGGTCATTAATCCCGGTCTTTTCTTTGATGCCAGCACGGTCATTACCCTTGTCGGCGGCACTATGTTCCTTATGTGGCTTGGTGAGCAGATTACGGCTAGGGGTGTTGGTAACGGTGTTTCATTGATTATCTTTGCTGGTATCGTAGCCGAATTACCGCGCGCGATTTTGCAAGTTTTAAACTTGAACCGGACCGGCTCGCTAGGCGGCCTTTTGCTACTAGGCGTAATTATCCTATTCATTGGTCTGTCTGTCTTGATTGTTTTCGTGGAGCGTGCTCAGCGACGGCTCTTGGTCCAGTATCCTAAACGGCAAATGGCCGGTGGTAAGCAATTTGGCGGCGAGAGCTCCTTCATGCCGCTTAAGCTGAACACAGCCGGTGTTATCCCGCCGATCTTTGCAAGCTCTTTGCTTCTTCTTCCTGCAACAGCTGGCTCGATCTTTGCCCAAGGCGGCCCAGGGTGGATTACGACAGTGCTCGCTTATATTGGCTACGGTTCACCCGTTTATCTAACGCTCTATGCGGTTTTGATTATCTTCTTCTGTTACTTCTATGTGCCTTATGTATTTAAGCCTGATGATGTAGCCGATAACCTTCGCAAGAATGGCGGCTTTCTGCCGGGTATTCGTCCCGGAAACCGGACAGCAGAATATCTGACTTACGTTCTGTCTCGCCTCACATTTATTGGCGCGGTCTATGTGGCCTTCGTCTGTGTGTTACCTGAATACATTATCTCTCAGAACAAAGAGATCCCGCCGTCTGTTGCAATGCTTATTGGCGGTATGTCGCTCTTGATTATTGTGTCTGTGACGCTTGATACGGTTTCGCAAATTCAGTCACACCTGATTGCTCACCAATATGAAGGACTTATCAAGAAGTCCCGTATGCGCCGTAAGAAAAAGTAAGGGGGCCGCGCAATGAACATTATTCTTTTTGGACCTCCTGCTGCCGGTAAGGGCACACAGGCAAAACGCCTTGTAAAGGACCGCGGACTGATCCAGCTTTCCACAGGTGATATGCTCCGAGCTGCTCGCGCTTCAGGAACAGAGCTCGGCAAAAAAGTTGCTGATATAATGGACAATGGACAGCTTGTGTCCGATGAAATTGTGATCGCTTTGATCGAAGAGCAGCTGGATACGAATCCAGACGCTGCAGGATTTATTTTTGATGGCTTCCCGCGCACCTTAGCTCAAGCTAGGGCCTTAGATGACGCTTTGACAACTCGAGATACTCAAGTCGACAGCGTTATCCGTCTTTGCGTAGATGATGGAAAGCTATTGGAGCGGGTAACTATCCGGTTTGAAGAGCAAGGCCGGAAGGATGATAATCCAGAGACCTTCAAAGAACGGCTTAAGGCTTATAATGAGCAGACAGCGCCATTGCTGCCTTTCTACGCAGGCCAAGGTAAGCTAAGTGAAGTCGACGGTATGGCAGAAATCGATTCTGTGGCAAACTCTATTGCTCGTGTCTTGGACGCGGCTGATATAGCTTTAAAAAAAAAGTAAAAAAATCTTTCTGGGCGCGACTCTTTAGCCGCGCATAAAAAGATGAAACAAACATAAACGGTGCTTGACGCCGTCTATAACGAGGATATAAGTACCCGCTTTCGCGGAGGTGTTAACACAGTCCGCCCTTTTTACATGGGGCAACGGTTGATGACACTGAAACAGCGGGAATTTGAGATTTTAAGGAGGCCAGTGTGGCACGGATTGCGGGTGTAAACCTTCCCACGAATAAGCGAGTAGTTATCGCTTTGACATATATTTTCGGCATTGGTCCGGCAAAATCCAAAGTGATTTGCGACCGTGTTGGTATCGCGGCTGAACGCCGTGTTCACGATTTGACGGATGCAGAAGTTCTGCAGATCCGCGAAACGATTGATGCTGATATGATGGTTGAGGGCGATCTTCGCCGCGAAACATCACAGAACATCAAACGCTTGATGGACATGGGTAACTACCGTGGTCTTCGTCACCGCCGGGGTCTCCCTGTTCGCGGTCAGCGTACACACACAAATGCGCGTACGCGCAAAGGCCCGGCGAAAGCCATCGCTGGTAAGAAGAAGTAGGATCTGATCCATGGCAAAAGAACCAACACGTATTCGCCGCGCCGACCGGAAGAACATTACTTCTGGCGTTGCGCACGTTAACTCAACATTTAACAATACAATGATCACCATTACAGACGCGCAGGGTAATACCGTTGCGTGGTGTAGTGCGGGCGCTATGGGCTTTAAGGGCTCACGAAAGTCAACACCTTACGCGGCTCAGGTCGCAGCTGAGGAAGCTGGCAAGAAAGCTCAAGATCACGGCATGACCACGCTTGAGATCAATGTAAACGGTCCAGGCTCCGGACGCGAAAGCGCTGTTCGGGCTTTGCAGGCAACAGGCTTCACCATCACAACTATTCGTGACGTGACACCTATTCCGCACAATGGCTGTCGTCCCCCTAAGCGTCGCCGCGTCTAATCCGGCTTCGCTTACAGAGTTTTCTCTGTAATTATAATTGATGGTAGGCCTTGCGCTTACCTGTAGACCTTAAGAGGTACATCGTGATTGAAAAAAATTGGCAAGAACTTATTCGTCCGATCAATCCAGAAATCGAACCTGGACGTGAACCGGAAAAATTTGCTGTCGTAACAGCTGAACCGCTAGAGCGCGGCTTTGGTATGACACTTGGCAACGCGCTTCGCCGCGTTCTGCTTTCATCCCTTCAAGGCTCAGCGGTTAGCGCTGTTCACATTGACGGTGTTGTGCATGAGTTCACATCTATCCCAGGCGTTCGCGAAGATGTTACAAACATCGTCCTGAACCTTAAAGACCTTAACGTGCGTATGCACTCAGATGGCCCGAAGCGTCTTCTTTTGAAAAAATCTGGTTCTGGCCCTGTCACAGGTGCTGACATTGAAGAGACAGCTGACGTTGATATCCTAAACCCAGATCACGTGATCTGTACAATGGATGAAGGCTCGGAGATCCGTATGGAACTCACAGTGACTTCGGGTAAGGGCTACGTCCCTGCGGCGGCGTCGCGTCCTGAAGATGCGCCTATCGGCCTTATCTCTATTGACGCGCTTTACTCTCCTGTAA
Source organism: Alphaproteobacteria bacterium (assembly GCA_051252005.1). Lineage (GTDB taxonomy): Bacteria > Pseudomonadota > Alphaproteobacteria > Caulobacterales > Maricaulaceae > JACOMS01. Next base: position 142,218 of record JBPOEZ010000008.1, on the reverse strand, counting down.
AACGTGTAGCTTACCGCGTCGAAGACACACGCGAAGGCCAAGTCCTTGATTATGATAAGCTGCTTATCGATATCGAAACAAACGGCGCTGTAACGCCCGAAGATGCTGTGGCGGTTGCTGCGCGTATTCTTCAAGACCAATTCCAGGTCTTCGTGAACTTCGATGATCCAGAAGATAGCCTACGCCAAGACGAGAAGCCTGAGCTTGACTTTAACCCTGCGCTACTGCGTAAGGTTGACGAACTTGAACTCTCTGTGCGTTCAGCTAACTGTCTTAAGAACGACAATATTGTTTACATTGGTGACCTTATCCAAAAGTCCGAAGCCGAAATGCTTCGCACACCAAACTTTGGCCGTAAGTCACTAAACGAAATTAAAGAAGTCTTGGCCGCTATGGGTCTTCACTTGGGTATGGACGCGCCAAACTGGCCGCCGGAAAACATTGAAGAGCTTGCTAAGAAATATGACGATCACATCTAGGCCAACTAGACTATAATAAGAGGAATTCGCCATGCGCCATCGCATTGCCCATCGTAAACTAAACCGCACGGCAAGCCACCGTAAAGCCATGTTCGCTAACATGTCTTCGAGCTTGATCGAGCACGAGCAAATCGTCACGACTTTGCCTAAAGCCAAAGAACTTCGCCCGTTTGTGGAGAAGCTTGTGACACTCGCGAAAAAGGGTGACCTAAACTCACGCCGCATCGCAATCGCGCGCACACGTAACAAAGAAATGTCTAAGAAACTCTTCGACATTCTCGGCCCGCGCTATGCTGACCGTCCAGGCGGATATATCCGTGTCCTTAAAGCTGGTTTCCGCTACGGCGACAATGCGCCAATGGCCGTCATCGAATTCGTAGACCGCGACGAAGACGCTAAAGGCAAAGTCGACCGCGAACGCGCCGAAGCTGAAGACGCGTAAAACGCGCTTACAGATTTATAAAATTAGACCCGCCCTTTGTTGGCGGGTTTTTTATTGTATGTCTCTCACATGTTCTCATGCACACGATCCGTGTTTGTATGCTGTATTATTAGGAAACTTATCGCTTAAACGACGGATTATCGGCGTTCGTGCGTTTTAGATATATAGAATTTAAAACATGGAACGCTCATGACAATAACAAAACGCACTATTGCCGCTGTAACAATTGCGGGCTTTATAATGATCAGTAGTGGCGCCATTAGCGCCGCTGGGTCGATGCAAAACCAAGTGGACATTGATTTCAAGGGCGATCAGCGCTGTTTCAGAGCTAACGGCATTCCTGACCATGACACCGGAACTTTTCCGACCAGAGGCAACCCTAACGCTATACAAGCTCAAATCGTTAATGTTTGTGTGCCGTTGACGCCAAAGAAAAACTCTAAGTTAACGCCGATTCGCGGGACTATGGGAATAGCTCTGAACGGCGTTCAGTTCCGCCCTAACACGGCTGGGTTCTGGGACCCTGACACAAGGAATGGTCATAGCCGACAAGGCGACACCAATTGGAGTCTCGATATTCACGGCGCTCTTGGCAAGCTCGGCCTTGACTTCAACAATGCTCATGTGGGCCGTGGCGGCTTATATCACTATCACGGGATTGCTGATAGTTTAACCGAAATCTCCAAAAGTAGCCTCATCGGTTATGCGGGAGACGGGTTTGAAATTCATTACGTGGGCGAAGATGCGATCTCAGGTTGGCGGCTGAAAGCTGGCCAAAGGCCCTTTGGCCCTAGTGGCCGATATGATGGCACCTATAATGAAGATTACGAATATATATATGCCGCCGGAAAGCTTGATGAGTGTAACGGGGGAATAAAGGACGGTAACTATGTTTACTACGTTACCGAATCCTACCCATTCGTCCCAAGATGTTTATATGGTGAAATCAGTGATGATTTTAATCGCAGCAGGCACAGATAGCGATAGCGGGTTAGTATGAAAGGTTTCTAATTTAGCTGTGCAGTGTCCATTAAGGCCGGACAATTATAATTCAAAATTTCAGTTCTTCTCTCAGACCAAAATGCACTGACGGCGAGCAGGTTGCCGTCTATGTTGGCGCTACCGTGTTTCATGAGATCACCGAAGGTGGCCTGTTCTACGTGTCGCTTATCGAGTTCGGCGCGGGTGACATTGCCCGTAGACGGCCATCTTTGCGATTTGAGTCTTAACGGAAGCAAAGTTTATCGCCATTAAGTTTAGAGGTCTCTTTCAAGTGTGTGAAAACACATAGTCCAAATCTCATTTACAGCTAGTCCATCGATCTAATCGCTCTATACTTCGCTAATGATTATCGACTCGCAGAAACACCTTTTCGACATGCCGCGCAGTGTGGCATATTTTAATAATGCTTACATGTCGCCGCTGATGCATAGCGTGGTTGCGGCCATGCATGGCGGCATTCAGGCGAAAGCGCGGCCTTGGACGATAAGTTCGGATGACTTTTTCTTATACGCAGAGGAGGCGAGGGGGCTTGCTGCGCAGATTTTTGGCGGAGATGCTGAAAATATCGCGATTGTCCCGTCTGCGAGTTACGGCATTCAGACAGCGGCGAATGCTTTGCCGCTTAGGGCTGGGCAAACTGTGCTTGTCCTCGAAGATCAATTCCCGTCCAATATTTATCCGTGGCAGGACAAGGCGGAGCGGGTTGGCGCGCAGGTTAAAATTTTGCCAACCCCGAATGATGATGATTGGACGTCCGTTGTCATCGCCGCCATTGATGACAATACGGCGATAGCGGCCTTGCCGCAAACACACTGGGCCAGCGGAGCGACATTAGATCTGGCGCGAATAAGAACGGCGCTAGATAAAGCTTCTGCGGCGCTTGTGCTCGATCTCACGCAGTCTCTCGGCGTTCAGCCTTTTAATATGAGCGCCATTCGCCCGGATTTTGCCGTAGCAGCCACTTACAAATGGATGATGGGGCCGTATTCTATGGGGTTCCTGCATGTGGATCCGAAATGGCACGGCGCGCAGCCTGTCGAGCATAACTGGATCAACCGTAAGGGGGCGGAAGATTTTACGCGGCTGACGGATTATCAACCGGACTTTGCCAAGGGCGCACGCCGTTTTGATATGGGCGAAAAATCGAATAGCTCGCAATTGGGCGGGGCGAGCGCGGCTATGCGGCAGATATTAGCATGGGGCGTGGACAACATAGCCGAGACCTTGCACGGCTTTACGGCAAAGATCGCGAAAGATTTAGAGCCTTTGGGTTTGAGCGCGTCGCCGCATCGCGCGCCGCATTATCTGGGCCTTAAACGTGATGGCGGTATTCCTGCGGGGCTTTCCGCTGATCTCGCGGCGCAAGATATTTTTGTGTCCGTGCGCGGGCCTGCCATGCGCGTGACGCCGCATTTATATTGCGACGCGGAAGATCAGCAGCGTCTCGTACGGGCCCTCACGAAGGCTTTGTCCTGACGCGCTCGGATAAGACGAAAACGGAAAATGAATTCCAATTTGACCTTTTAGAAAAATATGACAGCATAGCCAAAATAAAAAAGAGGGACGCATCATGATCAAACACGCAAAACTGACCGCCACCATAGGCGCTATTTTTCTGACGTCCGTATGTCCAGCGGCCTTTGCCGCAGAGACAACGGACGCGAACCCCGGCGCTCACGCGGTGATGAGTTATTCGTCCCGCTTTCATCCAGTCATAGCCGAGAACGGCATGGTCGCGGCGCAGGACGCCATAGCGGCGGCCGTCGGGCGGGATATTTTGGCGCGAGGGGGCAATGCCATCGACGCGGCTGTGGCGACAGGATTCGCGCTCGCCGTGACCCATCCCCAAGCGGGGAACCTTGGCGGCGGCGGCTTTATGATGATCGCCCTTAAAGACCAAGACGAAGTGATCGCGATTGATTTTCGCGAAATGGCACCGGCTGGGGCGACGCGGGACATGTATCTCGGCGCGGACGGCGAAGTGGACAATATGCGCGCGCAATATTCACATCTGTCCTCCGGCGTTCCAGGCAGTGTTATGGGCTTTTTAGACGCGCTTCAAACCTACGGCACAATGACTCGCCGCCAAGTTATGGGCCCCGCCATACGCCTTGCGTCGCAGGGCTTTCCCGTAAGTTACGGTTTGGCCTCATCGCTTGAAGACAATCTCGAGAGCCTGTCGCGAGATCCCTCGACGATGGAATATTTTTTCAAGCACGGACATACCCCAAAGCCGGGCGACACCTTAACGCAAAAAGACCTCGCCGAGACTTTGCGCCGGATTATGGAGCAGGGCTCTGACGGATTTTACAAAGGCAAAACTGCGGCGCTTATGCTGGCCGAGATCAGCGAAGGCGGCGGAATCATGACGCAAGCCGATCTGGATAATTACCGGACTGTGACACGGGCGGCCGTGACAGGGACTTATAAAGGCTACGAGGTGGCATCCATGCCCCCGCCCTCATCCGGCGGCATACATGTGATACAAATGCTGAATATCCTTTCTGGCTATGACCTTGTTGCAGACGGCCATAATAGCGCGGATTATCTGCATAAGCTGGTGGAGAGTATGCGCCGCGCCTATGCGGACCGCTCTAAATATCTTGGTGATCCTGATTTTTTTGATGTGCCTGTCGAAGACCTGACCGACCAAGCTTACGCAGATTATCTGCGCGGCACGATTGATCTGACAAAGGCGAGCCGTTCGGCTGATATTGGCCCTGCTAAATCTTTGCCGTATGAAAGTAACGAAACAACGCATTACTCCGTGATGGATAAACAGGGCAACGCGGTGTCGGTGACCTATACGCTCAACTTTTCCTACGGTAGCGGCTACACTGTCGACGGGGCTGGGTTTCTTTTAAACAATGAAATGGATGACTTTTCGTCCAAGCCCGGATCTCCCAACGGCTTTGGCCTTATAGGCGGCGTGGCCAATCAAATTGAGCCAGGGAAACGTCCGCTATCGTCAATGACGCCGGTGATCTTGCGCAAAGATGGACGCGCTGTTTTAGCGACGGGCAGCCCAGGCGGAAGCACAATTATTACCTCGGTTTTGCAAACCATCCTGAATGCAACCACCTTTGATATGAACGTGGCGCAGGCCACGGCTCAGCCGAAAATGCACCATCAATGGCTCCCAGATATCGTAGTGACTGAACCGGGGATGAGCAAAGATACGCTAGACATTCTCGCCTCTCGCGGCTTTATTCTGCCAAAGAACGAAGCGGGCGGTTACGCGCATTCTGTGATTGGACGGGTGAATTCCGTTGCCTATAAGGACGGCGTCTTTCAAGGTTCTGCCGATCCGCGCGGGCCGAAATCCGCTGTTGCAGGATATTAGGTAGGCCGATGTCAAACCATAATGCGGGCCCCGAAATTGAGAGGCTGATAACGCTTTTAGCCAAATTACCAGGCCTTGGCCCGCGCTCGGCCCGCCGTGCCGCGCTTGATTTGATCAGAAAGCGCGATGCCGTTATGCGCCCTCTCGCGGAAGCTATGGGCGAGGCGGCAGAGCGCATCAAAACTTGCGCCACATGCGGTAATATTGATGTGCGCGACCCATGCTCAATTTGCGCGTCTCCGGGCCGAGATAAAACCACGATCTGCGTTGTGCAGGACGTCGGCGATTTATGGGCCATGGAACGCGCCGGCGCGTTTCGCGGGCAATACCATGTTCTCGGCGGGACGCTGTCTGCCATAGACGGCATCCGGCCTGAGGACTTGAAAATTTCTAGCCTTATTGACCGAGCGGCAGGCGAAGAGGTGAGAGAAGTCATCTTAGCCATGAACGCCACAGTAGACGGGCAAACGACGGCGCATTACATAACCGATCACCTTGAAGGCCAAGGCGTGACCATATCGCGCCTTGCTCACGGCGTGCCTGTTGGCGGCGAACTCGATTATCTAGACGACGGGACTATCACCGCTGCAATGAAAAGTAGGAGGCCATTTTGACACAAAAGTCTATTGGCGAAATGGAATTTAAAGAGGTTGTGGGGCTCGTGAAGATTACCCCTGCTGTGATGTTTCTCATTGTAGTCAACTTTATTCCAGTTTTTGGCATCGTTCTTTTTGGGTGGGACGTCGCGACAATTATGGCGCTTTACTGGCTTGAAAACATTGTCATAGGCGCGGTGAACATTCCGAAAATGTGGGCCTGTGAGGGCGGCGTAGGGGAGAAAATTTTTGTCTCCTGCTTCTTCGCTTTTCATTATGGTTTCTTCTGTTGGGGCCATATGACGTTTTTAAATGATATGTTTGATACGCAGCCGATTATATCTTCGGTGATCGAGGGCGGCCCGGTAACATGGACGGTGCTGTCACTTGCGGTCAGTCATCTGTTTTCTACGGCGGTCAACTTCTTCGGCAAGAAAGAATATGAGGGCCGCAAGGTCTCCGAACAAATGTTCTTCCCCTATGGCCGTATCGTCGCCATGCACATTGTTATTATCATTGGCGGCATGCTCGTGCTCTTGTTCAAAGCTCCCATCATTGCGTTGATTTTACTCGTAACGATCAAGACCGTGATGGACATTGCGGTGCACACGATCGAGCATAGTGGCCGTAAATTGAGTAAGACGCCCCTGAGTTAGGGCGTCTCAAATTTCTTCTAACAGGGACGTACCTTTGGACCGCGTGCCGCATGTCCATTCCCAGCGCTCATGCAGGCGAAGCTTGCCGTTTGGCAAAATTTCCGGCTTTGACTTGCATTTCCCTGTCATAATCGCGCCGGAATGGTTGAGGTGATGATAGCGCATGGTGATGCGCCCCTCATCATCGACAAGCCCTAAAATGTGCCCATACTCTATGTCGCCGCCAGCATAATCAGCGGTTAGAATATCGCCGCGTTGCTTATAACGGAAGATCGTATCCGCGCTCGTTTCGCTATAACCGCTTGTATTGACGGGCCGGAAGAGGCGGCCATCATACCAAATCATGACCCAGGCTTTCGTAAGTCCGTTACTGTGTCGACTGTTGTCGGTTCTTCCATATCTAAGGCTTCGATCTTGTCGGCTGATTTCGTGATTTTCTCGGTTGAAATTCGGATGGTGCGAATGTCTTCGTAGGTTTGATCAAAGTGCCGTTGTAGCTTGCCGACCCGATCATCAAGCAATGAGACATCTTTAGCCATACGAGCAACGACCTTTTGGATAATATGAGCTTGCTCGCGCATCTGGGCGTCTTTCATGACGGCTCGCATAGTATGAAGCGTCGCCATGAACGTTGTTGGGGAGACGATCATAACGCGCTGTTTAAAGCCGTCTTCAATGACCTCGGGGAAGTGAGCGTAAAGTTCGGCGTAAACAGCCTCACTGGGTAAAAACAAAAGCGCCACATCGTGAGTTTCGCCAAAGATCAGGTACTTACCAGCAATTTCTTTAAGATGCGTGCGGACGTCTCGCGCAAACTCGCGCTGTGCCAAGGATTCGTCAATGGCGGTTTCTGCCGCCGTCAATCTCCGCCAAGCTTCGAGCGGGAATTTGCTATCAACGGCGACATCGCCTTGGTCGCCAGGCATGTGGATCAGTGCGTCCACGCGTTTTCCGTTGGAGAGCGTGTGCTGAAAGGAATAGGCGGTTGGCGGTAGATAATCTGCAATAAGATCCTGCATTTGTTTTTCGCCGAATGCGCCGCGGGCTTGCTTATTGGAGAGGAGGCTTTGCAGGCCTGACACTTCGCCCGACAATGTTTCGATGTTCTTCTGCGCGCGGTCAATGAGGGCGAGCCGTTCATGAAGCTGTTTGAGGTTGGCCGAGTTTCTATCTTGGGTCTCAACGATCGATTTCCCGACGCGTTCTGAGACTTGGGACAGGCGGCTATCGAGAGATTCTCGAAACAATGTATCGCGCTGCGCCGTGTCTTCGGCAAATTGGGCGAGGCGGCCTTGCAGTGCATTTTGCCGGTCGGCCATATCGGAGAGATGAGTTTTAAGCTCGCCAGATCCGCGCCGCGTAAAAATGAGTGTGATGACCACAGCCAGCAGGACAAGTGTCAGTGCCAGTATGAGTTCGATTAGGCTGATTTCTAAGCCCTTATATGAAATAATGGAATCCATGGCAGACAGTCACACACTTTTCTACGCCGCGCAATTCATCCTGCGTGTGATTTGTGGGTACAAATAAGGCGGTGATTTCTGCTTGTTGCCTAAGCCATGCCCTAGCATAGCCTAAACTCTGTCTAACCTTCGCCATAATCCCTTGTTAATCATGTTTTTGTAAGAGTTTGGTAGCCAGCTGGTTGCGAAGCAAACGTAAGTCCAAAGCTGGGGAGACAAAAATGGCTAAAATTTATCTTGTTGATGATGATGAGAATATTCTCACCTCTGTATCGATTTTTTTAGAGGGCGAGGGCTATGAAGTCAGAACCTTCTTTGACGGCGTTACAGCGCTAGAGGTCTTGCGTAATGACCCGCCAGACCTTGCCGTGTTTGATATTAAGATGCCGCGCATGGACGGCCTTGAGCTTCTGCGCCGTCTCAGACAAACATCAAATCTGCCTGTTATCTTTCTGACATCCAAAGATGATGAATTTGACGAAGCCATTGGCCTGAATATGGGCGCGGATGATTATATCAAAAAGCCATTCTCGCAGCGACTTCTTGGCGAACGTATCAAAGCGGTACTACGCAGGGCTAATCTCACAAACATTGAACTTCCTGAGCCAAACATGGCAGACGAAAAAGTTATGAGCCGAGGCTCGCTTGTTCTTGATGCGAACCGCCACGCTTGCAGCTGGCAGGGCGCGCCAGTCAGACTCACGGTCACGGAGTTCCTTATATTGGAAGCGTTGGCACGCCGCCCTGGGTTCGTTAAATCCCGTGACCAACTTATGGACGCGGCCTATGACGAACAAATCTATGTGGATGACCGGACGATTGACAGCCACATCAAACGCCTCCGGAAGAAGTTCCGCAAACATGATAAAACCTTTGACGGTATCGAAACGCTTTACGGCGTTGGGTATAAGTACAAAGAAGCATAGATAGTTTTCGAGGTTACCTCTGGCTCAATTTAGGAAAAAGAAGGCGAAAAGTGCGCGGCGTTCGATCGTGTTCTCTCGCCTTGCGCGGGTCATATTCCTATCAAACCTTATTGGGCTTGCCATCCTTGTATTTGGCTCGCTAGCGCTAAATCAATATACGGCAGAGCTTATCAAGGCGAGATTGGAAAACCTGCAGTCTCAGGCTAGCCTTATAACATCCGTAATGGGCGAAACGGCGACAGGCTATGGCGCGGAGGCGCAACTTGATGTTGACCGAGCCCGAAGTTTTCTTGACCAAGTAAACCTTGCGCCGGGCTGGCGTGTTCGGCTCTACGGAAAAGACGGGCGGCTTCTCGCTGACCATGATAGCCAAAGCGACGTTATTTCTGTTGAACCTCTAAAACCGATTAAAGGTGATGAGGGCGGTGCTAACATAGCCGTGCGCCTTTGGAGTGCCATAAGAGTTAAAACTTCGGGCATGCTTCATGCTCTGCCATGGCGGGTTCATCGCCGCACAACGTTGCGGCGGGACTTGCCCGGCGATATTCGGCGCGCGCTCGGAGGAGAAATAGTAGGCGGAGAACGCTACGATTCTGGAGACAATCTGATTGTCTCTATCAGTCTGCCTGTCACGCGAGTGCAAGAAATATTAGGCGCGGTGACACTGGAATCCTCTGATGTGGAAGATATTATCGCGAGTGAAAGACGCGCCCTGACGCCCTTCATCGGGCTGGCTATTCTCGCCGCGTTACTGTCCTCTATTGCTTTAACAATATCCATCGTTCAGCCCTTGCGTCAGCTGGCGCGCGCAGCGGAAATCGTTGGGAAGTCCAGTACGCGCCGTGGGGATATTCCGAACTTCTCCAATCGCGGGGATGAAATCGGCGATTTATCCGTCGTTTTAAGCGACATGACAAGCGGGCTTTATTCCCGCATTGATGACATTGCGAACTTTGCGGCCGATGTGGCTCATGAGATTAAGAACCCGCTGACATCATTGCGGTCGGCGTCTGATACGCTAAAGCATGTCAAAACGGCAGAGCAGCGCGATAAGCTCATAGAGATAATCCAATCGGATGTGATCCGCATGGACCGCTTGATTACGGATATTTCTCGGGCCTCTAAAGTGGATGCGGGGCTGGCCCGCGAAACTGCTCAGAGCATTAAAGTGTATGATATACTCGAGCATATAACGGAGTTTTATCAGCAAACCCGGAGCGGAGAAGGCGCGTCGGTTCAGCTCGATACGTCGCCGAATACGACAGAGGATGCGGCTTTGTATATCCGTGCTTTTGAAACCCCGTTTGCGCAGGTGCTACGAAATCTCATTGATAATGCTCTAACTTTTTCCCCGATCGAAGGAACGGTAAAGGTCAGCGCTCACGCAGAACACGGCGTCAAAGCGCGAACCGTTGTGATCTATGTTGAAGACGAAGGACCCGGTATTCCGGCAGATAGTCTTGAAACCATTTTTGAGAGGTTTTACACAGAACGGCCCAAAGGGGCACAGTTCGGGTCGCATTCTGGCTTGGGTCTTGCCATAAGCCGGCAAATTATTACGGCGCATAATGGGACCATCCACGCCGAAAATAGGGCAGAAGACGGCTCTATAAAAGGCGCGCGGTTTGTGATCCGACTCCCGCAAGACTTTCCTAATAAATAAACGAGCTCAGGCCTGTTTCGGCTTTTTTGCAAAATTTAGTCTTTATTTTCCATAAAAAGCCTTTTCAAGACTTGATATTCCTGTTTAGTGGAGGATCGGGTTTAGGCCGCATCTTATGGAATCTTTGGGATTTTGAATGATTGGATTAGTAATCGTAACACATGGCAAGCTAGCGATAGAGCTAAGACACGCCATGGAGCATGTTGTTGGCACTCAACCGCAAATGAAAACCGTTTGTATTGGGCCTGATGATGACATGGAGCGCCGGCGCGAGGATATACGCTCGGAAATTACCGCTGTTGACAGCGGGGAAGGTGTGCTCATCCTGACAGACATGTTTGGCGGTACGCCGTCCAACCTTGCTATCTCGCTCTTGGACGAAGGCCGCGTTGAAGTGCTGGCAGGTGCTAATCTTCCGATGCTTATTAAAGTCGGTGAAGGGCGCGCTGATTGTGACCTCAAAACTTTGGCTTCCAAAGGTAGTGATGCTGGCAAACGTTACATAGCCATAGCGTCAGAAATTTTGGCGGGGGACACTTAATAAGGTGTCTGATCCAATTAGCGTTACTGTACGGCTGACTAACCGACGAGGCTTGCATGCAAGGGCATCCCACAAATTCGTCGCATGTGCGCTTGGGTTTAACGCGGTCGTCAAAGTGACAAGTCTTAATGATGTTTGCGCTGAAACCGTTACGGCTGATTCTGTCATGGAGCTTTTATTGCTTGGCTCTGCCTTCGGTGAGGAGATCGTTATTACAGCAAGTGGTGCAGAGGCGAGCGGCGCTATTTCAGCGCTTGAGAGTTTAGTCAAATCACGGTTTGGAGAAGCGGAATGAAACGCATAATTATTCTAACGGCTTTAATCAGTCTTGGAGCCACGGCTTGTGCGACCAAGAAAACGTTTATGCCGCAAAGCCAGTACCCCCCCGATCCTTGGGTAAAAGGGTATTCCGATCCTGATGATTGCCTCGGCGGAGAAAAACTGGCGGCTATTGATTTTGATTTGCCTGACTACCCCCGAAGGGCCTTTAATACAGGACGTCAGGGCTGGGTGATCGTTAGGCTTGACGTCTCCGAAACCGGCGAAACAGAGAATGTCGATGTTGAACGCGCGGTGCCAGACGTTGGCTTTGCCGGTAATGCACGAAGCGCGGCTGAGAAATGGCGATTTGAGCCGCCAAAAGACGGAGCGCTTCAGGCTTGTAGAGTTCTCATTCGCTACCGTTTTGGAACAGTCAGCATAGGCGGTTAATTCGCTGTCATAGCGGTTTCCTTTCCGCATATTGGCTCTTTTCTAGCGGGTCATATCACTGTAAGCCTCGCTATAGGGATGAGCTTACTCTTTGATATGGCTCTAAATTTTACCGGGACTCTGCTTACGTGTTTTCAGACTCACCAGAACTGATTGATTTTATAATAATCGCGGCCGCTATGATCGTCGCGGTGCTCGCAAGCTTGTTTGCTCTCTGGTCATCAGTGCGGGGCGGAAGCGGGACTTCAGCAGATGCCGTGATGTGGAAAGAAAAGTGCGGAGAGCTTGAACTTAAACTCTCTCGCCTTGATTCCGTTTTTGGCGCTTACCCTGGATTGATTTTAGTCTGGGAGGAAAAGCTCGCGGACCTAACGTCGGATTGGGGGACGCCGAAAGTCTATGGGTCACCTGCGGCAATGGCCTCTATGCAGCGGTTTGCCGAGCCCGGAAAATCCCGGAATGTGGCAGCGCGTATATTGGACGGACTTGCAGACCTCGATACTCTTAGCGACGCATCGGACAGCCAAACCCTGCGCGCGCATCTTGGACAATTACGGCGTAGAGGGAAGGCTTTCTCTATCTCCGTTGTCTTGCCCGAAGGCAACGTTATCGAAGTCGATGGCCGCGTCGCAGGACGCCAAGTTATTTTGTGGCTCGAAGATGCCTCGATCCGGGGCGAAGATGAACGCACCGCGATTAGCCGGTTCGAAAGCCAGAAAACTCTAGCTTCGCAAGACCCTGTTGCCTTTATTGATATGCTCGATAGAGCGCCGTTCCCGATTTGGCGAATGTCCGGTACTGGGCGTCTTATCTGGATTAATAAGGCCTATACGGACGCCGTCGGCGCAGCTTCAGAAGGCGCCGTGCTCGAAGAACAAATACAGCTTGATAACCAAGTCGCTGAAGATGCCAAAACCGTGCTGTCTTCATTGTCGGGCAAAGAGACCATCAGAAACGTTATTATTGGCGGGCGCCGTCAATCTGTTCTTATCACGCTATTCCCGATTTCTGGCGGGGCTGTGGGTATGGCATTGGATGCTACCGAAACAGAGAGTTTGCGAGAGACGCTGACCCGCCACATTCACGCCCATGACGAAATGCTTAATCACATGGATGAGGCGATTGTCATTTTTGCTGCTGATCAGCGCATGACCTTTCACAACACGGCTTTCGCCAATCTGTTTAAGCTCGAAGAGGGATGGTTCAGTAATCGCCGTTCCCATTCTGAATGGCTTGATCATTTGCGCGAAAAAAGGCGCGTGCCGCAACAGCCGGACTATAGCGACTGGAAACGATTTGAGCTTAGCTACTACATGGATTGGCCGGACGAAGTGCCGGACGAAATTTGGACGCTTCCTGACGGAACGAACCTCCGTCTTGCCCGGATGCGTGACCCGCGCGGCGGAATTTCGCTTCTGTTTAGCGATATAACGGACTCTGTAACGCTTCAGGGGCAGTTTAACACGTTGATCAATGTGCAGACCGCGACGCTGGATAAGCTCAGCGAAGGTATTGCTGTGTTTGGCCCCGATGGACGGCTTAAGCTCTCAAATACGGCCTTCGCAAAGCTCTGGAGCCTTTCAGCCGAAGACGTTAAAAACAACCCATCATTTGCCTCGCTCATCGAAAAGTGTTTGCCGCTTTATCACGATCGTATGTTTTGGGCAGAGCTTAAAGCCCGTACAACAGATCCGAACCCTGAAGTGCGTTTGCATGTGGACGGCGAGATCAACCGCTCTGACGACTCGATGCTGACATGGCTTTCACGGCCGCTGCCAGACGGGGCGACTTTGATTGCGTGGGATGATGTGACAAGCGCGCGCCGTACAGAGGCGGCTCTGATTGAACGCGCGGAGGCGCTGGCTACGGCTGATCGCCTGAAATCAGAATTTGTCGGTCATGTCAGTTATCAACTGCGCACGCCGCTGACGACGATTTCTGGTTATGCTGACTTTTTGCAAAACCAAGGCGCAGGCGAGCTTAACGATAAACAAAGCGAATATATTTTCGCGATCCAAAGCGCCTCCGAAGATCTTGCGAAAACTATCGCTGACATCCTCGATATTGCCGCGATTGATGCCAATGTTCTTGATCTTGATTTGGGCGATGTAGATATTTTCGATCTGCTCTATCAGGCAATGGATTATGTTGCGACCAAGGCGGAAGATACGAAAAAATCGCTCAAGCTTGATTGTCCCGAAGATGTCGGCGTGATCCGCGCGGACGAGCAGCGCCTCAAGCAAGTAGTCTATAACCTTCTGTCAAATGCTGTGCGTTTCACCAAACCGGGTGGCCACATCGAGCTCGGCGCGCGCCGCGGCAATAATGGCGGCGTGACGATTTGGGTTAAAGATGACGGCGTGGGTATTCCGTCAGATAAGCAGCCTCAGGTCTTTGAAAGCTTCAAGTCCACACGCGGCGGCGCAGGACTAGGCCTATCGCTAGTACAAAAGTTCGTCGAACAGCATGGCGGGTGGGTCGACCTCGAGTCTGAAGAGGGCGAAGGCACTCACGTTACGATCTATCTGCCAAAAGAAGCCGCAACCGCAAAGGCGCATCCCGAGTTTGATTTCGCGGGTGGGTAGGGTTTGAAAGCCGAAATTTCTGAAAATGACGTGACGATGGAATGGCTTATGGAAGATGCCATTGTTTCGGACGCGGGTTTAAGTCCTGCGAAGATGACCGTTCGCGTCGGCGCATTATCAGAAGCGCATTCCCATCCAAATTGCAGTGAAGCTATACATGTCATGCAGGGAACGATTGAGCAGCGATGCGGCAAAGAATGGAGCGTCAAAACCGCCGGAGACACATGTCTCATACCGGCAGGGGCTATCCACCAAACCCGAAATGTTGGCCGCGAGCCTGCCATCTTAATGGTCGCACACTCAAGCGGTTCGCGGGTCTACCAAAAGTAAGTATAGATAGAGAGCCTACTGGCTCTCAGGTGTCGTGACCGTGATGCCATCGAGCTCGTCGTTCATGAGGATTTGGCAGCATAGGCGGGAGTTGTTTTCTACGCCTTCGGCGAAGTCGAGCATGCTGTCTTCCATGTCGTCTTTGTCTTTAAGCTTTTCTAGCCAGCCCTCGGCTACGTAAACGTGGCAGGTGGCGCAAGCGCAGGCGCCGCCGCAATCCGCATCGATACCAGGAATCATATTTTGCACAGCGGCTTCCATGATGGATGTACCGTTCTTAGCTTCGACTTCGCGGGATGTGCCCTCAGCGTCGATATATATGATTTTTGGCATGATTACTCCTGTCTGTGTATTCAAAGCTTATGTAAGGCGTTGCATTCATTTTGCAAGTGCGTATCACGGCGTATGCAGACGGTTTATCTAGCAAATGAGAGCGAGACTTTGGCGCTGGGCGAGCGGCTATCAAGGTCTTTGCGCGCGGGCGATGTGATCGCTTTAAGCGGAGGGCTCGGCGCTGGAAAAACCACGCTTTCACGCGGGATCATTCGGGCGCTTACAGGCGAAGAGGAAGTCCCGTCGCCGACCTATACTTTGGTGCAAACATATGAGGCAGAAAACTGCGAATTATGGCATTGCGATATGTACCGTTTGGAGCGTCCCGGCGATGCTTATGAATTGGGCCTTATGGACGCGTTCGAAGACGCGATATGTTTGATTGAGTGGCCGGACAAGCTAGGCGATCTGTTGCCGGAAACGGCGCGGCGCATTGATGTTGAGTTTGACGGGGAGGGCCGCAAAGCGGTAATCACCGGATGGGGTAAAGACTTAAATGAATAGACAAGACGAAATCACAGCCTTCTTAAACCGCGCTGGATGGGGAGACGCGGAGCGCATAGCTGTGCCCGGTGATGCTTCAACACGTGGATATGAGCGGCTGAAATTAGGTCCGCAAAAAGCGGTTTTGATGGACGCGCCGAAAGCAGCGGAAGCGCCGTCTGAGCCGGAAGGTGCAAGTGTCGAAGACCGCCGCGTGCTTGGTTACAATGCGCTGGCGCGGCTCGCCGGCCCCAACATGGAAAGCTTCACATCTATTGCGAAAGAGCTGACTAAGCGCGGCTTTTCTGCACCGCATATATTGGGCGCGGATTTAGACGCCGGGTTTGTCCTGCTCGAAGACTTAGGCGACGGGCTCTTTGCGCGCGTGATTGAAGAAAACCCCGCTTTGGAGCGCCCTTTATATGAGGCTGCGATTGATACGCTCGCGGCGATTTACCGTTGCAGCTTTCCAGATGTGTTTGACGAGCATGGCGATCCGTGGCGTGTAAGGGCTTATGATCAAGTCGCCCTGCAAGAGGAAACAGATTTATTTTTGGAATGGTTTACTGATGATGTGGGTGCAAGCCTTTCGGAGGCCACAAAGGCTGAATGGTATGATATTTGGGCAGATTTATTTACATGTTTGAATGCTCATGCGCCGGGCCTCGCTTTGCGGGACTTTCACGCCGAGAATCTATTCTGGCTGCCAGAGCGCGAAGCGACAGCGCGCGTTGGCCTCATCGATTTTCAAGACGGACTATTCGCGCATCCCGCTTATGATCTTGTGTCTTTGCTTGAAGACGCGCGCCGGGATGTAACGCCTGCGTTGCGGGAAGAGATGATTAAGCGCTTTTGCGAGAAGTCTGCGATTACCTATGACGCCGCCTTCAAGACGGCTTATGCCGTTATGGGCGCGCAGAGGAATGCGAAAATTCTCGGCATCTTCGTTCGTCTCGCAAAACGCGACGGGAAGCCGCATTATCGGGATTTAATTCCCCGCGTGGCGAAGCTCTTCACGGCTGATTTGGATGACCCACAACTTACGGCCTTAAAACAATGGGTAGAGACACATGTACCGGACGTGCTTGTGAAAACGCCAAAAATAAAAACCGCGATGGTATTGGCCGCGGGGCATGGCACGCGCATGCGTCCGCTGACAGATGATAGGTCAAAAGCGATGGTTGAGGTTGGCGGAAAACCGCTGATCGATCATATGCTTGACCGCCTCGCAGCCGCAGGAGTGGAGCGCGCGGTTGTGAATGTGCATGCTCACGCTGATCACTTAGAGACGCATCTTATAACCCGCAAAGGCGCGCCGGAGATAATTATTTCCGACGAGCGTGCTGCGCTGCTTGAAACGGGCGGCGGCGTTGTCAAAGCTCTATCGCTGCTTGGAGAAGAGCCCATCTTTATTTGTAACATTGATGCGATTTGGACGGAAAACACTGGTGTTCTAGCGGGGTTGATCGAGGCGTGGGATGCTGAAACCATGGATGATTTGCTCTTACTTGCGCCAATAAAGCAAACGCTCGGTTATCCAGGTAAAGGCGATTTTGATAGAGCAAGTTCTGGGGAAATTTCTCGCCGCGCCGGTGACCATGCAGATTATGTTTATGCGGGGGTGCAAATCTGTAAACTGGATAAGGTCAGTACATTTACCGAAGAGCCGTTTTCCCGCAATAAAGTGTGGGATTTGTCGCTTCAAGACGGTACGATTTACGGGCATGTCCTTGACGGATTTTGGATGCATGTGGGTGACCCGCAAGCCAGAGCTGCGTCCGAAGAAAGGTTAAAGACCTAAATTGAGTACGCTTAACGTCTATAACATGCCGCCCGGCATTCCGTTCTTGCCCGCTTTGGCAAGAGGCTTAAAGGATATGTTCGGCGCGGATTTAGACGATGCGCTTATCCTTTTGCCAACCCGCCGCGCGGTACGCGAACTTGGCGTAGCCTTCGTACATTTAGGGCAGCAAGCAGGGCAAGGCGCCAGCCTTTTGCCGCGTATGCGGCCGCTCGCCGATATTGACCCAGAAGAACCGCCCTTTGAACCGGGTTATTTAACGGGCCTTGTTCGGCCTGCTATGCCGTCCTCGCAGCGGCGGTTTGAACTGGCGCGGATTATTGGCCACTACCACGAAGCCGCGAACAGGGAGCGGCTTGATCCCGCGGGTATGCTCGCCTTAACCGATCCTTTGCTCGCTATATTGGATGATGCGGCGCTAGAGGAAGTCAGTCTTTCGGGACTGGCCAAGTTACAAGACATTAAAGACTTTGCCGCGCGGCATTTCCAAAACGCCGCGACAGTTTTTGATATTATACAGGATTTTTGGCCTAAACATGTCAACGCGCTAGGTTTGATGGAGCCGATGGAGCGCCGTGTGGCGTTGCTGAATGCGTTGACGCGGTTATGGGAGAAAACGCCTCCTGCTCATCCCGTGATTATCGCAGGTTCGACGGGGACTTTGAAAGCCTCGGCCAAGCTGATGCGCTGCGTTGCGGCTATGCCCGGCGGCGTTATCGTTCTTCCGGGTCTGGATACAGCATTAACAGAAGCGTCTTGGAACAAGATCGAAGCGGAGCATCCGCAAAACTCGCTTAAAAACCTGATCGCAGCAATCGGAGTTGAGCGCGGCGACGTCCCCGTATGGCCCGTTGTGAAAGACGAAAGCAAAGTCTTAAAGGCCCGCCGCCGGATTACCTCAGAAAGCCTTGTGCCTGTGGGCGATACGGCGGATTGGCCCGGACGTATTAAAAAACTGCGTCATGATTATCCGTCAGGCGATATTTTTGAGGACGCCCTCAAGGGGCTTTCCGTGATTGAGGCTCGAACGGAAGATGAAGAAGCGTTGTCTATCGCGCTCATGATGCGGGAAACTGTGGACACAAAAGACATGACGGCGGCTCTAATTACGCCGGACCCTGCGCTTGCACGCCGCGTTAAAGCGCGGCTTCGGCGCTGGAATATTGACGTTGATTATTCACAAGGGGAGCCTTTGGAAGAGACCCGCATCGGGAGCTTTCTTACGGGCGTTTTGAACCTCGCGGGCGATCCAGAGAACCCAGTTGATCTTGCCTTTTTGTGCAAACACTCACTGACAGGTCTTGGCCTTTCGGGCGGCGAAGCGGCGAAGACGTGGCGCGCCTTAGAACGTAAAAAATATCGCGGCCCGCGCCCTGAGTTTAAGGAAACGCCGGAGCTTCTGCAATTAATTGAGGCCGCGCTTGCCGATATGACCAGCGGCGAAATTAAACGCGCGGCGCCGGAATGGGCGGCCGCGCTGACGCGGTGTGCTGAAAGCTTTGCGGCCAGTGATGCGCTCTCGGGCGCGGAAGTCTTGTGGCAAGGCGAAGCGGGGGAAACGGCTGCGTCAATGCTCGAAGACCTTATGGCCTACGGGGATAGTCTTGGCGCGATGACGCGGCGGGAATTTGCGTCGCTTTTGGGTTCATTGATGCGAGGGCGCGTTGTACGTCCGCGTTATGGTACCCATCCACGCCTGCAAATTTTAGGGCCGCTCGAAGCCCGTATGGTGCATGCTGACCGGATAATTTTAGGCAGCCTGAACGAGGGCATTTGGCCTGCGGGATTATCCGCGCAGCCATTCCTATCGCGCGGGATGCGGCAAGTCTTAGGGCTGTCATTGCCTGAGCGGCGATACGGCCTAGCGGCGCATGATTTCGCGCAGCTTGCATCCAATCCCGAAGTCATCTTCACCCGCGCCATGCGTTCCGATTCTGGCCCTCGCGTTGCTTCGCGTTGGCTCTGGCGGTTGCAGGCTTTGGTCAAAGGCGCGATGGGCGAAAATTCCGATGTGTTAGAAACCGCAAACCCTTATCTTGAGTGGGCGCGCGCGCTTGACAATGTGCCAGCGACTGACGTGCAGGTTGTAAAGCCGCCTGAGCCAAGGCCGCATCCGGATGAGCGGTGGCCTGTTGAACGCAAATTACGCGTCACGCAAATCCGTACATGGGTACGAGACCCTTACGCGATCTACGCGCAAACCGTCTTGGATTTGGAGCCTTTAGAGGCCCTCGACGAATCTCTCGGTCCGCGTGAATATGGAACGGCCATTCATAACGGGCTTGAAGCGTTCGTTAAGCGGTTCACAACGCGCTTACCAGATGACGCGCCGAAACAGCTGGCTGCAGACTTTGAAAAGGCCTTGCTGGCGGCGCGGTTCCCCGAGGCGCACCTTATTAAAGAGCGTGTGAGGCTGGCGAAGGCGGCGGAAGAACTTACGGCATGGTTTGCTGACCGCCGCGCGAAAGGCTGGGAATATGCGCAGGCAGAGAACACCGGCCGCGTGACTTTGAGTGAGGTGAATTTTACCCTCTCTAGCCGTGCTGACCTCATTGAAAAGTCTGCCCTTGGCTATGCCGTGATTGATTATAAAACCGGCGCGCCTGCAAGCGAAAAAGTGGTTCAAGCCGGCTTTGATCCGCAGCTTCCGCTCACCGCGATCATGCTAGCACGCGGCGCATTTGATCATGTGCCGCCGGGCGCGACAGAGCAGATGCTGTATATGCGGGTTAAAGGCGCAGGCGGCGGATCAGAGCCGAAATACATCACGGCGCCAGAGAATAAAAAGGGGTGGAGCGCCGAAGAATACCAAACCGAAGCGCTGGATATGCTGATCAAACTCGTGACTGCTTTTGATGATCCGAAGACGCCATACCTTTCACAGCCGCGCGTTCAATATACTAATGATTACGGCGATTATGATGATCTTGCGCGGCGCGGGGAATGGGCGCAGCTTGGCGATGAGGGCGAAACATGAGTATGCCGCGCCCAGATGTAACAGAAGCCACTCGCTACCAGCGCATGGCCGCAGAGCCGCGTAAAACCCGTCTTGCGTCGGCTAATGCGGGGTCGGGGAAAACTAAAGTTCTTGTTGATCGTGTGTCTCGGCTGCTGCTTGACGGAGCCAACCCCGATAAAATTCTTTGCCTGACCTATACCAAGGCTGCGGCGAGCGAAATGCAGACCCGCTTGTTTGAAAAACTTGGCGGCTGGTCGGTGATGGGTGAGGGTGATCTTAATAGCGCTCTAGACGAACTTCTCGGCGAAACCAAAGCGCGAAATGCAGACGAGCTTGGCGCAGCGCGGCAGCTTTTTGCTCGCGCGCTGGAAACGCCCGATGGTCTGAAGGTGCAAACCATTCACGCATTCTGTGAAACGGTGCTATCGCGGTTCCCGATTGAAGCCGGAATTTTACCCGGTTTTGAACCTATGGAAGACGCCGATGTTGCCGCGCTACGGGGGCAAATTGAAGAAGATATTTACGCGGCCGCTTGGGCGGATCAGGAGGGTTCCCTCGCAGGCGCTATCAAGCATTTGGCCGCTGACAAGGCCGATAAAACCTTGGAAGGCATTTTCAAATGGGCCGCCGGAAACCGAGAAGCCGTAAACCATTGGGCCAATAGTGTTGGCATCGATAATCTCGCCTTGCGATTACAGTTAAGCCCTGACGCGACGGCCGCTGAGCAATATAATGCGGCTTGGAGCACAGAGAGCAAGCAGGCCATTAAATACGCCGCCAATGATCTCCTTGGAAGTTCTAACGCTAACGACGTTAAGAAAGCGAATGCGATGTTAGCCGCATTGACTGAACCTGATCCCACCGCCGCCTTTAAAGCCTATGCGGGCATTATCTTGACACAAAAAGGTGCGCTTCGAAAATCAGTGATTACGCTGAGCGCGCCGCCAGCCGCGCAGGATTTTTTCGGCACCAGTAAAATGGACCCGACAGACGAAGCTTTACGGGTCTTAGCGTGCGTTCAAAAAATTGTGTCAGCGACGTGCCTAGAGATGACCCGTTCGGTTTTCATTATCGCCAGAGACTATGCCGCGCGCTACGAAGCTGCTAAGCGGGCGCGGCGCTGGCTTGATTTTGATGACCAAATTAATCTCGTCAGAAAGCTGCTGATTAATAGCGAAGCTGCCGAATGGGTGCGGTATAAACTCGACGGCGGGATTGGCCATATATTGGTGGACGAAGCGCAAGATACTGCGCCTGATCAATGGACAATTATTGACGCTCTAAAAGACGGGTTTGCGCTGCCTGACCCTGAATGGCCAATGGATAAGCCGAAGACATTCTTTGCGGTCGGGGATGAGAAACAATCCATTTATTCCTTCCAAGGCGCTCGGCCAGAGCAGTTCATTAAGCGTATCCGAGATTATGTCGGCGACAATATAAACGAAGCCGTGACCATGGGCATGTCATTCCGGTCATCGCCTGATGTGTTGCGGGTTGTTGACGCTGTGTTTGTCGACCAAAAAGGCATTCAGCGCATGTTTAACCTTGACCCTCTGAGCGAAGGTTCATTCGAAGCGGGACACACGGCCTTTCGCCGGGACGGAGGGCTTGTTGAGCTTTGGCCTCTCGCGCCCAGGCCGGAAGAGACGCCAGAAGAAATCCCGTGGGACTTTGCTCCTGTGGACTCTCTCGATCAATCTAGTCCGCGCGAAAAACTTGCCCGCACGATTGCAGAGACAATTGCTGGATGGCTCAAGAGCGGTGAACCAATATTTGACCGCAAACTAGGCCGAACGCGCCGCATGCGCGCCGAAGATATTCTTATCCTTGTGCGGCGCCGTAATGATTTTTTTGACGCCGTTATCCGCAATATGAAAACGCTTGGCATTCCCGTGGCGGGGGCTGACCGTCTAGTCTTAAAAGACTCTATGGCCGTAAAGGATATGCTCGCGCTCTCGCGGTTTACGCTTTTGCCGTCTGATGATTTATCACTCGCGGAAGCGCTGAAGAGTCCTCTATTCGGGTTCACCGAAGACGAGCTATTTCAGACAGCGAAGCGGCGCGGGAAATTATCTCTATGGCAATCTCTGAGGGCGCAAACTTTCGATAAAGCGCGTGCAGCGGTTGCTGACCTTGAGAAAATTTTGAAGTTTTCCCATACTTACGCACCCTATGAGTTTTATGCACGCGTGCTCGATATGCAAAGCCGGACGGGCGGTAGTCTGCTTAAAAACATTTACGCGCGTCTCGGAGTAGAAGCCAAGGATGTACTCGAAGCCTTTCTAGCCCGCGCGCTGGCCCACCAAAGACGCGGCGCGCCGTCGCTTCAACATTTCGTGCAATCCTTCATTGGTGATGATCAGGATATTAAACGCGAAATGGACGCGGCTTCCGGTGAGGTCCGTGTGATGACTGTACACGGCGCGAAGGGCCTCGAAGCGCCCGTGGTCTTTTTGCCAGATACGACACAAACGCCGTCAGGCCGTAGCGGTTCGGGCCTTGTCGCGGTCGGGGAGGGCTTTGCTTATTTGCCGAGCGCTGACACAACGCCGGACATATTGCAGCCTCTGAAAGACGCGATAAAGCTCCGCGAGCTCGAAGAATATATGCGGCTGCTTTACGTGGCCATGACGCGGGCGGAATCACGTTTGATTGTTTGCGGGTTCGAGAGCGGGCATAGAAACGGCAAAGGCTATACTGATGGATGCTGGCACGCCGAGGTTCGCGCGGCCTTAGAAGGGCTAGAAGCAGAGAGCTTCGAGATGTCCTTCGGAGACGGGTTACGGTATGGAAACTTGCCTCTTACGCCGAAGGGCGCAGACGGTGTAGCCGCTCGGGATACAGCGACCTTGCCGTCATGGGCGCATATTAAAGCGGAAAAAGAACAGGTGGGGCCAGCTCATGTCACCCCGTCTCATCTGCTCGCCCCTGCGCCGCAAAAGGACATGCCCGTCCGTTCACCGCTCTTGTTTGGCACCGCCGCAGGCCCTGACCGTTTTCTACGCGGGAATATCATTCACCGCCTTCTCGAAATCTTGCCAGAGTTGCCGCTAGATCGCCGCGCCGCTGCTGCCACTGCGCTATTGGATAGCTATCAGGACTTGGCGGAGGCGCAGCGCGCCCAAATCAAAGACGAAGTCTTTAAGGTACTGGATGCGCCGGAGTTTGCACCTTTCTTTGCGCTCGGAAGCCAAGCAGAAGTGTCTTTAGCTGGGCGAGGCGGGGCGTTGCCGGAAGGACTTTATCTCAACGCCCAAATTGACCGCCTCGCGGTGACAGACGATAAGGTCTATATCGTCGATTATAAATCCAACCGCCCGCCGCCAACCGATCAGGCCGATGTTCCGGAGATTTATTGGGGCCAAATGGCAGCGTACCGCGAGCTTGCGAAAGACATTTACCCGGGCCGCGAAATCATTTGCGCGCTTTTATGGACGGACGGCCCATTTTTAATGACCTTGGACACAAAACGCCTCGATGCGGCCTTGACGCTTATTGACGGGCTTCCTACCTAATGTGTCACATCGAATCTCATCGAAATGTTATGGAGAATGAATATGGCGAGCGTAAAAGTCACAGATGACAGTTTTAATGCTGACGTTATCGGATCAAACACCCCAGTCTTAGTTGATTTTTGGGCCGGATATTGCGCGCCTTGTAAGCAAATCGCTCCGGCACTTGAGGAAATTTCTGACGAGTTTGACGGCAAGATGAAAGTCGCAAAAATCAATATTGAAGAAGACCCAGAAATCGCTGCGAAATTTCATGTCCGCGGTATTCCGACCATGATGATCTTTAAGGACGGGCAAGTTGTTGCGACGAAAGTCGGCGCGATGACGAAGCGTAAATTAGCGGAGTGGGTGGGCGAGCACGCTTAGGCCTACTACTCTTTTGAACGTAAATTTGAGTGCCGCCTTTGACAATATGTGTCAGAGGCGGCATTCTGCGTTATGGATTACTCGCAGTCACCTTTTCATAAATTTATGGGTTGGAGAACACTGGCGCTTATTGCGCTCATGATGGCTTATTCCACATGGTATGTGACCCTAGGGCCTTATAGCGTTTTAGAAACCCTCGCGCCGGGTTTGCCGTTGGAAGAGCGCGGATTTTATACAGGCGCGCAAGCCGTCGAGACTTTTTCGCAATTGGACGCATCAGGGCGGAAGGCGAAATATATTTCTCTGGTTTTTGATATCCCCAATATGATTTTAGCCGCGCTTGTATTTGAGGCGTTGATTGCGTTCGGCATTCGTAGGCTACCGCTCAAAAGCCCCGTCTGGCCGCTCTTGTTTTTCTTGCCGATTGCCTTCCTACTTACGGATTTCGCGGAAGACAGTTTCCTCGCCCTGACCCTCGCCACAGGATCAGAGGTGCTAGGCTCGATCGCTGGGGTTCTTACGGTCTTGAAATTTTTCACCTATTTGGCCGCTGCAATCACCGGATTGCTCCTGAGTTTTACGGGACTAGCCTACTGGCTCTTGAATGGGCGTAAATCCGCTTAATCGCGGTCATAGGTCAGAGCCATGAACACGTCTTCTAGGTCGGGTTCTTCGGTGCGCAGGTCGGCGATGGATAGCCCCGACGCTTTGACTTGATTTAGCATGCCGGAGATCGAGTCTTTACCGCTGCGGTAATTGATCGAGAGTGCGCCGCTGTCTAAAAGCGTTGCGTTTAAGTTTTTCAAGCTTTCGGGTACGGCGTCGATTTTCTCTATGGGCGTAATCACTAAGGTGCGCTTATCAAGGCGGGAGAGCATGACGGACTTTTCTTCGTTCGCTGTAATTTCGCCGTTGTGAATAATCGCGATACGGTCACAGAGGGCTTCGGCTTCTTCGAGGTAATGCGTGGTCAAGATGATGGTGGTGCCGCGCGCATGAAGTTCCTGCACATAATCCCACATTTGGCGGCGCAGTTCGATATCCACACCCGCAGTGGGCTCGTCGAGAATAAGCACAGGCGGATTGTGCACTAGGGCTTTGCCTATGAGTAGACGCCGTTTCATACCGCCTGAAAGTTGCCGAACATAGGCGTCGCGTTTATCAAAAAGCCCAAGAGCTTTTAATATTTCTTCGGTACGGCGTTCAGCTTTTGGGACACCGTAATAACCAGCTTGCAGTTCCAAGGCTTGGAAAGGCGTGAAGAACACGTCCATAGCAATTTCCTGCGGGACTACGCCGATGGAGGCGCGGGCTTGCCGCGTCTGTGTGTCGATGTCGTAACCGCAAATTTTGGCTTCGCCGCCTGACTTGACGACAAGCCCTGCAAGAATATTGATCAGGGTCGACTTGCCCGCGCCGTTCGGCCCCAAGAGGCCAAAGATGGATCCACGCGGAACGACAAGGTCAACGCCTTTCAAGGCGGTTTTGGCTTCTGACTTGCGGGTTTTCTTATAGGTCTTTTGCAGACCTTTAATCTCGATTGCGGGTATATCGCTCATATTCAGCCTAACAAGAATTGACGCGGCGCGGTAGCTCGCTTATCTCTTACGCAACAACTCATTATGCAAAGAGACTCAAATGTCAAACGCGGCCGTTACACCTGAAGACGCTATTATCGTTAGCACAACACGCGTGGCCTGTGACGGCGGCGGCGGGGCGCTGGGTCATCCGAAAACATGGCTTGATATGGGCCAGGGAACACAGGTTGAATGCAAATATTGTGATCAGCTTTTTGTGCTTGCCCCCAACGCAGAGCCAGCAGGGCATTAGGCCGTAACTTTATCGGTTATTACGGCCTTTGCAGACGAAACTATTCGTCAATCGCTTCCATATAGAGGTCAAGCAGAGCTTCTTGTTCGGCGCGCTCATGGGCTTCCATTTTCCGCATAGAGATTACTTTGCGGAGGACTTTATTGTCAAAGCCGAATGATTTGACTTCTGCATACACTTCGCGAATATCTGCTGCCAATTCGGCCTTCTCGGCTTCGAGGCGTTCGATCCGCGCAATAAACTGCTTTAGCTTTTCACGTGTCGCCTGACCCATTGTGTCGGCGCGTTCACTTTCGCTCATCATGGCATTATCCTCGTTATGGTAAATTTGGCGCAGATTAAAAATTAGTGGGCTTTTATGCAAGGTATGCGGACTTGATCTCTATAGTTTGTTGTGGATGGATTTTTCAAAATAGGATGCTATGACAAGAGAGAGTTTGGCCAATCGGGGGAAAGTATGAAGCGTTTTATCAAAGGTTTTTTAGGGCTCATTGTTGCGGTTGTTCTCCTTGGCGGGGGATGGTTTTTGGTGGTCGAGGTTCCGGCTGTTGACCGCGGTATGAACGTTGTAACAGATCATGCGCCTTATCCCGTGTCAGCAGAGGCTCAGACTTTACATGATACCCTTACGGTTGGTGATTTGCATGCGGACGCGCTTTTATGGCGGAGAAACCCGGAGAAACGTTATGATCGCGGGCATGTGGATCTACCGAGGCTGAGAGATGGCGGCGTTGACATTCAAATTTTTTCCGCTGTTACAAAATCGCCTCGCGGGCTCAATTTTGACGGCAATAGCGCTGATGCGCCGGATGATATCGCTCTCTTAGCCAAGGTTCAACTTTGGCCTCTACGAACGTGGGATTCGATTTATGAGCGTGCGGCTTATCAAGCACAACGTCTTCAGAAAGTTGAGAAGCGCTCTAAAAACAATTTGAAAATTGTACGAAGCAAATCTGACTTAGAGCGAGACACTGGGATGCTTCTGGGCGTTCTCGCTACGGAAGGGTCGCACCCGCTTGAAGGCAAGCTTGAGAATATTGATAGGCTTTATGATGAAGGCTACCGCATGATGGGGCTGCAACATTTCTTTGATAACCGCTTAGGCGGGTCTTTGCATGGCCGTACGAAAGGCGGGCTAACGGATTTTGGCCGTGAAGCCGTTCTGAAAATGCAGGCCATGGATATTATGGTCGATGTGGCTCATTCCTCAGAAGCCGTCGTCCGGGATGTTTTGGCGCTCACGCCGGAGCCTATCCTTATTTCTCACGGTGGTCTTGCGAGCTATTGCCCGCGGACGATGAACCGGAATATGCCAGATGATATTCTTATAGAGATTGCAAGGCGCGGAGGTGTTATCGGCATTGGTTACTTTGACGGAGCGATTTGTGATATTTCTCCCAAAGGTATAGCGGCGACGATTGTGGCTGCTGTTGACTTGCTAGGTGAAGACGCCGTTGGTTTGGGGTCAGATTTTGACGGCACGGTGACTACGGCGCTCGATACATCCGAACTTGCAGCAATTACGCATGAGCTTTTAAAAGCAGGGGTGCCAGAGCGCACTATTCGCAAAGTCATGGGTGGGAATATTGAGCGTTTTTTAAGTGAAAATCTACCTGAATAGGCTTTCAAGCCTCTGCGGCATCACTGAGCCTTCATTAAGGGCTTCAAAGCCAATTTTGGGCCATGTGAATATGAAGCTGGCCCCGTGGCCAAGCTCTGATACGACACGAATGGTTCCACCGTATCGGTTCACGATTTTTTTAACAATCGCCAAGCCCATACCGCTGCCTTCAACCTCGTCTCGGGGTTTTAAGGTTTGGAACATTGTAAAAATTTGCTCATGAAATGCGGGAGGTATTCCTGGTCCGTCATCTTTGACCGTGAATTCAAACCTGTTGCCTTTTTCTGTAACGCTTACGTCTATTCGGCCTGAGCTTTTATCATGATGTTTAATCGAATTGCTGATAATGTTATGAAGTACGTGCTGAAGCGGCATTTTGGAAACTGTGATCGTTGACATCTCTTGCGCCGCATTGAGAGTGAAGCCTGACGGTAAATGGAGCGTTTCATTAAGCGTTTGCACGAGAGAGGCCGCAGACACAGGTTCTGCTTGGTGGTCTCCCTCAGTCGCGCGTGAATAATTGAGTAGGTCATCTAAAAGATTTTCCATTCTAACCACGCGTCCCCGCAGCATATTCAAGCGGTCTTTATTCTCTGGGTCTAGTTGATCCCCAATGTCTTCTTCTAGCCAAAGGCTAAGATTATCAATCGCGCGCAGAGGAGACTTAAGGTCATGGGAGGCCACGTAGGCAAACTTTTCTAAATCGGCATTAGATTGTTCAAGCTCTGACATGGCTTTTCGAATAACAGACTCGTCTTGCTTACGCTTTGAAATATCCCGAATAATAATACTGTATATTTCGCGGCCATGAATGTTCAGCGTATTTGCGGAAAGTTCTGCCGGAAACTCGCGGCCGCTTAGCCGCTTAGCTTTCACCTCTTTGGTGTGATTGGTTGCTGAGAGATCATGAAACGTCAATCCGGGAATGAGCTTTGCAATTTTATTTCCGATAATTAAGTCGGATTTATATCCGAACATATCCGCGCACGCTTTGTTGAATGTTTTTATTTCGCCAGTAGCACTCACGGTCATAAGGCCGTCAACGGCATTATCAATGACGTCTGACAACCTTGCGGCTTTGTCTTCGTGGGCATTGGCAAGGTTAGACGCGAACGTTACGGCTCGGCGATTGGACCGCGCTAGAAGAAGAAATATTCCAAAGATTAAAATATTTATGATGATACCCGTAAAGAGAATAATTTGCGGCAAAATGTTCGCATTTGCGGTTCGGAAAGACTCTGTTGAACGTATATTGAACGCCCATTGACGACCATACATGTAAATTGAGTGGGTGCTACTAAAGAGCGGATTGTTGTCATAATCAGGCGCACCATCATAGTTTTCATTAAAAAGTATATGTTCCCCATCCGTGATTTTAAGGCCAACGTGGCGATTTTCATTGTCGAGTGTGCCATCCATGAGCTTGCTAAAAATGAACGGTGCGTAAACGAGGGCGGTAAGCGTTTCTCGCCTTTGTATTGTGGTGAATGGTTGTGGGTCTTCATAAAGTGGAATGTAGAATAAAAACCCAGGCGTTTTTTTAGCATCTTGTACGAGGATGATCGGGCCTGTGATCTGTGGCTGGCCTGTATCCCGCGACTTTCGTGCTGCGTTATAACGATTGGCTTCATGCGCTATGTCTAGGCCTACAGCTTCACTATTTGTCTCAACGGGTTCAATATTTGTAATGGGGAAAAATTCGTTTTCCCCATGAGGGGGATGAATATTAAAATCCGGGCGGTTCCGTCGCATGTGACTCAGGTAATCTTGAAGTTGCTCGGGCTTGATGTTGTGGATGATTCCTATTCCGTTAATGCCGGGATATTTATTCTCAATATCCAGAGCGTCACTATAAGCTTTCCATGTGTGTATGTCTGTATAGTCACCTTGTGTGCCCAGGAAGGCGACCGCGCTTGCGAGCGTGTCTTCATATTTTTTCATACGTTCTGAGACAAGATCTATCGCTTGTGAACTTTCACGTTCAAACTGAGCTTTGATTTGTTCGTCATTTTGAGACTTTGCGATGTACCAAGCGGCGAGAGTCAAAATAAAAGATGCGGATAGAATCAGCCAATGGAACCAGCGAAACTGTCCGCCGATTTCTATTCGCTTTTTTTCCTCCATAATTTCCTGGAGGTCTGCTGTCTCAGAGTTAGTCATCAAACGCCAACTGGATTATGTTGCTCAGCACCTCCGGAGAGGTGTTAATGGGAAGTACGCGGTACATTCTTACGCGGACTCATTAAGGAATGCTTGATAGTTCAATGATTTTTAAGGGCAAAATAGGCGAGCTCCCGCCAAGATAGAGGTCTTGGCGTTATTCAAAACTCGTTAGTTGAGGCGTTTTTAGAGCGCGGATTTGAGCTCATCCACTAAATCTGTCCGTTCCCACGAGAACCCTCCATCATTATCTGGTGTGCGTCCAAAGTGACCATAGGCCGCCGTACGCGCGTAGATCGCTTGGTTAAGGTTCAAATGGGAGCGTATACCGCGCGGAGTCAAATCCATAGCTTTACGGATGGCGCGTTCAATCGCGTCGCCTTGGATGGGGTTATTATCGTCTACATTAACATAAATCGACGTAGGCTGCGCCACGCCAATGGCATAGGAGACTTGGATATCGACCCAAGGCGCGATGCCAGCAGCAACAATGTTCTTCGCGAGATAGCGCGTGGCGTAAGCGGCTGAGCGGTCAACTTTCGTTGGATCTTTACCTGAGAATGCACCGCCCCCATGTGGGGCCATGCCGCCGTAAGTATCGACGATGATTTTACGCCCTGTAAGGCCCGCGTCTCCGTCCGGCCCGCCAATGACGAACTTACCCGTTGGGTTGATGTGCCACTTCGTATTATCTGTGATCCAGCCATCAGGCATGACTTCAAAGATATAAGGCTTAACAAGTTCCGCAACATCAGCAGAGTCCATGCTGGCATCAAGATGCTGCGTAGATAGGACAATTGATGTAGCCTCTACGGGCCGTCCATTATCATAGCGAACGGTGACTTGTGATTTACTGTCTGGGCCAAGCTGGCTGATGCCTTCTTGCTTACGGGCGCGGGCAAGGCGCTCTAATATCTTGTGACTGTAATGAACAGGCGCAGGCATTAACTCGGGCGTATCAGAACAGGCATAGCCGAACATAATGCCTTGGTCTCCAGCGCCTTCTTCCATGTGAAGGCCTGTGCCGCTATCTACGCCTTGGGCAATATCAACGGATTGCGCGTGCAAAAGAACGTCTACATCGGCGGTCTTCCAGTGAAAACCATCTTGCTCGTAGCCAATGTCTTTGATCGCCGCGCGGGCGCGGTCAATGATCATGTCATGGGTGATTTTATCTGTGCCGCGCGTCTCGCCCGCGATCACGACTTTATTCGTCGTTGTCAGGGTTTCCGCTGCAACGCGTACATCCCACGGGCTCATACCGTCCGCAACAGATTCGCGGTAGAAAAGATCGACAATTTCGTCTGAAATGCGGTCAGAGACTTTGTCTGGATGACCTTCCGAGACGGATTCAGATGTAAATTCGTATGACTTGCGGCTCATGGAAGGCTCCAGTCTTAGTAACGGTAATGTTCAGGCTTGAAGGGCCCGTCTTGCGAAACGCCAATATAATCGGCTTGCTCTTTGCTCATTTGCGTGAGCTTCACGCCGATTTTCTCTAGGTGAAGCCGCGCGACTTTCTCGTCCAAATGTTTCGGAAGCATGTAGACTTTGTTCTCATACTTTTTCGTTTTGGCATGAGCGTCTTCCCAAAGCTCGATTTGGGCTAGGACTTGGTTTGTGAACGAAGCAGACATCACAAAGGATGGGTGACCTGTGGCGTTGCCAAGGTTAAGCAGGCGTCCTTGAGATAGAAGGATCATCCTGTTTCCGCCTGGGAATGTTACCATGTCGACTTGGTCTTTGATGTTGGTCCACTGCATGTTGTTTAAAGCTGCAACCTGAATTTCATTGTCGAAGTGGCCAATATTGCCGACGATCGCCATGTCCTTCATGGCGCGCATGTGCTCAAGACGGATCACGTCTTTATTGCCTGTGGTCGTGACAAAAATGTCTGCGGTCTCAACGGCGTCTTCGAGAGTTGTGACTTCGAAGCCGTCCATCGCGGCTTGGAGCGCGCAAATTGGGTCGACTTCAGTGACTTTAACACGAGCACCTGCGCCTTTTAGGGACGCGGCAGACCCTTTGCCTACATCGCCGTAACCGAGAACAACGGCGGTTTTACCGGCCATCATTGTGTCCGTCGCGCGGCGGATGCCATCGACTAGGCTCTCTTTACAGCCATATTTATTGTCGAACTTTGATTTCGTAACGGAGTCGTTCACGTTAATGGCAGGGAAAGGCAGTTGGCCTGCTTCCATCAATTCGTAAAGGCGGTGAACGCCTGTTGTTGTTTCTTCGGAGACGCCAACGATTTGGTCACGCATTTTTGTGAACCAGCCAGGGCTAGCTGCCATACGCTTTTTAACTTGCGCGAAAATAGCCGCTTCTTCTTCTGAACTCGGCTCGCCTTCGATGAGATCCGTTTCTCCGGCTTCGACGCGCGCGCCGATAAGGATGTAAAGCGTTGCGTCGCCGCCGTCATCGAGGATGATGTTCGGGCCGTCTTCAAAAAGGAAGGACTTATCAAGATAATCCCAATGCTCTTCGAGTGACTGACCTTTAATGGCAAAGACAGGCACGCCAGAGGCCGCGATCGCAGCCGCTGCATGGTCTTGGGTAGAGAAAATATTACAGGAGGCCCAGCGTACATCTGCACCGACAGCCGTGAGCGTTTCAATCAAAACCGCCGTTTGAATAGTCATATGAAGCGAGCCAACGATCCGCGCGCCTTTAAGAGGTTTGCTTTCGCCAAACTCTTCACGCAGCGCCATAAGGCCCGGCATTTCTGTTTCTGCAATGTCGAGTTCCTTGCGGCCATATTCTGCGAGGGAGATGTCTTTGACTATGTAATCTTGTGCGCTCATGAACCTGTTCCTTATTGCCGCCCGCAAGCGGATATAGCGCTCCCTAAAAGGGGGCGCGTTTTTCTGTCCTATAGGCGGCTAAGCTTATAGCGTCAACATCATATAAAGAATTATTTATATCCTTATGTGTTCGGCGAGCCCTGTCTGCTTTTTTGTGGAACGATCTGGCTGCCAGCACGTTTTATAAATGTACCACATAGAAGGAGAATATTATGGAAAGTGAACATGTAAAAGGCGCCGCTAATAAGCTCGCCGGTAAAGCCAAAGAAAAAGCCGGCAAAGCTTTGGACGATAAGTCGCTTGAGCTGAAGGGCAAAGCCCAGCAAGCTAAAGGGAAAGCCCAAAAAACAGTCGGCGATATCAAAGATGCTTTAGAATAGGCGCTCTACGTTTCACCTTGAAAGTCTCGCCTTAACCGGCGGGGCTTTTTTTTGAGATAGTCATAGGTTATAACACACGTTGAAATTCTAAAATTTCAGGCCTATCAGAGGGTTAGGCATAGCCAACTCCAATGAGGTCTCTATCTCCCAGTCGCCGGACATACCTAAAGTTTCCGTCATCATCGTCAATTATAATGGCGGGGAATGGCTTGCGAAATCTGCACGCTCTTTGGCGGATCAAACGCTGGCTGACTTTGAGTGTTTTATCGTCGATAATGGCTCATCCGATGGATCCATGGAGGGATTGTCAGATCTGGATGCACGCTTTGAAACTATCATGGCCGGAGAGAACCTAGGTTTTGCGGTCGCGAATAACTTGGCGGCGAAAAAGGCTCGCGCGCCTTGGCTCGCGCTTCTCAATCCGGATGCGTTTGCACGGCCCGATTGGCTCGAAAAGGCTTTCGAAGAAATTACTGCCCCCAACATCACCATGGTCGGCTCAACGCAATATCTCGCGTTAGAGCCGGACCGGTTTGATGGCTTAGGGGATTTCTACCATTTTACGGGCCTCGCATGGCGCGCCGGATTTGGCCTGCAAACACGAGACGTAGAGCGCAGCGAAGCTTTTGGCCCGTGCGGCGCGGGAGCGTTTTATCACCGCGAAACATTCTTGCGTCTTGGCGGATTTGATGAGAGTTTCTTTTGTTACCACGAAGATGTCGATATGGCGTTTCGCATGCGGCTAGCGGGAGGCGTTTGCGTGCAATCAGCAGAGGCTATCATTGACCATGTCAGCTCCGGCATTTCGGGGCGGGCGTCTGATTTCGCTGTCTATCACGGGACGCGTAACCGCATATGGACGTTTGTCAAAAATATGCCGAGTATACTGTTTTGGCTTTTCCTGCCTGCTCATATCGCCCTCAATTTGGCTATGCTATTTTGGGCCGCATTTAGGCCTGGACGGTTTGCCCCGACATGGCGCGGCTTAAAAGAGGGTCTCAAAGGTCTGCCGCGCATTTGGCGCGCCCGAAAAGCCGTGCAAAAAACACGAACAATTTCGCCGTTTTTATTTTTCAAAGCCCTCGCTGTATCGCCTGTAAAAGTCGTACGCCGCGATGTTCCGAATATACACACCACCGATTTATCTGGTAAGCCTTCACTATGAGCCAACATATAAAATCCGCCCGCAGGGTCTTAAGAATTGAAATTGACGCGCTTGAGGCGCTCTCAAGCGATCTCTCCGAAAGCTTTGACGCTGTCGTGGATTTGCTAACAACCCTCAAAGGGCGGATCATACTCGTCGGCGTTGGTAAAAGCGGCCATGTGGCCCGTAAAATTGCCGCGACTATGGCCTCAACCGGCAGTTCGTCGCTCTATGTCCACCCCACAGAGGCCAGCCACGGGGATATGGGTATGATCGCAAAAGGCGACGCAGTGATCGCGCTGTCCCGCTCGGGCGAAACCAAAGAGCTTGCAGATGTTATCGGCTATTGCCGCCGCTTCTCTATTCCTCTTATTGGCATGACGGCCCAAAAAGATAGCGCGCTTGGCCGCGCCTCTGACCATCTTCTGCTGCTCCCTGACGCGCCCGAAGCCTGCGCTGAAACCCGCGCGCCGACCACGTCAACAACACTGCAAATCGCGCTCGGCGACG
Organism: Alphaproteobacteria bacterium; assembly: GCA_051252005.1. Taxonomy (GTDB): domain Bacteria; phylum Pseudomonadota; class Alphaproteobacteria; order Caulobacterales; family Maricaulaceae; genus JACOMS01. The sequence continues at coordinate 107,575 of JBPOEZ010000008.1, read as the reverse complement.
CGCTATCCGTGGCGTTGCTTGAGGCCAAAGGCTTTACGGCGACAGACTTTAAAACTTACCATCCGGGAGGAGCGCTTGGCGCGTCCCTCGCGACGATTGCCGACCTCATGCACAAAGGCGAACGGCTGCCTTTGGTGGATTTGCAAACATCGATGCAATCGGCGTTGGAAATCATGAGCCATAAAGGCTTTGGCTGTGTCGGCGTAACCGAAGCTGAAAAATTCATCGGCATCATCACTGACGGTGATATTCGCCGTAACCTCTCGGGTGATTTATCGTCAAAATCCGTCTCCGACATCATGACGCGTGAGCCGAAAACTGCCGGCCAAAGCGAGCTTGCTGCTGATGTCCTGCGGCGCATGACAAGCGGAAGCAGTAAAATTATGCAAATGTTCGTGATAGAAAGTGACCGCGCTGTCGGCATTGTTCATCTGCACGACTTTCTCCGCGCTGGGTTGATGTGAGCGCTGAATGAGCGATCCGTGCCTATCACACAAATTTAAAACTTATTATCTATACGGGCCGGGTAATGAACCAACCTCGGACGATAAAAACATGACCCGTAAGCCCCTGCACGCCATCAAACCCAATACGATTGAGTTTGAAACCCACGCTCTTGTGAAACCTACGGGGTTTCGTGAATATGATGCGCGCTGGTGGTTTGGGATTCCGGGACATGAGAAAGACCCTGATCTGAACCTATACGGCGTACAGGCGCTCGGTGAAGGTCTCGGGACCTTGATGTATGAGCGCGGCGTGCCACCAAAAATTGCCGTCGGGCATGATTTCCGACATTACTCTCTTTCGATTAAACAGGCGCTCATTTTGGGCTTGATGAATGCAGGCATTGAAGTCTTAGACATCGGCCTTGCGCTTTCTCCTATGGCATATTTTGCGCAGTTCCATCTCGATTGCCCAGGCGTTGCGATGGTGACGGCCAGCCATAATAATAATGGCTGGACAGGTGTGAAAATGGGCATAGAGCCGCCGCTGACCTTTGGCCCAGACGAAATGAGCCGCCTCAAAGAGATCGTGCTCGAAGGCCAGTCAAAGCGGCGTTCTGGCGGCTCCTATAAATATGTCGATGGTGTGCGCGAAGCCTATATTGCTGACCTTATCAAAGGTGTGAAACTTAAAAACAAGATCAAAGTCGTCGCCGCTTGCGGTAACGGCACAGCGGGGGCATTTGCCGAAGAAGTGCTGCGGGCCGTTGGCGCAGAGGTTGTTCCCGTCGAATGTGATCTCGACTACACTTTCCCGAATTATAACCCGAACCCCGAAGACATGAAAATGCTTCACGCCATGCGCGATGCGTGCCTAGAGCACAACGCGGATGTGGCGCTCGGCTTTGACGGCGACGGCGACCGCTGCGGCGTTGTTGATAATGAAGGCGAAGAAATATTCGCCGATAAGGTCGGCGTGATGCTTGCGAGGGATCTGTCCGCGCTCTATCCTAACGCGCAGTTTGTGGCCGATGTGAAATCAACAGGATTGTTTTTGACTGATCCTGTCCTCATCGAGAACGGCGCGAAAACGGATTATTACAAAACAGGGCATAGCTATATTAAGCGCCGCTCCAAGGAACTGAATGCCCTCGTAGGTTTCGAAAAGTCCGGACATTATTTCTTCAACGCCCCCATTGGGCGCGGCTATGATTGCGGCTTTGTTTCGGCCATTGCTGTCCTGCAAATGCTTGACCGAAATCCCGGAAAAAGCATGGCCGACCTACGCCGCGCTCTGCCTAAAACATGGGGTAGCCCGACTATGAGCCCTTACTGTTCGGACGAGGAAAAATACGGCGTGGTTGACCGCGTAATCGCTGAATATGAAGCCGCGTTTACAGCAGGCGATAAAATTGTGGGGATGAGCATCGTTGATGTGAATACTGTCAACGGCGTGCGCCTCACATTAGAGGACGGCACATGGGGCCTCGTGCGCGCCAGTTCCAATACGCCCAACCTCGTTGTCGTCGTCGAAAGCCCCGTCTCGGAAGAGAATAAGACAGGTATGTTTAGAGAGATTGAAGCGCGGCTCGCGAAGTATGATGAAATCGGCGAGTACGATCAGAAGATTTAGGCTGCTCAGTTTCTACGAGTCAACCAAAAGAGTCATCCTGGACTTGATCCGGGATCTTGCAGTTAAAGAGTTCGGGTCTTACCTCTCGAGGCCCCGGCGCGGCGGCCGGGGTGACAGCTTGATTTAAATATCCAGCAACAGACGCTCTGGATCTTCTAGGCATTCTTTTACACGGACAAGGAACGTCACAGCTTCTTTGCCGTCAACGATACGGTGATCGTAAGATAGCGCCAGATACATCATCGGGCGGATGACGATTTCGTCATCGACCACAACTGCGCGTTTCTCGATCTTGTGCATGCCTAAAATACCGGACTGCGGCGGGTTTAGGATTGGCGAGCTCATCAGGGAGCCATAGACGCCGCCGTTTGAAATGGTGAACGTGCCGCCCATCATATCATCCATGGTCAGAGCGCCGTCGCGAGCTTTTGCGCCAAGCGCGGAAATGCCCTTTTCGATACCGCCGAGCGAGAGCGTGTCGCTATCGCGGAGCACAGGGACAACAAGGCCTTTATCTGTGCCGACAGCAATGGAAATATCGTAGTAGTTTTTGTAAATAATGTCAGTGCCGTCAATTTCGGCGTTCACAGAAGGAACGTCCTTGAGCGCCTGTACGCAGGCTTTGACGAAGAAGCTCATGAAACCGAGCTTGATGCCGTGTTTCTTCTGGAAAACCTCTTTGTATTGGCTACGCATCGCCATGATGTTACTCATGTCGGCTTCGTTATAGGTCGTCAGCATAGCCGCTGTGTCTTGCGCGTCTTTAAGGCGGCGAGCAATCGTTTGGCGGATGCGAGACATGCGCACGCGCTCTTCGCGCGGATGATCAGCGCGCGGCGCAGAGGGAACGGCAGCTTTCGGAGCTGGGGCCGGATTTGCCTTGGCAGCGAGCGCGTCACCTTTAGTGATACGGCCATCTTTGCCAGTGCCAGCAATGCTATTGGCGTCGAGGTTGTTTTCTTTGATCACGCGCTGGGCGGACGGCATTTGCGTGCCGCCTGTTTCCCCTGCCGGAGCGCTTTTCGTCGTTTCCGGAGCGGCCTGAGCAATCGGTTCAGCCGCAGGTTTTTCTTCAGACGAAGAGGCTTTGCCTGTTCCGCCAGCTGTCATGCGGGCAATAAGCGCGCCAACGGCTGCGTTTTCGCCTTCTGGCACGATGATTTCGTCAAGCACGCCGTCTTCTGGCGCGACGAGTTCTTGCGCGGCTTTATCGGTTTCAAGCTCAACCAAAGCTTCGTCTTTTTTGACGGCGTCGCCGGGCTGTTTGAACCATGTGGCGATCGTGACTTCGCTAACGCTTTCGCCAACATTGGGGACTTTAATATCTGTCATGTCTGTTCTCTATTTCTCAAAAGCTTGGTCTAAGATCGCTTGTTGTTCGGCTTTATGTTTAGCCGCTACGCCTGTCGCTGTCGAGGCGCTAGCTTTACGGCCAATATAGGTAGGCCGCGTGTGTTTTGCACCCAGTTCGATCAGGCTTTCTTCAAGGAAGGGTTCAATGAAGCTCCATGCGCCCATATTCTTCGGCTCTTCTTGGCACCAGATCATTTCGGCGTTTTTAAAGCGCTGAAGTTCTTCGGCCATGGCTGAACGGGGGTAGGGATGAAGCTGTTCAACGCGTAATAAGTAGACATCATCACGGCCAAGGCGTTCCCGCTCTTCGAAGAGGTCGTAATAGACTTTACCAGAGCACATGATCACGCGCTTGATTTTACTGTCAGCCACAAGCCGGACCTCGCCGTCTTGCGGGTTATATTGCGCGTCGTCCCATAAGACGCGGTGAAAGCATGAGCCAGGGCCCATTTCCTCGAACGTCGAAACGCAGCGCTTGGCTCGCAGCAAACTCTTCGGCGTCATTACGATAAGCGGCTTGCGGAACTTGCGGTGGATTTGGCGGCGCAAGACGTGGAAGTAATTAGCCGGCGTCGAAACATTGACGACCTGCATATTATCTTCGGCGCACATTTGTAGATAGCGTTCGAGACGGGCAGACGAATGCTCTGGTCCTTGTCCCTCATAACCATGCGGGAGCAGCATAACGAGCCCAGACATGCGTAGCCATTTTTGCTCGGCCGAGCTGATGAATTGATCGACCATGACCTGCGCGCCGTTTGCGAAATCGCCAAACTGCGCTTCCCATATCGTGAGCGCGTGCGGTGCGGCGGTAGAAAACCCGTAATCAAAGCCTAAGACGGCTTCTTCGGAAAGATGCGAGTTCAAAACTTGATAATATTCTTGGTCATCTTGAATGTGGTTGAGCGGCGCATATTTATGGCCGTCTTTTTGGTCGATGAAATTGGATTGGCGCTGTGAAAACGTGCCGCGTTCACTGTCCTGACCAGAGAGGCGCACAGGGTGGCCTTCAAGCAGGAGGGTGCCGAACGCGAGATGTTCCGCGAGTCCCCAATCAATATCTGCACCTTGTTTAATTTTCTCTGCGCGGGCTTTAATAATACGTTTGAGCGTGCGGTGGATATTAAACCCTTCAGGAACGGCGGTGATAGCTTTGCCGACTTTGGCTAAGGTCTCAATTTTTACTGACGTATCGCCTTGGCGTTTTGTGTCCGTGTCGGATGGCAGGCTTAGGCCTTGCCACACGCCGTCCAGCCAATCAGGTTCCTTGGTTTTAAAGTCTTTGGCTTTGCCAAACTCTGCATCAAGGAATGCGTAAAACTCTTCGACCCATGTATCATAATCTGTTGCGCCGATTGTGCCGTTTGCAAGCAATCGATCCGCGTAAATTTTCGCTGTAGACGGTAAATCACGAATGACGTCATACATGAGCGGCTGGGTGAAGGAGGGATCGTCGCCTTCATTGTGGCCGTAGCGGCGATAACAAATAATATCGAGCACGACGTCTTTGCCAAATTTCTGGCGGTATTCTGTGGCCACACGAGCGGCGTATACCACGGCTTCGGGGTCATCGCCGTTGACGTGAAAGACTGGGGCTTCGACCATGAAGGCCACATCTGAACAATAGCGTCCAGAGCTATACTCGTCGGGTGTTGTCGTAAATCCGATCTGATTGTTGACGATCACATGCAATGTCCCGCCGGTGCGGTACCCTGCAAGCTGTGACATCTGGAAACATTCCATGACCACGCCTTGGCCCGCAAAGGCGCTATCGCCGTGCAAAATGACAGCCATGACCTGTTTTGGATTGGCGGTGCGGTAAGAACCTGAGGCCATTTGCTGTTTCGCGCGGGTTTTTCCCATGACAACAGGGGACACGACTTCGAGGTGAGACGGGTTAGGCGCGAGCGATAAGTGAACGTTATTGCCATCAAACTCGCGGTCATCAGAGACGCCGAGATGGTATTTCACGTCGCCAGAACCGAAGTCCGCTGCGCCTGAAGCTACGCCTCCAAGGAATTCATAAAAAATCGCTGAGTAAGGCTTCTGCATGACCGATGCCATGACATTGAGGCGTCCACGGTGCGGCATGCCGAAATTAATATCTTTCAGGCCAAGTTGCCCGCCGCGTTTAATGATTTGTTCTAGTGCGGGTAGGGTGCTTTCCGCTCCGTCAATACCGAAGCGTTTTGTGCCAGGGTAGCGTTTGTGGATAAGCTGTTCAAAGGACTCGCCTTCGATAAGCTTTTTTAGGATTGATTTGCGGCCTTCGGGCGTAAAGGAAATTTCCTTGTCTGGGCCTTCAATACGCTGCTGTATCCAAGCTTTTTCGTCAGGGTTAGACACATGCATGAACTGCACGCCGAAAGTGGAACAGTAGGTCCGCTCCATGATTTCAATGATTTGTGTCAGCGTGGCTGTTTCAAGACCCATAACGCCGTCGATGAAGATCGGGCGGTCTAAATCAGAAGTCGTAAAACCGTAACTCTCATATTGCAGTTCAGGATGCGCTTTTTTCTCGCGCAGACCAAGAGGGTCTAGGTCTGCAATCATATGCCCGCGAACGCGGTAAGCGCGGATGAGCATAAGCGCGCGAAGGCTGTCTTTTGTCGCGCGGCGAATATCGTCTTCGCTCGCGCCGGACATTTGTCCTTTAACCTTAGCTGTAACACTGCCTTCAGAACTCGGGGCCCAATCGCCGGTTAGGGCGCCCGTGTTTTCGCTCCGGTCATCCAGTGGCCAGTCTTTGCGTTTCCACACAGGCCCGTCAGCATTTTGACGGGCGACGGCACTGTCTTCGCCAAGGGAGGCAAAATAGGCCTGCCAGCTCTTATCCACACTGTGCGGATTTTCCATATATTGGGCGAGCATCTGTTCCAGATAGACGGCATTGCCGCCGTCAAGGAACAGAGTTTCGATCATATCCTGATTATACTCAGAGCGGCTTTTATCGGCCATGTTTTTTGCCTTTCAGCAGAGCTTATGCGCCCAGTAGGTCCATCATTGTCACGCCAAGCTTAGCAGGGGAAGCAGAAACACGAATGCCCGCAGCTTCCATTGCAGCAATCTTGTCCTCCGCGCCGCCTTTGCCGCCGGAAACAATCGCGCCGGCATGGCCCATTGTCCGCCCTGGAGGCGCTGTACGGCCCGCGATGAAGCCAACCATAGGCTTCTTGATGCCTTTTTTCGCCATGTGCGCGATATATTCAGCCGCTTCTTCTTCGGCAGACCCGCCAATTTCGCCGATCATAATGATTTGCTTGGTTTCGTCATCATGAAGGAAAAGCTCGAGGCAATCGATGAAGTTTGTACCGTTGATCGGGTCGCCGCCAATACCAATCGCTGTTGTTTGGCCAAGGCCAACTTGCGTTGTTTGGAATACGGCTTCGTATGTAAGCGTACCAGAACGTGATACCACGCCGCAGGAACCTTTTTTGAAGATTTTACCGGGCATGATGCCGATTTTACATTCGTCAGGAGTCATAACGCCTGGGCAGTTCGGGCCAATAAGACGGGATTTAGAGCCTACCAAAGCGCGCTTAACGGGGATCATGTCTGCCACAGGAATACCTTCGGTGATCGCGATGATTAATTCCATTTCGGCGTCGATGGCCTCAAGGATAGAATCAGCTGCGAAGGGCGGCGGCACATAGACAACAGAGGCTGTCGCGCCCGTAGCATGCTTGGCTTCGGCAACCGTATCAAAGTTAGGCAGGCCGATATGGGTCGTGCCGCCTTTGCCGGGGGTCACGCCGCCAACCATTTTTGTATTGTGATAAGCAAGCGCCTGTTCCGTGTGGAACGTACCGGTTTTACCCGTCATGCCTTGCGTGATGATTTTTGTGTCTTTGTTGATTAATACTGACATAATTTACTCGATTCGAACTTTATTTAACAACCATAGTTTCTGATTTGGTGAGCGCCACGACTTTTCCGCCGCTAGTTTGGCAAACAACGCCCGGCACATTGGAGGTCTGAGTAAAGGTAAACGTCGTTCCCTTCCCCCCGGTACCGGCAAAACTACTCCAACTGGACGGCGACGCTGAAACGTCGACGTTAAGCTTATTTTGTATTTCGGAAACACAAGCGGTCTTTGCCTCAGAAACGCCTTCAAAACTACAAGCAGACAAAAGCGCCGCCAACAGTAAGGGGAGTGAGACTTTAGACCTTAGCATGCGTTACCCGCCAACTGCCGCGACGATTTTCTGCGCGGCGTCGTCAAGATCATCCGCAGAAATCACGTTTAGACCTGAATTATCGATGATCTTCTTTCCGGCTTCGACGTTTGTGCCTTCGAGGCGCACAACAAGCGGCACTTGAAGACCAACTTCTTTAACCGCGTCCACAGCGCCTTGAGCAATGACGTCGCATCTCATGATGCCGCCAAAGATGTTGATCAAGATGCCTTTGACTTTGTCATCAGAGGTCAAAATCTTAAACGCAGCAACAATGTTTTCTTTTGTCGCGCCGCCGCCGACGTCGAGGAAGTTAGCGGGCTCTGCGCCGTAAAGCTTGATGATGTCCATAGTTGACATGGCAAGACCCGCGCCGTTGACCATACAGCCAATGTTGCCGTCGAGAGCCACATAGGACAGGTCGTATTTTTTGGCTTCGGTTTCTTTCGGGTCTTCTTCAGTGATGTCGCGAAGCGCCTCAATATCTTTGTGGCGATAGAGAGCGTTCTCGTCAAAACTGATTTTCGCGTCAAGACAATGTAGACGCTGATCTTCAGTGACAATGAGAGGGTTAATCTCAAGCATCGCCATGTCTTTGGCAAGGAAGCCATTATAAAGTGTGCGGCCAAGCTTATTAGCTTGTTTTGCAAGATCACCTTTTAGGTTCAACGCTTTTGACAATTTACGGCCATGATGCGGCATGAAGCCTGTGGCTGGATCAATGTCAAAATTGATGACTTTTTCAGGTGTATCGTGAGCAACGCCTTCAATGTCCATGCCGCCTTCGGTGGAAACGATGAACGAGACGCGCGATGTTTCGCGGTTGATGATGATGGAGAGATAAAGCTCGCGGTCAATGTCTGATCCGTCTTCAATATAAAGGCGGTTCACTTGCTTGCCATTAGCGTCCGTTTGTTCTGTTACGAGAAATTCGCCGAGCATTTCTTCGGCGTTTTTAACAACGTCGTCGATAGAGAAGGCAAGACGTACACCGCCTTTGGCATCTTTAGGCGCGCCAATAAAGGTACCCTTACCGCGTCCGCCTGCGTGAATTTGAGATTTCACAACCCATAATGGGCCGCCCAGTTCTTCTGCGGCCGCGCGGGCCTCACTGGCCTTGAAAATTGCAATCCCTTTGCTAACCGGCGCGCCGATTTCCTTAAGGACAGCTTTGCCCTGATACTCGTGTATGTTCATGAAAAATTTCCCGTTGCCTGTTCACGAAAAGAGGCCGCGCGTGCAGCCTCCGTTTATGCCCATCTTTATAAGTGGCGCGGCAAAAGGATGCAACAGGCAATGGGGAGGCTTTACCCAAAGAAAACCATCCACATAAGACGCCCCGGCAGGAAGGATAATATGCCTGGAATCAAGAGTGCGCCGAAAAACATGCCCTTAACAGCCTTCTTATGGCGGCGAATGTCCCCTTTGCGTATGTAATATATGGCTTGCCATATGGCGAAAAAAGTTAAGGGAACGAAGAGGTGTATAAAGCTAAACTGTCCTTTATTGACCAAACGTATAAAAATTGCCGAAAAGGCCGTAACGGCCATGAGCATGACAAAAATGCGGCCTAGGGCTTTATGCGCCTTGGTGCCCTTGCGCGCTCGCCAAACAGCGATCCCCGTTCCTAGCGCGGCAAATGCGCAAAGTGTGTGGATAATGATGACGGGCGACGCGCCTAGGAAAATATCAACGTTCATAAGTGTGGTTCCTCTTTTTGTGTGAGGACATAAAGCGGTAGAACTCTCGGGCGGTAAAGCGGATCTACGCAAAACGCGCCTAGTATGCGTGAACGGAGCGTTATTACCGTTCACGTATCGCCAGTGGTAAGGTTTTTATTGGCGGCGGCGGCAAAGTTTGCCAGTGTGTACTTTGGGCGGCTATTCAATCGGGGACACATGCGCAAAATTACTCAATCTATGATGCCGCTGCTGATGGTTTCCGCGGCTGCGGGGCTTATCTTGGCGATACTCGGCCCTTATGGAACGAGTAATTTGTCATTTTTAAGCCGGCTCCTCTATTGGGTTGGGCTTTGTATAGCAGGCGGGTTCGGCGCAGGCGCTGCGGATCTGCTTTTTAAGGCGTTTGAATTTAAAGCGCGGCCTTGGCAATTCATGGCGCTGCGCTCTTTCACATCAGCTTTGGCCGTCTTTGTCATTCTGCTCGGGTTTTCAATTTATGCGAAACAGCCCGTCGACGCGGCCAGTGTCATCATGATGTTTTTGTATATTTGGGTCATCGCCTTCGTGATTTCACTCGCGGGCTTTCTCGGAGAACGCGGCAAGACTGATACCATAGGTGATCAGTCGGACGCGCCGCCCGCTCTTTTAGAACGTCTTCCGGTGCATCTGCGCGGCGCGGAGATTTACGCGCTTTCCGCCGAGGACCATTATGTCCGCGTGCATACGTCCAAAGGCGACGAACTCATATTGATGCGGCTCACGGATGCCATTACTGAAACCGCGCCTTTGGCCGGTATGACAACGCACCGTTCATGGTGGGTGGCGGAAGCAGGGGTGAAAACTGCGGGAAAGGCAGGCGGGAAAATCAGCCTTACCCTGCATAACAATGCCCAAGCGCCAGTCAGCAGAAATAATGTAAAAGCCGTCCGCGATGCTGGATGGGTTTAGAAACGTTTTGGGTATAGGGGCTTACTTGCTTCGCTCTTGGCCGTAGGCCCAGCAGTTTACGTCGCCGAATGGCGGTAGGTGATCTATGTGATACATGCGCTTTGAACCAATGGCTTCGGCGGTTTTTATGCTGGCAATATTGTCTTCGGCGATCACATGGATAATCCTGTCCCAGCCCAGCGTGTTGAAACAATAGTCGACACAAGCCGCTCCGGCCTCTTTTGCGTAACCCTTGCGCCAGTGATTGCGGTGGATAGTCCAGCCGACTTCTGGCTCTGGCCAGCCTTCTGGAAACCACGGGCCAACGCGGCCTACCCATTCTCCGGTTGCTTTTTCAATAACAGACATAAAGCCGTAACCGCGAATTTCCATGTGCCCGATCAGGCCAGCCGTACTGCGCCAAGTTTCCGCTCGGTTGAGGGTTTTCCCGCCAATGAACCGAACTGTGTCTTCATCGCTCATCATATCGGCAAATCCGTCAAAGTCTGTTTCCATATTAATTTCGCGCAAGATTAATCGCTCGGTTTCGATAATAGGCGTCATGGCTTATCCTTGTTGCTAACGATCCGCAGGAACGGGCGTTTAGGCTTGTCTGGAATGTAATCAGGTCTGTGAGTTTCTGGAATTTTGTCTTCCTCTGGCATGTCGTCTTCTATCTGCCGCACGCGCGGGGTGAAACTGTTTTTTGATTTGGATTTAAAGTCGCTATTCTTCTTAAAACTGGAGGCACTTTTTTCGCCTTTAGCTTTCTTGTTCAGCGCTGACACGACTTTTTTCTGTGCAAAGGAGAGCGCGTCGCCGCTTCGTCCTTTTTCGGGGTCGGCAAAGGCTGAGCCAAATTTATCAAGCCTCTCGGTGACGGATTCTGAAAACTCGTCTTCCCACTCAGATAATTCGCCTGCCTCTTTTAGCTTGGCGCGAAGGCGTTCAATCTTTCGTTTGGCATTGCGGGCAGAGCGCGCTTTTGTTTTTTCGTCTTTGGCGCGCTGTTTTTCATAGGCCGCATCTTGTTCTGCTTGCCTCTCTTGCCATTCGCGTTTGTCAAAATCATCACTCACGAAGCTATTATGGCGGGGAGGGGCGTAAATTGCAAAGCCGAACGTGCAGGTTACTCGTTGCTCGCCAAGACTGGCGTGGTATCCTGAGCTCTAAGGGCTTTACCGTCAGAGGCCGTAGTGTCTTCTGTCACGAATTTATACTTTAATTCCGCCGCATCGAGCGGAGGATTCGGATATTGAGAGACATAGGGTAGCCGTTGTTTGGCGCCGATTACGGCTTGGTCGAGCTCAACGAGCCAAGAGGTAATGATGTCTCCGCTACCATTAGCAAGCGCGAGTTCAACCATGGGCAAAACTTGTGTGTCATTGGATCTGTTTATGATCATGCCGTTTATGACTAAAACGGGTTTGCCGTCGATTTCCGTATGGCTGGTCCCAGGTTTTTCAAAATCAAGGCCAGAGGCTTTAACAGAAATATTGAAGGCCTTTTTATAGACACTGGCGAGTGCCGGATTGTTGTCAACAATAGGCTGTCTGAATACGTAGGCCAAACCGGCCGCGCAGGCCAATAAACCAAGGGTAATCGTCCAAATCATCACAATGCCGATAAGGCGGCGGTTTCTGCGCTCTCTGTCAACCTTATCTCTGACTTGAACATGAGCGCCCATAGCGGGCTTGGATGGAGCGCTTTTTGGTGAATTGCCGCGCGGGGGCGGTACGCGGTTAATAACCGGTTGTTCTGAAATACTGTCTTCGGAAAATCTATTTTCAGGAAATGTGTCTTTCAGCGCGTCAATCCGCTCTATGTCGGCAGCAAGGTTGTCTTCGAGCGCGAGTGTGTCTGCATCTGAAGCAACAAACCATGTTGCACTACAGCTTGAACACCTTACAGTGCGGCCGTTCGGTCCGACTGCGTCGTCTTTAACGGAATAACGCGTGGAACAATCTGGACAAGTGAGTATCATAAACGCCTGATTCGATTTTTAACGTAGAGTGCCTATTCTCAGCATGATGTCCAGTCCCAAGCCTTTGCCGCGCCTTTCTTCGCGCGCCTATTCCCAACGAGCGGGCACATAAACCTATGGCTGGACCTAATGTCATAAAGCGCGGGGATAACCTTGTGCAGCTCGAGCGCATCGGATTACGCTACGGTCGCGGGCCTGAAATCTTATCGGGCGTCGATCTTGAACTCGAAAAGGGGGCGTTTACCTTTTTAACAGGCGCGTCTGGTGCCGGGAAGTCCACGCTTCTAAGCCTTTTGTCGCTGGGCCTAGCGCCGTCGCGGGGGCTCATGTCCTTGTTCGGCCAAGAGGTCACGACACTGCCTTCGCGGCAAAAACAGCGCCTTAAGCGCCGGATCGGTCTCGTTTCTCAGGCTTCGGATTTAATCGATCACCTCAATGTCTTTCAAAATGTAGCTTTACCATTGAGGGCGACAGGCGGGAGCCGAAGCGCCTACGAGGATGATGTAATAGAGCTTCTACGCTGGGTCGGGCTTGGCGAACGGCTGACGGCGTTTCCGCCTACTCTCTCTGGCGGAGAGAAACAGCGCGTCGCCATTGCGCGCGCGGTTATTTCCAAACCAGATTTATTAATTGCGGACGAACCCACTGGCAACGTCGATCCTGATATGGCGCAGCGTCTATTGCGTCTGTTCCTCGAGATGAACAGAGGCGGGACAACGGTATTAATCGCGACCCATGACCAGAGCCTACTGTCAGGGATTACAGCAGATATATTATATCTCGAAAACGGACAGCTCACACGAGGGGTGACAGGATGAGCCGCGCAAGTGCCGCTGAACAATTGCCTGCAGACGGCCCCATCCTGCCTAGAAATGCGAGCGCGGAAAGGCCTCTTTTTGTCATCATGGCGACAATGGCTTTTCTGGCGGGGCTAACATTATTAATTAGTATGTCGGGGTTCCAGGCAAGCCAAAACTGGCAATCCGATGTGAAGCGCGCCCTCACGGTTCAGATCCTACCAGGCGAAAATCAGTCTCATGACAACCTTGTCGAGACGGGAAAAAATATTATCGCGGCGCAGTTACCGCAAAGCCGCGTGACGCCTTTGTCGGATAAAAAAGCGCGGGAATTGCTAAAGCCTTGGATCGGAGAATTGGCCTTGCCGGACGATATTCTTGTCCCGATTGTTTTGAAGGTCGATACAGGAACTGACGAAGCTGTCGATATTACAGCGATGAAGGCGGCGTTTAACCGCGTAGACATTGAAACAGATATTGACGATCATAAAAGATGGGGTGACAATATACGCAAGACATGGCGGGCGCTGCATATGGGTTTAACGGGCATCATTATAATCGTATTGGCGGCAAGCGGGGCGGTGGCAAGCTATGCGACCCATGCAGTTTTGCGCTCTCGGCAGACAATTATTGATGTATTAGCCCATGTCGGCGCGCCTGACCGTTTCATTGTTGGTCTTTTTACCCGCCGGTTTACAGAGCTTGGCTTGAAAGCGGCCTTTGTCGGCGGGGCAGGAGCTTTATTATTCTTAATTGTGTTCTCAGGACTGACCTATTCTTTTGCGCGTGATATTTTGCCTGACATTCGCGTTGGGGCGCAGGAAATTGTATCAATTTTGGTGTTGGGCTTGATTATGGGCGTGATTAGCGGAGGCGTTGCGGCAACAACCACGCTGTATAAGCTGCGGCGTGATCGGCGCGATGCATGAGCAAAGCGAGTCAAAACACTCAGAAAAAAACGTCGGGTAGAGTCAAATCCGATAGGCGTAGCATAGCTAAGCAAAGCGCTTGGAGGCGGCTATTCGTTTATTTCGTCTTATTGGGAGTCGGTTTGATTTTTGGCGGGTTTTTAGCCTTTGCCTATAATGTAGATCACCAGAAACGGCCTGATGTTGTGCCAAAAGCCGACGGAGTTGTTGTCTGGACGGGCAAAGGCGGCGGACGGTTGCAAACGGCGGCAGAGCTTCTGACCCGCGGACACGGAGAACGCTTGCTGATCTCTGGCGTCAATGAAAACAACGAAAGGGAGGATGTCCTCGCCTTGCTGGCATTAAGTCCGCGCCTTGCTGCTTGCTGTGTGGATCTGGATTACGCTGCGCGTGATACCATCGGGAATGCCCGCGAAACATCGAATTGGTCTGATGCGCTCGGTTATGAGCATATTATTCTCGTGACCTCAGCCTATCATATGCCGCGTGCTGAAGTTGAAATTTCAGCGGTACGCGGACGTATTCACATCACGCCTTATCCCGTCTTAGCAGATACGAGTGTTAAATGGTGGAAGGACAATAAGAAATTTCGCCGCCTTACACAGGAATACGGCAAACTCTTAGTCGCCTATGCTCGCCGTATTGGCTCTGACGCTGGACGCGGTACGCCGAGACTTGGCGCGTTGCCAGAAAAAGCTGACACACCTGACGACGTAAAAGAGTAAGCCGTAAACGCATTTCTAACCCTATTTTGTTACATTGGCCCTTAGAAAGTGAGGGCTCGACATGGGAACCGTTGAACAAAAGCTAATAGAGACAGGTCTTGATACAACCGGAGATGCGGACGCCATTCCGGGACTGACCGATATATCAGAGCGTGAAAACGGCGCTGATCGGTCGGAATTCGAGCGGGAAGGCTTGCTTGATTGGCGGGTCAATCAGCGGTCTTATGACTTTGTCGGAACAGCCTTTGATCCTGTAAATCCCGTTCAGACCTTATCACGGGCCAAATGGGTCACTGACGCTCATGAGTTTCGCTATATGGTGACGCCAAATGTCGATCACATTGTGCGCCTTTGGAAGGAACCAAGTGTTTACGCGCCGCTCTACGATGCGGCTTGGATGTCCGTTTGCGACTCACGGATTTTGGAACTTATGGCGAAAGCCTCAGGCATTCCTCTGCATGCGGTTCCGGGTTCAGACCTCACAGCGCAGCTTTTTGATAATGTGATTAAACCCTCCGACACAATCAATGTGATCGGAGCGGATGCAGAAATCCTTGCCATCGTGAATGCCCGTTTTGGTCTTCACAAAGTTAACCACCATCAGCCGCCCATGGGTATGCGCCATAAGCCCGAAGCGATTGCCGCCGCAGCAGCCTTCGTCGCAGAAAATCCTGCGCGCTATACATTTATCTGTGTTGGCTCTCCGCAGCAGGAAATGGTCGCAAAAGCATGCCTAGAGCGCGGGGATTGCAAGGGGCTTGGCCTCTGTGTGGGCGCGAGTCTTGATTTTATTGCTGGCCGCGTTAAGCGCGCGCCGAAATGGATGCAAGCCATCCGTATGGAGTGGCTATACCGGCTCTTGTCCGAGCCGCGCCGCCTTTGGAAACGCTACCTTGTGGACGGGCCAAAGATTTTCCTGATTTGGACGAAGTGGTCACTGACCAAACGGAAGCCGAGCTAGATCGCTCCGTAAACCTTGTAAACGCGCATGAAAAAGCCGGACTGTCACCAGCCCGGCTTTTTACGTTTGCCTTGTTTGCGCTTAGATGCTGTCTAATTTACGCGCGGCTTTGGCGGCGAGATAATAGAACGTCACGCGGTTTTTGTGATTGTCGCGCTGCATGATTGAGCAAATGTTTTGAACCTGTTTATCAAGCTCGGCATCAGTGCCGGAAAGCTCAAGCTTTTTCTTAAGCCAGCTATCGCGAACCCGGTTGCGTTCGGCTTCGTCGGTACAAGCCACGTTACGGGCGTCGACACTGCGTAGCGCAATGCCGCAATGGTTGACGATTTTACGCACGACATCTTCGCTTGCAAACGGATCATAACGTTTCACATCGTTAAAGTATGGAATGTGACGAGGCTCTTCCTTTTTAGCGGGTTTTGTCGGTGCAGACTTTGCTACTGGCGCAGCGTCTGTTTTCGGCGCGGTAGGCTTAGTCTCAGGCGTCTTACTTTCTGGGGCTTTGACGTCTGCTGCTTTGGCTTTAAGAGGTGCAGGTTTGGACGGCTTGGCTTTGGCAGCCGGCTTTTTAGGAGCTGCTTTCTTCGTAGCTTTTTTCGCTGTCGTCTTTACCGTTTTTTTCGATGTCTTGGTCAATTCAGCAAGCTTGGCTTTTACCTTTTCAAGTTCGGCTTCAAGCTCTTCTGCGCGGTTGACCACGGCGCCCGGTGTCATATCCCAAAGCTTTTCTTTGCCGTCATCAAATGCGTTATCGGCTTTAGATTTAACGCCTTTGAACATTTCTGCGGCGCGGGTTTCAACCTCTTCGCCTTTCGCGACAAGCTCTTCGAAGAACTCGCTACGGTTTTCTTGTATCTTAGCGATTTGCTCTTGGGCGCGCTCATAGGCGACGCCGTGCATGCCAATATAGGCGAGCGTATTGCGGCGTAATGTTTCGCGGGTGGTTTGTACGCGGTTTTCGGCTTGCTTTAAGGCCTTTTTGACCAACGCTTGGGGAGATTTTGTCATGGAGTAGCTCCTGTTGGGGTGCAGTAAATTCTGAACATAATTTAGGTTAAGCATTTAGAATGCGCGCCCTAATTTCGATGGAAAAATTACAGCGCAAACCCTTCCTAAACGCCGTTAACTCCGCTAGAAGGCGGCCAGATAAAGGATAAATGCATGAACTCCCTCTTTTCCGGCGAAGCCACACTTCATTACGGCTCATCAGACTTCACGATTATGAACCCCGGCGGCTATGTGCTATGCGCCGTCACAGGCGAGCACATTCCGCTCGACCATCTGCGCTATTGGAGCCATGAACGCCAAGAGGCGTATAAGGATGCTGCGGCGTCTTTAACGGCGTTTCAAAAAGCGGCGGGTTAATGCGGCTTTTCGCATTATTTATAACGGCTCTGTCTATAGCGGCTAGCGCGGCTATGCCGTCATCAGCCGAGACACCTCCAAACATTGAGCAAGCGCTTAACTGCAAAGGCGTCGTCGAGCAGGGCGGGGCTGTTCTCTGCCGAACTTACCCCAACGCTAAGGTAAAAATAAGCCGCGCGGCCGATGATTTCTATTTTGAACGGGCCGGAGCGGACGGGACGCTTATTGTCGGGTTTGACCGCGACGAAAAACGCACAGACATAGTGGTCACGGAAATTGATGGTAAGGCGGTAACGTCGAAACCGCTAAAGCTCACGTTCTCCAAACGCGATTATGATACATCCAAAATTGACGGGCTGCCGCCCTCGCAGGTC
Source organism: Alphaproteobacteria bacterium (assembly GCA_051252005.1). Classification (GTDB taxonomy): domain Bacteria; phylum Pseudomonadota; class Alphaproteobacteria; order Caulobacterales; family Maricaulaceae; genus JACOMS01. The sequence goes on along the minus strand of JBPOEZ010000008.1, from coordinate 90,224 downwards.
TCGACCTTTTCTGACGCCCAGCTTAAACGCATCCGAAGCTCTTCTGCGCGCAAAAAGACTGGCTTCGCCTCGCGCGCCGCAGATGTTGGCTTTACCAACGGCTTTGTCTTTCCCGTTAAAAAATACAAAAAGACCACAAATTTTGGCGCGCAGCGGATCTTAAACGGCGAGCCGAAAAAGCCGCATTACGGTGTTGATATGGCCGCCCCCGTTGGGACGCCGATCTACGCGCCTGCGGACGGCGTTGTCACACTTGCTGATGATGACCTTTATTTTGAAGGCGCTATGGTGCTGCTCGATCACGGGCAGGGGCTTATCTCTATGTATCTTCATGTGAATGAAATCATGGTTGAACCGGGCCAGAAAGTGACACAAGGACAGCAAATCGCGACGATTGGGTCAAAAGGACGCTCTACGGGGCCGCATTTATGCTGGCGTTTGAAGTGGCGCAATCGTAACCTTGATCCAGAGCTTTTAACCAAGTGGCCACAATAAGCGCGTTGATGATATGACACCTGAACCCGAAAAATGCCAAACTATGATCGATGTCCGCAAAGGCGTCGATGCTCTTGACCGCGAACTTGTGCGGCTCTTGGTCATTCGGCAAGGCTATATGTGCGCCGCCGCCCGTATCAAACAAGACCGCGAAGCCGTCCATGACGATGCCCGTATCGAAGATGTGGTCGCGAAGGTGGTAGCCTCCGCCAAAGAGCAAGGCCTATCGGCTGATATTGCCGAGCCTGTCTGGCGCAAGCTTATTGAGCGCTGCATCGCGTTTGAATTTAAAGAATGGGATCGCCGCCGCGAGGCCGCCCGCAAAAGCGCCTAAACTTAAACCAAAAAGCGCCTAGACTTTTTCGCTGACCCGAATGGCAAAGCGGCAACCCGTTTTAATCACCGCAGATAATAATCCATAAGCCGGAGCCTCTTGCGAGCCGCCCTCTATGGCAGTGTCGCGGTGGTGCAGTTCGTCTTCGCGAAATTCGGTAAATGTGGCTTTCAGGGCTGCGTTCTCTGGATCGTCTTCCAGCGCTTCAATCTGCTCGGCATAATGTTGTTCGATCACGGTTTCGACGGCTTCGGTGCAGGCGTGGGCCGCCTTTTCGCCCATCAAAGCTGTCGCCACGCCGAGGCCATAAGCGGCGACATTCCAAACAGGCGCAAGGGCCGTTGGCCTCACGCCGCGCGCCAGCAACATTTCGTCAAAGGCGGACAGGTGCTTTTGTTCTTCCGCTTCCATTTCCGCGAGCTGCGCGGCGATCTTTTTCGTCTTGGTGTTTTTCCCAAACACGGCTTGTTGCCCTTGATAAATCGCGACGGCGGCATATTCGCCGGCATGATCCACGCGGAGCATTTCTGCGATGCGGGCGGGCGTTTCCTGCACAGGGCCAGGGGTCTCTATATTCGCAGTCTTAGACATGAGCGGGTTTCCTTATCACAACCGCGCTCGTCAGAGCACCTAGAAGCGAAACAAGCGCGTTCCACGCCGCCATAGACAGGCCGAGGAAATGCCACGCCGCATTATCACAGCCCGGCATTTTCATCGGGGCGCTAAGACTATCGATAAGGTCTTGACCCGTTACGCCGCCAATTTGCGGTTTGCCCGTCATGCAGGTCTTCGGCCCGTCCCACCATTTAAATTCAACGCCGACATGCCAAAAGGCGAGGGCGAAACTGGCCATAAAAACAAGCCCAATTAAAGCGGCCCAAAAACGGCGGTCACCAATATTCAAGCGGTTCATAATAAGCGCGAGGATAGACAGGCCAATGATGACCTTATGGGCATGGCGCTGCCAATAACACATCTGGCATGGGGAGTAGCCCAGCACATGCTCAAAAAACAAAGCCCCGCCCAAAAGCCCGCCAGATATAATAAGCGCCAGCCAAGGGAGGCGATCTAAAGTCAAATGTTTCATGGCCTCTATATAGTGACTTTTCACGCCCCTGTCATGTGACCGATTGTACAGGCTTAACCCTGTTTCCAAACCGCGCGTAAATCTTCCCGCCGTATAATAAACCATGAATGATTTTTTTAAAATTCAGGCGGGATGGTGGCTGATTGCCAAAGCGTGCGCCGGAGGGTTCATTCTTGCCACCGTCCTTGCAGAGCATTTTCCGATTTTAAAAAGCGGCGATACGAAAGCCGACGCGGTGATCTATATGGTCATGTTCGCTTCGGTCATCTTTCTTTGGAAGAAAGCGCGTTAAAACAACGCAATATTTCTTTTATTCCCGCTGCGGTAATTCGTTGGTAATATTAATAATCTTATCTATAAGCCTGTGACTTAACCATGTGGACAGGCAGCATGAGCGCCGAGACTATCGACATAAAACCGCATATCGGAGAGGACCTTCGCCGCGCCCGCGAAGAGGCTGGGCTTTCCTTTGCCCAAGTTTCCGAAACCCTGCGCATTCAAGGGCCGTTCCTGCAAGCGATCGAAACGCTAGACAAAGCCTCGCTGCCGTCCATCGGCTACGTCCTCGGCTATGTCCGCGCCTACGCTATGCATGTTGGGCTCGACGGAAAAGAGGCCGTAGAGCGTTATAAAATCGATAGCGAAGTGCCGGAAAATCTCGGCATGCGCGACGCCCCTCACTTTGTCCCGCAGCGCCACATCCGATTGCCTAGAGGGTTCTTTGCTGCGACAACGATCATAAGCTGCGCGGCTGTTCTTGCGCTTTGGTACGGCTCTCATACGAACGCAAATTCCGCAGGCCTTGGCCCCGATACACGGCTCAACATCCCTGAAGGCGGCGCTCCCGTGGCCGTTTCCATCGACCCTGACCTGATGACATTTAAAGCCACCGCCCCGACATGGGTGGAGATCCGCGATAATAAACAGCAGAAAATCATCTCGCGCATCCTCGTCACCGGCGAGAGCTGGCAGACTGACGTCGATAGCGGCGTGTCATTGTCTGCCCGTGATAGCGGCGCGCTCGAACTCTATATTGGCGGCGAATTTATTGGCCGTTTGGGCCGCAAGGGCATTCCGATGCGCGAGGTTCCTATGCCCGCCGTTCCGCGCGAATTTGCAGCCGACGCGCTCAAAGCGGCCGAAGACGCAAAGCTTGCTGAAATCACTGCCGAGACAGAAACGCAAACAGAAACGCCCGCCTTGAGACCTTCTGACCCTGCGCCGCAATAACGCCTTTATGTAGCCGCATATCTGTGGCATCTAGCGCCTTATGCAAGACTATGATCACATCCGTCCGTGGCGCGCGATAGAGCGCCGCAAAAGCCGCAAAATTATGGTGGGCAAAGTCCCCGTAGGCGGCGACGCGCCTATCGCCGTGCAAAGCATGACCAACACGCTGACGCACGATGTGGACTCAACGGTGAAACAGGTCCTAGATTTGGAGGCCGCAGGCGCCGACATCGTCCGCATTTCCTGCCCCGACCCAGAGAGCACAGCGGCGCTTCCCGCGATCCTCAAACAGATCACAGCGCCGATTGTTGCCGATATTCATTTCCATTATAAACGCGGCATCGAAGCGGCGGATAACGGCGCGGAGTGCCTTAGAATTAACCCCGGCAATATTGGCGGACAGCACCGCGTCAAAGAAGTGGTCGCCGCCGCACGCGCCAATGGCTGCTCCATCCGCATCGGCGTCAACGGCGGCTCGCTCGAACGTGACCTGCTCGAAAAATACGGCGAGCCATGCCCTGACGCGATGGTTGAAAGCGCGTTGATGCACGCAAGGATGCTCGAGGACGAAAACTTCCAAGACTATAAAATCAGCGTCAAAGCCTCCGATATTTTCCTAACGGTCGCCGCCTACCAAGCCCTCGCCGAAGCCACAGACGCGCCGCTGCACTTGGGCATCACAGAGGCGGGCGGGACACGCATCGGCACGGTCAAATCCTCCATCGGTATGGGCAATTTATTATGGGCGGGTATCGGCGATACCATCCGTGTGAGCCTGTCCGCTGATCCTGTTGAAGAGATTAAAGTCGGCTTCGACATGCTCAAATCGCTTAACCTGCGAACACGCGGCGTCAACATTATTTCCTGCCCCTCCTGCGCCCGCCAAGGCTTCGACGTCATCAAAACCGTTCAAGCGCTAGAAGAACGCCTAGCCCACATCAGCGAACCGATCAGCCTTTCAATAATCGGCTGCGTCGTAAACGGCCCCGGCGAAGCGGCTTATACTGATATTGGCTTCACAGGCGGCAGCGCAGGCTACGGCATGATGTATTCCGCAGGGAAGAAAACAGGCAAGACGGATAATGACGATATGATTGAGGATATTGTTGCGAAGGTCGAAGCGCGCGCGGAAGTACTTCGGGCAGAGCGGGTTTAGAGGTCGGAAGCAAAATTCAACGCAGCAATGTATCCTTAATTAGTTTATTTAATCTTTTAAAAGCTGCTTGCGGTGTTTCTTCAATATTGACCCAATCTCTTGGCTTCCTTTTGTTTACTTTATATTGGCAAGTAACTTTGCCTTTCTTCGCAATTAGCTTTGCAACGTGATGCTTGTTATCTTTTGTCGCTGTCCACACCGTCCCATTGTTTGAGCGTTCCCAGTCCAAATTGATTGATAACCTTTCCACTGCAGCCATCATTTCTTCTGCAGTGCTGTACCTTTTACTAGGATCGATTGCGGTTGCTTTTTTTATCACGGTTTTTAATCTGTTGGGCAAGTATTCTGGCAATCCGTTGTGTTCCGGAAAGGTTTTATCTAGTTTCTTTGAGCGCCATTCACTTAATGTTTTCAGTTCTAAGTTAATTTCGGAGTAGGGGAGACAAAGGCGGTATAACGTCATGCCGGTTGCGTATAAATCGGTTGTTTCTGAGGGTTGCGCTCCTGTAAACAACTCTGGGGCGGCATGTAGAATATAGCTTACATTCTTATGCCCACTGGTTGTACCTTTTAAGTACGAAAGGCCAAAATCAGCTAGTTTATAGTTGTTTCCAGCTTTGAGAATGTTTGCTGGTTTAATGTCATGATGAATAATTCCAGCACCATGAGCGGCAGAAAGAGCACATAGGACGTGCCTTATCGCCGCAAATGTATTCCTAAATGACATGTTATCTTGCCTAGCAATATCGTATATGGAACCTTCGGGATGGTACTCCATTTCAATGGCTACATAGTGCTCCCCGCCGTGTGCGATTAAAGTTGCATTGAAAACCCTTACAACGTGTAACTGCGAAGCAGCATGTGAATTTCTTGCCTCATCGAGCAAATCTACAATACGTTGCCCTTGTTTTGCTTTAATGAATTTAACGGCTCTTTCAGCATTGAGGAGAAATTGATTTGCTTTGTAAACATCGCCAAATGCACCGTTACCTAAACTCTGCAATATTTCGTAGTTCCCTACCATTTCTCCGATTGGGAAAGTCATGATAAAAACATTATTGCAGCGAGGCATGAAACTCTGCCCGCATCTTTCCAGTAAGGTTTAGTATCTTTGAGGCTATCTACCCATTCATATGTGGAGGTGCCTTTTGGCATATCAAAATTCTTCGGGCCTTTAAGTTTTTGTAGGGTCACTAATTTTAAATCCAAAGCATTTGAATTACAGCACTGAGCCAAAATTCCCAAGGGGAACCCGTGATTTAACAACCCAGCTTGGTTTTTGACGTCATAGTGAATTTTTGCTATTACTACTGTCGGGTTGTAATTAGTTATAACTTGGGTGAATCGATTTTCATACCAACGTGCTGATGCAATTAAATTGTCAGCTTCTGGATTTGTACAAATTTCTCGAGCATTCAATATTGGACTTATTTTTGACCCAGAAACAAACGAGGCCTGAAACCCTCCCGCTTGCAAGCATACTCCCATTATCATCAGAACTTACTCCGCTAATTTAATTGTTTACACTTAAAACATGTGTTCATGAATGCAAAGGTATAACGCATACATTGGAATAAGAAAGGTAATATTGGGTATGAAAGTAGAAGGATCATTAATTTGCCATCGTGGCCTCCTTCAACAAGGCGCTAGACGTGATCCGAGGTCTTTTTTTGATATATCGTGTGAAATAACGTCTGGGTCCCGCATAAGCCTGCGGCTTTGCGGGATGACAGGGTAGTTAAAGCCCTTAGTGAATTTCCCCAATCCGCAAACATACTGTCATCCCGCGCTAGACGCGGGATCTCGGGAGATTAAGCGTGATTTATAGGCGGCTCTCTTACTCTCGAGGTCCCGCATAAATCTTTGATTTTGCGGGGTGATAGGGTGTGGAGTGAGTGGTTTTTTCTTTTAACTTTCCCCTCATTGTCATCCCCGACTTGATCGGGGACCTCGCAGTTAGTTCGCGTGATTTAACGTCTAGGTCCCGCATCTCCACTTCGTTTCGTGCGGTATGACATGGTAGTAGGACTTGCTTTCGGGATGACAGGTAAAGCAAAAATCTCTATTATCCTTCTATGAGGTTTCGGCAATATTATGTGTATATTTTGGCGAGCCGTCCGCATGGGGCGATTTATATGGGCGTGACGTCTGATCTCGCTTTGCGGATTTCGGAGCATCAATCGGGGCAGATCGACGGGCATGCCAAGCGCTATAACATTAAAAACCTTGTTTATTATGAGCTGTTCGACGCGATCAATGACGCCATTGCGTTTGAGAAAAAGCTTAAGCGGTGGCGGCGGGCTTGGAAGGATGAACTCATTGAGAAAGACAATCCAGAGTGGGCGGATTTGAGCGGCGAGATTGGGATGCTCGGTAAGTGGCGGTAGGCGGCGCTTTATAACTTCGAGGTCCCGCATCTACGGCTACGCCTTCGTGCGGGATGACAGGTTTTGTTAAGTTGCGTTTTAATTGCTCCCCAACCCACCACAAGTGTCATCCCGGACTTGATCCGGGATCTTGCGAGTTCGGGTGTGTTATAACTGCGCGGCCCTGCATCTACGGCTTCGCCTTTGTGCGGGATGACAGGTTCCTTTCTAACCCACCAAAATTGTCATCCCGCGCTCGACGCGGGATCTCGAGAGTTTGGGTGCGTTGTAACGGCGAGGTCCCGCATTTTCGCTACATATGTTGTTTGCCTGCAAACAACGATGCGGGATGACAACGAAGTTAATTAATCCTGCATCCAATCGCCAAAATCCCCCGTAAAAACGCGGTTTTAAAAATAATAATCCTCACCTCCCCAAGCCGCCCCTATATTAAACTCGTTTCTATCAAACATGGGACAGGCAAGCGTACGTTGGCTTTCTGGTTTGGTGGACGGTGTGAGTTGTTGCTGCCGAAATGGGATGAAACCTTTGATCCCTATGACGTCTTTTCGGTAAGCGGACTACGCAGATGAGAATCGGGTCGCTGCCCCTACGAGGACCTATTCAATTGCAGAGATTTGCGTAAGCAAATCGCTCATAAATGAATAGCGAGTAGATAGATGAGCTGTAATGGCTCAAGGAAAGACTGGCGGGGCGATAGCCATAGACCTTCTCTTCTGGACACATCGCCGCGCGGTTAGTGTGGATTGTCAAAGGCAATCTGCGCGCCTCTCGGAAAAACAAAACGGTACTTACACTTCCGTCCGAAGGGCGGACCGCGCGGAGCCGTCCTACTTATAGGGCTTACCGCAAAATGAGATTGCAAGCGGACAGAGAACACTCTGTCTTTGGAGAAACGATAAACCCCGAGATGAGACTAACGCCGCGACGGCGCTTTTTGTGCTGGTGCTTGGGAGATGGCAACCCTAACAACCATCATCCCCGCCTTGTGTTTGCTTGCAAACACTTGAGCGGGGATCCATCTCCTGAATTGACAATAAGAGATGGATCCCCGTTTTCACGGGGATGATGAGAAATGATGGCGGGCATGATGAATTAATAGGGCGGGGTGGTGGATTTATAATGAGGCAAAAACTCGAGCCAAACCCGTCCTTTCCTCTAGCCGCGCACGCATCCCCCCGCTACAAGGCCCCCTATGTCACATAATAGTTTCGGACACTTATTTCGCTTTACGACTTGGGGGGAGAGCCACGGGCCGGCGATTGGCTGCGTGGTTGATGGGTGCCCTCCGGGGCTGGATTTGGCCGAAGCCGATTTGCAGATTTATCTGGATCAGCGCCGCCCGGGGACATCAAAATATGTTACGCAGCGCAACGAGCCTGACGCGGTGAAAATCCTCTCTGGCGTCTTTGAAGGCCTGACCACAGGCACGCCCATTAGCCTTATGATCGAGAACACGGATCAGCGCTCGCGCGATTATTCAGAGATCAAAGATCAATATCGTCCGGGTCATGCGGATCTGACCTATGATGCCAAATACGGCTTGCGCGATTACCGCGGCGGCGGACGGTCTAGCGCGCGGGAAACCGCGAACCGCGTGGCGGCAGGCGGCATCGCGCGTAAAATTTTGGGCGGCGTAAGCTTCAAAGGCGCGGTCATTCAAATTGGCGAGCATAAGCTGCCGGATGATGTGCGCGATTGGAGCGTGACGGGGGATAACCCGTTCTGGTGCCCTGACGCGGATATGGCCAAAGTCTGGGCCGAGTATCTGGACGGCGTGCGTAAATCTGGCAATAGCGTCGGCGCGGTCGTCGAAGTTCGCGCGTCTGGTGTGCCAATGGGATGGGGCGCGCCCGTCTACGGCAAACTCGACGCGGATATTAGCGCCGCCATGATGTCGATTAACGCGGCCAAGGGCGTGGAAATCGGCGCAGGTTTTGCGGCGGGCGGCTATTCTGGCACTGATAATGCCGACGAAATTCGCATGAAGGACGGAAAGCCAGAGTTTCTCTCAAACCATGCGGGCGGGATACTCGGCGGCATTTCAAACGGCGACGAAATTGTTGTCCGCGTCGCGATCAAGCCGACCTCGTCTATGCTGACGCCTGTGCGCTCGATTACATCCAAAGGCGAAGAGATAGAGCTGCGGACTAAAGGCCGTCACGATCCGTGCGTGGGCATCCGCGCTGTGCCTGTGGCCGAAGCGATGCTGGCCTGTGTCCTCGCGGACCATAAGCTCCGTCATCGCGGGCAAGTGGGCTAGAATTATAAAAAAAGCGCCACACTAGGCGGCGCTTTTCTCTAATGAATTATCGGGCTTAATGCTGGCCAGTACAGGCGTAGCTACCGTGGTAATGCGTCCGCGCAGGCGTATAGGTGCGGCGCACAGGCGTGCTCACATGATGCGTTCTCGGCGGCGTATAAGGACGATAAGTCTGGCGCGGCGGTGTATATGTCCGGTGTGTCGTCGTCCGAGGCGGCGTATAAGTCCGCCCGTAAGTCACCGTTCTCGGCGCTGTATAGGTCGAGCCATATGTCCGCCCAGAATATGTGGACGAAGGGTAGCTCGTAGACGTGTAAGTCGGCGAACTATAAGTCGATGTTGTATGGCTTGGATACGATGTCGTTGTCGATCCATATGTGGTCGAACCATAAGACGTTGACGGGTAAGACGTTGTCGATCCGTACGTTGTCGAAGGATAAGACGTTGTCGTTCCATATGTCGTTGAACCATATGTCGTCGATGGATAGGACGTTGTTGTCCCGTAAGACGAGGTCGTACCGTATGTCACGGGCGTATAGGTGCTGACAGGGGACGAGGTCGTAGAATAGGTCGTTGTCCGGTAGCTTGGATCGCAATCAATAGATTTATCCGCTACGCCATATCCAGCCGCGCCGCCTATAAGACCGCCAATCACAGCGCCTTCTGTGCGTGTGTTGTCCGCTGCGAGCTGTGATCCAGCATAGCCACCAAGCGCGCCGCCAATGACTGTGCCAAGAAGTTTACGGTTGGATTCGCCATTTTTACATTTCTGGCTCGGATTGTAATCCGTGACTTGGCCTTGCGAAATATAGGTTGGCGAGCTGTAAGTTTGCGCACTAGCGGTTCCGGCAAATCCGGCTGCAATGGCGATGAGGGCTGTGGTTGATAAAAACGTTTTCATGAAGGTCTCCCATTAAGACGGCGCGAGTGGAATGATGTCCTGCGCGGTTAATACCCTTATGGTTAACCCGCACTGAACGAAGTCTGAGCCTTCCGTTTATCTATGGTTCATATTGGGACAGGTTAGGAAAGTGCGAAAGATGATCATTTGCGCCTATGCATAAAATTGCATAGATTGCAGGGTGTACTCTTGAAATGGATATTCTATGACCCTTGCTTTCGCCGCCTTAGTCCCTGTTGCCGCCTTTGCTGCCGTAACGAAACTTCATCTTAAAGGGCGAAGTCATAAGCAATATGATAGCTGCCCTCCCGTGACGTTTGAGGTCGATCCGGACTCGCAGGGCGTCAAAGCTGTTGAAGACTATCTCTATGAGAATTTCATAAAACCCGCTCAATCTGGTAGTAGAGGGAACGAGCTATTATCGGCTAAACGGGCACGATTTGAAGCCAAAGGCCTCTCGCGTGATTTCCCCGTTACATTCACATCTGGCACAGCGGAGATGGACGGCGTGAGAGTAGACGGGGAGTGGACGCAAGCGCCCGGCGCAGATCCTGATCGCCGTGTTCTTTATCTTCATGGCGGTGCGTTTACTGTCGGCAGCGCAATCAGCCACCGCGCGATTATTAGCAATTTGGCCCTTCGTACGGGCTGTTCGGTATTCGCGCCGAACTACCGCCTTATGCCGGAAAATCCGCGCATAGCATCAATCATTGATGCGCGCGCGGCCTATAAATGGATATTGGAAAATGGCCCTGACGGCCCTGCGGCCGTGCAAAAACTTGCGGTTGCAGGGGATAGTGCAGGCGGAAACCTCGCGCTTATGCTTTCGAATTGGGCGCGAGATGAGGGCCTTCGCGCCGCTGACGCTGTGGCCGGATTGTCTCCTTCGACTGATTCCACCTTTGAAAGCCCGTCGATCAAAAATAACTTCGATACGGATACTATGCTCAGGCCTCTGGTCGGGCCTATGCTGAAAATTCCCCGTACGGTTCTGTTGTGGGGCGCATGGAAAAACCTGAGCATATCACCAGCGTCGCCGATGATTTCTCCACTACGCGGTGATCTCTCCGGCTTGCCGCCGACGCTGATCCAAGTGAGCGCCGCAGAAATGCTCTACGACGACTCGGTGCGGTACGCGGCAAAAGCCAAAGCGCAAGGTTCTGATGTGACGTTGCAAACTTGGTCACACCTCTGCCACGTCTGGCAGGCGTTCGACACGCTCCTCCCCGAAGCTGTGCAGGCTCTGGACGAGATTGGAAACTTCCTGATTACCCACGGCGTCGGTAAGGCGCAGGGGAAAGCATCATGATTATTGTGATTGGCAGCGTAATGATAAAACCGGACATGATGGAAGAGGCCCTGCGGATTAGCCGTGAACATGTGCAACGATCCCGCAAAGAAGCGGGCTGCATTCGGCATAATGTTTCCATAGACGGCGAAGATGTAAACCGATTGGTTTTCGTCGAATATTGGGAAAGTATGCAAACCCTCAAAACACATTTCGCCGTTCCCGAATCTGGTGCCTTCGTCGTCGGCCTCTCTGGTTTAGCCGCCTCAAAACCAGAGATGCAAATTTTTGAAGCAGTAGAACAATAGCGTTTTATCTACGGGCAGGGGGCTGACGAATTTACCGGCGCTTTGACGGGCCCCTTGTTTCAAGGGGCAGAAAACAATTTGTGCTTCCCGATCTATAAAAAGCCAATAACAGGCGTTTCGCGTGTGCAAAAATTCATTTTCTTTTCAGAGAATGTGATACAGTATGCACTATGCGTAATTTATGGATCACATGTCTTTTGGTTTTTGCTGCGCCTGCCCTGTTACAGACAGCAGGCGCGCAGGAAACGGACGCGGCTGCGAGAGCGGCGGCGGAAAAAGCGCGCGAAGCGGCGGAACTTCGGGTTGAAAATGACATGGTGAAAATGAAGAACCTTGTCGATGCGCTCTCCCGCAATCTCGGGCAACTGCATTTTTTGCGCACCCTTTGTTTTGGCGAAGGTGACCAAAAATGGCGTGATCTTGCGAGTAAGATGATGACGATCGAAGCTGGTGATGATTCTGCGCGCAAACGCCAACTGGTCGGTGCGTTTAATGCGGGTTATTATTTGCAAGAAGAACGCTTTGAAGTGTGCTCAAAAGATGTGTCCGTAGATGCTGCAGCCCTCGCTGAAAATGGACGTCACCTCGCCTCTATGCTCGGCGATCCTTACAGGGAGCGATAATGGCTATTCCGTTATTTCCTTTAATTATTGTGGCTCTCGGCCTCACAGCGTGTGCCAAAGCCGTCACGGCAAAGCCGCCGGCAGACCGAACCCTTTATACTCTCGAAGGCTCTGAATGGGGGCTAGGGAGTAGCTCTGATCAGTTCGTTCAATTCCGCAGCGGCGGCGAGATGTCTGGCCATGGTGGATGTAACAATTTTTTCGGAACCTACGATTTAAATGGCACCAAGCTCACAGTAGGCCCGCTCGCTTCGACTAAAAAAATGTGCCGCGACAGCATGGAGGCGGAAAGTGCTTTCATCTCTGCCCTGCAACAGGCGCGCCGTATTGATGCCACCCATTTCAGCTTAGTGCTTTTCGGGGTAAACGGCGACACGCTCCTAACGCTTCAACGCCGTGATTGGGATTAGAGTTTTCGCCGACTTTTTAACATTTTCAAATGATGCCTTTATCCTCGGCTCGCCATTGAAGGTATGTCAGCGGGCATTTTCAAATTTTCTTGAGAGGCTTTCATGACCGCCGCCAAATGGGGTTTGTTTTTCCTAGGCAGTCTCTGTCTTTATTTCGGATTGACTGAACCTATCATCCGTATTGGGGTGAGCCTTGAAGACGTTGTGGTCAGCACTATCGATCAGAATCCTATCCTCGGCGTATTGCTCCAGCAGAAAGGCGTTGATGTAAAATCGCTCATCGCATTTCTGCCAGCGGAGCAATTTTCTTATCAGTCCATACTTTCGTCTGTACAGGAGCTTTTCCGCTCGGGGTCATGCTTAGCCGCGATTATCATTCTGGTGTTCTCGATTGTTTTTCCTATCCTTAAACAAGGGGTGATTTTACTAGGCCTCATTCATGTTGAAATTTTGCCGAGGACTGCGGTCACTGCCGTACAGGCTGTGCATAAATGGGCGATGATCGATGTTTTTGTTATCTCAAGCGTTGTCATTACGCTTTCAAATGCTAGCGCATGGAGCGCGGTTTTTCAGAGCGGGTTTTACTGGTTCGCCGCTTACTTTTTTATCACCACCGCTTTGATGTATATGATCAAAGCGAAGCCAGCCGCAATTCAAACACACAACCAAATAAATGAAGAAGAGCCTGCATCATGACTCCAGTCTTAAAAGCATTTCTGATGACATCCATTTTCGCCGTTGCTTCAAGCGCCCTTATTTCTTGTAGCGCGCACGAAGCACCGGAAGAGACAAAGCTTGACTTCACAAACGAGCAGATTGCGGCGCTCCTAGGGGTTCAAAATATGAAGTCATTGGAGTTTGGCGATATTATCTCCAACAAGGACGGCGTCGAAATTAGCCGCCTTGCTCTTGTAACCGAAGACGGGCGGACGATGAGTTTTAAAGATCTGGACGTCGATATTACGGCGGCCAAAGATCATATCTACGCTATATCGAGCATCACAGCCCTCGATCTTGAAGGTTATGACGCTGCCAAAGACATACGCGTGACGATCAAAGGCCTGAATGTTACAGACCCTGACGCGGCGTTTTTGACCAAAGTTCAAGACATCGTTGGGCGGATCAATAATCAACAAACCTTTGCCACAAAGGATTTGCGGTTTAAGAACCTCGCCATTGATACCATCGACATTCTAAGCCGTGATGATGACGGTAAGGCCCATGCCCTGACCATCCATGATTTTAACATTGAGGGCGCAGGCGACCGAGTTTTTGAAAGTGTCTCTATCATAAGCATAAGCTCGGAAACTGATGATATATCTCTTGATGCTTTAAATGTGAAACAACTCGACCGGGCTCTGATTGACGCGCTTCTATCGCGTTATGTTTCCGGAGATGCGGCCAGCGGCGGAGCCGAAGGCCTCGCTTTTGAGCATGTTTCACTGGCCCGTTTTGAGACGAAAGACTTCGCCATTGGCCCCGTGACAATAGATGTGAAACGCGGAAAGAACGGCCAGTTTTCCGGCATAAATATACATCCGTCGAAGCTTTCTATCCCGTTAAATGAAAATGCTGCGTCATACTTTTTAAAAGGTGTTTCTGAGGATGTCGGCAATTTCATTGAGGCTGATTTGGCCTTGGATTACACGGCGAATAACGAGGTTGGTGACCTTGTTCATAGCGCAACATTCGACTCGAAGCAGCTTGGTAAGATAGAACTTTCGGGCCATTTTAAAGGCTTAACACCGGTTGTTGAGGACCTGCTTATGCAGCGTGATTTTAGCGATCCTGATATTTATGCTAAAAATTTCACGATGCAGTTTACAGATAGCGGACTGCTGAAAGAATTTCTCAACAAGAAAATCACAACCAAGCTTGCAGCTATATTCCTTCTGCCTGCCCTTCTGGAACCGCACGATGATCTCACTGACGATGAACGGTCAGAGAAGATCATGAATTTCCTCGACAATCCCGGAACGGTGACGATTGAAATGAAAAGCGAAACCTTTCGCTCTCTCGACGAGATAATGGACGCCGTTATGGACCCCGCCGAAGAGATCGCAATGAAAATTGATATTTCAGCCGCAGAGTAGGGCGCAGGTTACCGCCGCCCAAATAGGCGTTCAATATCGGCGAGCTTAAGTTCTACATAAGTCGGGCGGCCGTGATTGCATTGGCCGCTATGGGGCGTGTCTTCCATTTGCCGGAGGAGCGCGTTCATCTCTAGGCCGTTGAGCCGCCGTCCCGCGCGGACAGAACCGTGGCAGGCCATCGTGCCGCAAACATGTTCAAATTTTTCTTTTAAGCTGAGCGCTTCGTCATATTCGGCGAGGTCATCGGCGAGATCACGGATAAGCCCGCGCGCGTCCATTTCGCCAAGTAGCGCCGGCGTTTCCCGCACAGCAATAGCGCCTGTCCCGAACGGTTCAATCACCAACCCCATTTCGGCTAGTTCATCCGAGCGGGCTAAAATACGGGCGGCTTCTGCTTCGTCGAGATCGACAATGTCGGGAATGAGGAGGGCTTGGCGCTCTACGCCCTTGCCCGACATAGCGGTTTTCATACGCTCATAAACGAGGCGCTCATGAGCGGCGTGTTGGTCGACGATGACGATACCGTCCGAGGTCTGCGCGACGACGTAGGTTTCGTGGAGCTGCGCTCTTGCCGCGCCTAGTGGGTAGCTTTCATAATTATGAGGCTCTGTTTTAACGTGAGCCGCCCCGCTATTTTCATCGGCGGGATTGAATTGGTAGGGCGTGCCCGTTTCCTCGACCCTTGCCGAGAACCCGTCGACTAAAGGCTGCAAAGCCGGATCATTACGGTAAGGCGCTTGTGCCGAGCCGCCAAAGCGCGGTTGATAATTACCTTGCAGTGGTAAGCTTGAATTGCCGCCTGCGCCACCTTGAATACGGCCAAGTGCATAATCAGACACTGTGGTGCTGGCCCTATGCCCTGCCGCAGCGAGGCCGTGGCGAAGCGCCGAGACAATTAATCCGCGCACCATTCCGGGGTCGCGAAAGCGGACTTCGGTCTTGGCGGGATGCACATTTACGTCCACATGAGTCCGCGGTAGATCTACATACAAAGCAACGACTGGATGACGGTCGCGCGCCAGAAAATCTTGATAGGCCCCGCGCACTGCGCCGTGCAATAATTTATCGCGCACTGGCCGTCCGTTGACGAACAAATATTGGTGCTGGCTGTTCCCGCGAGAATAGGTCGGGAGACCCGCAAATCCGGTGAGCCGAATGCCTTCGCGGTCCGCGTCAATCGCAAGGGCGTTATCACCGAAGTCACGGCCCAAAATAGCAGCAAGACGCGCAAGCCGTCCGGCCTCATCATCGCTTTGCCGAGCCACCTTAAGCGTCGTCCGCGTTCCAGACGCCAGCGTCATACCAACTGCCGGATTGGCCATAGCAAGGCGTTTGACCGTATCTGAAATCGCGAGGCTTTCGCTGCGTTCGGATTTTAAAAACTTGAGACGAGCAGGAGTAGCGTAAAACAAGTCGCGCACTTCAACCCGCGTTCCTGAAAGCCCAAGACGCGGCGCAGGTTTGACCGTGCCGACTTTTCCGCCCTCAATCGTAAGCTCCCACGCTGTGTCCCCGTCCAGAACTTGCGACAGAAGTGAAAGCCGCGCGACAGAGCCAATGGACGGCAACGCTTCGCCGCGAAAACCCATCGTGCCAATATTGAGCAGGTCCCATTCCCCCGCCTCGTCCGGCGCGAGCTTTGATGTCGCGTGGCGCTCAATCGCAACCGGCAATTCTTCTGCGCTCATCCCGCGTCCGTCATCTGTCACGGAAATAAGCGTCCGCCCGCCATCCTCAAACCGAATATCAATCTGCTGAGCGCCAGCATCAATCGCGTTCTCCGCAAGCTCTTTGATAACGCTAGCCGGACGCTCTACGACCTCACCCGCCGCAATACGGTTCACCGTTTCCGGCGGGAGTCTTCGAATCATATAGGTGTTTGTTTGCATGGGGCGTCTGTAAGGGGTTAGCGGCGAGATGTCATCTTTGGCGTTATTCCCTATCTTTAAACTGCGGGGCGCGTTTTTCGAGGAAGGATTTTACGCCTTCTATGCAGTCATGGGCTTTGAACATTTTCATGAGGCGCTCGCTTTCCATCATGTGGGCGCGCATCGGCCCGCCGCCATATTCAGGACCATTAAGCATTGAGGCGCGCAGAAGCTGTTTATTATGAGCGGCGCTTTCCGGCGAGACGTTAGCGGCAATATCGTTCGCGATTTCCATCGCGCGGGTGAGCACGTCTTCGGGCTCAGTTAATTCATGTAGCATGCCTGCAGCTTGGGCTTCGGGGGCGAGAATGATGCGGCCCGTAAGGCCCCATTCCTGCGCGCGCGATAGACCAACAATGCGCGGCAGAAACCAACTCGCCGCTCCGTCATAAACAATGCCTCTTCGTGTGAACGGAAATGCAAACTTAGCTTTTTTCGATGCGACTTTTATATCCATCGGCAAAAGCATGGTCGCGCCAATGCCAACCGCCGATCCGTTGACCGCCGCAATAATAGGCGTATCGCATTCAAAAATTCGCAAGTTGAGCATGCCGCCAAAATCACGGTCAATTCCGTCAATTTGCGGCGGGTTTTGATCAAACCCGATCTTTGTAAATCCTTGGCTTATATCTGCGCCGGCGCAAAAGGCGCGGCCCGCTCCGGTGACAACCATGGCCCGCACGGAATTATCTTTGTCAGCTTTCTCAATGGCCTCATAAATTGCATGATGCATCGGGACATTATAGCTATTCATGTGCTCTGGCCGGTTTAGGGTAATTAGGACAACCGCGCCGTCCTGTTCATACTTTAAAATGCTCATAGTAATCTCTCTGTCTTCGAAACTTTCATGAAATATTGCGGGATTGCGGACAGAACACAAGACATCTTTACCCAGATAAACCGTGCAATTTCCGCACGCTTCCCCTATATTTTAAGGGTAAATTCCGATGATTCGAAAGACGCACCCGTATGGCCGATACGCCCGAGACACCACCCGTAAATAACGCCGAGTATGGCGCCGATAGTATCAAGGTCTTGAAAGGCCTAGATGCGGTTCGCAAACGGCCGGGCATGTATATTGGCGACACAGATGACGGCTCCGGTTTGCACCACATGGTTTACGAAGTTGTCGATAACGCGATCGATGAAAGCCTTGCCGGACATGCTGACCGCGTGACCGTAAACTTGCATTCTGACGGGTCTTGCTCTGTGTCTGATAACGGGCGCGGTATTCCAGTTGCCATACACGAAGAAGAAGGTGTGTCTGCGGCTGAAGTTATCATGACGCAGCTTCATGCGGGCGGTAAGTTTGACCAAAACTCCTATAAGGTTTCTGGCGGACTTCACGGCGTCGGCGTCTCTGTTGTCAACGCGCTTTCCGTATCATTAGACCTCACCGTATGGCGGGACGGGAAAGAGCATTTTATTCAGTTCTCCCACGGCGATACGGTTGCTCCGCTTAAAGTCGTTGGCGACGCGCCGGAAGAAACCCGCCGTAACGGCAAAGTTAAAGTCTTAACGGGCACCAAAGTTCGGTTCCTGCCGTCCGAAGAAACCTTCACCATGGTTGAGTTTGACCGCGACACGCTTGAGCGCCGTTTACGTGAACTCGCGTTCCTGAATTCAGGCGTGATGATCATTTTGACGGATGAACGTCCCGAAGAGCCTATCGTCACAGAGCTTTATTACGAGGGCGGCATCGACGCTTTTGTCAGGCATTTGGACGCCAATAAGACCTCGCAAATCGAAGCGCCAATATCTGTCATGAAGGAAATCGACGGGATCACCGTTGAGGCTGCGCTTTGGTGGAATGATAGTTACCATGAGAATGTGCGCTGTTTCACTAATAACATCCCGCAGCGTGACGGCGGCACGCATATGGCTGGTTTCAGAGGCGCCTTAACGCGGACAATTAATAAATATGCGGCCGGAAGCGGCGCGGCCAAAAAAGAAAAAGTCAGCATTTCTGGCGACGATGCGCGCGAAGGTTTGACTTGCGTTCTTTCCGTTAAAGTGCCGGACCCGAAATTTTCTTCCCAGACCAAAGACAAGCTTGTCTCTTCTGAGGTGCGGCCTGTCGTCGAGTCCGCCATGAACGAAGCGCTTGGTGATTGGTTCGAAGAGCACCCGTCCGAAGCTAAGCTTATTATTCAAAAGATTGTCGAAGCGGCGTCTGCCCGCGAAGCCGCGCGTAAGGCACGTGACCTCACGCGGCGTAAGTCTGCGCTAGATATTGCGTCTCTTCCCGGCAAGCTCGCCGATTGTCAGGAAAAAGATCCTGCGCTCTCCGAAATATTTATAGTGGAGGGAGATTCTGCTGGAGGGTCTGCCAAGCAAGCCCGCTCTCGTTATAACCAAGCCATTTTGCCGCTTAAGGGTAAAATTCTCAACGTCGAGCGCGCGCGCTTTGACCGTATGTTATCGTCGCAAGAAATTGGCACGATGATCACGGCGCTCGGCACGGGTATCGGCCGCGATGATTTTAACATCGAAAAACTACGTTATCATAAAGTCGTGATCATGACCGATGCGGACGTTGACGGCGCGCATATCCGTACGCTTTTGCTCACCTTTTTCTATCGCCAAATGCCGGAGCTTATTGAACGCGGCTATCTCTATATTGCGCAGCCGCCGCTGTATAAGGTCGAGCGCGGTAAGTCTGCTCGCTACATTAAAGATCAGGCCGAACTTGATGATTATTTGATCGAAGCGGGTTCTGGTGATTCTACGCTTACTCTTGAAAATGGGACTGTGATCGCAGGAGCTGATCTGAAACGGATCGCCCATGAGGCCCTCACCGCGCAGGGTATTATAAACCGCCTTAAATCCCGTGCGCCTGATAATATCATCGCGCAAGTCGCGATTTCTGGCGCGTTCGGGCCAGAGGCCGGAGACGCTGAAGCCGTCGAAGCGGCTCGCCGTCTTGATACGATTGCGGATGAAGGCGAAGACGGATGGTCTGGGCGCTTTGACGAAGACGGCGCGCTTATATTTGAACGCGAAGTTCGCGGCGTTGTTGAACGCCACGTTTTGCGCCAAGCTTTCCGCGATAGTTCCGACGCGCGCCGCTTGCACCGCATGGCACCCGCCCTGATGGAAACTTATTCTGGATCAGCGATGTTCCGGCGGGGAGAAAACGACCCTGTAGAAATTTACGGCCCCGCACAGCTTTTAGAGACGATCTTTGAAGGCGGCCGCAAAGGCTTCAAAATTCAGCGCTATAAAGGCCTCGGCGAGATGAACCCTGACCAGCTTTGGGAAACCACGCTCGATGCCAATGCCCGCTCTCTCTTGCAAGTCCGCGTGGAAGCGGCTGACGCTACGGACGAGCTGTTCACGAAACTCATGGGCGATGTGGTCGAACCAAGGCGCGACTTCATTATCAGCAACGCGCTAGAAGCGGATGTGGATACTTAATTAATTGCTTTGACATGTCTCGCCGCGCTGACTCAATCTCTGAGAAAATGATCAAGGTTGATCATGCGGGGGAGAACGGTGCGGTGAATATTTACCGCGCACAGATCATATCAACGACCCTCCGCGCGCCATCATTGAGAGCGGAGCTTTCACACAATCTTGAGCATGAACTTGAACATCGGCGGATATTTCAAGCTTGGCTTAACCAGAACGACCTTCGCCGCTGTCTTAGTTATCACCTTTGCGGCATTGGCGGCTTCGCGCTTGGATTTGTCACGGGTTTAATTGGGCCTAAAGCCGTACATGCAACGACATACGCCGTAGAGACTGTCGTGTTGGAACATCTTGAACATCAAGTTGAGACATTGTCGCTGAACGACCTTTCCGCCGCAGAGTGTGTTTCAAAAATTATTGAAGACGAGAAATCTCACCGTGATCACGCCGCCAGTCAGCTTTCGGGAGAGTCGCGGTTAACCAAAGTCATCTTAGCGATCGTCACATTGTCTACGGAATGCGTTATTCGGTTCGGAATGCGCTAACGCAGTCCCTTGCTGCTACATTGTAACCGCGCGGCACGTCGCGGTTTTGAGTGTGTAAATTTCGCCCGTTTGGCGGTGGATTAAGACGCAGCGTTTTCCGGAGAGTTTGAGGTCAAAGTGATCAGGGCGGCCCATGATTTGGCCTGCTGCGCTGGGCATATTGCTGCCGGGCGGGTCAATGATCAGCGTGCTTTTACGGGTTAAAGCGTCGCTCGCGATAGTTACCTTTGCGCCGCTTAAAGCCGTAGTCACAGCGGCGGTGATCTCGATATGAGTGTCCGCGGACGGCGAAATTAAACGCGCGTCCGTCATGGCGTTAGTGTCCAGACTACTACATGCGGAGAGGCCAAGGCCAAAAATTCCTGTAAATATCCACGCCAGTTTAATCATGGATTTTGGCTATTTTTAGGCTCGGGAAGATTTTCGATACGGATGTTTTCAAACCGCATCCGGTTTTGAACACGCGGGTCGGCTAAGAGGTCACCTGGCATCGCGGCATTTGAGTTCGCGTAGGTGATGGCCGCTTTTTGGCTAGCGCTTGTGACTGGGCATGTGCCCGTGCTGCGATAGGACAGCGCGGCAGAAAGCTGAGCTTCGTTTTCGTCGCCAAGAGCATTGCCGAAATCGTCAGGCACGGCGCAGCCTGTGATGACTTCGCCGAAATTTTGCGCGGCGTTAGCGGGGGTAAATCCGTCAGAATAATCACCAAAGCCTTTATCGTTTTCGCCTTTGAACTGAATGGTGAAATAGGTCTCGCCGCAATTATCTGTGGCGTAGAATCCGTATGGTTTGCCGCAAGTTGTTGTGCCGATGAGGATAACTTCGACGTCCACACCGCGCAGGCCATTGATCAAGGCTTCGCTGGCTGAGCATGTGCCGTCAGTGGACAGAATAAAGACGCGGTTTAGATTCAGGCTAGGTAAGCTTTGGCCTTCATTGAGTGAAAACCCTAGGGTCTGATTATAGAACGGTGTCGGCGTAATTGGATCTCCGGTAACGGGATTAATTGATGGGTGTTTGTTATTGAATTTAAGCGAGTCAAATGTCTGTCCGCTTGTGCGCGCATTACCCGCTACCATGTAGCCAAGCTGCGATGAGATAGCGAGAAAGCCGCCGCCATTATAACGCAGATCAATGACGAGGTCGCTAACATTGGCTGTGCTCATATCCGCCATGGCATCGACGATATGTTCCTCGGCGATAGATGTGCCGAATGTGTTGAAGAGAATATATCCGACTTTTCCAGTCGGCGTATCTATGATTTCGGTTTTGTTCACAGGGCTCGATGTAACGATTTGCGAAGTGAGCGTGACGGTGCGGGTCTGAGCGGCGCCGAGGTCACGAATTTTAAGGGTATGGCTTTCGCCTGCACCGCTTGGGAAGAGGGCGCTGTTTAGCGTATCGACATCGGCTTGCGTGCCGCCATTAACAGCGTCGACACCATCAACTTCTAAGATAATAGCCCCGCGCGATATATTGGCGGCGGAGGCTGGCGTGTTGGGGTCTGTGTAAGCAATGCGAATGTCGCGAGGCGGGGAGCTTCGCAATAAGGCGAGGTCAAAGCCGTAGCCTGCGGACGCTCCGCTTGAGACGCGCTCTTGATACTCAGCTGTATTTTGGGTGAAGTGGAACTGATCGACGGGCGTACCGGATGCCGTTGTCGCAGAAGTTTTGAGGGTGCCGAAATAGGCTAAGCGGTCAGAAAAATTAGCCGGATTTTGGTCGGGAATTTCATTATACCACAAATAAGTATTATTACTCCAAGAGCGGAGCCAGTGATTTTCATGCAGGGTTGAACCCGCCACATCAGGGTAAGCATTTCCAGTCGCAGGGTTGGTGCCAGAGCGCGGGGCGGCACAGCGGTTTTTGAACTGACTTTCCGCAGCAAATGTTCCAGCAGTCCACGTTGGCCCAGAACTTCCCGGCGGTGTGGGAATGACAGGGGCGGGCGTTGACGAGCTTGACCCGCCACCGCATGATGCGACTAGGGCGGTTGCCGCTACGCAGGAGACTAATAGGGAACGATGTCTGGCGGTGCGTATCATATAGTCCTCACAGCGTTGGCTTGGTTGTAACTCTAGCGTGTTTCCAAACGGGCGTAAATACCATCAGCTGTTATCCGCATATGCAAAAGGGCCCCGAAGGGCCCTTAGGAAAATATAGTATTAAACTGTGAGACGTTTTAGGCGGCGGCTTCACCGTCTTCGGCTTTCTCCGCGTCTTTGGCGGCTTTCGCGGCCTGACGCGTACGCGCTTTTGTTAGTGTTTCAAGCACTTCATTGAGGGCTACGCCGCGGTCAACCTTATTGATTGCTGCAACTTCGCGAACCATACGATCAAGCGCACTTTCATAAAGCTGGCGTTCTGAATAAGATTGATCCGGCTGTGTTTCGCCGCGGTGCAAATCCCGCACAACTTCGGAGACAAGAATAAGGTCGCCAGAGTTGATCTTGGCTTCATATTCCTGCGCTCGGCGGCTCCACATAGTGCGCTTGATACGAGCGCGGCCTTTTAGGGTCGTAAACGAGTCTTTCAAGATGTTTTCATTAGAGAGTGCACGCATACCGGAGTTCGCGGCTTTTAGCGTTGGGACGCGGAGAGTCATTTTATCTTGCTCAAATAAGACAACAAAAACTTCAATATCGAATCCGGCGATGACTTCCTGTTCAATCGCAGTGACTTGGCCGACACCGTGCGCTGGATAGACAATATATTGCCCTGGTTTGAAATTTGCTTTTTTGAGCTTAGTTTTCTTAGAACCGCCACGTTTTCTGGACGGTGATTTTGGAGTTGCCATAGGAGTTTGCCCTGTGAATGTGCTGAGTGGAGTCAGCTGGTCTTTAAATAAACGAACGGCGCGGTCAAAATTAAGGCCCGCGCCGTTCAATATGCAAACTCTATACCATGAAAATTGCTAAAAATCCACCAAGATGCTTCACAAAAGTGACATTTATCGCGCTGGAAGGGTAAAAAATTACGACAGAGTGCTTGTACCGGGTTTGTCGCTGAAATATTTTTCGAACTTACCTGTTTCGGATTCGAACGCTTCGCGGTCTTCGGGCGGCGTGCCTTTGACGGTGATGACTGGCCAGACTTCGGCGTATTTCGAATTGATCTCGAGCCACTTTCCGTCCGGATCGTCTTCCGTGTCTGGCACGATCGCATCGACAGGGCATTCCGGTTCACAGACGCCGCAATCAATACATTCATCAGGATGAATGACGAGCATGTTCTCGCCTTCGTAGAAGCAGTCCACTGGACAGACTTCTACGCAGTCCATGAACTTACATTTGATACATTCGTCTTTGACAATATAGGTCATAAGGGTCTCGGCTATTTTCCGAAAGCGATGTGGCGACTTAAGAGCAAAAAGTCAACTGTCAGTTTTGCCTCGTGTGCCACTTGTGGTTAAGCCTTCACGTCTAGAGGGAGAATGCGGTATAGCGTTTGCGCTTCTTTCGCAGGGCCTCTACGGTCTGCGGTCGCTACCATTTCAACATGAATAAGAGTATCGCCGCGCATGAAAAGCGCCCTGTCTCCTGGGCGTAATTTAACATGCGCTTTGACTGTGCGCTCGGTAACGCCGCGGCGGGTGATCCTAACTTTACCTTTCAAGATCATTTTCGTAGCAAAACTACGGGTTTTTAAAAGCCGTGTTCGAAACAGCCAAACATCAAGGCGCTGATATTGCGTATGCAGATCACTATTTGAAACATGCTTTATGTTTGGCAAATTCAGCTCAATCCTATTTTTTTGTTGTATTCTTAAGAGCGGCAAGGGCGGCAAAAGGCGAGTCTTCCATACGCTTTTGCTCCTGCATCCGGTATTTTTCCTGCGCCGCCTTGTCTGGCTTTGACTTGCCATGCCGCGATTTATTTTGGCTGTGCTTATCTTGGCCGGGTTTGTTTTTCCCGCGTTGGCTCTCTGAGCGTTTTTGGCCGTTGCGGGCCTGCGGCTTTCTCTTCGACTTATACGGCATGAACCAAAATTCTCGGTTTTCGCGCTGAATGGCATTGCCGTCCGCGTCCGTATCTTTGTGATGAAAGACGTTGAGCGGTTTTTGTTTGGGCTTTTGTTTTATAAGCTTCGGCGGCGCGGCGCTTTCGGCTTTGCCTTCTACGGGGGCTTCGGCTGTTGGAGCTTCGAGCGGCGCTGCTGCGTCCGGTTCACTTTTAGGCGCGTCCGTCTCGACTTCTGTTTCAGTGGCCGAGACCTCAGGTGCTGCCGGAGCCTCTAAGGTCTCGGATTTAAAGCCAAGATCCGTAAGAACGCCTTGCATATCCTCGTAATTACAGCCGAGCAAAGCGAGCATTTCTTGCATAATTTGGAACCTTCGCGAGCCGCTTTCGACTTGGGCTTGGCGAAAAATATTGGCGAGCCGGTTCAGAATGTCAAACCGGATAATGCGGGGGCCGCACGCGCGGTAACCCGCGCGGGCAATCGCCGTTTGGTCATAGAGCTTGCTGTCGTGGTCGCCTGTATTAGGTAAAGATGTCACGCCGGCAAAAGGTACAAAAGGTTTACCGTTTCCGCCTGCGCCGTAGGCGGCAAGAAGGCTTAACAGCAGCGCGGGTTTAGGCTTCATAAGATCGCGCAGATAAACATCATATTGACCAAAGGTCACACCGACTTCGCGGAGTTGACGGCGCGCATCCGCGTCCAGATCAAAGACCAATTTGCCGTCTTGTTTACGGTCAATGTAGCCGTCATTTTCAAGCATTTGATAGGCAAAGCCTTTGGCTTCTGGTTTGGTCTCAGGGTTTTCGCTAGCGCTCAACGTTTTCAGGGCCGATAGACAACCGAGTTTGTTCGCGACTTCGCCGCGCAAGAAGTCCCGCATACGATCTTCGGTCAGAGATTTTAAATTAGGATCGCCTAACTCGCCGCCGACTAAAGTTGCATCTGGGTTAAATATAGTGCCGCCATTGGAAATTTTACCGATGCGTTTTCCGCCCCATAAGATGTGGCCATCATTTGACAGGGTGAAAATAGCATGTTGTCCGGCGCAAATACTGGTCAGGCGGCGATTAACTTCCGGACTAATGGCTTTGTCAGCTGTGGCTTGTAGAGCTTTGGCTTCGAGGTCAGATCCGCTAGCATCAATTTTGAAGGTGAGGCCGTCAAGGTGGCCGATTTTATGCTCGCCGACCCAAACGTCGCCATTATCTTTAATGGTAGTTTCCATATATGTATTCTGTCCCATGCCTTTAAGTAATGCACTTGTGCGCCGATCCACAAATCGCGCGGTTAATCTCTCATGTAGCGCATCCGATAGTGTATCTTCAACGGCTCTTGCTTCGTTTACCCAATAATTCGTATCTTTGACCCAAGAGGGCCTATTAACGCAATACGTCCATGTGCGTATTTGAGCAAGCCTTACGGACAAAATATCGACGCCGCCTTCCGTATGATTGAGCCTTGCCATACGTGACCTGAGGAATTCGTCGGGAATTTTGCCATTGTTGGACAGGATCTGGTGATAAATGTCCGTAATGAGCTTCACATGTGTGTCGATGGTGAGGTTTCTAAAGTCGGGGATTTGGCATATTTCCCACAGCCTTTTTACGGCTCTAAAATCCTTTGAGCTGCTTCGAATGTCGGGTTGCTGAATCATACGCTCAAAGGCGTCTTCATCGGTGGCGGGTGCAACGCGGCGTAGGCGTTTGTGCGGGGCCGGCATTGCAAGGCTGTCGAGAAGCGCTTCCGGAGAGTTAAAGTCTAGCGCTGTGTTGCGCCACTCAGCGGAACGTATCGGATCAAAATTATGGTTCTCAATGTGGGCGGCGAGTTCGGAGTCCATCGGCAAGCAATCGCCCGTCGTACCAAAGGTGCCGTCATTGCGAAACCGTCCGGCCCGTCCGGCGATCTGTCCGGCTTCCATCGGGGTGAGCCTGCGCCGTCGCCGTCCGTCAAATTTTCGCATAGAGGCAAAAGCGACATGATCCGCGTCGAGGTTAAGTCCCATGCCGACAGCATCTGTTGCAATCAGGAAGTCTACCTCTCCGGACTGGTAGAGCTCAGCCTGTGCGTTGCGTGTCCGAGGCGACAGAGCGCCCATGACGATGGCCGCGCCGCCGCGAAAACGCCGGATAAGCTCGGCGAGCGCGTAAACTTCTCCGGCAGAAAATGCGACAATAACGCTGCGTTTGGGCAGGCGTGTCAGTTTCATATGGCCGCTATGGGTAAGAACGGAAAACCGTTCCCGCGTTTCGTGGCGCGCATCTGGGAGAAGCTCACGAATGAGCGGGCGGGCAGACTCAGCCCCAAGCAGTAATGTCTCTTCGGTTCCGCGCATATTCAGGAGCCTATCCGTGAAAACATGCCCGCGCTCTGGGTGGTTCATGAGCTGTATTTCGTCAATAGCGGCAAAGGCGAAGCGCTTTGTTTGCGGCATAGCTTCGACGGTGCAGACATAATAGCGCGCATGTTCCGGCGCGATCTTTTCTTCTCCGGTAATCAGCGCGCATTGCGCGGGGCCTTTAATGGCGCAAATTTTATCATAGACCTCGCGGGCCAATAGCCTAAGCGGGAGGCCAATGACACCCGAGCTTCGCCCTAGCATACGTTCAACCGCGTAATGGGTTTTACCCGTATTTGTGGGGCCTAGAACGGCAATGACGTTCGGCGGATTATAAGAGGAATTCATAGGGAGAACTATTCGCGATTCTGTCGGTTGTCGCAATCTGGTATTAAGGTTAATTTTGTCAGGACATAGTAACCTTTTCCCATTAGTATGGGGTATGTCTGCGTTTTCTGCCTCTCGTAATTTTACAAAAATCAATTCCCATCTTTGTCTGGGGGTTTGTGTTTGCTTAGTTTTGCTTGGGATGAGCTTTAGCGCTTTGGCGCAAACCAGTAATGATTTGTCTTTAACGCCGCCAAGTTTTTCGGTGTCGATGCTGAACGCGCAAAAGAAACAGCTCGCGGAAAATCCAAACCTCACACCAGAACAAATTGCCGTCGCGTCGGAAAGTTATGATGTGGGCCGGACGGCGCTGGAGAACGCAGCCAGCACGATTGAAACCGCTATTCGTTTACAGCGCGACATCGACACGGCGCCGGCGACAATCGAACGGCTTCGCGAAGACATTGCCAAGGTACAAGCCTCCCAGCTTACGGTGGTTGATAAGCCTGAAAATATAATTACAGAAGAAAACCTATTAAAGTCGCGGCAAGAATTGTTAGTAAAAGAAGGTGATTTGCGTGCACTCCGCACTGAGATCACGAATTATAACACAGCCGAACAGGCCCTTTCTCAGCAGACACTTCGCGAAACGCTTGCAAGCGCACGCACCCGCCTCGCAGATATTACAACTGAACTTGATGCGATGGGGGAGTTTGGCGCGTTGGACATTCCAAGCCGCGCCCGCAAAATTGCGCTTGAAGCTCGGCAATATTACCACCGAACACAAATATTATCACTCGAGCGCGAAATATCCGGCATGCCTGCTCGGCAGCAAATACTCTCGCTTCGAAAAAGCTTGGCGCAGCTTAAGACGCAGCAGGTAGAACAAGATGTTATTTATTTGCAGGAACAAACAGGTCAGCGCCTTTTGTTGGAAGCCTTGTCCATTCGGAAAAAGGCAATGGATACATTGGCCATACTGGAAAGTAGCCATCCGTTTTTAATCGATTTTGCTGCTCAGAATGTAGCGATCAGTGACAAGCTCATCATAATGGCTGACGCCGCCAGTGCCTCGCCCAAGTTACAAGCTGATACGAGGAGTCAAAGTGATACGATTAAGAATGATCTGAACATTGCCACTCGGATCACGGAGCTCGGTAACATTAACCGTCAGTCTAGTGCGATTTTACGGCGGCTACGCAACCAAAGGCCGTCTGTTAATGCCGTGAATGCAGCGCTTGACCAGACCGAGCAAGCTATACTCACCGCCACGCAGGACAGGTTGTGGGCAGAAGAACAGCTCCGAGATTACCCTATTGGTTTTGTTGATGTTGACCCGTCTCTTTTCCACGATCGCCAAACCTCGCGAATCACTCCATATACGACTAGCGAAGTAGCCCAATTCCAAGTGCTCTATTTGGAACGCCGAACACTTTTGCAAGAAGTTTCCGACACCGCGTTTGCGAGAAACGCAGAGGCTGACGAGCTTCGGACTTTGCAGAAAGAACTGCTCAAACACACTGAGGACTTGCGAACACTCCTCGATCAAAAGCTTTTATGGCTCCCCAGCGTCGCGAGTATTGACGGGAAATGGCCGGAAAAAGCGATGCGGGGTGCATTTGAAACCTTCGACCCTGAGAAGATAAGTCGAGCGGCATCGGTGCTACTCCAGCAAGGGCAGTCATACTTTTTTCTCGTCTTGCTCTTCATAAGCACTATTGTTGGTGTTTTGACTTTTAGGCCCCGTCTGCGAATTGATATTGTCAATACCTCGCTGCGCGTGGGACGGGTGCAAAAAGACAATTATTGGCTCACGCCGAGGGTGATTGTTTTGTGCGGCCTTATTGCGATACCTGTTCCGCTTTTGCTTTTGAGCATTGGGCTCCTCTTTAACTCGAGCGAAAGCTCTGACCAATTTATTCAATCCTTGGGGCAAGCTGGGGTAGACGTCGCAGGATTCGCATGGTTCTTTTTAACGTGGCGCGAGTGGAATAGAGAAAAATCCTTACTTGGGGCCCACTATAAGCTCCCTGCCATCATCAGAAAACGCGTCACGCGGCAACTTCTTTGGTTCATTCCTGTTGGGGGCGTTACCATGGCACTCGTTACAGTAACGCAAAATAGCCGTGATCCTGATGTCTATGAAGGGGTCAGTTTGCTAGCTTTTATTGCAATATCCGTAGCCTTGTCAGTCTTTGGGGGAAAAATTATTTTTGCCAAACGCGAAGCCTTTAAAAGCGCTCTATCAGAAGAAAGCTTGATGTGGCGGTATCGCCAAATCATTGCCGTGTTAGTCGTTGGACTGCCAATTATTGCAGGTTTGCTTGCGGCTGCGGGCTATTACGACACGGCGCGCGAACTTCTGTCTCGGTTGTTCTTCTCTGGCGGGCTCTTGATGGGGACTTATGTTGCATACGGATTAATTCGGCGAACGGTTGTTATCGCCCAGCGTCGCTTGGCTCTAAAGCAGGCGGTTGAGCGACGGGAGATAAGTCTCAAAGCCCGTCAGGAAAAGGAAGCGGCAGAGGAACGCGGCGACCCGCCCCCGCCGCCTGTAAATTATGAAGAGATAGATTTAGAGAGCATAAGCCGACAATCGGCACAGCTACTCAATACATTTATGGCGCTTGGGTTTGCAGTGCTAATGTGGGCGTCTTGGCAGGATTTATTGCCAGCCCTTATCATTTTTGATGACGTACAGCTCTGGCAGCATTTTGTGACAAATTCGAACGGGGAGCGAGTGCAGGAGTGGGCGTCTCTCTGGAATATTATGCAAGTCGTCGTCATTGCAATTATCACTTTCCTTGCAGCTAAGAATGTCCCAGGGTTCTTGGAAGTCTTTATCCTTAGCCGTTCTCGCTTTGATGCGGGGACGCGTTACGCGGTGGTTAGTGTCGTCGGTTATTTAATTGTGGCGATCGGTGTGGTGACAGCCTTTAACAAGCTTGGGACTGAGTGGTCGCAGTTCCAGTGGGTTGTCGCGGCCCTTGGTGTTGGTATTGGCTTTGGTCTTCAGGAAATTATTGCCAATTTCATATCTGGTCTCATTATCCTTTTTGAACGCCCTGTGCGGATTGGTGACTATGTGAGTATTGGTGATCAAAGCGGCATTATTACACGCATCCAAATTCGTGCTACAACGTTGGTTGATCTGGATAACCGCGAAATCCTTATTCCGAATAAGGAATTGATTACAGGGCGGGTGACAAATTGGACGCTGTCCAACGCCACGACACGCATGATCATTCGGGTCGGAGTGGCCTACGGCACGGATACGGATCAAGCGCGGGCCATTATTCTTGGCGCAGTTGAGGGCAATCCAAAGATACTTGAAAAACCAAAAGCACAGGTCTTCTTCCTCGGCTTTGGCGATAGTTCTCTTGATTTCGAAATTCGAGTGTTCCTGCGCAGCTTTGAGGACCGTTTCCCTGTGAGTCACTCAATTCATACGGATGTGAACCGCGCTCTTGCCGACGCTAATATTTCCATTCCGTTTCCGCAAAGGGACCTGCATATTATTACGCCCACCCCGCCAAGCGCTCCTGCGCCAGCAAGTCCGGTGCCTGACAGTCAATAAAATCAGCAATGTTTAAAATATACAACAGAGCATTATTGAATGTCTGCGGCGGCTCGGCCATAGTGTTTTGATGGATTCTTCCTCTACAACCAAGCGCTTGCGGCTAGACCCTGAAGAGCGTCGTGCGCAGCTTCTTGAATGCGCTGTTAAGGCTTATGCACTCTCAGGCGTAGGACGGGCAGGGCACGGCGATGTGGCGAAGCTTGCTGGAGTGTCGACAGGTACGGTCTTTAATTATTTCCCAACTCGTGAAGCGCTTACTGACGCTGTGTTAGAATTTATTCGAGGCCATTTCAGAACGCTGTTAAGCTCCTTGCCCGACAGTGTTATAACGGCTTCAGATTATGTTAGGTACATGGCCACAGCCTACGATGGTTTAACGGAAGCGCATCCGGATATTACCAAAGTTCTATTAAACTGGTCTGTCACGTTTAGCCCTGCGATCCGTCCTCAATTTTTGGCGTTTCAGAATGAAATTCTGGTGACGATTACGGATAGTTTGCCTGGCGTAAAAGCGGATCAGTTTGGAGTTCGTATGATCCTTGCCAGCAGCAACATGTTAGGCCAGATGAAATTAGATAATACTGACCCTGAAACCATACAAAAATTTGTGGATCGCGTAGCGGATGCCATTGGATAAGTTTATGCGTATGGAACATCCCGGAATCGCGTTGATAGCATTTTGCGGCTTAGTTGCCGCTGGGTCTACGGCTGCAGCGCAGGTGGATGAGGAAAACTCTGTCACCATAGCGGACTATCCAGTTGAAGATGTTGTGACGGTTTTTGACACGTATAAACGCGCGTTTGATCTACCGCTGACTGTTGATGTTGTGTCTGGTGAAGACCTAGAGACAGTTCTTCTTGTCCACCCCTCCGAGGCCCTTAACCGCGTTGCCGGTATAAACATCCACAGAGGCAGTGGGCAGGAACATTTGACGGCTATTCGTTCACCAGTGTTAACTGGCGGCTCTGGCGCGGGAAGTTTTCTTTATCTCGAAGACGGCGTGCCTCTCCGCGCAGCGGGCTTTGCAAACGTAAACGGATTATTTGAAGTGGGAACGGAGTTTGCAGCGTCAGTCGACGTTATCAAAGGGCCTGGCCCTGCCACATATGGCTCTAATGCCGTTCATGGTCTTGTGAATATTGATTCCCGTTCTGCTCATGGGGCTGTGTCCCAGTTTTCAATGATGGGAAGCGATGACGGCTTTGGCCGCGTCGTTGTCTCAAAAATGATTAAATCGAACCAAGCCGCTTGGCTCGCCTCCTTTTCTCTTGCAGGCGATAATGGGTTTCGAGAGCAAAGTGGCTTTGACCAACAAAAAATCCAGCTTAAATATGAAGGCGATTTCGGTTCCGATTGGCGCATAGAGTGGCTTAGCGCTTTTCAAAATCTCAATCAGGAAACTGCCGGATTTGTTGAAGGTGTTGACGCTTATAAGGATGACACGTTGCGGTTCACCAATTCAAACCCTGAAGCCTTTCGCGATGCAAAATCTTACCGAACGCAGGCGCGTTTTGAAAGCGACATTGGTAATAACACCCTCGCTTTGACGCCCTATGCTCGCCGCGTGGAACTACGGTTCTTACGCCATTTCGTCCCAGGCCAAGCGTTAGAGAAAAATGCGCACAGCTCTATCGGTTTTCAATCCGCCTTTTTTAATTATGATGATGAGGATGGATTCAATATCGGGTTTGACGCAGAATATACGAAAGGAGAAGTCTATGAGTTCCAAGTTAACCCAGACCGTTTTTCCTTTGTTCAAGGTCTCCATTATGATTACGAAGTCGATGCGTTCGTCGCCGCTGGCTACGGCGAAAAGGCGTTTGGGTTAAGCGATACGTTGTCTTTGGAGCTTGGGCTTCGCGGGGAATATACGCGATTTGATTATGATAATCAGGCTAGCAATGGGCAGTCTGGGCGGTTCATTCGCGAGGCTGATCGCGCCGATGATTTTTTCACTCTTACGCCGAAAGCAAGCCTGACGTATAAAGCCTCAGATGATGTGAATATTTACGCTAGGGCTGCAAGAGGCGCGCGCGCGCCGCAAGTCACCGATCTCTACTCTGCGCAGCTCAACCAAGTGCCAGGGCAGGCCGACGTTGAAACGCTGGATAGCCTTGAAGCCGGTATGAAATTTGACAATTACTACGCGTCTTTCTCCGCCGCCGTTTTCACTATGTGGAAAGATAACTTTTTCTTTCGGAATGCAAATGGCTTCAATGTAGTCAACGGAAAAACCCGCCATAGCGGCGTTGAGGTCAGTTTCGATGTTCCGCTCACAGATAGATTGTCGCTTTCTGGCGACGGAACATGGGCGCGGCATAGCTATGATTTCACAGAAATTGTGGGATCAAGGGCCAATGATATTATCAAAGGCGGCCGCGTTGATACGGCTCCTGATACGCTCGCGAATGTAAGAGCGCGCTATAACGTGACTGATGATCTGATGACAGAAATTGAATGGCGACATATGGGGGCGTATTTTACGGACCCGGGAAACACGGCTTCCTATTCTGGACATGATATTTTCGTTCTGCGGGCCGCTTACGAAGTCACAGACGCGCTGACCCTGTTTGGCCGCGTCGATAATCTCTTAGATACGCGCTACGCAGACCGCGCGGATTATGCGTTCGGTAATGAACGTTATTTCCCCGGCCGTCCGCGTACGTTATTTTTTGGTATTTCAGGAACTTATTAAAGCCGCCATTTTGTCCATAGCTTGAGCCCATCCGCCTGCGCCGTTTGATCCTTTGGGCACGCCGACATGGATCATTTTCATATGGGTTTTGCCAGAGACTTCCGAGAGCTCGAGAATGATCTCAGTGACCTCTGGGTGTCCTTCGGGCATGCCCATAGATTGCGGAGACACAATATTGCCTTCCGCGTCGCACATGCTTTCCGTGTAGACAAGGCGGGTTGGCGGCTCGACTTCTTTGTAGTCGCCGCAGAACCACATTTGCATAGTTTTATCCCCGCGCTGCATTTCCATGCAAATTTTTCGCTTTCCGCCAACGACGGCATCCATTTCGGCGACAGGAATTTTCATACCGTTTGGCCCGTACCATGTTTTAAACAGCTCTGCGTCAGTCCACATGTTCCATATGGTTTCGAGGGGGGCGTCAAAGCTGCGCTCAATCATCACCCATTTGTCTTCATTTGCCATCATTTGGCTCCTCAATTTGTTTTAAATAATTTTCCATTTGGTCAAAGCGGGCTTCCCAAATGGGCCGATATTGTTCTGTCCATGACGCCAAGGCTTCAAGCGGCGCAGCATTGAGAGAGCAGGGCCGGTATTGCGCCTTTTGGCTCTGCGTAATCAGTCCGGCTTGTTCGAGAACTTTAATATGTTTGGACACCGCAGGAAGGCTCATATCAAAGGGTTCGGCGAGGGCTTTGACCGTCGCATCGCCAGCAGCGAGCCGTGCGAGAATGGCGCGGCGCGTTGGATTGGCAAGGGCGGCGAAAGTTTCATTGAGGCGGGCGGTGTTGTCCATAAGCAATTTGTTAAACCAATAGGTTAATTAAAGCAATGGTTAAATATGGGCGCGGCGTTACGGTAGCGGCGCAAAAAAAAAAGGGTGAGCCCGTAAGCTCACCCTCCTGCGCCCCGCCGCCGCTTGAGGAGGACTCTCAATACTCTAGCGGAATAAACCGTAAGAGATGCGCAGCGGATATGTGCCCGTATGTTCGGGTATCCTCTCATGTGGGTTTCTTATAAGCTGGGGGGCAAATGGGCGGCATCACCCTAAGGGGTTAAACGTGTACATTTTTAGCGAATTTTTATTGAAAAGTTCCGGCCATTGTCTGCGCGATCAATGCGTATTCGGTATGCAGGACATTAAAGCCCGCCTTTTCGATAATATCGACAGGGTAATTGGTTTTGGAGCCAATATAATCTTTGACAAATTCCGCGCCCATGACGGGGCAATCTTTGCCATGGATCCAGTGCTGGACAGCGCCCGCCGCGTCGAAATCCTCCGACCAATCGGCCATAGCGGCAAGGCCGTCCCGCATGAAAGTTTCTACGCCTTGCTGGGTCATGAAATAACAACCCCATTTTTGAATTTGGAGAAGTTCGGCATTTTGCAGAGTTTTCAGATCGTCTGGAGCCTTTAGAAATTGCTGCTTTAGAAACGCCTCTGCGCCCCGCTTTTTATAAGCCTTCAGCCCCATACTCATTGTCATTTTCATGATAGAAGGCGCATGACGCGTCGCGACAGCCGCAAGCTGCGTTTGCGGTTCTAAGATTTTGATATGTTCGGGCGTAATCGGTATGCCCGCGCCAATCATGAGCATGGAGGAGATCTGATTTTCAAGGCGTTTGGCGATGCGAAATGCGTGGCTTACACCGCCCTGATGAGCGGCCAACAGTAGAGGCTCAGTCACGCCAAGGTGGCCAAGGAGAAATTGCGTATCATCAATGACGGTTTGGTCAAAATCACCGCGTGTTGGGCTCGGCGAGCAATAACCAAAGCCTGGGCGGCATGGGGCTATGATGCGTAAATTGTGCTCGTTTAAGGTTTGCAGCATTTTGCGAGTGAAAAACGGGCCTTGGACGAAACCATGAATGAAAAGTACGGGCCGCCCAGATATGGGGCCATATTCATAATAGGTTAGGACGCGGCTGTCTTTGAGGGAGACCGACGACATGTTCTCTGTCGGGACGCTCCACTCTTCATCGTACCGTGTGTCGGGTAATGCGTTGTCTGATCCCATACTTTCGGACAGGCTGATCACATAGGCAATGCTAGTGCTAAGGTGAAGTAGATCGCCCATCTTCGCGCATCCTGCCTTGCGCAGAACGGATTTGGCTTGCGATTTGATGGTGTCGACGGAGCGGTCTCTCTCTTGGGCCATGTCTTTCTGCGAGAGGCCCATCAATGTCCCGCGCAATATCTGCCCCTCGCTTTGCGTGAGGCCAAGCGCGGTTTCCAAATGCTCGAATAAGGCAGGCGACCATTCAAACTGCGAGAGATTGAGATTAAGCGTCCGGCCGCCGTCCTCTCCGTTTGCAGAGCGGCAATAGGCGAAAGTGCTAACGGGCGTGTCATGATTAGTCTGAACATAGATAACGCGCTGCAAAGGCGCCGCGCTGTCTCTTAATGTCGTTAATAGCGCTTTGAGGGTTGTCAGGCTTTCATGCGAGAGAGGTAGATCATCAACATAGCGGCTACCCGGCGCGCCAAATAGTGTTTCCGCATGGGTGTTTATTTTTATGATTTGACCTTTGGAGGATAGCGTCAGGCGAGCATGTTGTTCCAAAGAGAGGCCCGTTGCGGCGTCAGCAGGCGCGTCTTGCATCATTTTCTCAAGCCGAGGAATATGCTGTTCCAAATGCGGGTTGAGGCCCGCATAGCGCGGTAGATTAGGCGACAGGGTGCTACTGTCCGGCGTTACAAAAAAGTAGGCGCGCGCTGCTTCAATCATATGGTCGAAATTATCTATATCCTCCGACACCTCATAGGCGTGGTCGAGAAGGTCTAGCATCTTACTTTGATCGTCGGCGGGGAAATCCGTGTCCATAGAAACATATTAGGGCGCGCCGCAGGGCTTTTCAACTCGACATGTCATAGGTTTCATTTTATGCGGGGGCCATGCATATCCCCGATATAAAATTAGATCAGGTCGTTGACCGTTTTGAACACATCGAAGCCCGTATGGGCGCGACGATGGATAGTGACGAGATTGTCCAGCTGAGCAAAGATTACGCCGCGCTTAAACCTATTGCCGACGGTGTCCGCCGCCTCAAAGACCTTCGGTCTGAGATGAAAGATTTAACGGCGATGCTTGATGACCCAGAAATGGGGCCAATGGCAAAAGAAGAGTTGCAGTCATTGAAAGACAGTCTTCCGGCTATCGAGCATGAGGTCTCGATTTTGCTATTGCCGAAAGACAAAGACGATAACGCCTCTATCGTTCTCGAAATTCGCGCCGGAACTGGCGGCGACGAGGCGGGTCTTTTCGCGGGTGACCTTTTTAAAATGTACGCTCGTTACGCACAGCTCAACGGATGGTCTGTCGATATTGAAACGTCGTCCGACGCGGATATGGGCGGTTACAAAGAAATCATTGCCTCTATTTCTGGGGCTGGGGTTTACGGGAAAATGAAATTTGAAAGCGGCGTTCACCGCGTGCAGCGCGTGCCTGTGACGGAAACGCAGGGTCGTATTCATACGTCCGCGGCGACGGTGGCCGTTCTGCCCGAACCCGAAGATGTTGATATTGGCTTTTCGATGAATGACGTCCGCGTTGATACGATGCGGGCTTCCGGCGCGGGTGGTCAGCACGTAAACAAAACCGATTCGGCTGTGCGAATGACACATGAACCTACGGGCGTTGTTGTTGTCTGCGATGCGAAGTCACAGCACATGAACCGCGCCAACGCTGAACGGCTTCTCAAAATGAAGCTCTATGATTTGGAAAAGCAGCGGATTGACGCCGAGCGGGCAGATGAGCGCCAAGCCCAAGTTGGTTCTGGTGACCGTTCAGGCCGCATCCGATCATATAATTATCCGGAAAACCGCGTGACGGATCACCGAATTGATTTGAAGCTCTATTCGCTCGATAAAATCATAGCGGGCGATGAGCTCAATACCGTGATTGACTCGCTTATCGCTGAAGACCAAGCGTCGAAGCTCGCGGCGATGGAAGCTGACGTTTAGTTTAACCTAGCCTGTCTTACGCGCTAACCGGACTAATCAAAAACGTCTGCGATTGTTTGCGGGCCAATGCCTTCTTTGATGAAGCGAAGTTCGTAATAAAGCGCCGCCGCGCCGGCCGCCGCGATCATTGTGCTAAAGACCTGTATGAGGGCTGTGACGACAGCATTTACGAACCAATATGCGTTGGTGAGTTCGCCGCCGGAAACAATGACTTGGCTTAAGTCACCTCCAAAGCTTGCCATGATGACTGAGCCGACGGCGCTTACAATACCGCTGAGTATGGAAAAAATGACGATGAGTAAGAAGATCCACCACTTATATCCGCTGGTGAGTTCGCTGCTGCGGTTGAAGGATTGAGAGACATTTGTGCCTTCGGTGATCATAGCCGGAACGCCGACTGACCACATAATAGCAAAAATAATACCGGGTACGATGAAGAGAAGAAAGCCGAGCATCATACCGAGGGTGGCGAGAATGCCGAAACCAATCAAAGGCCAAATATGTTTAAGCGCTGCGCGAAAACTTTCGCGAAAGCTAACATGTTGACCGTTAAAATTCGCGATACTCGCATGTATGATTGTGCCTTGAAGTATAAACTGGAAGACAAAAACGATGAGCGTGCCGCCCATTCCCACAAGCATGAAAACCGGCAACATTTTTAAAATGTCATCCGGCGCAAAGTCACTTCCCGTGATCCCAAGCATGAGAGGCCATAACCCGATCAGAAATTGCGGAATGCCAACAATTAAAAAGGACGCGAGTAGAAAGGGGCCGAAGTTATGACGGATGCTGCGAAAGGTTCTGTTGAATATCCGGCCAATGTCAAAGGACGGTTTAGGCTCATAGACTATATCTGTCACAGAGTTTATTTCCCGTAGGTTTCAATCGCGCCTTCGATCACATCGCCGCGCCGAGTAATAATATAAAGGCGGTCATATTCTGTGGCTTCGATAATCGGCTCGCCCGGTTCGGCCCCTAATAATTCCGCGAGCTGCGGTGTGGTATTGGAATGGCCTGCTACAAGAATTGTGCCCTCTTGGGTTAGGAGTAGTTTTGCAAAACCGGGGAGATCACTCGGGTCATAAGATATGACGGTGAGGTCATGCGCTTTGGCCGTAGGCCCCGCTGTGTCTTGCGTGCGAATGTAATCCGTTGAGTAAATCGCCGTAAGCGGAACGTCTTTTAAGCGTATCTTTAAATCCTCTGCGCGCGCTGTTCCCACTTCTGTTAAGGGCGGGTTTTTGATATCCAGAACCTTTTCCGCATGGCGGACAAGGTAATAGGTGGCGTCGGGCTCGGACGCGGATTGTGAACAGGCCGCAAGTATAAGCACGGCTGCGGAAAAGAGCGCTGTTTTGACAGTCTGCATCATATGATCGGTACTCCGATGAGAAGGGTATGAAGGGTTGTAACAAAAAGTCCGTAGACAACAAGTCCGCCAGTAACGGCGACAATATCCCATTTGGCGCTAACATTTGTTCCGCTTGGCCCCATATTGCCGCGCCGTT
The DNA here is from genome assembly GCA_051252005.1 of Alphaproteobacteria bacterium. Taxonomy (GTDB): domain Bacteria; phylum Pseudomonadota; class Alphaproteobacteria; order Caulobacterales; family Maricaulaceae; genus JACOMS01. The sequence continues at coordinate 51,392 of JBPOEZ010000008.1, read as the reverse complement.
TAACCGTGATTCGGTTTAAGACTGCGTAGGCCAAGAAGGCGGTGAACAGGATGACGGAATTAAGCTCGCCGTTGGATAGGAGATGTCCAAGCGCCCAAAGTTTGACGGCCACAAGCATGGGGTGTTTGAGCTTTGCCTTTATGTGTCCTGCGGGGATTTGCGAGGCGATGAGCGCGATCAGAGCGAAAATCATGAGGAGCATGTTGACGTGAACGCCCCATGTGGGCGGCTGATACAGCGCGGGAGAGGGCCGCGTGGCCCCAAAACCGATAATAATCAAAGCAAAGCCAGCGAGCGCAAAGACGGAGTAGAGCCACATAAAACGCGGCTCACCTAGTTTTTTGCGAAGGTCGCGGTCAGTCTCTCGAGAGCGAAAGTTAGAATAAAGATGCAATCCAAAGAACAGGACTAAACCGGAGATGAAAAGAGTCATTTTCTATAGGCCTTACGAATGTAAACGGGTTCGGATATAAGTTGATTATCCGGAATGGGCGAAGCGACTGTGCCGCCCGTAGCCCTTGCCTGAATGGCTTTGGCAACATCCATGCCGTCGACGACGTTTCCAAAAACAGCATAGCCTTCGCCGTCAGGGTTTCGCGTGCCGCCTTGGTCGAGGAATAGGTTGTCGCCGATATTGATGAAGAAGAACGCAGCGCTGCCTGTTCCAGGCGCATCACGGGCGATCGTCACAGAGCCTGAAACATTTGAAAGGCCTGTGATGCCGGTGGGCTCATGAGGTAAAAGCATAGTAATCGGCTGTAAGTCCAGTCGTCCGCCCTGTATTAAAGACATGCCCATGTTCAGAGGGTCATTGTCGCTTATGACCGTGCGGTAAAAAGCCTGCCCATCATAGAGCTTTTCGTCGACGTAATAGAGAAAGTCAGCACCCGAAAGCGGGGACTTATCAAGGCGTACTTCAATTTCGATTGTGCCTAAATCTGTTTCCAAAAGTACATTGGGACGATTGTCTGTGCAGGCTGCGAGGAGCCCTAGGAGAGCGAGGCTTAATACGCGTCTCATTCGTCGTTATTTTTATTCTGCTTATATCCCATATCCAAAAGGATAACGGATATAATGGCCGCCAGGATAGCAAAGACGGGGTGACGCAAAGATACCAGAACCGCGATGCCGATTCCAATTCCGATGATGAGCGCGTAAGGGTGTAGTTTCACGGGTAGAACCTCATTCTTATTGAGCTTTAAGTTCTACGTCCCAGTATAAATAGTCAAGCCAACTTTCATGCAAATGATTGGGTGGAAACCGCCGTCCTTGCGCTTGCAATTGATGCATAGTTGGTTTGAACGGCTTTATTTGCGGAATCATGCCCGCCTCTTTTGGCATGCGTCCGCCCTTTTTGAAATTACATTTGGAACACGCGGCTGCAATATTAGTCCAGCTCGTTTTGCCGCCAAGACGCCTTGGAATAACATGATCAAACGTCAGCTCATCAGGGCTTGCGCAATAGACACATTGAAAGCCGTCGCGCAAGAAAAGATTGAAACGGGTAAAGGCCGGAGAGCGGTTTTGCGGAACATAGTCTTTGAGCGCCACCACGCTCGGCAGAGGCATTTCAAAACTGGCAGACCGCGCGATGCGGTCATACTGGTCTACAACATTAACGCGGCCCAGAAACACGGCTTTGATAGCGTCTTGCCACGACCATACGGATAAGGGGAAATAGGAGAGTGGCTGATAATCCGCGTTGAGAATTAGGCAGGGGAACCCGCCTGAGGTAAGAGAGGCCGTAGGGGCAAGTGCGGGCAATGTGTTTTGCTGTGCAGGGAACATAATAGTCATAAAGCGGCTCCGTATGAAGCGGCCTTAATCAGATATTTAAATGCGAGCGAATTGATACTGAAAGCGGCTCTCCCTTGTGTGATTCGTAGCTAAACAGAATGACAGGGGCATGACAAGCGCCGTCCTTTTTTTTGAAAACTGTAATCACAGCTCGTCAAAAGGCTGCTTCGCGCTCTATGATGGAGTATGCGATTCGTAAAACATATGATGGTAAGCGCGGCTTTATTACAGCCTAGCTTCGTACAGGCACAAGAGTCCGTTTCCGTTAGCTACGGTTCTGACGCTGTCTCTGACAATATTTCTGGCAAAGCCCGCCTGCATATTCGGAGCCGAAGCGGTAGCGAAACTGTGCAGGTTCCTGCGGGATTCCAGTCGGCTGTTTTCGCCTCCCAACTTGGTAGTATATCCGCCACGACAATGGATGAAAGCGGCGCGCTCTATATCGCCGATCAAAAGCTCGGACGGATCGTAAAGCTCGCAGACCGCGCGCGCGATGGTAAACTGGATGCGACTCGCATTGTTTTGCGGGGGCTAGACCGTCCTTCTGGAATAGCGGTCATCGGGGATTATATTTTCATCGCCGACGCTGAGGCTATATGGAAAGCTCCTCTTAGCGGCGGGGCCATGAAAAAATTAGCGAGCCTTGCCAATGCTGAGGCTGCGCCGTTTCCGCGCCCTCTTTTGAGCGTAATGTCGGGGCAGTTTTTATATTTGGGGCTTACGTCAACGGGTAGCCCAGCCGCTGGACGGGTTATCTCTATCGACACGGAGACAGGCCAGGCGGGACTTGTGGCAAGCGGAGAGGGCAGCGTTACCGCATTTGGGCGATCAGGCGCGAGCACTGTGTGGGTCGGCGCTGGAAATAAACTTGCTCCGATTATCCAAGGCGGATTTGATGTTTCCAAAGGCACCGACATTGAAGCTACGAATAGTATTACAGGCATGGTTTTACCTGGGCAATTTACAGATCAACACGAAGCTTTCGCGCCGTTTCAGGATCATATTTTAGTCTCGCAAGGCGGGACATTGCAGTGGGGGCGTTCGGATATGGAGGGGCTGAATATATTGGCCGTTCCGTCGCGGTTCGGCCTGCCTGCAGAGGGGCGATCTATATTTGCCAAAGGGTTTGCCGCGCGTTCTGGCCGTTCAGCGTGGGGCGAACCGGGCGCCATGTTGATGGATAAACGTGGCTTGTTTGTAGCGGACGCGCTTAGCGGGACGATTTGGCTTGTGAGCGCCGCGCCGCCCGAGCGTGTAAAACCTGTCGATGAGGGTGAAGAGGCTGCTACGTCTGAAGAGAAACTTGTGGCTGAAGACGGGCCAAAAAATGCCAACCCTCAGGGGAGTCTTATCCTAAAAGGGTCGCAGATTGAGAGAGGATCAATGATTGAGATCGGATCCACGATTATTGAAAAGGCGGATGAGGAGGAGGCTCTAAAAGAAAATGAGGCCGCGAAGAAAAGCCGTAAGCCTTCCGCGCGACCTGAAAAATAAACGAATGTATTCTAAGGTGTTGGTTCTAAATCTTCGGTGTCGAGATCTTGGATCGTGACGGTTCCCGTACCGATAAGTTTGCGATTACGAAGGACTTTTGTTTTCGCGCCTAACTCTCTAACCAACTGCATGACTTCATAGGGAACTTCACTTCCAGCGTTTTGACTATGAAAACCTGAAATACGCGGCAAGCTGCCACCAACTAAATCAGCGACGACTTCATCATAGCGGTCAACGCGCCAAGGTTTATCACTACGAATATCTTCAGCAACTTCATCACGGGCATATTTCAAAAGGTGCTTGGGAAGGTCTGTGTCCCAGTCTGTGAAGTAATAAGATTTCGCCTCATCATATAGGCGGGAAATATTTCTGTTCTTGCTGGTTGCATTAAATCCGCGAAGTGCATTCACAAATTCGCCAGCTTGGTAAATTAAAAGATCCTGCACATTCTCGCCCGTATAGGCGTAGTTTTGCAGGGCGGGTGAGCCAATATTGCCTCTGAAAAAGCCATAAATGACTTCCGGCTGAGACCAGTTAGGGTAGACAATTTTTTCTCGAATGTCCTGAAGACTTAGTGGGACGTTTTTAATGCTCAGTATTTTAGCTTGGTCTAAGGGGACGCCGTCTTTCTCAAGCTTATTGGGGTACTTGTTAGGGTACTGCAGAGAAATTTGTTCGATTAAGGCGACGTTGTGTAAGTTGAGCCAAAACGCTAATTGCTCATTTTTGGGGATATGCGTTAGGTCAATTTGCGTCCCAATACGTTCAAGGTCTTCTCGGTAGGCTGTTAGCTGTTCGAGGTATTCTTCGCTTAAGAAAGAGAAACTCACTCGGCTACCTTCGAGGCGGTAAGGCGTTGTGTGACCCGTGACCATTCGGCTTCCCACTTTTGCTGCAGGACGGCTCATGTGGCGTCGATGGGATGGGCCTAGGCGAATGACTGTACCGTCTAGGGCTTCGGTCAAGACCGTGTAATCAAGCCGAGTGTTACTCGTTTGGGGCTTTGGCGATAGAGCGTCAATACGGCCAAAATTGGCAGTTGTTGCCGCCGCTGAGTTTGCGGCCAAGAGCTGTGTTTTCGCAGGCGATTGCGCCTGAGCCATTGATGCAGTGCCTGACATGGCTATACAGGTCGTTATTAATAATGCGGATTTTAAAAGTGTCATGTCGCTGCTTTCTCTCTTACGGCGTATTTGATCCAGTCTTTAACACAGTTATTATTGTTTTTCAATAATGATTTGGTCTATTTCGATATTTTTTCCTAGAAGGTTAGCGAATTTTTTGAGGCGATGAGTCACGCGCTCCGTTACCAAGGCGTAATGGGACGTATCGATTTTGAGAGCCAGCGTCTTGTTTTCATAATTAAGCGAGAAGGCTTGCAGTAGTTCTGGCGTACGACCTGAGGCCACGATACCAAGCCGGATCGCGGTTCCGTAAATTCGCGCGGCTTTGCGTTCATGCATAGACAAGAGCAGCTTAATTGCTGCATCATTGGGCGTGTCATGGTCGGATGTATAGGAGTGGAACAAAATAAGGGCGAGGTAGGCGCGTTCTTTGTGAGTTAAACCCGAAAGCGGGGCGTAGAGAACATCTTCAAAGACAAGAGAGGCCCTGTAGTCTGGATGAAGACCTTTGCCGATGCCGACGAGTTGGCATGCTGCGCGCCGTAGCCGCATTTCATTATCCGCTTTAAACGCGTGCGGGAGGCAATCATTTATTGGCGATAAAAACTCAAGAAGCGGATCAGAAAAATTACGGCCTTGAAGGCTGCCTGTTGCAAGGTCTTGGCATCCGTCTAAAAGCGAATCTCGACTCTTTAGGCTGTCGGGTAATGAGTCGTAGACTAGACCTTCTCGAAGTCCAGTGGTGGATATGATAATCTCTGGCGGGTTTAATTCCGTGAGCAATATATCCAACAACATGCCGCCATAAGGCAAGGTTTCCGCTCGGCGTTTGGCAATCCCCGGCCAGTTTAAAACATCCATCCGGCCAGCCCCGTATGCCCATTTGGCCAAATCACGTGCGGCTCCAGGCATCAGCGTGTAGGCCTGCAATGTGCGCATTGGATAAAGGTGCCGCGTTTGGTGGACACCGGCTAAGTTGCGCCACGCTCCGCCAATGAGATAGAGTGGTTGCTCTTTCACACTGGATAAATCTGCTTTTTTAATGTGCTCGAGAATTTTCTTCCGGATATCGTCCTCGTTACCAAGGGCTTCTTCTGAGAGGGAATGCCCTGCGACTTGAAAGGGACCAATAGGCAAGCTGATCCCGGGCTTTACTGCACCGTTTGAGACTTCGATGAGCTCAAGACTGGCGCCGCCTAGATCAGCTGCGAGACCGTTGGCGCGAGGCTGAGCCGCAATGAGACCTAGAGCCGTTAAGCGCGCTTCTTCTTTTCCTGACACAGGCGTTATATCCATGCCAGTGACCGCTTTCACCTCTGCGATGAACTCTTTAGCGTCGCTGGCCATGCGAAGGGCGGCGGTAGCGCCGACAAGCACGCGGTCAAGATTTTGAGCCTGAGCAATTAATTTGAACCGCTGTATAGACTCTAGAGCTTCTATTTTCCCTGACGGACTAAGTTGCCCCGTGGCACGTAAGTCTCGCCCAAGACCTGCGAGAACTTTTTCATTGTAAATCGCCGTGAAGGCGGCTCCGTAAAGCTCATAAATGACAAATCGAACTGAGTTTGAGCCAATGTCTAGTACGCCAAGGCGGTGATATAATGGGGATGATCTATCCATTATGGTCAGGAGCTTTACTCTCAAGGGTTTTAGGATCAATGACTTTTGGTGAAGTGAATGTTTCCATAGACTTGTTCATTTCAAGGTCCAGAGGCGCGTTGTATTTCAAAGATTTCCCGCGTCCGGAAAGGGACGGGTTTTTCATGAAGTAGGCATGAGCGGAAAACGCATCTTCGCCTTCAGGCGGGGTGATCCGTACATATTTTCCAGAGGCTTTAAGTTCCCAGCTATTGGCCGTGTCATTAAGGTTTGCGACCATGATTTGATGCATGATCTGCCGTCTCACGGTTGGGGCCTCGATCGGAATGAGGGTTTCTATTCGACGATTGAGATTACGAGGCATCCAGTCAGCAGAGGAGAAGTAAACTTTAGCCTCGTCATTGGGAAGCGCTGCGCCGTTACCAAAACAAACAATTCGGGAATGCTCCAGAAAGCGGCCGACAATGCTTTTTACTCGAATGTTTTCCGAAAGCCCTGGTACTTGCGGCCGAAGGCAACAGATGCCGCGAACAACAAGGTCTATTTTTACGCCAGCCTGTGAGGCTTCGTAAAGCTTGTCGATTATGGGGGTGTCGACAAGCGCGTTGAGCTTCGCCCAAATACTGGCGGGTTGTCCCTTTTGCGCTAGCTGAATTTCATTTTCGATTTGCGCGACCAAATGATCACGTAGACCTGTCGGCGCTAGGACGAGTTTTTCAAGGCCGCGCGGCTCAGAGTAACTCGTGACATAATTAAACAGTTTTCCAACATCGCGGCCCAAGGCTGGGTCCGCTGTAAATAGGGCGAGGTCAGTGTAAATTTTTGCGTTTTGGGCGTGGTAGTTCCCCGTTCCGAGGTGAGTGTAGGTTTGCAGCTTAGGGCCTTCGCTACGCACAATTAGCGAGACTTTGGCATGGGTTTTATAGCCGACGAAACCGTAAACCACATGCGCGCCCGCACGCTCAAGGTCGCGGGCCCACCTGAGATTAGATTCTTCGTCGAATCTGGCTTTAAGTTCTACAAGCGCTGTCACGGTTTTCCCGCGCTCAGCGGCTTCGATGAGCGCTTGAACAATCGGACTATCTTCGGATGTGCGGTAGAGAGTCTGTTTGATCGCCACAACATTGGGATCAAGGGCGGCTTGCTTTAGGAATTGTACCACGACATCAAATTCTTCGTAGGGGTGATGCACCAGGATGTCTTTGGCCGCTATGGCAGCAAAACAGTCACCGTCAAAATCACGAATTCTTTCTGGAAACCTTGCTTGAAATGGGGGGTATAAAAGTTGGGGCCGCTTTTTCGTTACAAGCTGAGACACGGCAGACATGCCTAAAATTCCGGCAGTTTTTTGTATATCTTCGTTCCAGCATTCAAAGCCTTCAATAAGGAAATGGCGAAGGCCTTCGGGAATGTCGCTATTCATTTCAAGGCGTATTACGCGCCCACGGCGGCGTTTTTTAAGCAAAAATTCAAAATGTTGAACAAGGTCTTCTGCTTCTTCGTCTACCGCGATGTCGCTGTCACGGGTAATTCTGAACATGCCTTTTTCTTTGATCTTAAAGTCTGGAAACAGGCTTTGTGCAAAATGGGCGAGCACGTCTTCGACCATAACGTAAACGTCTTTTTTGCTCCGTTTACCTTGGGTTAGCTGAATAAAGCGGGGTACATGCGTAGGGATAGGCAGGATCGCATAAAGAGGGTCAGGTGATTTTTTTTGTTGAAGCGCAAGAACCATCCCAAAACCAAGGTTGGCGATGAAAGGAAAGGGGTGTGCGGGGTCAACAGCCAAGGGCGACAGAAGCGGCAGGATGCGGTCTTCATAGGCCGTCGTCATCGTCTCAATTTCAGTCTCTGAGAGTTTATCAAGCGACTTGACGTAAATATCTTCGCGCTCAAGGCGTTTGCGAAGGTTAGCCCAGCATGCGTCTTGGGATTGCGTTATTTTATTAGCGCGTTTAGCGATTTTTTCCAGTTGTCGAGCTGGGGTGTAACCATCAAAACTCGGTTCTGACATGCCGGCCAAGACTTGCGTCCGGAGGCCTGCGACGCGGACCATATAAAATTCGTCAAGATTGCTGGCTGAGATCGACAGAAACCTAACACGTTCAAGTAGCGGGACGCCGGGGTTTCTGGCTTCTTTCAAGACGCGTGTATTAAAAAAGAGCCAAGAAAGTTCGCGGTTGAAGTAGCGTCGCTGCGGAAGGGCAGGTGTTTCTTGTTCGGGTAGGATTTCCGGCGTTTGAAGCGGCTCGGATTCTGCGGATGTTTCGGACATTTAGGACCCTAGTTTCGCTCGGAAGTGTTCTGCAAATGTCTATGGCAGAGCTGGCCCAAAGGCGCAATGCCGCAAGTGTTACACGGCCGAGGCTTCAGTATCGTCAATCAGCGTAACATATAGGCTTTCCGCATTGGGCGCAGACCTAAGCTTTGCGCGAAGGTCTTCGCGGCGCAGACGTCTTGAAATCTGCGCAAGTGCCCGCAAATGCGCGCCGCCAGCATCGCTGGGCGCGATCAGCAAGGTCACAAGGTCTACGGGGCGATCATCTATGGCGTCATATTCAAGTGGGGCCTCGAGCCGAGCAAAAGCTGCGTAAACTTTATCAATGCCGTCAATACGGGCGTGGGGAAGGGCAACACCAGCGCCTACGCCAGTGGAGCCTAACCGTTCACGTTCCATGGCGGCGGCAACGATGTCTCTGACAGCCACCACTTTTTTATCAATGGTGCCAGTATCCACAAGGAGCTTAGCCATATCTTGAAACAGCTGCTTTTTGCTCGTGGCGCGAAGATTCGCGGACACGCAATTGGCATGTATAAGATTTTCAAGACTCATTTTCAGTTCGTCCTTGCCGGCGGCGGTTAGAGTACGTTTGTACTTTTCCGCCTACTATAGGGCTTAGGACTTAGGGTCAATCCACCCAATGTTGCCATCGGAGCGTTTAAACACAACATTCAGCCCGCCATGCTTGGCATTGTTGAATATAACAACCCCTGTGTCGGCGAGTCCGAGTTCCAGGGCGGCCATGCCTGGGGTCATTGTTTTGATTTTTCCAGGCTTTTCAGCAATAACGATAGGGTCGAAGTTACCCGTTTTTTCTTCGTTATCTCCGTCATTGACGGGATTTTCTAAGATAAACATGGAGAACGCGGCCGCTTTGGCTTCCGCATTGTGGTCTTTGAGGCGTCGTGAATAGCGGCGCAAACGTTTCTCAACATGTTCAAGGGCTTCGTCGGCGGAGGCATAACCATCATGGGCTTCGCCTTTGCCTTCCATTGTTGCGCCAGAGGGTAAATGCACCGAGCATAACGTTCGAAATCCCGTACCTTCGCGGCTGATAGAGACCTGCGCGTCTCCGTCCATATGTATGTATTTGTCCATCATGTCTTCAAGTCGATCGGTAATGCGTTCGCGTAGAGCGGTGGAAACATCAATGCCTTTAGAAGCGATCTGGATTTGCATATGGGGGATTCCTTTCAAGAGGTTAGGATTCCATACTAGCAGAAATTACAGTCCTGAACAGTCACAATTCTTTAATGTGGCATGGGGCGCATGCAGAGAATTAGATCATTTTGTTTTTGAAAATCCTGCGACGTTCAACAGATGATGGGATGCCGAGGGCTTCGCGGTATTTGGCCACGGTGCGCCGAGCGACGTCGATTCCGTCTGTGCGGAGCATATCAACGAGCTTATCATCGGAACAAACGGATTTGGGTGTTTCCTGCGAAATCAATAGCTTAATGCGGTGTCGAACGGCTTCGGCGCTGTAGGCTTCCCCGCCGTCAATGGAGGGAATTGAGGCCGTGAAAAAATATTTAAACTCGAACAAGCCGCGCGGCGTAGACATGAACTTATTCGATGTAACGCGGCTGACTGTGCTTTCATGCATTTCAATGGCGTCGGCAACGGCGCGCAAATTAAGCGGGCGCATATGGTCAACGCCGTATGCGAAAAACCCGTCTTGTTGGCGGATGATTTCTGTAGCGACTTTAAGCACCGTTCGCGCGCGTTGATCTAGGGCTTTGACAAGCCAGCTCGCTGTTTGATGGCACTCGGTCATAAAGGTGCGCGTTGTATCGTCTGCGTCTGCGCCGCAAACTTCGGCGAAATAACGGTTATTAACAAGAACACGTGGAAGTGTGTCTGAATTAAGTTCCACCGCCCAGCCACCATTGGGCATTTCCTTGACTGAAACATCAGGTTCAATCGCTGAGGCCATCTCGCCGCCATAAGCGAGCCCTGGCTTCGGGGATAAGGATTTGAGGTTGGCAATCAAGTCAATCAAAGCCTCGCGGCCTACGCCGCAAACTTTTGTGAGACCGCTAAGGTCATGCTTGCCGAGCATAGGAAGGTTTTCCAGAAGCGCTTGCATAGGGTCGTCGAGCAAGCCTTTTTCGCGCATCTGTAACGACAGACATTCTGAGAGGTCACGGGCGAAAACCCCCGTCGGTTCAAAAGTTTGCAGAACTGTGAGAAGGGACTGCACTCGCAAAATGGAGACACCAAGGCGGTCAGCTAGTTCGCTGATTTCTGTCCGTAAATAGCCATTATCATCCACGTGATCGATAAGATAAGCGCCGATAAGGCGGTCTTTTGGGTCATGTACGGCCATGGCGAGTTGTTTTGTCAGGTGCTCTGTGAGCGTAACTTCCGCTGCTGTGTTTTCTGCGGCGTCATAATCGGAGGATCCGTTAAACGAGCCGCCGGATCCAGCTTTAGACCAATCAACAGAGCCGCCTACATCGGCTGCGCCCTCGCTGGGGCCAGCTTCGACATCTACGGCGTGGGCGGGAACATCCATGGAGCTTTCCGCCACGGCTGCGGGTGTGTCTAGGCTGAGTTCGGTGTATGTGTCGGCATCGCCTGTGCTGGCATCGTCTTCGCCTCGGCGGTTTTCATCGCCTGTGCCGCGTTCTAAAAGCGGATTGCTTTCGAGCTGCTCTTCAACGAAAGCGGAGAGCTCAATATTGGAGAGTTGCAACAGCTTGATGGCTTGTTGCAGCTGCGGTGTCATGACTAATGACTGGCTCTGTTTGAGCTTTAACTGAGGCGCTATCGCCATTGTGACCCCCACCATAAGGATTATGTTTAGTTTTATTATTGAGGTAGGAATAACAGCAAATCTTTAAGGAGAAGTAATCTTGGCACGAATTTTGCCGAGATTCTTTTTATTTAATTTTAAGCATAGTTTTCTTTATATAGGGTGTCTTCAGTTGAAAACGTCTTTCACCAATGACAAAGGCCGCTTGACAGTATCAAGCGGCCTCGTTCTGAAGTTTGGGTCCGACCGGATGCAATATCCAGCTTCTCTGTAAGATAATTAGATACCCAATTCGTTTTTTACGAAAGTGCTGATCTAACAGCTTCGGGCGGTCCCCTCAAAATAGATAAACAAATCACACCTCCTTTCGATAACGCGGCCCGGTTATCGGGCGGCTAGTTGATACCTGAATCTTAGCAAAAAAATGGGTGGATGCAATCATGAAGTTTTATGAAATTACCATCCGAATTTACAAAAAATTAACGGCGTGAAGTGGAAACTCCACGCCTTGAAAAACTAAGCGTCGGGAATAAAATCGAGCGCGGCTCCGTTATTGCAATAGCGCAATCCCGTAGGGCGCGGGCCGTCTTTAAACACATGGCCTTGGTGGCCGCCGCAGCGGATGCAGTGATATTCTGTGCGCACTGAAAACAGCTTGCGGTCTTCTTTCGTGCCGAGCGAGCCTTCAATGTAATTAAAAAAGCTTGGCCAGCCTGTACCAGATTCGTATTTTGTATCGGACTTGAAAAGCGGCAAAGCGCAACCAGCGCAGACAAATGTCCCCGCACGTTTTTCGTCATTAAGCGGGCTCGAACGCGGACGCTCTGTGCCTTCTTTGCGAAGGACATTAAATTCCATCGGGGTTAGGCGCTGCTCCCAATCTGCCTTGCTTAAATTGGCCCAATCTGTATCGCTCATGATCGTCTCCGCTGTTTCTGCGTTTGAGTGTTGTTGTGTGCAAGCCGCCAGAACTGTGGCCGCTGTCCCTATTGTGAATATCCGTCTTGTGAGCATGTTTCCACTCCTATGTGATAATGCTTATATAATAAGGAGACGCGCGAAAGGCCAATTACGTTGCATCACGAGGGCGTGAGGTTAAAAATCCGAGGGTATGAAATCAGGTATCCAGGCTGTTTGTATTTTTAGATGCAATAATATTAGCCCTATGATCAATAGCGAGGCGGCAAATCCATTGGACTTAAACAGAAAAAGTGATTTTTGAGGATTATTCGAACGGAAGGCCCCCAACTGCCAGCAAAGATGCAGGATGAAGGGAAGTAAGTATAAGGGCAATTCGGCAGTGGGAACTGAGAACCATTCTGATGTTACTTTCGTGTATTTTCCCATTGATGCGAATGTTGCCCAAACAATCAGAAGGCATACACAAGCATAACTTATCCCTACGCCAAGTTTCACCCGCTTCCCAAACCGAATAGCCGTAGACTTATTCCCCACCCTCATATCATCCTCTATATCTTGGCAGGCATAGATAGTGTCATAGCCTATCGTCCAGAAAATGAGCCCTGCATAAAGAATGCAGACCGCTGGTGAAATGGCTCCCGTCTTCGCCGCATAAGCCACTAACACCGCCCAATTAAACGTCATGCCGAGCCAGACCTGAGGCCACCATGTGATACGTTTCATGAACGGGTAGGCGGCCACTAAAGGAATGGAGCCAAGCGCAATAATCTGCGCGAGGCGCGGCATGCAGAGTAAAACAATGAGGCCTACGGCGCATTGGACGCCAAGCCAAAGCCAAGCTTGTTTTAAACTTACGGTGCCCGCGGGAATGGGGCGCAGAGCCGTTCGCTCCACCTTTGCATCAAGATCGCGGTCAACAATATCATTAAACGTACACCCCGCGCCGCGCATGGCGATAGCGCCGATTAATATCAGCGCCGCCCATTTAAAATCGCTCTGAGCAAAGCCGTGCGAGAGCGAAGCAAAGGCAAGCCCTATCCACCCCGGCAAGGCAAGAAGCCAGTAACCGACAGGGCGGTCATATCGGGCGAGCTGTAGATAGGGACGCATGGATTTCGGCGTGCGGTAAACCCAATGGTTCTTTTCGGCATCTTTGATCGTGTCAGTCATAGGCGGCTCTAAAACTGCCATTCATGTATAAACCAGAATGACATTAATCTTCTTTCCGCGTGATTATGCGGCCTTCCTATATTATGACAACCCCATGCGTGAACATTACACTTTAACTCGGCTTTATATTGATACGCCTTTGCACGAAGGTTCTGAGATCGATGTGCCTAAAGATCAAATCCATTATCTCATGAATGTGCTCCGGATGGGCGCAGGCAATAGTGTGCGGCTTTTCAATGCCCGAGACGGGGAATGGCGCGCCGAGATAACCGATATCACGAAACGGCGCGCGAGCCTTGAGGCCAAAGAACAACTACGAGAACCGCAGGCTGTGCCAGATATCTGGCTGTGCTTTACGCCAATTCGTAAACACCGAAATGCGTTTATATTGGAGAAGGCGACGGAACTTGGCGCGGCGCGGTTGCAACCTATTACGACCCAGAGAACGCAGTTCGGTAAACTCAACCTGTCCAAGATGAGCGCACAAATTATCGAAGCCGCAGAGCAAACAGAAAGGCTGTGTTTGCCAGACCTGAAAGAGACAATGACTTTGGCCGCGCTCATCCAAACGTGGGATCCGGCGCGGACGTTAATTATGGCTGATGAAGGCGGAGACTGCCCGCCTGCGTTAGGCGTGTTGAAATCGCTCACGGGCCCTGCGGCTTTATTAATTGGCCCAGAAGGCGGGTTTACGCCGCAGGAACGCGAATTTCTACGCAGCCAGAACTTCGTAAAACCTGTCTCCCTCGGCCCGCGCATTTTGCGCGCCGATACGGCGGCGCTGTCTCTGATAACGCTTTGGCAAGCCGCGCAAGGGGATTGGCGCTAGTGTCATTAACCGCGCAAAAAGCCAGAGCGCGATTGCAAGCCAAACAGAAACGGCAAGCCGTATTTGACCCGGCGGCTGGCGCGGAGCTTATCCGCCGCTTTCCGGCTGCGCAGTTTCGCGGCGCTACGATTGCGGGATTTTGGCCACTTCGGGGCGAGATCGATATTCGGCCGCTACTTTTCGCGCTCAGTGATATGGGGCATCCGCTGGCCCTGCCTTGTACGCCCCGTGTCGGCCGTCCGCTTATTATGCGGTCTTGGAAACCAGATGACGCCCTAAAAATCGGCTCGTTCGATACGCGGGAGCCTTATCCAGAGCAGCCTGAAGTCCGGCCAGATATCATGCTCATACCGCTTTTGGCTTTTACGGCGCACGGCGAGCGCCTCGGCTACGGCGGCGGGTTTTATGATAGAACGCTTGCGGACTTGCGAAAAGAAGGCAACGTCTATACGTGCGGTGTGGCTTTTGCGGGTCAGGAAGCGTCCTTCCTTCCGGTTGACCAGCATGATCAAAAGCTAGACGCGATTTTGACGGAAAAAGAATTTCGGGAGTTTTAATGCGGTTTGTATTTTTAGGCGATGTGATGGGGAAATCTGGCCGGAAGGCTATTGCGAAACACTTGCCCCGTCTTCGCAAAGACCTGGCCCTTCACGCCGTAATCTGTAACGCGGAAAACGCGGCAGGCGGTTTTGGTATTACCCCCGGAACCGCGCAGAACCTCTTTGATTCGGGCGTCGATGTGATCACGCTCGGCAATCACAGTTTCGATAATCCTGCGGGAACGTCTTATATTGACCACGCCGATCATGTGCTGCGCCCCGTAAATTATCCGCCTGGCACGGCTCCCGGAAAAGGGGCAGGCCTGTTCGAACTTGGCGGTTACCGCATGCTTGTCGTCAATGTTTTGGGCCGCGTGTTTATGGATTCGCTCGATGACCCTTTTGCCGCCGTAGAAAAAGAAATCTCTGCCGCGCCGCTTGGCGAAATCGCAGATGCTATTTTAATTGACCTCCACGCCGAAGCGACGTCAGAGAAAAACGGCATGGGGCATTTTTGCGATGGCCGCGCCAGTCTTGTTGTCGGCACGCACCAACATATCCCGACCTCCGATACCCGTATTCTCGACGGCGGCACAGCCTACCAAACGGATGCAGGCATGTGCGGAGATTATAACAGCGTCATCGGCATGGACAAAGAAGAGCCGCTTTACCGCTTTACCACGCGCATGAGAAAAGCCCGTTTCACTCCGGCCACAGGCGAGGGGACTATGTCTGGAATTTTTGTCGAAACCGATGATAAAACCGGCCTCGCCATTCGCGCCGAACCCGTGCGCATGGGCGGTATGCTGTCAAGCACAGTGCCAACCTTATAAGTCTCCGTTATTCTAAGGGAATAGAGAAGCCCATAGACCACACGATTGATCTTATAAAGGTGGCGAACGGTGCTTGCCACTGCGGTGCGGCCCCCCCCCGTCAAAACCGCTTGAGCAGTCTTTCCAAATATTGCCGCTCTTGTTCTTCGCGCTCTTGTTCTGAGGCGCGGCGGCGAAGCTCTTCGAGAAGCTCGCGGGAGCGCGTGGCATTGTCACGGGGATCAATGTCTGCTTCTGAATTCATATCCTCTTCGCCCTCATTAAGACGGCCCAGAGGATCGGAATTTTCTCCAGTTGCAGATTGGGTTCCGTCCGGATTGCTGCGTCCAGCCTGTTCGGCAAGACCTTGTCCCGCGCGGCGAAGGGCGGCGATAGCATCAGATTGCGCGCGCGCTGCGGCTTCAAGATCGCCGCCTTGAAGCGCGTTTTCGCTGCGTTCCATGGCCCGTCTTGCATCGGCAAGCGCCTCGCCGGGGTCTTGTCCGTTTTCAGTGCCTGCGCCTGCATTATCCTCGCCGTCTTTCTCTCCGCCGCCGCCAGGCTTTGTGCCGTCTTCGCTTGGCGTGCCGCCCGGTGTGTCGCCGCCGGGTTCAGGGAGAGTGTTGCTAAGGGCCTCAAGCGCGTCTTCGAGTGTGCCTTGGCGCTCTGCGAGCTGCTGAGGTGTTTGCCCGTCGTCGCCCTCGGGTCCAGATTGTTCTTGCCCGTCTTCGCCGCCGCTTCCAGACGGCTGATTGCCCGACTGGCGCTCGCGGCGATCGGCCTGCTCCGTTTCGTCTTTAAGTTTGCGCTGTTCGCCTAAAAGGTCGGCCATGTCTTCGAGGGATTTCTTCATCTCTTCGGACATTTCGCCTTCCATAGGTTCCCCGTCGCCGCTCCCGCCTGCGCTGGCACTAAGCTGTATCTGCATGTTTTCCAACAGTTCGGCGAGCTGCGCCAAAGCTCGGCGCGCACCTTCCGTATCGCCAATGCGGTTGGCTTCTTCAATGGCGTCCATAAGTTCTTGAATTTCGTCTGTGTTTCGCGCGTCTCCGCCGCCATTTTGCGGGTCGGCAACATTGCCGTCTTCGGCGGCTTTGCGGCGTAGCTCTTCCATGTAGCGGTCAACGGCTTCATTATAACGGCTAAATAAGGTATCGACTTCGCGCTGCGGGGCTCTTCGCGCTATGCCGTCGCGCAGGGCTTGTTGGGCTTCGCGCATTTCCTCAAGCGCCGTTCCTAAAATGCCAAACTCGGCGCGTATGGCAATCCGCCAAAGGTCTTCGGGGATGCCGGAAAGCCCGTCCAGATCATGGGCGTATCGCATTCGGCTAAGCACGTTGCGAAGCCCTAAATAGATCGCTGGATCTTCGAATAATCCTGACGGGGCATCAGTGATGGCATCTATGAGGAGTGCAGCGCGCTGTACGGACGGCGCGGCGCGGCCAAGCCTATGATCGGTTTGGCGCGTGTCGAAGCGGGGCTGCGCGGACACATTCCGCTTTGTAAGTTTTGGCAAGGGCGCATATTCAGTTTGTCCGGCCAGAATAAGAGAACGGTGCTCGACAATCGCTTTGGCCATAGGCTCCACGAAGATTTTATCCGGCACCGTGAAATAAACATCAGCCGTTTCTGCCTGTTGCCCAAGCCCGTCTTTGGCTATGAGCCTCGCCGAGACTTTCTTTCCCGCCCAGCGGTGTTTCGTTAAATCCAATGCGGCTTTGTCAAAATCAGCTTCGCGGACAGAGCGACCGGACAGAGGAACTGTGATGTCTGCGCGATCGTCTTGGCTTTGCGGATCATCGGTTAAAAGCCGTAGTCTAAGGGTTAGGGCCTCAACGCCGTAATCATCTTCGAAAGAATAGGTAAAGGCGAGGCGATCTCTTTTGTCGGGACGTGGATTGATCTTAAAATTTAGTACGGGCGGGCGGTCAGGCACCGCGTTCAGAGCCCAGCTTTTCTTTAGCGTGCCAACACGCCAGCGGGCTGTGCTGTCTTGTGTGACAATTGCGCGGGTTTCGAAGCTTTTCGGGCCGAGCCGTGTGAGAGGTAGGTAACGCGCGCGCCCCTGACTTGAGAGCTTAAGCCGCGTAGCATTAGGCGCGCCGGAAATACGGGCTACGAGTTCAGACCCAGCAGGGATGTCCACATTGCGGCGGTCTTTGAAATAGATAGGCGGACGACCCGTATAGGCGGGCGGCGTAACCCACGCTTCAAACGATATATTTTTTGGCGAAATGCCTTGCTGCCAAACTGGGGTCATGGCGCGTTTGAAGCGCTCCATATTATCCCCGTACCCTACCATCATGGCTAGCCCCGCAATAACGGGCAGGAGAAAACGAAAATAATAAGGATCGCGAGGGGCTAAAACGGCTCTGGGAAGCGGCGGTCCCAATAATGCGGCGGCGTCGCGAGCGGCCACAATATGAGCGGGCCACAAGTCCGCGCTAATCGCAGGTCTGTCATCAAGTGTGTCTAGCGGGCGATGTTTTGCGCCGGAATCGCGTTCTACGCGCCGCCGTGCGTCTGAACGGCTGGGGCGGCGAATTGTGCGCGCGGCAAGAGCGGCTTTGATAACCACATAAAGCGTGATGATAATAGCGATACTACGCCAAGGGTCGCCAAAGCGTTCCCAAAATCCGAAAAAAGCAAAGGAGAGGAAAAGCCCAATGGCAATGGCTGGTGCGGCAAAAATGGGGGCGTAGGCCTCCCAGTATAGGCGCACTTGCGCCCGCAGCGTAAGTTGCCGAGTGCGCTTTAGTAGCGGGTCAGTATTCTCGAAGCGAGCCATGCTTTGCCTTATAAAGGCATGGGGCAAAGAAATGCATTAAAATTACATAATATTCTCATTGAATATTGATGTTTCCCGTGAGGTATTTGATCAAGCCGTCGCTGGCCTCTTCAATGAGGTCGACAACGTGGTCAAAACCGCCGAGGCCGCCGTAATAAGGATCGGGAACATCCTCGCCTTTGTGGGTCTCGGTGAAATCGAGAAAGAGGCGGAGTTTTGCGGTGTACTCTTTGGGGCATTGCGCGTGGAGATCAGATAGGTTTGATTTGTCCATCGCTATGATGTGGTCAAATTCGGCGAAGTCTTGAGCCTTGATTTTTCGGGCGCTTTGTCCTGCGAAACTATAGCCGCGTTTTTCTCCGGTCGCGCGCGCCCTTGGATCTGGCGATTCGCCTTTATGCCATGCGTCTGTTCCCGCGCTATCTAGGCTCGCCGTTAGTCCTTCTTGCTTAAGGCGGGCTTTGAGCACGGCTTCTGCGGTCGGTGAACGGCAGATGTTTCCAAGGCAAACAAATAATATTCTCATGATGCAAGAAACATAATTTAAGTTTCCCTTAAGGTTAGATTTATTCGTCTTTGGCGTGAGCGGCTCTGAAAATATAATCCATAAAATATATGAAAACAGGTATAAAAACAATGTATTATGCGCAAAGCTCTTGTGCGTTTACAATTTATTAACTATAAATTTTTGAAGAGACCCCGATAGCGTGATTGGCAAATTGGGGTGCAGCTTTCAGGGAGTGAAGCATGAAATTAGGAACATTAGTCACCGTAGCTTTTGTTGGGAGCCTTATGATGGTTCCGGCCGTTGCATCCGCAGGGTCAAGCTCGGCAACAAATACATGTCGCACGGCAAATGGCTCTCTTTGTCCACCGAAACGCGTGCAAGAAAAGATCGTGCCTGAGTATTATAACGTGCCGACTAAAGTGAAGCATATTCGTTATCAAAAGCCTGTCGTGAAACCTGTTGTTACGCACATCATTCATCATGTCCCTGTGCCGGTTTATGGCGGTAAAGTCATCACAGAAAACGTGAATGGCGGCGTTTGGAAAGGCCCTGCTATCGGATGTTGTAATGGCCGGCCTGCGCCTCAGCCTCGTCAGCAAGTCGTTTGTAGCACGCCGCGTCATCCGCAGCATCGCCCACAGGGCTGCCGCTAAACTGGTAAAGCCTGCTCGCAATATCGTTGTCCTAACGGGCGCAGGCATATCTGCTGAAAGCGGTATAAAGACCTTCCGTGATACGGGTGGTTTGTGGGAAGATCATAAAGTTGAGGATGTGGCGAGCCCAGAAGGCTTTCGCCGCAATCCTGCTTTAGTCCACGAATTTTATAATTTAAGGCGCGCAGCCCTTATCGGCGCAGAACCTAACGCAGCACACATTGCGCTAGCCAAGCTTGAAGCAGGTATGCTCGCTAAGGGCGGTTACCTCACACTCATTACCCAAAATGTTGATGATCTGCACGAACGCGGCGGATCGAAAGCCGTCATTCACATGCATGGTGAGCTTATGTCTTTACTGTGCTCAGCGTGTGGCCAAAGGTGGCGTAAGGGTGAGGATAGTTATATTGGCATGGCTTGCCAAAAATGTAGCGCTATTGATGGTCCGCGCCCTGATATTGTTTGGTTTGGCGAGATGCCTTATTTCATGACAACTATAGAGCAGGCGATTGTGTCGTGCGATCTCTTTGTATCGATAGGTACAAGCGGAGCCGTGTATCCGGCGGCGGGGTTTGTGCAAATGGCGAGAACGATTGGAAAGCAGACTTTGGAGCTTAACCTTGAGCGGTCTGAAGGCTCTCGCTATTTTCATAAATCGCGGCTTGGCAAAGCTGGTGAAATTGTTTCAAAGTGGGTAGACAAAGTCTTAAAAGCATAGAGGCGACATGATGTCTGCTTTTCATATATTTATTGACGCCGATGCGTGTCCTGTCCGTGAAGAAACCTATAAGGTCGCTTTGCGTCACGCTGTGCCTGTGACCGTTGTTGCTAATGCGTTTATCCGTATTCCGCCGCATGATTTAATTAAGCGAATTATCGTTTCTGATAGTTTTGACGCCGCAGATGATTACATCGCTGAGCGGGCCAAAGCGGGCGTGGTTGTTATCACAGCCGACATTTTACTTGCCGACCGCTGCCTTAAAGCTGGCGCGAAAGCCATAGGCTCTAACGGTAAGGAGTTCACGGAAAATTCTATTGGCGCGGCCATTGCAACGCGCACGATTATGGCCGACCTGCGGGCCGGAGCGACAAGTGAAAATATTGGCGGACCGCCGCCTTTTACAGCACGCGACCGATCTCAATTTTTGCAAACACTGCATGAAACGCTCGTGAAGCTAAAAGTGACATAAGCTGGAAGCCCTTATAATAACCCCGCCTTTTTCTGTGTGAATTTATTGTAACGACAGCGCTAAGAGTTTGACAAGAATGCCGTGTTGCCGCAGGTCAAAGACCATTCTAATAAGAATGAAATCTATGGGTGTAAACAAGGGCTCGGCTTTTTGAGAAGCCCATGACGCTTAGGTGAAGGTGAAGATGGTCAAATCCCATGAAAATGCATCTGTGCTGAGCCGCGTTATTCTGTTCGCAGAACTCGCGCTGGGCCTATTTGTTGCATTTTTACTTGTGCGCGCCGTGCTTGGCTTTGTGTCGCCTGAAAGCCTTTGGGGCGATGCTGAAGAGGTTGTACTGCCTGCGGCCATAACGGCCCAGCAAAGCGGCCAAACATTTTCGCTAAATTTTGACCCGTTTCACCGCGTGGCAAGCGGTCTGCCTGTTCCGGAAAATACCGGCGAAGACGCGCCGGAGACTACGCTTAACCTAACCTTGACAGGACTCCGCGCAGGGCCAGACGGCTCCGCCTTTCTCAAAACACCGGATAACAAACAGGCCGTTTATCATATTGATGATGAGATAATTACGGGCGTCACTCTGCAATCGGTTGCGCCAGGTTACATCGTTTTGTCTCTAAACGGGCGGCTTGAACGTTTAACGTTTGAGCGAGAGAATAAAATAACCCTCGCGGCTGCACCAAAAACCACCTCAGTGTCCGTTTCTACCTTGATGTCTTCTGTGAAAATAGAGCGCGTGGCAGACGGCGGCGAAACAAAAGGATTCCGGATTAAGGCAAGGGGCGGCGCGGTTAATTTGGCTGATTACGGATTGCAGGACGGCGATGTGTTAGTGCGTATTGGCGACGAAAATTTAACGAATGGACGGCCGAATATTCGGCGTATTATTACTAACGGGCAAAAAGCTACGCGTGTTTCCATCTTGCGAAACGGCGCGCCTCTGACACTGACGATAGGGTCGCAATGAGATATATTTTAAAAACCGGAATAGCCTTAGCGGCGCTTATACTTACGCCAGTCGGAGCGGCTTTTGCGCAAGGGGATCATTTGATCACGATGCAGGAAGCGGACATTCGCGCCTTTATTGATGATGTGTCTATGGTCACAGGCAAGACGTTTCTTGTCGATCCGCGCGTGCAAGGCAAGGTGACGATTTCTTCTGAGCAGTCTTTAAGCTCGGGCGAGGTTTTCGAAGTCTTTAAAGATGTCATGCGGGTTCACGGCTACACGCTTGTCCGCACGGCTACGGGAGAGTACCGAATTACCTTGCTGCAAGGCGCAGCGCAGGACGCGCCGTTTGTGAAAAACTCTGGCTATAATGGCCAATTCGCGACCACGGTAATTAAGCTATCTTATGCAGATGCTGCGGAAGCGGCAAAGCTGATCAAACCCGTATTGCACAGTCAGGGTATTCTGACGGCCAATCCAGGCGGAGACGTTATTGTCATTACTGACTTTCCCGAAAACTTGCGTAAAGCGCGAGAAGTCATCGCGGCGATGGATACGGATGGCCGCGTCATAGAAACTGTGCGCCTGACAAATATCACGGCGCTCGACGCAGAGGATGCTATGAAAGCCCTTGGTGGGACGCGTCCGTCTTTCAAAGCCATTGCTGTACCGGGAAGTAATAGCTTGATCCTCGAAGGCAAAAGCGCAGAGCTTGCGCGCCTCAAGCAAGTCCTAAGACAAATGGATGAAGGCGGAGCGACGCCAAGAGGTGCCGTGAGTGTTGTCCCATTACGGTTTGCGGACGGCGAGCCGGTTATTGACCTTCTGCAAAAGCTGCTGCCGACCTATGCCCGCGAAGGGCAACCTATTCCGGCTGTTGCCTACGAGTCCGGTAGTAATACAATCGTCATCAGCGCCGGAGGGGAAACGCAACAAGCGCTTGAGCAAATCATAAGACGGCTTGATGTAAGGCGTCCGCAAGTTCTTGTCGAAGCCATTATCGTCGAAGTCTCTGATAAGGCCGTCAAAGAGCTGGGCGTTCAATTTGCCCTAGGCGGAGCCGACGGTAGTTCTGTACCCTTTATCGGCACGAATTTTTCACGCCAAGCCTCCAATGCTTTAGCCCTTACAGGCGCGCTTGCAGGCGGTAGTTTGGGACTAGATTCGGCAACACAAACAAGTCTTGAGACGGCGGCTATTAATTCCGTCTTGGGTCTTGAAGGGGGAACGTTCGGTGTTGGCGGACAAAGCGGCTCGACGCTTTTCTCTGCGATTTTGACCGCCATTGAAACGGACGAAAATTCGAATGTGCTTTCGACACCGTTTATCACGACACTGGATAATGTTCCGGCGACATTTTTGGGCGGACAAGAAATTCCGATTACAACGGGTAGCAGTGTTGGCACTGACCTTGCGAACCCGTTCCAAACATTTGAGCGTATAGACGTCGGGGTTAAGCTAGAAGTGCTACCGCAAATTAGCGAAGGGGATGTTATTCGGCTTGAGATTAAACAGGAAGTGTCATCGATTGCTGGTGCTCTGAGCTCTATCTCTTCTGATTTCGTCACGAATAAACGCGAAATCAGTACAACCGTTTTGGCCAATAATGGCGAGATCATTGTCCTTGGCGGTCTCATCAAAGACGATGAGCAGTTTAACGAAGAGAAAGTTCCTGTGCTTGGTGACGTACCCGTCATTGGCGGGCTGTTTCGAGCGAAGGGAAAATCCCGCACGAGAAATAATCTGATGGTGTTTTTGCGTCCCACGATTATCAGAAATAGCGAAGATGCGAAGCCTCTTACGCAGCGCCGTTTGGACTATATTCGCGCGCAAGATATGCAGCAGTCAGGGCGGACGATATCTAAACTTGATGAGATTATAGATAATCCGTGAGCGATGCTGAGCACATAGAGGGCATAAGCGTAACCCGCTTATCTTATGGGTTTGCCCGCCAATTCGGCGTCATGGCGATTGTGCGCGGTGATGCGCCAGTGCTTATTCGAAAACCCGATACATCGCTTGAGGCTTTACTTGAAGCCCGCCGCGTTGTGGATATTCCGTTGCCTGTCGAACAAGTCAGTGTGAAAGAGTTTGACGCCCTACTTGCGCAAACTTACGCGCATGGTGATCTTTCCGAAACCGCCGCAACGGCGCTGGGCGGGCCAGAAGATTTGCATGCGCTCGCGGATAATCTCCCGCGCACATCTGATCTTCTCGACAGCGAAGACGATGCGCCGGTTATCCGTCTTATTAACGGAATTTTGCAAGAAGCGATCCGAACTCGCGCCTCCGATATTCATATTGAACCCTATGAGAATAGGCTCTCTGTGCGCTTTAGGATAGACGGCGCGCTCCGCGATATGTTGAACTTATCGTCGAAGCTGTCCTCGGTTTTGGTGAGCCGTGTAAAGGTCATGGCTCAACTCGATATTGCCAAGAAACGCGTGCCGCAAGATGGGCGTTTTTCGCTTAATCTGGGACAGCGCGCCGTCGATGTGCGCGTGTCTACGCTTCCGTCGCAATATGGCGAGCGGGTGGTTATGCGGATTTTGGAAAAAACCAGCTCGCTCATGAACTTGTCTGACCTTGGTTTGCCGGAAAGCGAGCTTGACGCTTTCGAGGCCGGTCTTTCGCGGCCTAACGGTATTGTGCTTGTGTCCGGCCCAACAGGCGCAGGTAAGACGACTACGCTTTACGCGGCCCTAAACCGCCTTAATGACGGGACGCGCAACATTCTCACCGTCGAAGACCCCGTAGAATATGCGCTTGACGGCATTGGGCAAACGCAGGTGAATAACCGCGTGGGTATGAGCTTTGCTGCGGGCTTGCGCGCCATTTTGCGCCAAGACCCTGACGTAGTCATGGTCGGCGAAATCCGCGACCCGGAAACTGCCGAGATTGCTGTGCAAGCCTCGCTTACGGGGCATTTGGTGCTGTCTACGGTGCATACAAACTCTGCGGTGGCTGCCATTACGCGGCTTCGCGATATGGGCATAGAGCCGTTCTTGCTTGCGTCTACGGTGACGGCGATTGCCGCGCAGCGTCTTGTGCGCCGCCTCTGCGAGAGCTGCAAAGTACCTTATACGCCAACCGTGCGGGAGCGCGAAGATTTGGGACTTCCGGCCAAAGGCAAAGACGTTTTCTATAAATCTGCGGGCTGTGCAGATTGCCATAATATTGGATATTCTGGACGGATTGGCCTCTATGAAATTGTAATTATGGATGATCATTTGCGGGCCATGATCCATGACGGCGCCCGCGAAGTTGATATGGCGGCTTATGCCTTCAAAGACCGCAAGACGCTGCTTGAAAGCGGCGCAAGACATATTCTAGCGGGCGTCACGAGCGCCGAAGATGTTCTGCGCGTCTGCCGCGCGAAAGTCGGCGTCAATGGAGATGAGGCCCCGTAATGGAGACCTTTGATTATGCCGCTATTGATGGATCCGGAAAACGCCTAACAGGTTCTGTTACAGCTGCGACGGCACGCGAAGCACGGGATATATTACGCGCGCAGACGCTCACTCCGATTGACCTGCGCGCGGCGAAAGCAAAATCCACTTCGCGTTTTTCATATGAGCGCAAACCTCGCCACAAAGACATTACTCAAGCCACGCGGCAACTGGCTATTCTCATCGATGCGGCCACGCCCGTTGAAGAGGCGCTTAAAGTTACCGCGGTTGCCTTTGAGCGCTCGCCCATGCGGCAGATACTTTTAAATGCGCGGTCCAAAGTGCTGGAAGGGGAGCGGCTATCGGCGGCTCTCTCGTCTCAATCCGGCGCGTTTTCTCCGCTCTATACGGCGATGGTGGCTTCGGGCGAAACATCCGGACGATTGCCCGAGGTTTTAGAACGCCTTGCCACGGACCTTGAAGCCGCACAGAAAATCAGGCGAAAGATCCTCGCTGCGACGATCTATCCGATGGTACTTACGGCTGTCGCCCTCCTTGTCGTTACGATTATGATGGTCTTTGTCGTCCCCAAAGTCGTCGACCAATTTGACAGCTTTGGGCAAGACCTGCCGGGGTTAACCGTGGCGGTGATAGCGTTGTCGAACTGGATAAAGCAGTTCGGAATTATTTTTGTATTGGCGGTTATTGCCGCCGGAATAGCCTTTTTTCAAGCGCTGAAGCACGAGCCTGTCCAGAGAAAATGGCACGGCTTTATGTTAAGGTGGCCGCTTATTGGGCGGTTGACGCGCGACCTTAATGCGGCGCGGTTTGCGCGGACAATCGCAGGCCTTATTCAAAGCGGGACGCCTTCTCTGACGGCGATGGAGACGGCAAGGCACACACTGCGAAACCTCGTGATGCGGGAGGCGGTTGACGCCGCCTCGCTAAAGGTGCGTGAAGGCATGTCTATGAGCGCGGCGCTACGCCAGACCGGCGTTTTCCCGCCCCTCGTCACGCAAATGGTGGCGGGCGGCGAAGCCGGCGGCGACGTCGGGAAAATGTTTTCCAAATCTGCTGATTATCTCGAAGGCGAATTTGAGAACACGACCAATGTGTTTCTAAGCCTTTTAGAACCGCTCATAATTATTATACTAGGCGGGATCGTGCTATTAATTATCGGCGCAATTTTCTTGCCGATTTTACAGCTAAACACAGCGGCCTTTTAAAGGAGACTATGATGTTAAAAACACTACTAAAAAAGCGAAAGCGCGAAGACGGGTTTACACTCGTTGAGGTTATGGTTGTGATTGTAATCATCGGCCTGTTGACGACCTTTGTTGTGATCAATGTTGCGCCGAGCCAAAACAAAGCCAAAGTGCAAAAAGCCAAAGCCGACATTCGTTTGCTCGAACAAGCTGCAGAAATGTTCTATTTGGATATGTCAGATTATCCCGATCAGTCCCTTGGCCTCGACGCCCTTAAAGCGCTACCAAGCAACGCCCCAAATGCGGAATTTTACCGCGAAGGGGGCTATGTAAAGTTTCTGCCCAATGATCCGTGGAACAGGCCTTATATCTATGTTTACCCTGGCGAGCACGGCGTATTCGATATTATGTCATATGGCTCCGACGGCGAACCCGGCGGCGAAAAACTTGCGGCTGATATTGTAAGCTGGCAACCATAAGACGCGAGCGCCGCATATCGCAGGCGGGCTTTACGCTCGTCGAAGTCATGACCGTCTTGGTCGTGATTGGCTTGATTTCGGGCGCCGTAATATTGATGCGGCCACCAGATACACCCGCTGCAAAAATCATTGCAGATATGATGCTCAAAGAAACAAATGCTGCCGCGCAGTCGAGCCTTCTAACAGGCGAGACAATGGCTTTAGGGCTATCCGAGACGTCTTACGGCGTTATGCGGTACAGGGAGGGTGAGTGGCAGGCCGTTGGCTCTAGGAGGCTCCCCGAAACCGTACGGCTTTCTATGGAAAAAGAAGGCTCGCTCGTAAAGCTTAGCGAGGACATTGTGCCT
Source organism: Alphaproteobacteria bacterium (assembly GCA_051252005.1). GTDB lineage: Bacteria > Pseudomonadota > Alphaproteobacteria > Caulobacterales > Maricaulaceae > JACOMS01. The sequence goes on along the minus strand of JBPOEZ010000008.1, from coordinate 24,561 downwards.
TTGGGGCTGTTTGAGCCGACAGGCACGGCCACGCCTTTTATGGTAAAAATCTCAGGGCAAGACAGTGCCTATACATTAAATAGCGCCGGTGATGGCCGCCTTGTCATGACGACGTCGCCGTGAAGCAGGCTGGGTTTACATTAATAGAAGTCCTCGCCGCGCTTCTGATTTTTTCCGTCGCTATTATCGGTCTTACCCATGCAGGCACGGAAAGCGCTCGCGCGGTTTCGGCGATAGACCAAAAAATGCTAGCCGGGATTGTCGCTGATAATCAGCTTGTGCTCTCGCGTCAGGAGGCTCTGAAGATCGGGGTCGAGACCGGCGAAGAGGCTGCCATGTCGAGAACGTTCGAATATGAAGTTGAAACACGGGCCACCGACATTGCCGGATTTCACGAGGTCGTCGTCAAAGTAAAAGCCAAAGATCGCAGCCAAATCATCATAGAACGCAAAGCCTTCCGTATGGGCGAGATGTAATGGGCGCGGCATGAAGAAACTCTCAAACCAATCAGGCTTCACGCTCGTCGAAGTCCTCGTCGCGATGTTTATTTTCGCGCTTATTTCCGTCGGTACGATGACGGCGCTCACCGCGTCGCTGCGCGGTAAAACGCAAATGAGCGAACGGCTTACGGCGGTCGCAGAGATCGAAGGCATGCGGGCTTTGATGAAATCTGACTTTACGAGTCTCAAGCTTTTACCTGTGCGTGATGCTTATGGCAGTAAAATGCAATATGTGATGACGGGGGGCATTGATAGTCTTGTGGAGTTTACCCGTGCAGGTCGGACAAATCCCGGCGGCCTTGAAAGCCGGAGCGAGTATCAACGCGTCACTTATGTTTTCGAAGGCGGTCAGCTCATAAGGCGGGTGCTCGCGCAGTCTAATCCGGCCCCGCAAACGCCTGTTATAGAGCGAGTGTTGCTCGGCGGGTTAACCTCAGTCTCAGCAGAGTTTCATCTGGTCTCACAACAAGAAATGCTGGTGAACGAAGATAGGCTTGATGTGACGATTAATAAGCCCGCACAAGACTATGTATTGGTGGAGGCCGGACAGACGAAAGACATTCCTAATATTATCACATTCAAGGCCGAGTTCGAAAATGGGTCTACGTTAGTTCAGCATTTCGAGGTGAGCTTGTGACGCGGCGCGGGAACGAAGACGGGGCGGTCCTACTTACGACGCTTTTGGTCATGGCGATTATGGCGGCGCTTGCCGTAGCGATCATGGATGATGTGCGCTACGCGGTGAAGCGCGCCGGAAATGTCCAGGCCTACGCGCAAACCGATTGGTATGTGAAAGGCGCGAGCGAATTCGCGCAGTCCTATCTATCACAGCAAGTTAGCAACACGGAAGCGCGGCAATTAAACCAAGGGCTGATGATCAATGAACCGATTGTTTTTCCTTTGGAAGGCGGCGTTATGGTCTTATCGGTGCGGGATGGATCTCAATGTTTTGCGCTTAATGATCTGGCGCAAACGCCCGGCCGTATAGTCTTTCGTCGCCTGCTTGAGGATTTGGGATGGGATGTAAATAGCGCCGCGCGGCTGACATCGATTGCTGTGGATTGGCAGGATGAAGATAGCGCGCTCTTACCGGGCGGAGCTGAGGATTATACCTATTTGGGCCAGACACCGGCATTTCGGGCCTCAAATGAACCTTATAGTTCTGTCACAGAACTGCGCGCGCTTGAGACGATGACTGAGCCGCAATATCAGGTGCTACGTCCTTTTGTTTGCACGCGGTCAGGGCAGACGGCGAGCCGTATTAACGTCAACACTTTAGCGCCGTGGCAGACGCCTTTACTGGCGGCAATTATTGGCGGAGACCGCGCAAACGAGATCGCTCTAAAGGTAATCACGGAGCGCCCTAGCGGAGGTTATACGGACCTCGCGGCGTTTCGGAGCAGCACGGCTTTGGTAAGCTATTCATTGAAAGATACGCAAATTGACTTCCTGTCTTTTGAACCCGCTTACATTTGGGTTGAAGCCGATGTCACCTACCTTCAGGCACGCCGTAAGGCGGCTTTTGAATATTTAATTGAAGACGGGGCCGCTGTGCGTCTATATCACGGTTACGGCGATGACGCCTTACGCCCGAAGCCTAAATTGGAAACCCCGCCGACGTGACAGATAGTTTAAACATATGGCTTCCGCTGGACTTTAATGAGCCTTGGCATTGGCGCGCGGGGCAAGATCAGGGTTACGCGGTCACTGCGGCTGATAAGGCTGGGCTAGCGGGTCTTGGCGAGGGCGATGTGACTGTCATCTTGCCGGGGCAAATGGTTCGAATTTTTGATCACACGCTTCCCAAAATGCGAGAGCAGGAACGGCTTTCGGCCGCAGGGTTTGCGATTGAAGATCAAGTCGCCACGCCTTTATCTGAACAGCATATTGTCGCGCCAGCTGATGATACGCGCATTGCTGTCATTAAAAGCGATGCTATGGCCCGTATTCAGTCGGCTTTAAGCGGCGCGGGCCTTGCGGCAAAGGCCATGTTTGCAGACTTCGACGTTGTGCAATCAGAACAAGAAACAATTATCCTGCCAGACCGAATTATCACACCCGGGAAAGCCGGATATACGATGGACACGGCGTGGCAGCCCGGCGCGAAAACCGACGGCGACATCGTTGCTGTTATGAGGGGCTTGCGTTTTGACGGCGCTTTAAATTTGGCAACAGGGCGCTACGCGCGCAGGAACAAAGGCGCTATTGCAACGCCTCAGCTCTTGCGAATCGCGGCGATTTTCGCCGTAGCAGGGTTTGTCTGGCTTGGATGGGAGGCTGTGCAAAGCCGCGCGAAAATCCAGCAAGCTGATTTTATCCGCGCGCAGATTAGCAAGCTTTACACGGATTATACGGGGCAAGCCGCTCCGGCTAATCCAGCGCTTTCTGTGACGCGGACACTGAAAAGCGGCGGCAGCGTTAAAGCTGATATATTGCCGCTTTCGGCGATTTTGTTCCGCGCCGTAGAAACCGTTCCTGATGTTAGCATCGACACGTTACAATTTGATCCGGGGCACAACCGTTTATCTTTGCGCCTGATTTATCCGCGCTTTGAAAGCGCGACGGAGCTTGAACAAGCTGTCCGCGCTGCGGGCGGAACCTTTCAATCTGGCGGCGTGCGAGAGCAAAGCGGGCGGCTCATTGGCGACGCGGTACTGACACTGGGCGGAGGCGGATCATGAATTATTTTTCTGAGCGTACTCAGCGTGAACAGGTATTGATTGTCGGCATGCTTATTCTTGTCGCGGCTTTGGCGCTTTGGCAACTGGGTATAAAACCTGTGGTGAACAATAAAGCCCGTGCCGAGCAATCTCTCTCGAGTGCTAAGCGGGATATGGCGATTGTGCGAAACGGCCTCCCAAAACTGGGGCAAGCGAGGGCGTTAGCGCAGGCTTCAAACCAAACGCCTTTTGACCGGCCAGCCTTGATTGAGACGTCACGCGCCGCTGAAATTGCGATTTCGCGGGTTCAGCCCGGCGCAGATGATAGTTTACAGGTCTGGTTTGAGGACGCGCCTGTTCTCTCGGTGTATAGTTTTATGTCCAATTTATCGGCGCAGTATGAAGTGTCTTTTGAACGTGTGCAGATCACGCGCCGTGACAATGGCCTTGTTAGCGCGCAGTTCACATTAAAGCCGCAATCGTGAAACGGTTGTTATTTTCAGCTTTAGGGATCACAGTCCTCGGCGCGCTCATCGCTAACTTGCCGCTAAGCTGGGCTGGATCAGCGGCTATCCCGAAATCGGCAAATTTGCAGCCAGTTTTCATGGGAACAATCTGGAACGGAACGATTGCCAACATTCCGCAAATTGGCAGCATAAAAACCAAAGTCTCCCCTCTGGCTCTTCTCACTGGCAAGCCGCCCGTGCAATTTTCATCCAAAGCGCCCTATTTAAACTTCTCAGGACAGGCAGGTCTGGGCGGCCGTTTAAGCGCGCTGGTCGACGGAGATATGAGGGGGCTTGCCTCGGTTGATGGCCGTTTTGCCGGTGTTTCGGGGCGGTATGATTTAAATATTGCAGAGTTAATTCTGAAAGACAGCTGTGTCTCCGGTGCTGGAGCCGTGTCTACCGATGTGCTGACGCGTAATGCCGCGCTTTGGGAGTGGCAGGGGCCGGACTTGTCGGGACCGATTAGCTGCGAAAACGGTGATTTGGTTCTGTCTCTGACGGGGTCTGATGACCTGCAAGATATTACGGCCATTATTCGCGTTGCGCCTAGCGGGACGTACCGCGCCGAGATTGATGTTATTAGCCGTGACCCGCGGGCGGGGTCTGTCTTGCCCTTGTTTGGATTTGAACAGTCGGGGCAAGGTTACCGCCTCAACGAAGCTGGACGGTGGTTCTAATGCGGTTTGCTCTCATGTTAATTGCGTCGCTTGTTTTAAGCGCGTGCGAGACCTTACCCGTACCGTCGCAAACCCCGAAAGCGCCGTCTCAAAAGATTGACCGACTTCAGCCGATCAATCTTTCTCCAGGGGCTTGTGGTTTCTTTATTTGGACAGCGGATAGTGCGCGGCGGTTTATCTTGTTTAGCTCCGGCGGGAAGGATGATGGCCGCTGGTTCCATGATGGCCGAGAGCAAGGCCTTACGATTATTTCGCAATTTGGCGAGGTGGACGGGGGAGAACTCCCCAGAATAGAGTATCAAACAGAGGACGGTAAGGCCCTGAAACTTGCCCTAGAAAAGCGCGAATATATTGACGGCGGAACTCGGTTTAAAGCTGGAACTTTGTCATACAAAGATGATGAGGGATGGGACCGCGTGGAACCTGTGGTCGGGCTTGCTACCTGCCAGCCGTCTTAGAAACTATGGCCTGTTAAGCTCAAGGCGGTCCAAACCAGCGCTATAGCAAACGCCAAAAACGGGCCAAACGGAATGCGGCCCTGATCCGCTTGTTTTCTAAACGATGGCAGCAAAAGAGCGGCGAGACCGCTCCCGCTAGCGATCAAGACGATAAACGGCAATCCTGTCCAGCCAACCCATGCGCCGCCTGCCGCTAAAAGTTTGGCGTCTCCGCGTCCAAGCCCGTCTTTCCCGCGTAGGCGCTTAAACCCAATTTCGATAAGCACAAAGGCGCTATAACCAATGACTGCGCCTAATACGCTGCTTTTCCAGTCGCCTGTCAAAAGCCATGCTTGCAGAATACCGAGAGGGATTAAGGGCAGGGTAATCAGGTCAGGCAGCCGGAAGGTTTTTAAGTCTATCAATGTTAGCACGAGTAATGCGGCAAACAGAATAAAGCCAAAGGGATAAATCATACGTCTCTATAGCCTGAATTACGGGCTTGCCAAGTCAAGTGCATATTGATAAACAATAATTATTGGAGGGTCTATGTGGTTTGATGCAGGCGATATTGTCAGAGTTCGTGTGAACGGATTTATTGAGCATGAGGGGATCATGACGGAGACGGGCCGAATTATCTCGAATTCCCGCCGTAGAGGCCGCGTCGTCGAAGAAACCGCCAGTGAGTTTGCAGGCGGACGGAAGATCGAACATGTGGGCCGTTTATCAGGCCTGTCTGGCGCGCGGACACTTGCCAATGCGCGGCTACGTCTTGGCCGTCCCTACGATGCGTTTAATTATAATTGCCAGCATTTCGTGCGCGAATGTTCCGGCCTTCGTAAGCATAGCCCGCAGAAAAAGCTTGCCCTTGGCGCTGCGGCTGCCTTGGCACTCCTCGCGATTTTTTAACACGCCTCATTGCTTTTTACTGTCTCTGGCTTTACCTGATCTGTCTTAGTACAGGTGCTCTATGACAGATTTTCAAATGCTGGCCGGACTTGGCCAAATTGCCGATGATTATGACGCGCTTTTTTGCGATATTTGGGGCGTCATCCATAATGGCCGAGAGCCATTTCTAGCCGCATGCGAAGCGCTTGAGCGCTTTCGGGCTGAACGCGGGCCAGTCATTTTGATTTCCAATTCTCCGCGCCCGTCCGTCGCGATCCCTGAACAATTTCGCCAAGTCGGCGTTCCGGGCGAGCTTTGGGACGCGATTGTGACATCGGGCGATGCGACGATTGATGAATTGGCGCGCCGCGCGCCGGGCCCGGCGTTTAAGCTGGGCCCCGACCGCGATGATAGTATCTACGAAAATTTGGACATGAATTTCGCCGACCTTAGTGACGCAGCGTTTATCTCCTGCACCGGATTGTTCGACGACGAGAACGAGACGCCAGACGATTATACAGACCTACTCGGCGAGGCGCTGGAACTTGGCCTCCCGCTTGTATGCGCTAACCCTGATGTACGGGCCAAACGCGGGAACAAAATTATTTATTGCGGGGGCGCGCTAGCGGAAAGTTACGAAAAAATGGGCGGCGAGGTGATTTATGCTGGAAAACCCCATGCGCCTATTTACCGGCTGTCGCGGGCTTGGCTTGAAGAAGTTGTCGGCTACGTGCCGCCTCCCGAGCGTATTTTGGCAATAGGCGATAATATTTTTACCGACTTGCGCGGAGCGCAGAACGAAGGGCTAGATTGCCTTTTTGTGGCAGATGGCCTTTACGCAGATACAGCTGAGAAACTTAAAACTTTGCTTTTGGAAAATGGTATCACAGCGCGTTACATGTCCCGCGCCTTATCTTGGTAGCCTATTCTTTCCAAGATAAAGGGACTGGAAATTCCCTAGAGATTTACGTACATTGAGAGCTTAATCAGGTGGATAACATATGAAAAACGCGCAAAAATTTTACCTCGAAGACCTCGAAATCGGGATGCAGGCCACTACGAGTATGGTTATTACTGGCGAGAAAATTGATACATTTGCTGAAGTTATCGGCGACTTTAATCCTATCCACGTAGATGAAGAATACGCGGCGACAACTATGTTTGGACGCCGTATCGCTCATGGCGCTTTGTCGGCGTCGTTGATTTCAAACGTCTTAGGCAATGACCTTCCTGGACCGGGCGCTGTCTTTGTTGAGCTTAACTTACGGTTTCGTCGTCCCGCTTTTATAGGAGATGAGGTGACAGCCGTTGCTAAGGTCGTTGAGATCAACGAAAAAACAGGCCGCGTGAAAATGAAGTGTTATTGCGAAGTCAATGGTAAGCAAATTTGCCGAGGTGATGCTGGTGTTGTCGTTTCAAAACGCCCAAAAGATGATACCTAACTTAACGGCATAAACTCGTGAAAACTCTTGAAAGCTACTCTGGACTTAGCGCCGATGACCGCGGCGCTGTTATTGCGCTTGGCAATTTCGATGGCCTTCACCGCGGCCACCAAGCTGTCATTGCTAAGGCCAAGTCTATTGCGGATGATTTAGGAGCGCCTCTTGGTATCGGTCTTTTCAGGCCGCACCCGTTTCGGTTTTTTCGAGCTGATGCGCCGCCTTTTAGGCTTATGAGTTCGCAAACACGTGCCTCTATTATGCCGTCCCTTGGTGTGGACCGGCTTTATGAAATTCCGTTTGATATAGCATTACGCGACATGACTGATGACGTTTTTGTCGAAACCGTTTTGCATCAAGGCCTTGGTATTCGCCATGTTGTTGTCGGTGATGATTTCTGCTTTGGTAAAGACAGATGCGGGAATGCCGAAAGCCTGACACGGCTTTGCGCGGCGCGCGGCATCGGCGTCACGGCGCTTCCGCCTGTTGGTCTGCACCGAATTTACGGAAAATATGGATCCACGGAAATACGCGACGCGCTTCGGGCTGGCGACGTCTTTCATGCGGCGCATATGCTGTCGCGGCCGTGGATTGTGAACGGCATTGTCCAAAAAGGGCAGCAGCGCGGCCGTACGATAGGGTTCCCGACCGCGAACCTTGATTTCGGCGACTTGGTGAGGCCTAAATTTGGCGTCTATTGCGTCGAGGTTCGCATACCCGGCGAAGATAAATGGTATTCCGGCGTGGCCAATACAGGCAACCGGCCTACGGTTGGCGGCATCGAAGCCCGTCTTGAAGTCAATATTTTTGACTTCAATCAAGATATATATGGCCAATCGATTGATGTTGCTTTTCGTAGCTTCATCCGAGACGAACGAAAGTTTGAAAACTTTGACGCGCTTAAGGATCAGATCATGAAAGATGCTGACGGGGCCCGCGCTATTTTTGGTCTTCTGGAACGGGATCCGAGCATCCATAAAGTTGAGATCATTTAGACAGATTAAGACCCGCTATCGTCCATTTCTTCTGTTTCCATGTCATCGTTTTGAACCGCTTTTTTGTCCCATTCATGCATGCGGTCTATATAACATCGGTTTGACCTATGTCCGTTTTCATTTCCGAAAAGGGTATCTGAGACAATGAGGTAATCTCCGCGCGAAACGCAGGTTTGGGTTGCGTCAATTCCTATGGATTGGGCGTAGGAGAGGTTTCGGCAAAAACCTCTGACTTCGACTATGTAGTCTTTAGAAGCCCCTTTGGATAGCACAACTGTTTTTTTGCGAGCCATTGAGAACCCATCAATATTGCGGTTAAAGCAAATTTTATTGACTTCTTCGCCCAGCCGAGCGTCGCCTTTAAAGCCGTCTATGCCGCGATCTTTGTCATTTCCTGCCGCAGTGCTAGCGCAGGCGCTAAGCAATACTGACGCCGTGAAAGCCGCTGTTAAAGCGAATGTGATGTTTTGAAATTTCATAATGTCCTCCGTATAAAGCTCGCATGTAATAAACACCTGAGAAGGCAGTGCGTTCCATGTCCAGCTTACCAATATTAGGGTAGCATGAGCCATACGCGCAGAGGTGGCCCATTCATTACGTATTGGTTATGAAATCATGGCGTATCTACAAACGCACCATGCACTGATTTTCCGTAGAGAACGGTTTTAGAGAAGCAAAAAGACAGAGCCGCATAAAGTAAAAACAGAGAGCCAATAAGGACGGCAAAAAAAGATGACCATTTTGCGTCTTCTGGGATGCGGTCATATAGCATGTAGCGGATCAGCATGGCGAGCAACGTCAGGCCCAGTATCACATTATAGACAAATTTGGCACGGCTCCATTCAGCAGGGTTGTCTGTCACAAAGGAAACGGGGAAAAACGCACCGAGCGGGCAGACGGCACGAAAGCCTTTCTCTGTTGTCTTGAAAACGCCAGAGTTCATATTCATGGTTTAATGGTCTTTGTAAACGACGCCGCCCTTCATGACGAAATCAACGTCGAGCAGTTCTTCAATATTTGTGAGCGGATCACCGTCTACGGCGATGATGTCAGCGAATTTTCCAGGCGTAAGGGTTCCGATCTGCGCGTCCATTCCGATGTGTTCGGAGGCGACGACTGTTGCAGCTTTAATCGAATCCATGGCGCTCATACCGGCCTGGGTCATATAGATAAATTCCTGTGCGTTATCGCCGTGCTTGGATACGCCTGTGTCCGTCCCGAAGGCGACCTTAACACCGCCGCGCCATGCGGTGCTCAGCATGTCCTGCATTTTTGGCCCGACTTCGAGAGCTTTCTTTTCAGAATTAGGCGGTAAAACGCCGCCCATTTCCGCCCAGCCAACAACCGTCATACCTGCCAGAACCGTCGGGATAAGAGTAGCGTCATATTTTTTGAAAAGGCGCACGGTTTCATTGTCCAAATATGTACCGTGCTCAATAGATTTCACGCCGGCTTTCAGCGCGCTTTCAATTCCGGTTTTACCGTGTGCGTGCGCTGTGACCTTGCGGCCCATCTTTTCAGCCGCCTCGACGATAGCGGCCAATTCATCATCGAAAAACTGTTGCCCTGTTCCGGCGTTGGTGTTGGACAAAACCCCGCCCGTCGCCGTAATTTTGATGACATCTGCGCCGGATTTTACGGCAGAGCGTACGGCGCGGCGGCAATCATCTGCGCCGTTACAAATAGTTTTGGATTTCACAAGATCAAGAATGTCTTCGCGGTAACCATGGTCGTCCCCGTGCCCGCCTGTGACAGAAACCGCAGGGCCGGAGGCTTTGATGTGAGGCCCCGGAACTTTTCCTTCATTAACCGCGCGGCGCAAGGCGAAGACTTCTTTCGGCCCGCCTACATCTTGCACAGCCGTAAATCCGGCCATCAGAGTTTTGCGCGCATTAACCGCTGCGTCATAAGCAAGGTCTCCAGACTCTTTGGTTACGCCGTCAAGGCGAACGGTCGGCCCCCATTCGAAGGCAAGGTGAACGTGGCTGTCGATAAGGCCGGGCAAGACAAAGCTGTCTTTAAGGTCAATGACTGTCCCTTCGCCTGTTTGGTAACCGGGTTGTACGGCTTCGACCTTGCCATCGCCAATAATGAGAGTTTGCTGCTTTAGCGGCGATTGGCCGGGGACTGTGAGCAGAGTACCGGCATGGATATAAGTGTGCGCGCCGTCATGGGCCATGGCGCTTGTTGCTATAAGGCTTGTTGTTGCGGTGAGCAGTAGTCGTTTTATCATAAGTCATCCCCGAATGTTTTTTTCTATCATGGCTTATTTTAACTTGTTTGCCACCCCTATTCACCGAAATAGTTTGCTTGTTGGGATTTTAAAGTCTGTTTAGACGCCGTCCAAAAATGACACAATAAAGTCTAGTCTTCCGCAAAATCCGGCCCAAGCCACGCCACAATAAGCGGTTAATCCTTCGTAAACAAACGGAGGATGACATGCATACATTTAACATATTCACGGGAAAAAGCTTTAAAGCTCAAACGGCTTTGGCGTTTATTTTGGGCTGCATGGCTTTCTCGGTAAGCCCTGCTTTTGCAGAAACAACGGGAGTAGAACAGCCGCTTAAAACTCAGACCTTAAGCGAAACGCAGGACGGATCGCTTTTGTTTAAAACCGACGTCATAGGGGAATACATCAAAGCGCCTATGGTCGCTACGGATGTGAATATTGATGTAGCGGGGCCTATCATTCGCACGACACTGTCCCAGACATTTAAGAACACGACCTCGGAGTGGGTCGAAGGGGTTTATGTTTTCCCGCTCCCTGAAAACGCCGCCGTAGACCGCCTTAAAATGGTTGTCGGAGGCCGCTTGATTGAGGGGCAGATCAAAGAAAAGCAGGAAGCGAAAAAAATATATGAAACGGCGAAGGCTGAGGGAAAGAAGGCCAGTTTAGTGACACAGGAGCGGCCCAACGTTTTCACAAGCGCTGTCGCCAATATCGGGCCAGGGGAGTCCGTTTCTATACAGATAGAATATCAAGATAAAGCGCGGATTCAGGACGGGGTTTTTTCGCTGCGTTTTCCAATGACGGTTGCGCCGCGTTATTCTCCGCCGCGCGAAACCGTAAAAGTGGCGAGCGCAGAGGGTCAAACCACACTGGCCATTCTTGATCCAGTGCTCGATAGAGACCGGATTAGTCCGCCTCTAATGCCGCCAATGTTAGAGCCTGATAGAATGGATTCTGAGTCGTATCTCCGCCTGCCAGTAACGCTGAATATCAATCTGCAAGCGGGCTTCCCTTTGCAAGATATTGATAGCCCCTATCATCAAGTCACCATTGATAAAGCTAAGGAAACAGGCATTCACATTGCGCTCAAAGACGGGCCTGTACCTGCCAATCGCGACTTTAAACTTGAGTGGCAAGCGCAGCCTTCGGGCAGGCCTTATGTTGAAATATTCCGAGAAGACCGAGGCGATGATAGTTTCTTGCTCGCTATGTTGACGCCGACAAATCCGGTCATTGAAATGCCGGAAAAGAGCTACCCGCGCGAAAGCATCTTCGTCATTGATACGTCCGGGTCCATGGGCGGTACGTCCATTGAGCAAGCTCGCGCGTCGCTCCTTATGGCTATTGATCGCCTTGGGCCGGAGGATAGTTTTAACATCATCCAATTCGCCTCCAGCCACAGCAGTTTGTTTGGCCTCCCTGTCAGGGCAACAGCGCAAAATGTAAACCGCGCGCGTAGATTTGTGAACGGCCTCGACGCGGACGGCGGAACGAAAATGGTTCCGGCCTTAAAAGCAGCGCTTGAGATGACATCAAGCCTGAATGGTATCGAAGACGGCGAAGCGCTTGCGCAGATTATATTTATTACAGACGGCGCGATTGGAAATGAAAAGGAAATGTTTGCTCTGCTCAAGCGCGACCTTGGTAAAGCCCGCTTCTTCCCCGTAGGGATTGGTAGCGCGCCGAACAGTCACTTTATGTCCCGGTCGGCTAAATTTGGACGCGGGATGTATGTGCAAATTGGCAAAACGGAGGAAGTTCAGAAACGTATGAGTACGTTGTTTAAAGCCATTGATAATCCTGTCCTGACCCATGTATCGACGAATTTAAAGAGCGGCTTTGAAGCTTACCCGTCATATATGCCTGATCTTTATGACGGCGAACCCGTTGTCTTTGCGGCCAAACTGCCGAAAGGAAAAATGCCGGAAACGCTTAAGCTTATGGGCAGGCTCGCGCAGTCGCCGTGGAGCATGAGCCTTGATATGACGGCAGCCAAACAGGCAAACGGTATCAGCACCCTCTGGGCGCGGCAAAAAATTGCGGACCTCGAAGATCAACGCTTTGACCGCTCCCAAGCCGCGTCGCTTGATGAGGCGATTTTAGAAACAGCTTTGAATTATCATCTGGTAAGCCGTCTGACCTCTCTTGTGGCTGTGGATGTGACACCGTCCCGTCCCATGGGCGAGGGACTGACGCAGCGCGCTGTGCCAACGCAGCTTCCGGAAGGGTGGGACTTTGCGGCTCTCACTGGCAATGAAAGATCAATCAGGCCGCCATCATCTGCACCGGCTTCGAGCCCCGCGCCGGTTCCAAGTGCGAACAAGCCTGTGGCCATGCCGGGAACCGCGAGCCCGCATATGTTTTTGCTCTTCTTAGGCGGTTTGCTCATGGCGCTTTCCGGGATTGTGTCTCGCCGGTTTCGCAGAGCATGATCAGAAAATTTATTCTTATCGCCGGGTTTTTATCCGGCGGTTTTTTATTTGGATCCGGTCTGTGGATGGGCGGCAAGGCCGTAGCTGCGCAGATATTATTGGAGCGGGCGTGGGCAAAATCAGTGGAAAGCGGGGAAGCCGTAAGGCCTTGGGCGTCTATGGACGCGCGTCCGGTTGCCAAACTTACCGTTCCAGAGCTCGGAAAGTCAGTCATTATTTTTGACAGGGCGAGCGGGCAGTCATTGGCCTTTGGTCCGGGGCATATGGCTGAAACCGCCCCTTTGGGAGAAGGCGGGACAGCGGCTATTGCGGCCCATAAAAATACCCATTTTGCGTTTTTGGAGAACTTAAAGGCAGGCATGCAATTTCAGGTTCAAATGGTGGGCGGTGAGACGTTGATGTACCGCGTTCGCGGCGCAGATATAATGGATGCATCGCGCGAAACTTTCACCATACCGACAGACAAAGACGCGCCGTCTGAGCTCGCGCTCATCACCTGTTATCCTTTTGATAGTCTTAGTTTCGGAGGCCCTCTCAGATATATCGTGACAGGCGAGAAAGTTTGACGCCAAGCGCGGGGATGCTAGAATAAACCATTACTGTGCAAAGGTCTGGCATATGGAACTGTTCTGCAAAATGTGTGTGTGTATCGCGGCTGGCGCATTTCTGGCGTCCTGTTCTACGCCGCTCATGCTCGAACCTGAACCCGTACAGGAGCCACTACAAACCGCGCCATCTGAGGAGATAGCAGGCCTGCAAGGCGTTTTCCGTTACGGCGGAGAGTATAACCTCGCCGAGATGACGTTTGCCTTTGTGGGGTCAGAGCTCGTTGCTGATTTAGACGATTGCTCCTCGGAGACATCACGCTGTCTGACGTCAGGGTTTGAAGCCTTGATTGCGCCGCGGTGCCATACACTCGATCAATTTCCCGCCTATCCTCATTATGACGCGGCGGTCTTATATTATGGCCATACCGTGATCGAGGATTATTATGGCCACACAGTGCCTGCCTCTGTCTACGCCGTCCGCGCGTTGCAGGACGGAAAGGCCTATTACAGCCTCTCCTACTTTAATCCTCAGTACGGCGTGATCGCCACTGCCATCACGGAAACAGCGCCGGACGCGCTGAACATCAATGCGAATGGGGCCTTCACAGACGTGTTTGCGCTGTTTTACTCCAAAAGCGAGTACGGCGCGTTTGCGTGTGCAAAATAGCGCCTATGCCTTCAAAGCGTGGTGGGCGATGTCTCGGCGGCAAAAGCCTTCTGGCCAGATAATTGCTTCGTCGATAGCTTTATAAGCATGCGCGACGGCAGCTTCTAAGGTTTCAGCTTGGGCCGTAACGTTCAACACTCGTCCGCCTGCTGCGGCAAGCCCGCCGTTTTTACAGCGCCCCGTTCCGGCGTGAAAGACTTTGACGCCTTCCATGGCGTCCGCGTCTAAGATGCCGCCTATGGCGCTGCCTTTTTCGTAAGCGCCTGGATAACCTTTTGCGGCGAGAACGACATTGACAACAGGCGCGTCAAACCATGTGAGAGGTTTTAGGTCCGTGAGTTTTCCGGCGTCAGCAGCTAGGAAAACTTCCATGAGATCAGACTCAAGGCGGCGCATAAGCACCTGACATTCCGGATCGCCAAACCGCACATTATATTCAATGAGTTTCGGGCCTTCGTCCGTCATCATAAGGCCTGCAAACAAGACGCCGACAAAGGGGACGCCGTCATTATGCATGCCGTCCACTGTTGGCTGAATAATGGTTTTCATGACCGTAGCCATTTCCTCGTCGCCAAAAATGGGTGCCGGTGAGTAAGCGCCCATGCCGCCTGTATTGGGGCCTTTATCACCGTCAAAGGCGCGTTTATGGTCTTGCGCGGCAATCAAGGGGAGGGCCGTTTTGCCGTCCGATATGGCAAAGAAGCTAGCTTCTTGTCCAGTCATGAACTCTTCGATCACGACTTTGGCGCTGGCGTCACCGAACTTGCCGGAGAAAAATTCCGCAAGCTCTTCTTCGGCTTCTTTTTTCGTCGTCGCAATCACAACGCCTTTACCGGCGGCAAGGCCGTCGGCTTTCAGAACATAAGGCTTAGTCATAGACTTGAGGTGCGCTTTGGCGGATTTCAAATCTGTGAAGACGCCATATCCTGCCGTGGGTATATTGTGGCGGGTGCAAAAATCTTTGGTGAAGGCTTTGGAACTTTCAAGCTGCGCGGCGGCCTGCGTCGGGCCAAAGACTTTAACGCCAAGCTCATTCAGCGCATCGACAAGCCCTAAAGCGAGGGGCTGTTCAGGGCCGACAACGACGAAATCATATTGGCCGCGTTGAATAAGGGCGAGTAGACCCACGACATCATCTGCTTTTATGTCCACACATAAGGCAACTTCCGCTATGCCGGCATTGCCTGGAGCGCAGGTTAGCTCTTCTACAAGGGGGCTTTGTACTAATTTCCAAGCTAGCGCATGTTCGCGGCCGCCTGAACCAATCAACAAGACATTCATATTCAACTCTATTATCCGATTCCTGAACGGCCTTTTAGGGTATAAGGTGCTGCGAATCCACGAAAGAAATAACATGAATGATACGGCGTCGAATGCTTATGAATTTACGGTCTCCGAGTTGGCGTTTTCCTTAAAGCGCACAATCGAAGAGCAATTCGGTCATGTCAGAGTGCGCGGAGAGCTGGGCCGCGTGACAATCGCCAAGTCGGGTCATTGCTATCTTGATATTAAAGACGACAAGGCGGTGATTAATTCCATCATCTGGAAGGGTGTGATGAACCGCCTATCAATGCGTCCCGAGGAAGGCATGGAGGTTATCTGCGAGGGAAAACTTTCTACCTATCCGGGGCGGTCTAATTATCAGCTTGTCATCGAAAAAATGGAGCTTGCGGGCGCCGGCGCGCTTATGGCGCTGTTTGAAAAACGCAAACAAGCCTTAGCCGCCGAGGGGCTTTTCGATGCAAGCCGCAAGGTCGAGCTTCCCTTCATGCCCAAAGTTATCGGCGTCGTCACGTCGCCGACGGGCGCTGTCATCCGCGATATTTTGCACCGCATTGCTGACCGCTTTCCGGCTCATGTTTTGGTTTGGCCTGTCCTTGTGCAGGGCGATAAGGCGGCCGACCAAATCGCGGCGGCGATCACGGGCTTTAATAAGGGGGAAGGATTTCCGCGTCCGGATGTTTTAATTGTCGCGCGCGGCGGCGGCTCTCTCGAAGACCTTTGGTGCTTTAACGAGGAAAATGTTGTCCGCGCAGCGGCCAACTCGGCTATTCCGCTCATCTCCGCTGTCGGCCACGAAACCGACTGGACACTGATTGATTACGCCGCAGATTACCGCGCCCCGACACCGACAGGCGCGGCTGAAGTCGCCGTACCCGTGCGTGCGGATTATCTTGAAACGCTGGCGGATTACGGTCTGCGCCTGACGCGCGGTCTGCGCCGTAATGTGGCGGAGAAGACAACACGGCTCAGCGCCTCCCGTCTCCCGCGCCTTGACGCGGTCATCGCGCCGCAGCAACAAAGACTAGATCTTGCGGCCGCGCGCTTGCCGAAAGCTGACCGCATGTTCGATTCCGCACGGCAGAAACTAGCCCTTGCCATTTCAAGACTGCCTTCGCTTGGCCGCTTACTGGATGGCCCAAGTCAGCGCTTGTCGGCACTGTCTTCGCGGCTTCGTCCTGATGAGTTGACCCGTGCCAATGCACGGAGACAAGAGCGCCTAGACGGCCTGTCTAAATCAAGTTTGATCGCAGTTCGGAGAAAGCTTGAACGGCTTGACGGCGGCTTGACACGCTCAGGAACGCTCCTCGAAGCTTACTCCTACCAAGGCGTTTTGGCGCGGGGCTACGCTCTTGTGAGCGGCGAAAACGGCGTCGTGATACGGTCTAAAGACAGCGCGAAGTCCGGCGAAGGCGTCACGCTAACGTTCCATGACGGTAACCGCCAAGCGGTGATGGGCGGCGCTGCGCCAAAACCTAAACGCGTAGCAAAAAAGAAGAGCCCTTCGGCGAGCCCGCAAGCCGATTTGTTTTGATTTTATCTCCCTCCCGTTTCATGATGGGCGAAAATAAATTTGGGAGAATATCATGACTAAGCTTAAACTCACGATCGCCGCGTTGTTACTCACGGTAAGTCCGCTTGCGGCTAACGCTGCTGATATGGCGGATTTGCGCGGCTCTATTGCGGCTGATTATAAAACCAATCTCAAAGATCTATTCACCCATTTTCACCAAAATCCTGAACTGTCATTCCGTGAGTTTAAAACCGCTGAACGGCTCGGCAAAGAACTTGCGGCATTGGGTTATGATGTGACCACAGGCGTTGGCGGGACGGGCGTCGTGGCTGTGCTCAAGAACGGCGAAGGGCCAACGGTTTTGCTCCGCGCAGATATGGACGGCCTTCCGGTCAAAGAAAACTCCGGTCTGTCTTATGCGTCTACGGCGACGCAAATCGATAGGGACGGCGAAGAGAAGCCCGTCATGCATGCGTGCGGACATGACGTGCATATTACGTCCCTCGTCGGCACGGCGCGGCAAATGGCCGAGCGTAAAGGCGACTGGTCAGGAACGCTTGTTCTAATCGGTCAGCCCGCCGAAGAGATTATTTCTGGCGCGCGCATGATGCTAGAAGATGGTCTTTATACGCGCTTCCCGAAGCCAGACTACGCGCTCGCCTTTCACGTCGCGGCGGGCATGCCCGAAGGCTTGATCCAGGTGCCGCTCGAATCCGTTTCGTCGAGTTCTGATTCTATTGATATAATCGTTCACGGCGTCGGCGCGCACGGGGCTTCGCCGCATAAAGGCATCGACCCCATTTTAATTGGCTCGCAAATCGTCGTGTCTCTGCAATCCATCGTCTCCCGTAGCATAGCCCCGCTCGAACCGGGCGTTATTACCGTCGGCGCGTTTCATAGCGGAATTAAACATAATATCATTGGTAACCGCGCCGAACTTCAACTCACAGTGCGTTCGGATAATGCAGACATCCGCGAGCAGCTTCTCGACGGGATTGACCGTGTTGCCAAGGGCGTGGCGATTTCTATGGGCGTTCCAGAAGACAAAATGCCTGAGGTCATTCGCTCAACGCAAAGTACGCCGCCCACAATCAATGATCCAGCTACAGCGCAGCGCGTGCGTGACGCCATAGCGGGCGCGATGGGCGAAAAATCTCTCATCGATATTCCACGCGAAGGTATGGGCGCGGAAGATTTCGCTTACTTCGTTGATCCGAAATACGGCGTCAAAGGGGTCTATTTCTCTGTTGGCGGCACGCCGCTAAAAGACATCAAAACCGCCCCGTCCCACCATTCGCCGCTCTTCTGGGTCGAAGCCGAACCGTCCATCAAGAACGGTACAGAAGCGATGGTATTGGGGGCTATGGCGTTGCTGGGCGGGGAGTGATACTAAAGCTTACCGGTTCGCGTTTTCCGGAAACATCTCTCGCAGAACCCGCTTCAAAATCTTTCCGCTAGGGTTCCTTGGTATCTCGGTTACAAACCGCACGCCTTTTGGCTGCTTGTAACGTGCGAGTTGTCCGTCGCAATATTTGAGGACTTCTACCTCGGTCAGGCTGTCATCAGACTTGATAATGATGGCGAGCGGAACTTCGCCCCATTTCGCGCATTTTTGGCCAATGATAGCGACGTCCCCGACTTTGGGGTGAGAGAAGAGCGCGTTTTCCACCTCTGCAGGATAGACATTTTCGCCGCCAGTAATGATCATGTCTTTCTTACGGTCGCAAATATAGACGAACCCGTCTGCGTCCATGGTCGCTATGTCGCCCGTATAGAACCAGCCATTTTTGATGGCTTCGGCGGTGGCATCAGGGCGGTTCCAATATTCTTTGAGGATATGCCGTCCCGCGACAATGACCTCTCCGGCAACGCCTGGCGGGCAATCAACATCATGAGCATCAACAACTCTGATCTGCGTATGGAAAAAGGCTGGGCCCGTTGAGCCGGCTTTGGCGATAGCATTTTTCGCATCAATGAGGCAGGCTGGCCCGCAGGTTTCTGTCAAGCCGTATACCTGCAAAATATCGACGCCGAGGCCTCCGAAGTGATGGATGAGGTCAACGGGAACAGGCGCGGCGCCGCAGGTCATCCACCGCAGCGAAGAATAATCAGGCTTGACCACATCGAAGGTCATTTTCATAGCGCCGAGCATGGCGGGTACGGACATCATGTTGCAGATTTTTTCGCGTTCAATCGTTTGCCATGTTTTCACAGGGTCGAAACTGCGCGGGACAACTAATGTCACGCCGCCATACGCGCTTGAGAGGGCAGGGGTTAGTGCGCCGACATGGAAGAGCGGAAGACAGCAATAATAGCGGTCGCCGAAATAGGTATCAGATGTGAAGGCCAGTGTCGTCAGCCCCCAAAACACGCTGCCATGTGTGTGGACAACGCCTTTGGGAAGACCCGTCGTACCGGATGTGTACATGATGTAAAGCGTGTCATCATCAAACCCGCCAAGCTTAGGTTCGTTCTCAGGCGCGGAAGATTGGAGGTCTGCGTAACTCTTGGACGGGGCTTCTGCGTCGCCAATCGAGAGCCAGTCCCGTATATCCAGGGCGCCTACAGGCAGGTTTTGCAGCGCCGACACAGCTTCGCCAAACTCGCTAGAATAAATTAGCATGGACGATCCGGAATCTTTTAAAATAAACTCTAATTCTCTTGGGGTAAGGCGCCAATTAAGCGGCACGCCGATAGCGCCGATCTTGGCAATCGCCATGAAGCTTTCCATAAACTCAACACAGTTCATGGCCAGAAGCGCAACGCGGTCACCCGGTTTCACGCCTAGCCCCGTCAGCATATGCGATGTTTGATTGATGCGTTTATTCCACTGCTCGAACGTAAAGCGGCGGTCTGTATCTACGTCGACCCACGCTTCGAGATTAGGGCTAATCCGTGCGCGGTTGGCAATGAGCGAGCCAACATTTATGCGGGTCTCGCCGTTCATAGCGACTTGAGCCGCTGGATTATATTGGCGGCGGTTTTGCGCGGCTGTGTCGTTACTCATATTAATCTCCCCGCAGCGTGAATTATTCCATCGTCCGCAGGGCAGTGTCGCAAAATCATGAGTGGCTTGCAATTGGATTCGTTACAAGAGCTTTCCCCTCAGAATGTTACACGGTAGATATTTTTTTCAACTCAGTTTGAATCTCTTTAGACTCTATTATGTCTTCGCTTACTGCAGATTCGTATGCTACCGCCGAATAAGCCTGAGCCTCTTCAAGCAAAAGGTGTTGCCGCGCTAAAATATTCTCAATTAAATCAAGGTCTCGAATTTGTTTAGCTTTAAGTGCAAATACGCAAAAATATAATTTGCGTGCCTGAAATGACGATAAATGTAAATGATCACGAGTTGGCAATGATCTGGATGCACGAATCGCGTCCACTGCCTTGTCTAAGGCCTGCTCGTCTCCAAGTTTATATTTTTCTAGAAAAGTTCCTGCTAAACTAGTTTGGATTTCCTGCCATTGCAGGGGAAGGTTTATTAATTGGAAAATAGGTAATGTTGATTGAAAGGCTTCTATTGCCATTGTCAAATTATCATGAATGGAGTTTCTTTTATCAAGACGGTAAATTTCTGCTAAGTTGATTGTTGCGTGTGCCCAGTCTTTTGGATGCGCACTTATGGTGAGCACAGTTAAAGCTGAAGTGAAAGCCTGTATGGCATTTTCAATCAAACTATCATCGCCATCGTGAACTTTATACATATAAGCACAGGCAAGTTTTTCTGTTGTCCAGGCCCAATTGTAAAGGTCATGTTCCTGACTGCGAACTTCTAATGCATCTTTAAAGCAATTAATTGCCTTTTCTAACGACTGAGGTTTTCCAAATTTAAAGCTCACAAGATACAAAATTCCAAGGTTGGTACATGCCATAGCCCAAGCATCAGGATACTTACATTTTGGGCGAAACTTTAGGGCTTTTTCATATGCAAATTTTGCCAGTTTAAATGAGTTGAAATCATATCGTTCTGCTTCGACTCTATAAGCCATTCCCAAATCATTATAGGCTTTGCTCTTTTGTTCTTTTGTTTTCGCGTGCTCCAAAGAGTTTTTTGCCAAATCTATTGAAACTCTTAAAAAAAGATCATCGCCTAAATTTACACCATGGTTGAAATAAATTGTTTGCGTTCCACGCAAATCGTCAAAAATTTTTCCTTCCGAAGTATTTAATTGTACATGTCGATATACTTTTTTGGCCATCCCATCCGCGTTATTGCGCAAGATGTCGGCTTTAATTCCTAACAATAATATTGCTTCCGCCTGAAGGATTGACTCCTTCCTACGTTCTGCTTCTTGGCTTTCCCATTGTGCGAAGCCCATTTCTGCTTCTTTTACCGCAGCGTCGAGGTCGTTTTTTTCAAGCTGGAAGGTAACTTTTTTATTAACGATATCTGCAAGTTCCCCAATATCGCTTGTCTTATGTCCTTGAGCTATTATTTCTTCAGCGGCCTGAAGACGATGAAGTAAACCTCGCGCGAGGGCATTCGCGTCTCCAGTATTCCCAAGCCGTTGTGCAATTTCACTTATCAATTCTGGTTTAAGCGACGTTTGAAGCAGTGCATCCAACGCATTTTCCATACGGGCTTGACCGGACTCAAGTCGTTCTAATGACTGTCCTAGCTGATCAACTTTTGTGTCCAATGACTCAAGAACGGGTAAAAGCTGTCCCGCTGCACATGCTAGTTCTATCATCAGGTGAGATTGAAGTTTTTTGAAATATTCAACATCATTAATCGCGGCGTTAATAGCAATTGAAATTACTGTGTCGGCGAATTCAGCGGCGAGGGTTTCACCCTTGAAGCTGTCATCTTTCTGGGCAAGCGAAGCCACAATGTTTTTGGTAGCCGTTTCTTCGAAACCAACAGTGCCTGCACTGAATGCAATTTTTGAAAGTTCCGTAGGGTTTAACATACAAGACGGGAGCAATTCTCCAAGGCGTTGGGCTACGTGGTCTAGCTCGTCTTGCTCCCCAAATCCAAAGGAGTGATCTTTTCGGAAGGTCTCTCTGACATGACGCTTTATGCGTTTTAAAACTCTACCACTATCTAAGTCTGCTTTTGCACGTGCTGCGTATGCGAGGCCGATGAATACAGCACCTCCAACTAGTCCGCCCGAAGCTACGCCTACGGCTGCCCCGGCAGAAGTCGCGCCTATGCCAAAGCTCACTGTGGCGCAACCGAACGCGAGGTTGGATACGCGGTCTATGAGGGCGGCATTAATATTCATAAGTAATCACTGCACTTATAAATAAGAGAGAACTGCGTGACCGTCAATCAAGAACAAAAAAACCGCCCTGCGATGAGGACGGTTTTATTCAGTTTGTCCTTCCGGCTCGGCGCCGATAGGCGGCTTGACCGGAATGACAGAAATAGGAGGGGCCTACTCTTCTGCAGGCGCTTCTTCAGTCGGTGCGTTTTTCGCGGCTTCTTCAGCTTCCTTAGCAGCAGCTTCAGCAGCGGCAGCGGCTTCTTTTGCGGCTTCTTTAGCTTCTTCTTCAGCAGCCTTACGAGCTTCTGCTTTTTCAGCGCGGTCGATAACCATCTGAGCGGCTTTTGCGCCTGGCTTACCTTTTTCAGGGTTGTTTCCGGCTTTCCATTCCCAAAGGCCAGCAGCGCCGAGGAAGCGGGCTACGCGGTCAGTTGGGCGCGCGCCTTTGGCGAGCCAAGCTTGGATTTTTTCAACGTCGAGCTGAACGCGGTCTTCGCTGTCTTTTGGAAGCATTGGGTTATAAGAACCAACACGGTCGATGAAACGGCCATCACGCGGTGCGCGGCTATCCGCGACAACGATACGGTAATAAGGACGTTTTTTAGCGCCGTGACGGGCCAATCTGAGTTTAAGTGCCATGATAGTTTCCTTTGTAAATGACGTTTAATTCTATTTCTTAAATTTTGAACCACCGAGGCCCGGTAATCCGCCAAGGCCGGGAAGTTTAGGGCTTCCAAGTCCAGGTAATCCTTTAGGCATGCCGCCCATTTGTTTCTTTAGGTCTTCGAGCATAGCAGGGTCCATATCCGCTGGATTGGGAAGACCGCCTTTTGCGCTCATGCCGCCTGGCATTTTAGGCATACCGGGCATGCCGCCCATTTGCCCCATAAGGCCAGCCATGCCGCCTTTGCCCATCTTCTTCATCATGTCCGCCATTTGGCGATGCATCTTAAGAAGCTTGTTCACGTCAGCCACGTCCATGCCGCAACCGGCTGCGATACGTTTCTTGCGAGAGGCTTTGAGAATTTTTGGGTTCTGTCGTTCTTTGGCCGTCATAGAATAAATGATGGCTTGTTGACGCTGTAGGACTTTATTGTCGATGCCGCCCATATCGTCGATCTGTTTGCGCATCTTACCCATGCCGGGCATCATTTTCATGAGACCGCCAAGGCCGCCCATTTTTTGCATCTGGCCAAGCTGCTTAGCGAGGTCGTCCAGATCGAACGTGCCTTTCTGCATCTTCTGCGCCATTTTGGCGGCTTCTTTTTGGTCGATGACTTCAGAGGCGCGCTCAACAAGTGAGACAATGTCGCCTTGGCCCAAAATCCGGCCTGCAAGGCGCTGGGCGTCAAAGGCTTCGAGCCCGTCCATCTTTTCGCCAGTCCCGAGGAATTTAATCGGCAGACCCGTGACCGCGCGCATAGACAGCGCCGCGCCGCCGCGTCCGTCGCCGTCGATCCGTGTGAGGACAAGGCCTGTGAGCGGGAGCTGTGCGTTAAAGCGTTGCGCGGTTTCAACCGCGTCTTGTCCGGTTAAGCTATCGGCGACCAAAAGCGTTTCAATCGGGTTCGAGACCTTAGCGATCTCGGCCACTTCGGCCATAAGCTCATCATCAACTGTTGTCCGGCCTGCTGTATCGAGGAAGACGACGTCATATCCGCCAAGCTTGCCTTCGCTCATCGCGCGCTTGGCAATCTCTACGGCGGATTGTCCGGCGACGATAGGCAAGAAGCCTGCGCCGACTTGTTTGGCCAATATGCCGAGCTGTTCCATAGCGGCAGGGCGGCGTGTATCGAGGGAGGCGAGAAGAACTTTTTTCTTCAGCTTCTCTTGTAAGAACTTCGCGAGCTTACCGGTTGTCGTGGTTTTACCAGAGCCTTGAAGGCCAGCCATGAGGATGGCGACAGGCGGGCGTCCGGATAGGTTTAGCGCAGAGGATTTGGCTTCGAGCTTAGCTTCGTCGTCTTTTTGTTGATCGCCAGTGCCAAGTGTGCCGCCGAGCATATCGACGAGGCCGTCATGGACGATCTTGACGATCTGTTGTCCGGGTTTGACGGCGCGAATGACTTTCTCGCCAACGGCTTCGTCTTTAATTTTTGCAATGAAGTCTTTGACAACGGGAAGCGCGACATCGGCCTCAAGCAAGGCGACGCGAATTTCGCGCATGGCCGCAGACACGTCTTTCTCTGATAGGGCTCCCCGTCCGGTGAGACTATCAAAGACGCCGCCAAGCCGATCGCCTAAGGCTTCAAACATATTTGCTCCGTTTATCTTGGCCGATGCGGACAAGACGCTTTAGTTAAGCGCAAAGCAACAAAGCTCCGGTGGATGTTCACATCGACCAGAGGACCCCGCCTGCATCATCTTATAAAAAGGATCGCACAGGTTCAGAGCGCACATTGAAATTGCGCGGAATTTGGGCGGATATAGGCGGGTAGACGGTGGGTGTCAATAGTTAGTGCGGTTTGCTTTTTGCCATTATGGCAGCAGAAAAAGCGCCCTCGCGGCGGTGTCAGTCTTTCGGGGTTTGTAAGTTTCGTTTCTTTTAAGTGCCAGCGGCGAAGCCGCTCGC
>JBPOEZ010000007.1:0-157612 GCA_051252005.1 Alphaproteobacteria bacterium | reverse complement strand
GCGCGGGACGTCCCACTCTTAGGGGGCAAACCGCAAAATCGAGAGCAAGAGCGGGCGGAGGAAACTCTGTCTTTAGAGAAACCAGAAACCCCGAAATGATGAGGACTCCGAGGCAACGGAGATATGCGCATGTTTGAAGATATATTGCTCGTAAGAATCTTAGCAACTTTTAAGCTCTGATTAAGGCGCGCCAGAAAGCGTAGGACTTAAATGTATTTCGTCGTATCTTTAAGTGTCGATGTGAAAAATTCACAAAAGAAGGGTCGCTCCAATGCGTTTTCCTCCCACGCTTTAGCGGAGGAAGGGGTGAAATCTTTTGCGGCCACTCGATTATTTCCTGTAGTTTTTTTTTCGCGTTCGATTAAATTGACCTAAGCATTTCACAAAGGACGCTTCATGCTCTCTGTTCTTGATCTTTTCCGCATTGGCATCGGCCCGTCTAGTTCTCATACTGTGGGGCCTATTCGGATTGCTAAGCGGTTTGTGGATAGTCTTGTACGCGAAGAGCTTTTTGATAGCGCCGCGCGGGTGGATGTGATCTTGCGCGGCTCGCTCGCCTTTACCGGCACGGGCCATGCGACACCGAAGGCCTGCATTCTTGGCCTTTTGGGGCTTGAGCCTGAAACCCTTGACCCTGACGCGGCCGACGCGCTCGTCGCGCGGGTACACACAGAGCACGCGCTTTTACTCGGCGGCGATAAAGACATCGCCTTTGATCCGGCGGTGCATATTGTATTTGATTACGAAACCCAAGCTGATCTGCACCCGAACGAAATGGCGCTTGTGGCTTACGGCGCCGACGGGGCAGAGCTTCGCCAGCAAACTTATTATTCCACAGGCGGCGGCTTTATTGCCTCCCATGAACAGCTTGCCGTTCCGCTCAAAGATGACCTCATCACCGTCGGCGCGAATGTGCCTTACGCGTTTGGGTCGGCGGCGGAGCTTCTTGCGTTTTGCAAAACCGAAGACCAAGCCATTCACCAAATTATCATCGCCAATGAAGACGCCATGCGTCCGCGCGAAGAAACCAACGCCGCGCTTGACCGGATCGCCGCTGTCATGCTCGCCTGTATTGAGCGCGGGCTGAACACAGAAGGCATCCTCCCCGGAGGCCTAAAGGTCAAACGCCGCGCGCCGGATATTTGGCAAAAGCTCCACGGCGGGCCCTTATCGAATGAACGAGAACAGCTCTTTGACTGGCTTAATGTCTACGCCATGGCCGTAAATGAGGAAAACGCAAACGGCGGGCAGGTTGTCACCGCGCCCACGAACGGCGCGGCGGGAATTATCCCGTCTGTGCTCAAACATTACTGCGCGGGCGAGCGCTCAAACGCGGCCAATATCCGCAAGTTCCTTTTAACCGCAGGCGGGATCGGAATGCTCTATAAACAGCGCGCTTCTATTTCGGGCGCGGAAATGGGCTGCCAAGGCGAAGTCGGCGTAGCGTGTTCTATGGCAGCGGGCGGCCTCGCGGCTGTCTGGGGCGGGAACCCCGAACAAGTCGCCAGCGCTGCAGAGATTGGCATGGAACATAATCTCGGCCTGACCTGTGATCCCGTCGGCGGGCTCGTGCAAATTCCGTGTATCGAGCGCAACGCCATCGGCGCGGTTAAGGCCGTCAATGCCGCGCGGCTTGCTCTTCACGCCCCCGCGCAAATGAAAGTCAGCCTAGACCAGGTCATAGAAACCATGCGCCAAACCGGCCTCGACATGAGCTCCAAATACAAAGAAACAAGCCAAGGCGGATTAGCCGTGAACGTGGTGGAGTGTTAGGGCGAGCCTATTAAACACATAAAACCAGATACTCATCGTAGCCCCGCTCTACAATATAGCCTTGTCGTTTTCAGTCACCCCTGCCCCGCCGAGTGCGAGGTAGAGCGCTATGCGGGCTTCTATAGTTTGGCGCTGTAGGGTAACTTCTGTGCGGTCCGCGGAAAAGCTGCGTTGACGGAAAGTGAGGACATCCAGCAGATCAATCGCGCCTTCTTTGTATTGAATTTCCGCAAGCGCGAGCGTTTCGCGGGCCGCGTTGGCACTCTCAGTCACGAACGGCGTCCGCTCTTCAAGGGTCTCGATTGTCTTTAAGGCTGTTTCAACATCGAACAGGGCGTCCAGAACCGATTGGCCATAATTGGCAAGGGCTTGCCGCTGGCTAGCGGTGGCTGCATCGATCCGAGCTTCAGACAGACCGCCGTCAAACACCGTCGCCGCAAGCCGCGCGCCAAGGGAATAGGCGATAGAGATAGGGTCTAATAAATCACTTGGATTGCCGGAGCCCGTATCAAGCCCCCCTGATAATGACAGGCTTGGCCATTTATTGGCCCGGGCAACGCGGGTGGATTGAAACGCGCTAAGCACACTGAATTCCGAGTTCAGAACATCTGGGCGGCGTCGAAGTAAATCGGCAGGCGAACCCGCGCCCAAAGCCTGCACGGCTTCAGGGAAGTCCGCCGACACCTCGACATTGGCGTCTGGATATTGCCCGAGTAAAATCTGCAGGGCCATAGCGGCGTCTGATTTCGCTGCGCGCGCGACGACGAGACTATCTCTTGCGCCTGCAACATCAGATTCGGCGAGCACCAATTCACGGCGCGAAGCTGCGCCCAAATCATAGCGGACATTGACGATGCGCAAGGTTTCCACTTGGGCCGCTAGGGTTTTCTCGCTCAGCGTAATTAAAAGCCCCGCTTCAATGTTGAGAATGTATGACCGCGCAACAGCGGCAATGAGAGCTTGGCGCGCGCTTTCATAGGCCGCTTTCGTTCCGGCAAGATCATAGTTTGATCCCAGCACGCCCGCTTTAATGCCGCCCCAAAGATCCGCTTCCCAGCTCGCGCTAAGTCCGGCGGAATAATTGTCAGAGAAAGCGTTACCTTCAAGGCCGCCCCCCCCGCTAATGGAGGCATTCGCGTTCACACTCGGGATCAAGCCTGAGCGAGCTTGGCGCAAAAACGCGTCAGACCGCGCAACGCTTTCGGCGCTCGCGCGGAGCGAAGGGTTGTTTTTCAAGGCCGTTTCAATAAAGGCGTCGAGCAGCGGGTCGGAGAGCACTGCCGACCAATCGTTTGCGATTTTACCGTCCGTTTCGGGGCCGAAGATCCAGCTGGCCGGCGCGGCCAAAGCGGCCGCTTCGGCGCTTATAGAGACCTCTGCAGATGGCCCTGTGTTAAGCGTCGCGCAAGCGCCAACATTTAGGGTGAACGCGATCATGGCAGCCATAATTACTTTAGTCATGACGCAAGGCCTCGATAGGGTTAAGCCGCGCGGCGCGGCGAGCAGGGAAAAAGCCAAAGAACAGGCCGACTAAGACCGACGCGCCAATAGAGACTAGCGCAATGTAAGGAGAGATATTGACGGGAAAGTCTCCGAGTTTGGAGGCTAGCTCTGCTGCGCCGACGCCCAATCCAGAACCGATAATGCCGCCGAGCAAACAAAGCCCGAGGGCCTCAAACAAAAACTGGCCCAATATATCTTGGCTGCGCGCGCCAATGGCCATTCGCAACCCAATTTCGCGCGTCCGTTCAGTAACCGACACAAGCATGATGTTCATCACGCCGACACCTCCGACAATCAAAGATACCGCCGCCGTAAAAGCCAGCAAGATACCAAATGTGGCCTGCGTACTGGAACGCGCGCGGATAAAATCAGCAATATTGAAAACGCGAAAATCATCGTCTTTGCCGGGGCGAATTCGGCGAATAGTTCTAAGGCGTTCTTCGAGTTGATCTTGCGCCAGTGCCATATCGTAGCCTGCCGTCACAGAGACTTCTATGTTTGAGACATAGTCGGGCGTTGTCGCGTGACCGCCAATAACGCGGTTGCGCGCGGTTTCAATGGGAATAATCACGACATCATCACGGTCACTACCAAAATTTGATTGTCCCTTAGTCTCTAGAACGCCGATAACGGTTAGAGGAACATTGTTAACTCTGATACGCTGTCCCAGCGCGCTTGAGCCTTCAAATAAGGTCTCAGAAATAGTGCTGCCAATAACGGTTACGGCGGCGCCTGACGAAACATCCGCACTGTCTAAGATGCGGCCTTCCTGAGCGCCCCAATCTTGGCTGATGAAATAGTCTGAATTGACCCCGTATATGCTGGTGGTCCAGTTGGTTTCCCCCGCGACGACAGTGCCCGAGCCATTAATACGGGCGGTCACAGCCACAGCGTAAGGTTCGCTGCGTAGGTCTTCAACGGTGCTATCTGTAAACGGCGTAGAGCCTCCCGCCCCGCTTGAGCGCCCGCCTCTGCGGTCAGCGCCCGGACGGACAGTCAAATTATTCGCTCCGAGAGATGAAATTTGCGCATCGACCTGACGAGCCGCGCCTTCGCTGATAGCCATCATAGCCATGACAGAGGCAACGCCAATCATAATACCAAGCATTGTGAGGAAACTACGCATCGGATTGGCGCGCAGGGCTTCTAAAGCGGATCTAAGTGCAACGCCGTACTTCATGCCCCTGTCCTCTCGTCCAGTTCGATTTGCCCATCGCGAAAATGAATTTTGCGGGCTGCATAATCAGCGACTTCAGGTTCATGGGTCACAAGGATAACCGTGATGCCTTGCGCGCCCAGACCCGTAAGAAGCGCCATAATGTCTTCTGATGTTTTCGTGTCCAGCGCGCCTGTTGGCTCATCCGCGAGTATAATTTTGGGCGAACCCGCCAAAGCCCTCGCGATAGCTACCCTTTGTTGCTGTCCACCGGAAAGCTGCATTGGCCGGTGATCCATTCGGTCACCAAGGCCGACCATCTCTAAACATTCGGCGGCGCGGGCGTCTATGTCTGCGAGTGGTTTTCGGGAATAACGTAGCGGCAGCTTAACATTGGTCAGCGCCGAAGAGCGGCCCAGCAAATTGAACTGCTGAAACACAAATCCAATCGTTTCATTGCGAAGATCAGCAAGGTCATTGGGGCGGAGCTTGGCTAGGTTTTTACCGTTTATTTCCAGCGTGCCAGATGTTGGCACATCAAGCGCGCCGATCAGGTTCATTAAGGTCGACTTCCCAGATCCAGACGGGCCCATAATCGCGGTCATCTCGCCGCGGTGAAAGTCAACATTGACCCCGCGCAAGGCATGCACTTTTTGCGTTCCCATGACATAAGTCTTTGTCACGTCGCGGCAAGATATAAGGGCTGGTGTATCTGAGGTCATGTTCATGACAGAGCCTTACTCACCCGCCGTAACGATTCGGGCCCGTGTGACGAATGTATCGCCGACATTCGCCCCGCGAAGAATTTCCGCACTTGATCCGTCTTGAAGCCCAAGCACGAGCGTCTGCTTCTCAAGTTTCCCGTCTGGGCGTTGCGTGTAAACTTCAACGCGCGTGACTGTAGCCTGCGCGCTCATGGCTGCTTGCACGTTTTTGTACTCTTCGTCGGTTAGGTTCCGCCGTAAAACTTTGTCTGTGGCCGCCTGCATGCGTTGACGCATCCCTGCACGGTCAAACTGCGCGCGCTCGCCCATTGACTCGCGCACGGACCGCATCTCCGTTTGAAGGTCTTCTTGAATGGCGGCTTTTTTATCCGCGTCTAGATCCAAATTATTGAGGAACTGCGCCCCGCGTCCGCCTTGGCCGCCTCTGCCTGCGCCGCGCCGCTCTTGCCCGCTGCTTGCTTCGGCTTCCGCGACTTCTGGGCCATTTGCGGGAGGACGAAAGCGCACCGCCGTCTCGGCAATCCGCAAAACATTTTCGCGCTTATCGGCTGTAATTTCGACATTGGCCGTCATGCCCGGCAGAAGGCGTCCATTGGGGTTTTTAGCCTCGATGACAACCGTATACGTCACCACATTTTGCAAAGTTTCTGAGGCGAGCCTTACTTGCTCGACGGTTCCCGTAAAGGTTTGGTCCGGATAGGCGTCAACATTAAACTCAGCCGCGTCGCCCGTATTAATACCGCCAATATCCGCCTCAACAACGGCGGCATCGATCCGTATATCTTCTAGGTTTTGTGCAATCGTAAACAATACCGGCGCGGAAAAGCTCGCGGCAACTGTTTGTCCAACATCGACATTCCTAGAAATAACAACGCCGTCAATCGGCGAGCGGATGATTGTGCGTTCAAGATCAACCATCGCCGATTTCAAAGCCGCATTGCGCTGCGACAGGGATGCATTTGATGTGCGAAGCTGAGCTTTGCTGACATCAAGGTTCGCTTTAGCCACAGCCAGCGCGCGTTCATTGTCTTCGAGCGTAGACTGCGCCACCGCATCAGCCGCATAGAGCGCCTGTTGCCGTGTGTAATTTCGCTGCGCTTGAGCCAAATTTGCTTCGGCGCTGACAATGTTAGCATTCTGAACGGCTAAGTTTGCCTGCGCGCTTTGTACGTCTGCTCTGGCCGACTCGACGCGGGTTTCAAAGGTTTGCGGATCAATACGGGCTACGATGTCATTGGCTTTTACCTCTGAGTTAAAGTCCGCATACAGGGCCGTGATCTGGCCGGAAACTTGGGAACCCACTTCAACCGTTGTTAACGCGCGCACGGCGCCGGACGCTGAAACAATCTGCGCCACATCACCAGTCTCGACCGCGGCGGTTTCAATATTGAACCTGCCCGCATCGGCGGTGGTGCCCGTTCTGAAAAACACAGCCCAGATGAGCGCTGCGGCAATGAGCGCTGCCGCCCCGAAATAGATAATTCTTGACATTTTCAACCTTCGTATGACCTTAACAAAAGGCCGAATAAGCAATCTACATAATCCTTAACGACCCACATGGAAAATTCCTTCGTGATATATCAATTCTAACACAAATTTAATCCCAACTGAAAATGCATGGCGAACTGAACGCGACGCGATAACGGCGGCGTTCTATTTTTTAGAAAAACAAAGCTCTTCAACTATACCATATGGGATATTTCACCCTTCACCGTTTCCTGAGAAACTCTTCCACATAAATAAGAAGGAAAAACATCTATGCTTAAAGCTTTGAACAGCACAACGGCGATACTCGTATTAGCTTGCGTAAGCCTCTCTCATGCAGCGCCCGCCTCCGCTCAATTTGGCGATCTCAAAAAACAACTAAAAAAGAAAGCCGCGCAAGAAGCTCAACAAGAGCTTGAGAAAGAACTTTCAAAATCGACTCCTGCCGCTACACCAGCCCCAACCTCAACGAGAAGAGGGCCTCAAACGGCAAAGACCGTTAAGGCATCCCGCACGTCTGACTTAGGCAAGCCAGCGGCTAACTTGATCGCCCTAACGACATGCTCTCCCCTAAAACCCACGTCTATTGTGACCGGTAACATGGGCAAATATACCTTCCAGCAAGGTATGAGTTCTGAAAAACGTTCCGGATTTATCAACCGCGTTCCAGGCACGCTCAGCAATAGCTGTATTCTTCCCTCAATGCAGCCACAACAGATCACCTATATGGAAGTCGACAAGCGTGCTTACGAAGCTATGGGCGGCTCTAACAACTGGGAAATGCAGTGCGTCAGATCAGATAATCCCGGCGCAGGCGCATTAACGCAAAAAGAAAACAAAGCCGAAGCCCCTTACCATATCGGGGTCTTATCCGGTAAAGACATGATGCTTCATTGCGGTAACTCAGAAGGCATTAAAAAATGCGCGACCGGTTCTAATTCAAGCCGCAGCTCCGCTTGGAAAAAAGACTTAACGTCTCGCGGAAAGATGATGCTTAGCATATCCGCTCACACAAGCAGCCTCGCACCAGTTCAAGGCGAGAAAATCTACTGCCAGTGGTATAACAAGGCCTCCAATACAAGCTTGTTTGGCTTTGAAT
Source organism: Alphaproteobacteria bacterium (assembly GCA_051252005.1). Classification (GTDB taxonomy): domain Bacteria; phylum Pseudomonadota; class Alphaproteobacteria; order Caulobacterales; family Maricaulaceae; genus JACOMS01. The sequence goes on along the minus strand of JBPOEZ010000007.1, from coordinate 149,871 downwards.
ACTTAAGGGCAAAAAACTAACTTGCCCGCCGCTATTGTCAGCCTTTTGGATGATTTTTATCAACTCTCAATACGGGGCGCAGAGGGAGGGCTTCGGTTCTCCCTCACCCTATTTTTCGGCGTTTTGATATTGTTGATCTAATATGTCGTAAACATCTTTCGCTTGTTGATGATGCGCAAAAAGCGCCGCACCTTTTAAGCTAACAACATTTGCATTCTGCATGTTTTTCGTAAAATCTCTGAGAACATCAACATTGAACTGCCCTGTTTTTTCACCCGTCGCAAAGGTGATCGGCGCAGTAATACTCTCATATACCGTTCCCCATTTTTTCCCTGTTTGGATGAATTCCCTCACCACACCTTCTGTGCTGTGCATGTAATTAAATGCAAAAGCTTCGCGCGCAGCGGCTTTTATGTCTGGGCTGTTAAAAAGTTCGAGATCAATTGGAGAGTCTTTTAGATGATCTGTAATCCATTCCTCATCATACCCGCTATCGCATTTCGCGACGATAGTTCGAATGAGATGAGGCAAAAGTGCCGGTGCGTGTCGTGCAATATAATACAGTGAGCGCTGCGGCGGGGACATACCGGAAAAATATTTCTTATTATCAAGCGGTACCACGGAACTAATTCCCAATAAGCTTACCGCCCTATCACCCAGTAAGGCCATTGTAGCCGCACCAGAAATAATTCCCGTGCTTTCAGTAAGAATTTGAATTTTGTCAATTTTTAAATGATCTAAAAGTTGGATGAGTTGCGTCCCAAAACGCTCGGGTTCTCCTTTGGCGGGGCCAGACAAAGAAGATGATCCGCAGCCTGGCCGCCAAGGCATTATCATCCGAATACGCCGTTTCGTGATTTCCTTCCGCACAGTCTCGCTCATGGCATTGCCAAATATTAGTGACGGAAAAAACAAAACAGGTCGCCCAGATTTTGGGCCAACTTCTGAGTAGTCTATTTTATGACCCTCCACCGTTTCAAAAAGGTTTTGACGGCGCCACGGCGCGTTACGGAACGTATGCTCGTACTCACCGTTTTTGCCATTATATGTTAACTGAAAAAACCCGCTATACAGACAGGCAAGCTCTGTTTGGGAATGTATATTCAGCTTTGCCAAAAGGTGTTTGAGCTGGTTCCGCAATGTCCCTATGGACCGTCTACGTTCTTTAGCTAAGGTTCGCAAAGGCAGTCCTGTCACAACCGCTTGCGTAAGCTTAAGCTCTATAGGTGTTAGATTAAAGCTTTCCTGAAACTGATAAGCAATATTGGGAAGCCATGTGAGGTTAACAACCGAAATCCGGCCCAAAATCTGATTATCAGCATCAATGGACTTCATCAAAACATAGCGGTGAATTTCCGTCTCATCCTGCCCATATATACCAAAAACACATATAGGTTTTTCAACATCATGAGGCTCGAGATCTGCAAGCCTGCTTCGTAAAACACTCGATTCTTCATTCACGAACGTCTGCGCGTCTATCCGCTTACCTTCCAACCACCCATGCGCGGCGCGGCCTGCTGTATTAGTTCGAACGATCCTTAAATCCGTGTCAATCAAAGCAGATGGCAACGGGTCTTGATCAACACTGCGAACCGCACCTCGGCTTGTATTCGTTTTGCGGCCGTTCTTTTCAAGTAATTCTAGGGCGTTTTGAAAGTGAATTTCCACATTGGAAAACATATTATCAGGAAGGTTTGATGGCTCCTTATATCGCCGCGCCATTTCGCTATCAATCGCCTCTGCCAGAACATGGTGAAGGTGAGGCTCGACAGTCATTGCATAGGCTAGCCGGATAAGGTCTGCGCTATCTGGCGGAGTACTCTCTGACACGGCGCTATCTGTAAGGGTGCGATCATCTTCCAAGTCTATACCTCATTATACCCTCGATATCTGCTTCGTTAAATGCGCCGTTCACAGAACTTACCAAAAACCTCTGACGCAACGCAACCCGTGAAATTTACCACACAAATGCTCAGCCTTATAAGGGGCCTCATAGAGTTTTTGGATTCTAAAGAGGCGTAAAGTTTGTCTCCCTTTCCTAAACCCCCTTATTGACAATCTCTTTTTGAATGAGTCTAAGGGCAATACATTTTGCCTTGCCTTGGAGCCCGTCATGGATAAGCCTAAACTTCGCCGTCTTTTAGTTTTACTTCATTTGTACGGCGCAGCGCTTTTGGCCCCTGCCTTTATTTTGGTCGCCTTTACGGGTGGGTTGCATATGGTTGGCGCTGGCGAGTCTGAAAGCTCGCAGCCTATAGCCCTCCCTGCTGGTACACAGATTGACTTTAAAAGCCCTACGGCCAAAGCCGATGTACAGGCGTTATTAAAGGCCGCGAATGTCGACATAAAAATCGAGTATATCAAAGACCGCGGCAACGCGGCGCAAACACGTCCGACCTCTCGTCCTTATGTGGCGTTCAAGAAAACCGACACAGGCTGGACCGCGACCAAGCAGACACCAAACCTGCAAAAAGCTCTTATGGAAATTCACAAAGGTCACGGCCCAAAGATCTTGCGGACTTACCACAAGGCCGCGGCTCTGGTTTTGGTGCTCATCGTCTTTGGCGGTATCCTTATCGGACTGCTTGCAAAAGCCTATCGCCGGAAGACCATTGTGGCGTCAATAGTTGGCTTGCTAGCATATGTAGGATTAGTTTTGTTTGGATAATCAGCACTGTTCATGCAGAATAGCCCCTTAAATGTGCAGTGTAGATTTGCTTTCCTTGACGGGGAAGAAAAGGTCGCTATGTATCAGGCGGCGTTTCGTGATTGCGCAAAACTCACGCGTCTGGAAAACATTTAGTAATTATAGAACGTTGATGATCATTAGCGCCTTATTCAAACTCAAGACGTTTTCCGGTTTTTTCTCTTGCGTTTATATAGGCTTGTACCGCTCTAAAGTTCTTTAGGCGTTCCTGCGTTGTTGGGTGTGTTGAAGAATTTTCAGAGAGCGAGTCTAACGGAATTTTTGGAACGTTCTGCCAGTTTGCAACGGCCCTGTTATAGTCAAACCCCGCACGGGCAAGCATGATTAGCGCCATTTTATCGGCGGTAAGCTCTAAGGCTTTAGTCGGCGTTTCGTCCATGTGTCCCGCGATAGCATGCGCCATTTCGTGAGATACTACGAGCGCTACATCCACATCATCAGCACGGCTTCTTAAAAGCTCAGATGTGATCCAAACCTCGTTCCCGTCCGTATGGCCATTAATCCGTTCTGAAAAAAATACGTTCACTGGATAACCGCAAAGGGTCTCAGGCATAAGGCTTACATCTATAATTTCATCGCCGCGCCGCACTTTTATATCAAAAGCGTTTTGCGCATAGATCCGAGGGCTTGCCGCTTCGTAAAAAGATTTTGATGTCGGCCCTAAAGGAAAATATTGTCCGCTCAACTCTAGAATAACATCGCCAGGCCAAAGGCCCGCATTCTTGGCAGGTGAACTCGTTTTAATCGTGCGCAAGGATAGGCGCTCCGAGACAGGAAGAAGCTCTTCCGCAACGCGGCGCAAATTTTGAGGGTAATCATAAACATTATGAACCGTAAAGCCTGGACTTCGCAAACGGCGCGGACACAGATCCACATTAGCTTTTTGAATACGGTATGAGATTGATTCAAGACGACTATTCAAGGCCTGATATTGAGCGAGTACATCTTTAAATTCTACATCGTCATCAATTAACTGCGCGCTGTCCCGTTCAAGATTTGGAATATGAATATCAGAGATGAATACCTCTAGGTCGGGGTTAGCTGTTATGTCGACTTCGGAGGTTTTAGACGTTTGATCTTGGCACGCCCCCAAAAACAACAACGCGATTAGGCATACGGGAAGCCCCTTCATGACTTGTCCTTATAATACGGCTCGAGCGGCTCTCCTGCCTCTTGCTTGGCTTTAATTTCAGCGCGGGCAGCGGCTAGGCGCACATAGCGCTCTGGAAATCTAGGGTGAGTTTTATCACGGGCAATATATTTCATGTTCATTTTCCCAAGCCGCCGCCACATATCCTCTACGCGTTCAATAGCGTAGCCTGCGCGGGCCGCATAATAGAGCCCTACATAATCAGATTCGGATTCAAAGGCGCGAGTGTAACGGGTGGCAAAGCCAGACAAGATTATATTCGTGATGATTTTTCGAATATGGCTGAGTTCATTATGCGCGAGCTCATGACCTATAATCGCTGCCAGTTCATCATCACTTCGGGTAAAGTTCATCATTCCTGATGTCATAATAACGGAACGCCCCGTCGCATAAGCATTTATCGTTGAGGTCATTTTGAGATTCACAGGATAATCACATTCTATGACCGGATTAAATGTTACAGGCAGTTTTTCATTACCACGAACGATAATTAATTCCGTTCCGTCTTCTAAATATTCAGCGAGTTTTTTTCCCGGAATAGACAAAGGTTTATCATCCGGTCCCTGCAAACGATCTCCGAGCCTAAGACCCGCTTTTTCCGCAGGCGAACCTGGGCGAATATAAAGCAAAGTGGGTTTGTCTTCGGCGCGTAGCTCTCTTATGGCTGCAGGGCGAAGTTTTTTATCATAGGATTTTACCGTATGTGTCCGCGCGCCAATGGAGGGCGCGGTTTTTTTGCAGAGATCGGCATTCTCTCTCATAATGGGGTGCGCGACGCGATAAAGCCGGTCTTGTAGCCGTAGCATTTCCTGAAAAGCTTGGGTTTCCTGTAAAGCCTGTTCGGTTTTAAGAGCACCCTCGGCGATATCCGGCAGGCGCGCGGAGAGACTTGTACACCCTGCCAAAAACAAGGCGCATAAAAATGGACTGGTGAACCGTATCATACGGTCATGATGGGCGAGGGAGCCAAGGAGGTCAATATTGAGACTGCGCTACATCCGCTCGTCAAAATACTTAACCGAGACCGTATATCCCGCATAGAGCGCCACCCAAATTGCGCTAAGTCCGACAATGATACCGAGAGTTTCGATCATATGATGTCCTTTTTCTTATGAGTTTAGATGGGGGCTTTCACTTTTACGTCAATAGCCCCCTTGCTCAGGCAAGAAAATTTCTCGTTTTCCGCCGGCGCCGCTTGGCCCAATCATGCCTTCACTTTCCATGCGCTCAACCAAATTGGCGGCGCGATTATAGCCAATCGAAAGGCGTCGCTGAATATAAGATGTGCTGGCTTTACGGTCAGAGGCGACAATGGCTACGGCCTGATCAAACAGGGAATTGCTTTCCCCGTCGCCGCCACCATCCATGCTGCTCTCTTCGGGCGGTTCGGCTGTAATCTCTTCAAGATAACTTGGGGAGCCTTGAGCTTTGACGAAGTTTGCGATTTTTTCAACCTCGCCGTCGGATACAAATGGGCCATGTAGCCGCCGTGGCCGTCCCGTACCCATAAATAGCATATCACCATTCCCTAGCAAATGCTCTGCGCCTGTTTCTCCAAGGATCGTCCGGCTATCAATCGAAGAACCGACGCGGAATGACACGCGCGTTGGGAAGTTAGCTTTAATTGTCCCTGTAATGACATCCACAGACGGTCTTTGCGTGGCCATAATCATGTGAATGCCCGCCGCCCGCGCCATTTGCGCAAGACGCTGTACGGTGCCTTCAATATCTTTACCCGCCACCATCATCAAGTCGGCCATTTCGTCAATAATCACGACAATAAATGGCATCACATCAAAATCGAGTTCTTCGGTTTCGTAAACAGGATCGCCGCTTTCTTTATCGTAGCCCGTCATGACGGTGCGGGTCATTATCTCGCCGCTTTCCTTCGCCTCTTGGACTTTCTCATTGTAGCCCGCCATATTCCGCACGCCCATTTTAGACATCTTACGGTAACGGTCTTCCATTTCTCGCACTGTCCATTTCAGGGCTACCACAGCTTTTTTCGGTTCTGTCACTACAGGGGCTAAAAGATGCGGCGCGCCGTCATAGACAGACAGTTCGAGCATTTTTGGGTCAATCATGATGAACTTACACTCATCCGGCGTGAGGCGATACATTAGCGAGAGGATCATCGCGTTAATCGCCACGGACTTACCTGAGCCCGTCGTACCTGCGACAAGTAAGTGAGGCATTTTCGAGAGGTCTGCGATAAAAGCTGAGCCGCCAATATCCTCGCCCATAATCAACGGCAGGCCTGCGTCGGAATTCACAAACGCTTCGCTTTCAAGCATATCTTTGAGCCAGACGGTTTCGCGGCGACGGTTCGGCATCTCGACGCCCATCGCGTTACGCCCCGGAACGACGGCGATCCGAGCGGATTCTGCGCTCATATTACGGGCAATATCAGGCGCAAGATTAATCACTCGCTGTGATTTAACGCCTGGGGCCGGCTCAAATTCAAACAAAGTCACAACGGGGCCAGGGCGTACCGCGCCCATTTCGCCTTTAATGCCGTACTCATCCATCACGCGGTGAAGATTTTCTGCGGCGCGGCGCAGCGCGCCTTCATCCGTGAGGACTTTACGCGGCGGCGGTGTCTTTAGAAGGTTTATCTGCGGCAAGACAAAGTCAGAGCCTTCAGGGAAGTGGAAGTTCTCAGGCTTAGGTTTGGCTTTCTTTTTCGTAGGTGCCTTACGGGCCGCTGGTTTAGCGATGACCGATTCGCTCGCAGCGGCGTTAGTTTTAGCCGCCTTTTTAGCGCGCCGTTTCGGCTTGGGTTTCGCTTTCGGCGGATCAATTAATTCGCCGCTATCGAAGCTTTTTGCCGTTTCGTGGTCGCCGAGCTCTGATTTTGCGATCCGGCGGTGAATAGCGCCCGCAACTTTATCAACCCAAACACGGAACGTCGCCCAGACAAGTCCAGCAGCATCGTAAATATCCAAGACATCCCGCCCAACAATCCCAACAACACGGGCCAAAAAGAACGCCGCCGCCATAAATGTAAATGACGCGACGATCAAACCTGAGACAGGAATATTGAACCGATCAAGTCCGGCTTTGAACGTCAGGTAAAACCCATCGCCGATCCAGCCGCCAAGCCCCGTTGCCATCGGCCAGCTTTGCGGAATAGGCACGGCAGACAATGTAATCGTTCCGAAAAGAACAAGCCCAAAACCAACAAGCCAGCGGCTAAAGCGGTCAACACGGGTTCCGTAGGGTCTTGGCCGCACAAGTCCGCGTAGACCTAAGAAAACTAAAAGCGCGCCAAAGATTACGCTGCCCCAACCGACAGATTGCATCAGGATATTGGCAAAGCCTGCACCGGTCTCGCCAAATACATTTTGGATCGGGCCAATACCCGCTGTGTCATTTGTACTATCAAATGGGTTATATGACATCACTGCGGCGACAATAAATACGCCAACTGCAAGGCTTAGAAGGCTAACGACCGCTCGCCGAATTGTCCCGCTAGGCTGCGCCGCAACCTCGTCCATCAAGGCCTGCGCGTAGGCCGCGTCATATTCCGGAGAATTGGGGGTTATCGTCGCGCTCGGCGGCATAATTATCTCTTCATCGTTATCGGGTTAAGATAATGTGAACAAAAGGAGTAAACTACGGGTTAAGATTTGGCCTATCTGCGGGTTTTTAACGCACTATCTTGTGGATAGATAAAAGCGTAGACTGCGCTATGACCGATAATAATCAAGAAACTACGCTGCCATCTAAATCTGAAGCTCTAACCGAGGAAACTGGGGCCTCTCAGACTGACTCTGCCAAATTAAATGCCAAAAAGGTGTTCCTGATTTCAGTCCTGATTGCTCTGCCGCTTTGTATCTATCTTATCTTTTTTGCCAATGGCACATTTTATACCCTCTCCGGCCACGGCATGATCGCCCTTTCCATCGCAGTCATCGTTACAATCCTCTCCGCTTTCTTCTTCATGGGCATGAGCTTCTTCTCCTCCCGCAGCGGCATCGACGAACAACCGAATTACAGAGAAATCGTGGAGAGGCAACGGGAGCGGGATCAAGATTTATCTTGATAAAACCGACCTTCATCTCTTTATTCGGTAGATACAACTTATATTTACCTGCCAAAACGCCCCATAGCAAAACCTGCTTTTTCCTTGTAAAACACGCGCATGAGAAAAGATTACGATATTGCGATTATTGGCGGCGGGCTTGTGGGGCTTACGGCGGCTTTGGCGTGTGCCTCCAAGGGCGCGCGCATTGTGCTACTCGACCGCGATGATCCGGCGGCGCATTTAGAGGCCAGTTTTGACGGGCGCGCTTCGGCGATCGCGGCGAGTTCGTTTAATATGTACCGGCATTTAGGCATCGCCAAAGCCCTTGAAGGCCATATTCAGCCCATTACCGACATTTTGATCACAGACGGCGAGACAGGCCAGGCCCCCTCGCCTCTCACCTTGCATTTTGATAGCCAAGATATTGGCGGCGCGCCTATGGGCTATATGATTGAAAATCACCGCCTTCGCCGAGCTTTGCTTGAGGCCACTGCCGCCCACGAGAATATTACGATTATCGCGCCAGTTATTATCGAAGACATAAACCGCTCCCCTGAACGTGCGGCAATCCATGTCTCCTGCGAAGAAGATATTCATGCGAGCCTGATTGTTGCCGCAGATGGCCGCAATTCATTTTGCCGCCGCCGCGCAGGCATAGACGTCACCACTATGCCTTATGACCAGAAAGCCATTGTCACCACCGTGGAATTTGACAAACCCCATCACGGAATTGCCCATGAGCTTTTCTTGCCCAAAGGTCCGTTTGCTATCCTTCCGCTGACTGGAAACCGCGCCAGCATTGTTTGGACAGACAGCCCGCGCGCCGTTGACGCAGCCATCGCTCTGCCGGATGAAGCCTTTACCGCAGAGCTTGCCCGCCGTTTCGGTGATTTCCTTGGTGATGTGAGACCATGCGCGCCGCGCTGGGCCTACCCTTTATCTCTGCAAATGGCGGAACGCTACACATCTGAACGTCTCGCCCTTATCGGCGATGCGGCGCATGCTATTCACCCTATCGCCGGACAGGGCCTCAACATGGGACTTCGCGACGCTGCGGCTTTGGCTGATATTGCCGGAGAAGCGCTTACAAACGGGCTTGATGTCGGCGGCGCAAGTCTTGAGAACTATGAAGTCTGGCGGAATTTCGATAATAGCGCTCTAGCCGGCGCAACCGACATATTAAACCGCTTCTTTTCCAACAATATTGGGCCATTAAAGCATGCCAGAAGATTAGGGTTAGGCCTTGTGAATAAAATAAGCCCTGTGCGGACCTTTTTCATGAAAGAAGCCTCTGGCCAAATCGGCGATCTCCCCTCATTGCTGCGCTAAGAACCTGCCTGATTGGCTCTTGAAGTCCTGATAGAAATGCCCACATAACGGTCTAAGAACAGATTACACCCAAAGAGAGCCTTATGACAGATGCTGCGATTGATATTGTAAAGAACGGATCCGACCACGCCTTTATGGGCGATGTGATTGAACCGAGTAAAACGACCCCTGTTATTGTGGACTTTTGGGCGCCTTGGTGCGGCCCGTGTAAGCAGCTTATGCCTGCGCTCGAACGCGTTGTTATGGCAGAAGGTGGAAAAGTACGCCTCGTGAAAATCAACATTGATGAAAACCCCGGAGTCGCAGGACAGCTTGGCGTACAATCCATTCCGGCTGTATTCGGTTTTAAAGACGGTAAACCCGTAGATTTTTTCGGCGGCGCGCAGCCTGAAAGCGAACTTAAAAAGTTCGTCGCTCGGTTAACCGGCGAAGCCGATGTCGAGGCGGAATCGATCGAACTCGTTGCCCGCGCTAAGGATAGCCTTGCAGCTGGAGATCCCGGCGGAGCCGCGCAGGATTTTGCGCAGGCTATACAGTTACACCCCGATAACCCTGACGCGCTTGCTGGACTTGCCCGCGTTTACATGGATAGCGGAAACATGGAAGGCGCAGCAGAAATCATTGCCCAAGCCCCCGATGCCATTAAAGACCATCCGGCCATTAACGCCGTTCGCGCGTCGCTCGTATTAACCGAAGAAGCGCCAGAAGCTGATGAAGCCGCTGAATTAATTGCTAAGGTTGAAGCAAACCCTGATGATTTGGATGCACGGCTCGAACTCGCAAAAGCGCTGGCCGCGTCGAGTCGCAACGCCGAAGCTGTTGACCACCTCATATATTCTATCGGTAAAAACCGCGCTCATGACGAGGAAGCCGCACGACTCTTCCTGCTCACTATATTTGAGGCCGAAGGCGTTGAATCAGAGGTCTCTATTGATGGCCGTCGCCGCCTCTCTTCCATATTGTTCGCGTAGGGCCTATAGTCCGTACACATGAGTACACATTACAAAGCCCTGACACGCCGCACTAATCCGGAAACTATCGCTTTGTTTCCGCTTAACGGGGCAGTGTTATTTCCTGGCTGTGAATTACCTTTAAATGTGTTTGAGCCGCGTTATCTTAATATGATTGATGACGCGCTGAAGAAAGACCGTTTGATCGGCATGGTGCAAAACGGCGAGGATGATACTTTGTCCGCCATTGGCGGGCTTGGCCGGATCATACAGTTCTCAGAAATGGATGATGGGCGCTATCTTATTGTTTTAAAAGGATTAAAACGCTTTCGTATCATCAAAGAACTTAAGACTGTAACGCCATATCGGCAAGCCAAGATTAGTTTCGATGAATTCGCGAGCGATGCCAACGTTCATGACACAAAGAACATGCCTGAAGCCTTCCTAGATAAAGGCGGGTCTGACCGCGCGGCGCTGACTATAGCGATGAAAACTTTAGCCAAATCACTCGGCGTTAAGATCGATTGGAAAACTTTGGCTGATATTCCGCTCCCTAATCTGGTCGACCAAGCCGCAATGATTAGCCCGTTTAAGCCCCAAGACAAACAGTCTCTTTTAGAAGCGACCAGTACCGAAGACCGGCGCAGGCTTCTGATTGGGTTGATGCATCTTTACGCGACCGTACCGAACGGCGACAATAACCGTCCTGTTCAATAGAGGTAAAACACTATGAGCAAATCAAGCCCCAAGACAGATGTTGATATGTCCGGCAAGCAAACAGCCCCGACTCCGAAACAGGTTTTAGATCCAATGATGCTCAACGCCTTACTTTGCCCCAAAACCCGAACACCACTAACCTACGACCGGGAAACGCAGGAGCTTATTTCCAAAAAGGCAAGTCTGGCTTATCCAATTCGTGAAGGTGTACCGATTATGTTGGTTGAAGAAGCCCGAGATATTTCTAAGAAGTCAGCTTAGATGACCGAGCTTACTCAGGCAGAACAAGACGCGCTTGACGCGGCAGCGTTTCGCCGTCTTCTGTCACACCTTGATGCCAACAAAGATGTTCAAAACATAGACCTTATGATCACAGCAGGCTTTTGCCGGAACTGTTTTTCCAAATGGTACAAAACCGCCGCAGACGATGCCGGCCTAGATATTGATATCGACGCCGCGCGTAAGCGAGTTTACGGAATGTCCTACAACGAATGGAAAGCAAACCATCAACATGACGCAACGCCCCAGCAGCTTGCGGCATTCAACGCGCGCGGGAAATAGCTGCTTTTTGGGCTTGAACCTAAACCTCTTCTCACCATCTGTTATTAAACGGAGATAATTATGACTCACGATTATGCAGACGCTTCTTTATGGCGCGGGACGACGATATTGACGGTTCGCAAGAACGGTAAAGTCGTTGTTGTCGGCGACGGGCAGGTTAGCGCAGGCAATACCGTCATGAAAGCCAGCGCACGTAAGGTCCGTACTATTGCAGGCGGACAAGTTATTACGGGATTTGCCGGAGCGACGGCAGATGCCTTTGCTTTGCTTGAAAGGTTAGAAGCTAAGCTCGAGCAATATCCAACACAGCTCGCACGGGCCTGTGTTGAACTCGCTAAAGATTGGCGGACAGACAAATATTTACGTCAGCTACAAGCTATGATGATCGTAGCCGATAAAGATCAAACCTATGTCTTAACCGGAAACGGCGATGTTGTTGAGCCAGACACAGCAGAGACAGGGTCCGGCATTACGGCCATTGGCTCGGGCGGAAACTTTGCTCTCTCGGCCGCGCTTGCGATGGATGAATATGAAGACGACGCAGAAGTCTTGGCCCGCAAAGCCATGGCGATTGCGGACCGAATTTGTGTGTTTACAAACAATAACTTAACAGTCGAAACTCTTGAGACGGATTAGTCTTTCTTAAGGCGTTTCATTACGTCTTCGAGTTGATCATTGCTTTTATATTTGATGCGAAGTTCACCGCCTGGGCCGCGGTGACGTAGGTCAACGGACAGACCAAGCGCGTCCATTAACTCAGCCTCAAGGCGTTTTTCATCAGCAGCTTTCATAGCCTTTTCTGGTCTTAAAACTGGATCGTCTTGTTTTTTGAGTTTACGCGCCCAGTTTTCAGCATCTCTGACTGAAAGATCGCTTTTGACAATGAGGCTTGCAAGTTCTGTTGGGTCTGGCGCGGCAATTATCGCCCGAGCATGGCCTGTCGAAATTTTACCTTCGGCTAGGTAAGTTTGAACTGTCTCCGGAAGGCTTAAAAGCCGCATCATGTTGGCGACATAAGAGCGGCTTTTTCCGACAGCATTGGCGACATCTTCTTGCGTACGGCCAAACTGCGATATCAAAGCTTTATACGCCATAGCTTCTTCGACTGGATTAAGCTCGGCGCGCTGCACGTTCTCGATAACGCCGATTTCTAGCGCTTCTTGATCTGTGATTTCCCGTACAAAGACAGGCATCACATCAAGTCCGGCTTTCATCGCGGCTTGCCAGCGGCGTTCACCCGCAACAATCTGGTAAACGGGCTTGTTGCGCTTCGAATCAGGTAGCGCGCGAACCAAAATTGGCTGTAAAATCCCTTTCTGGCGAACTGAAGTGGCAAGTTCTTCTAGAAGCTGGGCATCAAAATGGCGACGGGGCTGCTCTGGGTTACGTTCAAGCTGTCCCATACTGACAAATGTTACGCCGCCTTTTATCGCTCCGCTCGGTTCGGCTTGAGTTGGAGCCTCGGTGCTTGGCGACGGGGCTGTGAAATTACCCGCTTCGGGCAGTGCGTCATCCATCGGTTGCGGACTATCCATAATATCATCAACGATGACGACGTCATCGGATACGAAATTATCCATGCTCACATCGTCCATAAGAGCCGACAGGCCTCTCCCGAGGCCGCGCTTAGAGCTAGCGGCTTTTTTCGCTGTTATTTTTTTAGACAATGTCTTCTTAGCCATGTTTGGCTCCATTATTTATTTTAAATTTATGCAGTCTGTTTTTTAACATGACGAGCCAGTAGCTCATCAGCCAAAGCCATATAGGCTTTTGCGCCTGAACTTTGCGGGTCATACATCATGACAGGTTTGCCAAAGGACGGGGCTTCGGCAATGCGGACGTTGCGGGGAATCATATTTTTAAACACAGCGCGTCCTAGATGTTTACGGACATCCGAGGCAACCTGTGACGAGAGGCGGTTACGCACATCATACATGGTCAACATCACGCCTTCGATAACAAGTGCGGGGTTTATCGAACCCTTCGCCATTTCCACAGTCTTTAATAGCTGCGAGAGGCCTTCAAGCGCAAAAAATTCACATTGCAGCGGCACCATGACAGAGTGAGAGACCGCGAGCGCATTGACCGTAAGAAGCCCAAGGGCAGGGGGGCAGTCAATAAAAATATAGTCATAGTCATCTTGGATTGATGCCAAAGCTTCGCGGAGCTTTGTATTGCGCCCCGGTTTAGAGCCGATTTCCATTTCGGCGGCTGAAAGGTCTATATGAGAGGGAACTATATACAGTCCGGGGACGGAGGTTTCATGCACCGCCTCGGCCATGTCTGCGCCGTCAATCAGGACTTCATATAAAGTCGTTTCGCGTTGGCGGCGGCCTATCCCAAGACCTGTTGAAGCATTGCCCTGCGGGTCGAGATCAATGATCAAAACGGATTTCCCGCGCAGCGTAAGCGCAGCGGCTACATTGATGGTTGTTGTTGTCTTGCCAACGCCGCCTTTTTGATTGACGACGGCGATTGTGTGTCTTAAATTTGTCATGTGGTTACCTTTAAATATCAATCATTTAAGACTAAGTTTTGAAGTTTAATAATGACGCCGTCTTGAGCACTAACACTTACGACTGTCTCTGCGCTGAACGTCCATTTTTCGCGTGCCGTTTCCATTTCTTCTTCCGCGCTTTGTCCTTTCAAGAGCAGAGCAGTTGTGTGCTCGCCCCAAAAAGGATTTGCATAGGCTAGGAGCTCCGGTAGCGGAGCAAAAGCTCGTGCTGAAATGACGTCAAAACTTTGAGACGGCAAGCTTTCCACACGTACGGCTTTCACAGTCGCCGGAAGGTTGAGCTCTCTGATCACCGTGCGAAGGAAGTTGACTTTCTTTCCAGCGGACTCGACCAAGGTAAGCTGTTGACCGTGGCCATTATGTTTCGCTGCGATCGCTAAAGCCAACCCAGGGAAGCCTCCGCCCGAACCCAGGTCGATAATAGTTTTCGCCTCAGCAGGAACATGGCGCGTGACTTGCCAGCTATCCAAAGCGTGCCGAAGCCAAAACTCATCGAGGGCAGATTTAGAGACAAGATTAATATGCCGATTCCAACTCATGAGGCGTTGATACCAACCTTTAAAGTCTTCTAGAATTTCAGGCGTAATATCTTTTTCTTCTGAGAAATCTGTGAACGTATAAGCCATTATCCTGCTTTCTTAATGTGCGCGAGCAGAGCGGTTAACGCGCCTGGTGTAACACCTTCAATACGTGACGCTTGGCCAAGTGTTGCTGGACGTACCGTTTTAAGCTTTTCTTTCACTTCATTAGATATGCCGCCAATATCGGTATAATTAAGGCTCATAGGAAGGCGCAGTCCTTCGTCGCGCTGAAACGCTGCGATGTCGCGGGCCTGACGTTCGATATAGCCGCTGTAAAGCGCTTCCGTTTCAAGATGTTCACGAGCAAATTGGGGGAGGGCTGAGAGTTCTGGCCAAACACGAACAAGATCCGCGTAGTCAACATCTGGGTAAGCCAGCAAATCCATTACGCTACGCCTCACGCCGTCGGAGCTAATTTTAAGTCCGTGTTTTGCCAATGCATTTGGCGTTTCAGATAGAGAGGCCGCAAGCATATCTGCGGCCCGAAGTGCTTCCACCTTAGCATTAAAGACTGCCGAGCGCCGCTTATCAACGGCTCCGATCTGTTGTCCTAAAGGTGTAAGCCTTTGGTCCGCATTATCAGCGCGTAAAAGAAGCCTATATTCTGCGCGTGATGTAAACATGCGGTAAGGCTCTGTGACGCCTTTAGTAATCAAATCATCGATCATAACGCCAATATAGGCTTGTGAGCGGTCTAAAATGAACGGGTCGGAACTGCTAGCGGCTAAGGCTGCGTTCAGTCCGGCCATAAGGCCTTGCGCGCCCGCTTCTTCGTATCCGGTTGTACCGTTGATTTGTCCCGCCAAATATAGACCAGGCAGGCGTCGCGTCTCGAGTGTTGCTAGTAATTCACGCGGATCAACGTAATCATACTCAATTGCGTATGCATAACGTTTCACGTGAACATTTTCGAGCCCGCGGATCGTGCGCAAGAACTTATCTTGTACGTCAATCGGCAGCGAAGTCGAAATACCGTTCGGGTAAACCGTATCCCCGTCAACATTTCCCGGTAATCCCTCGGGTTCTAAGAATATTTGATGACGGCCGCGATCAGCAAATCGTACAACTTTATCTTCAATGGAAGGACAGTAACGGGGCCCTCGGCCAGAAATACCGCCGCCGTAAACTGCAGACTGCTCGATATTTTCCGAAATGACCTTGTGTGTGTCTTCATTCGTGTGAGTTATAGCGCAGGTTACCTGCGGCACTGTGATTTTGTCCGTTAGAAACGAAAAAGGAACAGGCTCATCATCGGCAGCTTGTTGTTCAAGTGAATTCCAATCAATCGATGACTTTGCGATACGGGCAGGGGTTCCGGTCTTTAAACGGTCCATATCGAATCCAAGTCCATAAAGTCTATTCGACAAACCAATCGCTGGTGCTTCGCCGTGACGCCCCGCCGGAGTTCGTTCATGTCCAATATGGATAACACCTTTAAGGAATGTGCCTGTTGTTAAAACAACGCGGCCAGACAACCATTCCCGTCCATCTGCGGTTATAACGCCAGTTACATGACCATTTTTTACCATAAGGTCTTCAACAGCTTGCGCCTCAATGCTCAAGTTCGCATATGTTGATAAAGTGTCTTGCATTGCTGATTTGTAGAGCGCGCGGTCACTTTGCGTCCGAGGTCCGCGCACAGCTGGCCCTTTTGATCGATTTAGAAGGCGAAACTGTATACCTGATGCATCTGCGACTTCGCCCATTACGCCGCCCAAAGCATCAATTTCCCGAACAAGATGACCCTTACCCAACCCGCCAATCGCTGGATTGCAGGACATTTCGCCGATCGTTTCGCGTTTATGCGTTAGTAAAAGCGTTTTTACACCCACGCGCGCAGCCGCCGTTGCTGCTTCGCAACCCGCGTGACCGCCGCCTATCACAATGATATCCCACATTTGAGACATGACTCACTCCATTTGCGGCGCTTTTAAGCGCGGTCTGAACGAATGTCGATAGGGACTAGCATTTTCTCTGAGGATTATGTGAATGAGCAAAAGTGTTTCACGTGAAACATTAGGTGCATATTCGAAGCTTAGCTTATAACCGCGTTAGACTATGTTTCACGTGAAACATTCGCATTCCTACTAAGCGAAAATAGCGACTGATTGGATGCCTTCGGCTACCAGATCACCATTACTATTCCAAAACCTCATGATTTGGCTTGAGTATCCATCTTGAGCTGCGGTTTGCCGCGTTTCTATGTGCCACCAACCGTCGTCTGTTTCCGGAGATCGTAAAATGTTCATATGCCAATTCATGGAACTAACAGGCGCGAATTGCTTCAAAGTCGGTAGCGCCGCAGGCGGAAGAACATCGCCGATCGTTAGAAAAGAGGCCATCCCTATACGGGAGTCTTCATCAACGTGACGTGACCACCCCCTTATGTAAGCCTCGTTTGCCCCGCTAACAGGGCGGTTTCCGTCTATCAGCTTTGTTTCAAAGCGTAAAAAGAAGGCTGGGACGAATTGCTCTGCCGCAGTAGGCGTAAAAGGCTCGCAATCATCGGGCTGCGGAGCTACTGGCGCCGCGAGTGTTTCTGAGAGTACGGACTGCCGTGTCACGCCAAACGTAAGCACTGAAGTTCCTACAAACGTATCTTCGCACTTAACATCAACCCGAACAGTCGCTACGTTTTTTCCCTGCCGCAATAGGGTAGGGGTATAAACCGGATCTCCTGATACAGGTCCCGTGAAATTCATTTGAATAGAGCGCAGCATAGGAAGATCAGGAAACACCTTTTGCGCAGCCGCTACGACAAGTCCAGTCGTTAAGCCGCCATAGGCTGTTCGGCCTTGTTTCCAACCCTCAGAAATTACAGCCTTAAAACCACCGTTTTCAGCGGCCAAGCCTTCGACCATGTCTTGAAATCCACGCATATCGTCTCCATTACTTTTAGCGACCATAAATAAAAACACCTTGCATAACACCCCAATATCAAACACCTTTGTGCAGGTCTTATATTCAAAAATGAAGGACAGCTTACATGTCTGTCGCCTTAATAATTGGAGCCGGTGATGACACTGGCGCTGCGCTTGCCAAAGCCTTTGCACGGGAAGGCTTACATGTCGTTGTGGTTAGGCGGCCTCGTCATTTGGATAAACTCGAATTGCTTGCAAAATCCATCAGAGATGAGGGGCTTAAAGCAACCGCCAAAGCCTGTGACGCCCGCGACGAAGACGCTGTCGGCGACTTGATTAACGATATAGAATCGAGTATCGGCCCGATCAGTGTGTCTATTTTTAACATCGGCGCTAACGTTAATTTTAGCATCGCGGATACAAGCCCGAGGGTTTACCGCAAGGTTTGGGAAATGGCCGCGTATGCAGGTTTCCTTATGGCCCACTTCGTCTCTCCCCATATGAAGAGACGGGGGCAGGGCACACTCATTTTCACCGGAGCTACAGCATCCTTGAGGGGTAACCCAGGCTATGCGGCCTTCTCTGGTGCCAAGCATGCTCTGCGCGCCTTAGCGCAATCTTGCGCCAGAGAGCTAGGCTCGCACAATATTCATGTTTCTCACGTGATAATTGACGGTGTTATTGACGGAAAAATAGTACAAAGCATGGCTCCGAACGTAGATACACTACGAGAGCAAGACAAAATTCTAAATCCTGACCACATCGCTCAAAATTACGTCCGCCTTCATAAACAACCAAGAGACAGCTGGACGTTTGAACTTGATCTTAGGCCCTATAGTGAGACATGGTAGCTCTATGAAAAAAATCACACTTCTCCTCTCGGTAGTCATGCTTACGGCCTGTCTAGAACCGCAACCAAAACCAGACCTTACCACTCGGCCCATGTCTGATTTCGCAGTTGATACTGTAGCAAACAATTTTAATACGCCTTGGAGCGTAGCGCCTATAAAAGATGGCGGTTATCTCATCACTGAAAAGGCGGGTAATCTTATTCACCTTGATAAAAATGGCATGCGTCATAATATTTCAGGTCTACCGAATAATATATTTACGGAAGGCCAAGGCGGTCTCTTCGATGTCGTGTTGGCCGCTGATTTTGCGGAAACGGGGAAACTGTATTTTTCATATGCTTTCGGTACGGACGCCGAAAACGGAACAGCTCTCATGGAAGCTACGCTCGGCGAAAATCAACTCACAAACCTGTACTCAGTTTTCAAAGCATCGCCAACAAAAGATACATCCCAGCATTTTGGCGGCCGTATCGTTGTTATGCCAGACCAAAGTCTTATTCTCACATTAGGCGACGGGTTTGTGTACCGAGAAGCGGCTCAAGATAAGCAGTCATCTCTTGGGAAAATTATACGAGTTTCACCGACAGGCGCGCCTCATCCAGATAACCCCTTTAAATCCGGGGCTGAAGGCCAGGTTGCCATATATTCATACGGTCATAGAAATGTTCAAGGCGCAGCGCTTGATCCCGTCACTGGAAACCTTTGGACACATGAACATGGCCCGAGAGGCGGGGATGAACTAAACCTCATAACTTCTGGCGGTAATTATGGCTGGCCGCTTGCAACAACTGGAACGGATTATAGCGGCTCAAAAATTACGCCGCATAAGACGTTAAAAGACACCACGTCTTTTATTCATGACTGGGTTCCGTCCATCGCGCCGTCTGGTCTTACCATTTACAAAGGCGATATGTTCCCAAACTGGAACGGCGACGCGCTGGTCGGCGGGCTCGCTTCAAAAGATCTACGGCGTGTAGATCTCGAAAACGGTAAAAGCGCGGGCGAGGAAATCCTTCTCTCAGATATTGAAGCTCGCGTTCGCGATGTTCGCACCGATACTGACGGCGCCGTACTGGTCCTAATCAATAAAAGGAAAGACGGTACTAACGGCGGCGGTGCTTTACTTCGCATAACACCAAAACAATAGTGTGACTGACTGGCAAGACCTGCCACTCACAGGCTGCGCCCCGCTATTACAGGCCCAAAGCCAGCCACCGCTAAACTTGGGGCAAGATTGCGGAGATACGGTCTAACCGTAACGTTCTTATAAGCCTGAATGAGACATTTTTATGTGATCACCGTCACGCCAGACAATAAAAAAGCCAGACAAAGCCTGGCTCATTTACAATTAGTAGATTTCAATCTTATCAATTTATGTATTCATACTGTCGAAGAAATCTGAATTATTTTTCGTGTCTTTAAGTTTCGATATCAAGAATTCAATAGCGTCCATAGTCCCCATTGGATTTAAGATTCGGCGGAGCATATAGGTTTTATGAAGCTCTTGCGGAGGTACTAGAAGTTCTTCTTTCCGCGTACCAGACTTTGTCACGTCAATAGAAGGGAACACGCGCTTATCAGCAACCTTGCGGTCAAGCACGATTTCGCTGTTACCTGTTCCTTTAAACTCTTCAAAAATAACTTCGTCCATACGTGAACCCGTATCAATCAACGCCGTAGCAATGATAGTTAAAGATCCGCCTTCTTCAATATTCCGCGCAGCACCAAAGAAGCGTTTCGGCCGTTGAAGGGCGTTCGCATCCACGCCGCCTGTCAGCACTTTACCTGAACTTGGCACAACTGTGTTATAAGCGCGGCCTAGACGAGTGATAGAATCCAACAAAATCACAACATCCTTACCGTGCTCTGTTAGACGCTTCGCTTTCTGAATAACCATTTCAGCCACTTGTACGTGGCGCGTTGCAGGCTCATCAAATGTAGAACTAACAACCTCACCTTTCACAGAACGCTGCATATCCGTCACTTCTTCAGGACGCTCATCAATCAGCAATACAAGAACATAAACTTCAGGGTGGTTACGCTCGATTGAATGAGCAATGTTTTGCAACAAAACAGTTTTACCAGTGCGCGGAGGCGCAACGATCAAAGCCCGCTGACCTTTACCGATTGGCGAAACAATATCGATGATACGGCCTGAACGATCTTTCAGTGTCGGGTCTTCGATTTCCATTTTCAAACGCTCATCAGGATAAAGCGGGGT
Source organism: Alphaproteobacteria bacterium (assembly GCA_051252005.1). Classification (GTDB taxonomy): domain Bacteria; phylum Pseudomonadota; class Alphaproteobacteria; order Caulobacterales; family Maricaulaceae; genus JACOMS01. Next base: position 129,398 of record JBPOEZ010000007.1, on the reverse strand, counting down.
TAAGCTATCAAAATGTGCTTTATTGCGCGCTTCTTCTGGTGTTGTGAAATTAAGAGAGGCAACCTGTGTTAAAGCAAAATAACGCTCAGCATCCCTCGGGCTTCTGATCTGACCAGAGACTGTATCACCTGTGCGTAAACCATGTTTTCTAATCAGGTTCGGGCTTAGATAAATATCGTCAGGACCCGGTAGGTAGTTAGCTTCAGGTGACCGCAAAAAACCAAAACCATCAAGCAGAACTTCGACGACTCCGCCGCCGTTAATTTCAATTTCATCCTCAGCGAGGTCTTTAAGAACTGAGAAGAAGATATCCTGCTTACGCATAGAGCTAGCATTCTCGATGCCCACTTCTTCAGCAAACGCGATCAACTCAGCAGGTCTCATTTTCTTCAAATCATCGAGGCTTATAGACTCGATGTTATCAAGATCAATTTGTATATCAGACATAGTATTCCGTTGTGTAGTAATTTCTCTTCAGTCTATGTCAATTATATTTGCCATGCAGGTAAGAGAGCGGCTTAGAACAGCCAACTTATGTTTTGCGATAAACAGACATTCAGTCTGCGTCAAGTCATTAAAAAGGTTCGATCACAGCCATGATGACAATAACAATAGCAATCAAAGGCGGAACCTCGTTGATCATCCGGTAAAATTTTTCCGAGCGAGGACGCTCACCCCGTTCAAACTTCTTACGGTCGGCTGACAAAATATGATGAAATCCAATTAGCACCAAAACGCCCATCAATTTTACATACAGCCAGTAAGACGAGGACAGAACGTCCCAGCGCAAGTAAATCAAACAACAACCAAGAACAAAGGCAATAATCATAGCCGGATTCATAATAATCCGTAGTAAGCGCAGTTCCTGTATTTTCAGAGTTTCGTCGAGCTCGCCTCCAAGTCTTGCCGTGCTATGATAGACATACAGCCTTGGAAGGTAGAGCAGTCCAGCCATCCAAAAGATAACCGCAATGATGTGAAACGCCCGGAACCATTCGTAATACTCAGACATAATCACCGTCTCCAGTTCTCACATGACTAATGACCGCATGGACATTCTGGATCTTAACATCAGGGGAGACGCCGTGCCCAAGATTGAAAATGTGTGGTCCGTCGATAGACTTCAAAACCCCATCAACCGCCCTTCGTAAAACATCTCCGCCAATCCGTAACGCAAGCGGGTCTAAGTTCCCTTGCACTGACATACCTTGCGGAACCATTTTTCTGAAATCCGCTAGCGGTACATCTGTTCCGGCAGCAATAGCGTCGACATGTAAGCTATGAGCATAAGTTCCAGCGTTAAGCCCAGCGCCGCGAGGAAAGCCAATAATAGGACAGTCAATCCCCGCTGCGCGAACACGCTTGATGATTATATCCGTTGGCCGAATAACCAGTTTTTTAAAGAGCGGCGGCGCTAACCCTTCGGCCCAGCTTTCAAATATTTTAAGAACGTCCGCGCCGGCCCTTGCTTGTCCTATCAAATAGTCTGCACTGGAAATTGCGAGAGCTTCAAGAAGATCATCCATGGCTTTTGGATTTTCATAAGCGAAGCGCTTAGCAATTTCTTTCGTAGGAGAGCCTTGGCCTTCGATCATATAAGTTGCCACAGTCCAAGGACCGCCGCAGAATCCGATTAAAGCTTTATCGCTTGCCAGTTCCGACCTTACGCGGCTTACGGTTTCGTAAACTGAAGAGACCCTATCAGCGGCTCCTTCTATTGTAAGCTTAGCTATATCAGAAACATTGATAGGATCTAGAACAGGTCCTTTGCCTTTCACAAACCGAACGTCTCGCCCAAGTCCAATAGGTATGAGAAGAATGTCTGCAAATAATATAGCAGCGTCCATATCGTAGCGTTCAACTGGTTGTAATGTAACTCTGGTAGCTTTCTCAGGTGAAAAGCAAAAATCAATAAAATTTTTGGCTGTTTCTCTGATCTTTAAGTATTCTGGTAAATGCCGTCCAGCTTGCCGCATCATCCAGATAGGGGGAGGCGATAGAGCCTCTCCGCTGAGCACTTTTAGAAGTTTAGATGTCACTTTTAAACACTTTCGTTCAAGAAGGTTTCCCCCTTCTATGTTTTAAATAAAAGAAGTGATTGTTGTAAGGCCTGAGGATTTGTGGATTATCTTAACCTTTTGATCATATTTATTAATAACTTTTTAAGAAAGGTAAACTTATTCACAAGCGAATAACTTAATAACTTAACATTTAAGACTGTAAAACTAAAAAAGTTCAATATTTTAAGTGGTTTAAGCTGTGGATTAATAAAGTATGAAATAGGAATAAGAAGTTTTCCTCTCTAACTCAGATAATAACTAGAAAAACATACACAAGCGGAGAACTCTGTTAGAAATTAACACTTTCTTCATACTTGTTAACAAAGTGTAAACGCAGCGATCAGGTCTGTGGACAACATGTGAAGCTTTGCCTAGAACGAATAAATGTTAGCTGCCTCGAAAAATCTCTCCATATATTTCCATGTTCACCTTATCTCTGATGGGACTGGGGAAACTTTGGTTGCAATGATGAAGGCTTCTTGCGCACAATTTCGAAATGCAACGCCGCTTGAGCATATTCATGCATTGGTACGGACAAAAGACCAGATGATGCAAACCTTGCGCGAAATTGAAGATAAGCCGGGAGTTGTCCTTTATACGATTGCTAATGAAGGTCAGAGAAAGCTTCTTGAGACCCATTGTGCCGGTCTTAATATACCAGCAATTTCAATCTTAGATGCAACGATTGCGATGCTTGGCCGCTATCTTGGTGCATCACAGTCTCACCAAGTTGCCGCGCAGCGTAATCTCGATACTGAATATTTCGACCGTATGGCCGCTCTTGATTACGCAATGGTTCATGATGATGGGCAAAATGTTATGGGGCTTAAAACGGCTGATATTGTGCTTTTAGGTGTGAGCCGGACCTCAAAAACACCCACGAGTATTTACTTAGGTAACCGAGGTTATCGAACAGGTAATATTCCGCTTGTGCCTGGAATGCCGCTCCCTGCTATACTCGACACATTTAAAGACCCATTTATTGTCGGTCTTGTCGCTTCGCCTGATCGGATTGTTCAAATCCGTGAACAACGGCTTGTTGGTCTTAATGAAAATGATAGCACAGATTATATTGATCAAGACCGCGTGCGAGACGAGATGCGGCAAGCCAAGCGCCTTTTTGTTAAAAAGGGTTATGCTGTTGTTGATGTTACCCGTAGGTCGATTGAAGAAACTGCGGCGCAGATTATCAACCTCTATCAAAGACGAGCGCAAAAATGAGTAATTCTCTAATATTGGCTTCTGGAAGCGCTATTCGGGCTCAAATTCTAACAGAAGCAGGCCTTACGTTTAAGGTCATAACTCGCCCCGTAGACGAAAGTGCTATAAAAACGGCAATGCTCGCCGAAGGCGCTTTGCCAAGAGATATTGCCGACGCCCTCGCGGAGGCAAAGGCTGTCAGAGTTAGCCGCACCGAGCCGGGCCTAGTTATCGGTGCGGATCAAATTATGGTTATGAACGGCCAAATTTTTGACAAACCTAAAACGATGGACGCGGCGCGCGAACGTCTTTTATCTATGCGGGGACAAGCACATCATCTTATCGGCGGGATCGTCATTTGCGAAAACGGACAGCCTGTTTGGCGCCATATTTCTAAAACGACGTTAAACGTGAGAAACTTTTCAGAAAACTTCCTTGATGATTATCTTGAACAAGAAGGCGATGTCGTTCTGAAAAGCGTGGGCGCATACCGTTTTGAAGGTCGAGGCGCGCAGTTGTTTTCCCATGTTGAAGGCGATTTTTTCTCAATATTAGGGTTATCGTTACTGCCTGTTCTTGACTATCTGCGCCAACGCGGCGTTGCGGCGCAGTGAGCGAAACGGCTATGGAAAAAACAGCCAAAGGGGAACCCTTAAAGTTAGCCGGCGTATGCGGCTGGCCAATCCATCACTCTTTATCGCCCGTTCTGCATTCCTTTTGGCTGCAAAAAATGGGGATTAATGGGGCTTATGTGCATTTCGCTGTGCGCCCAGATAAAGCGCTTGATGCCTTTAGGTCTTTGAAACGTACGTCGATCACGGGCCTAAATGTAACGTTGCCCCTTAAACATCTTGCTTTTGAGGCTGCAGATGAATCGACGCCGGACGCCCGTAAACTCGGCGTTGCGAACTGTCTTTATAAACGCGGCGGTAAACTTATAGCTCACAATACGGACCTTGAAGGATTTGCCGCGCCGCTGCTCGCCCATTTTGGCGCGCATGAAGTTATGAGCGTGCCGGCGATGATTATTGGCGCGGGCGGAGCAGCGCAGGCGGTCATCGGCGCGCTCCTATCCTTAAATTGTCCTGAAATCCGCATAACATCACGAACAGATAGCCGCGCGGAAGCTTTAGCCGCGGAAATTAATGTTCCGAGTCTTTATACCGTTCCTTGGGCAAAAAGAGAGCAGGCCCTGCAAACGTCAGGCCTTGTGATTAATGCCAGCGCGGGCGGAATGAGCGGGAAACCAGCTTTGGATATAAGCCTAGCAGGGGCCGAGCCCGGGACTTTTATATATGATCTTGTTTATACGCCAAGAGTAACACCGCTGCTAGCGCAAGCGAAAAGACTCGGTCTTCCGTGTTTAGGCGGACTTGAAATGTTAGTCGCTCAAGCTCGGCCATCTTTTAAGCTGTTTTATGGTGTTCGGCCGCCCGATGAATTGGATCCAACGGATAAGCTTCTCAAGATTTTGGAGAGCCGCTCTTGATTATTATCGGTCTGACAGGCTCAATCGGTATGGGGAAATCAACAACTGCCGCGATGTTTCGAGATGCTGGCTGTCCGGTTTTCGATGCTGACGCAGCGGTTCATGCACTTTATGCTAAAGGCGGAGAAGCGGTACCGCTCATTAAGGCTGTTTTTCCTGATGCCATTAAAGATGAAGCGATCGACCGCGCCGTCCTTGGTATGCATATGCGGTCAGACCCTTTAAATTTGAAGGTCTTGGAGAGCTTCATTCATCCTATGGTGGCGAAAAAACGCGCAGCATTTTTAGAGCAAGCCAAACGTGATAGAGTTGACTGCGCCGTGTTTGATGTGCCACTTCTCTTTGAAACAGGCGGCCACAAATATGTTGACCAAATTGTTGTTGTGACGGCACCTGAAGAGGTGCAAAAAAAACGCGTTTTGTCGCGAGATGGGATGACAGAGGACCTGTTTAAGTCTTTGCTGGGACGCCAAATGCCAGACGCCAAAAAACGCGTGTTAGCTGATTACCTTATCTTTACAGACAAAGGTCTGGATCACGCCCGCAAACAAGTGCAGACTATTCTTTCAGCCATAAAAAGCAGGACATAACTTCATGAGCGGTAAGCGCGAAATTGTTTTTGATACAGAGACGACCGGCTTTGACGCAAAGGGTTTAGATAAAATCACGGAAATTGGCTGTATAGAGATAATCGATTTCATTCCAACAGGTGAGAGCTATCACGCTTATCTTGATCCGCAGAGAGATGTTCCCGAAAAAGTCACTGAGATTACCGGATTAACCCGCGAATTTTTGACGGGTAAACCGCTTTTTAAAGACGTTGCACAAGATTTTCTCGATTTTGTCGGTGACAGTCCGCTTGTTGCGCATAACGCAGATTTTGACCGAGGCTTTGTTAATGCTGAGCTAGAAAGGGCAGGATTTGATCCTATTCCCAAAAACCGTTTTATTGATACACTTCGGATTGCTAGGTCAATGTTTCCAGGTTCGCCTGCCTCGCTAGATGCTCTGTGTAAGCGTTTCAATATTTCTTTGACCAGCCGGAATAAACACGGAGCCATCGTCGATTCGGAATTACTCGCTGAAGTCTATCTAGATCTCAATGGCGGCCGTATGCGAAAGCTCGCTTTTGATGATCAAATCAAAAAGAAGGTCGATTCTGTCCTTACACCTGTCGCCAAAGCCAGACCAGTCCCGTTGACAGCTCTAATATCGGAAGCTGAAAAAGAGGCGCACAGCGCATGGGTAAAATCAATGGGCGGGGATGATGAAACCATGATTTGGCAATATTACTGGAATAAATCTACACGGTCCTCCTCTGCATAACCGTTTCGAACTACAAGAAAGATAGATATGCCTAATCCTGATCTTTTATTCTCGTTGATTAATATTTCAGTGATGCCTGCTTGGGCGTTACTCATTTTTGCGCCGCGATGGTCGGTCACGCAAAAAATAGTGCATTCCATTTTCTATCCAATGCTCCTCGGGGTTTTCTATCTCTCACTTATGATTTATATGAGTGTTTATGGGCCAGAAAATACAAAGGGTGGCTTCACGTCGATAGCGGGGGTCCAAGCGCTGTTTGCGGAGCCTTTGGGTCTTGTGATTGGCTGGGCGCATTATTTGGTTTTTGATCTTTTTATAGGCGCTTGGGTAGCTCGTGACGCCCGCCGGAAGAATATAATTCACCTCTTGGTCGCGCCATGTCTGTTGTTTACATATGTGCTAGGGCCAATAGGCTTGTTATTGTATGTCATCCTCCGTAAGGTCACAAAAAAAGGCGGCTGGACTATATTTGAGAGTTAGACTCTTATACTAGAGTTGTAAAAAAAACTGTCTGCCCCCTTTCGCCGTAGCACGAAGTGTGTTTTAACGCGCGCAATTACCACTCAATGAGGCACCTTATGTCAGGCTTACCCGGCCAAAATTTCAATGATAGATTGAAATCCCAAAAAGAAGCAAAACTAGCGATGCTTAAGCGCGCTAAAGAAAAGCAAATGGACCCCGCAGAAAAAGCTCGTAAATTAGCCGAACGGGCCGAACGAAATGCTCGCCGTGAAAAACGCGAAGCTGAACGTGCGGTAAAACGTAAAGAAGAAGAAGCGCGGCTTGCCGCTGAGAAGGCTGAAGAAGAGCGCAAAAGAATTATTGCTGAAGAAGCGCGTAAAAAAGCTCAGGAAGAGCTTGTTCGTCAACAAAAAGCTCGCCGCGATGCAAAATATGCTGCGCGTAAAGCCAAGCACGGGCGCCGCTAAGCTTTTTACGGCTTAGCCGCAAAAAAGAATAAACACACTAACCGTCCGGTTTCTGGTGTTTTGCCAAACGCAGGCCCAGCGTTGTGGAATAGCCACGGATTAAACAGTATAAGCCTGTTAAAACGCATGGGCGCGCGCATCGTGCGTTCCCACCGGCTACTTAGCAATGTGTCTTTATTCACAATAGTATCTATGAGAACATTTGGATCAGTGTAACCGCTGGCCATTAGGTCTGTTTGCTTAGACGGCACGGATTCTAGTCCTGTACGGCGATGCCTAAAGAAATCAGTTCCGCCGCGGCAATTCTCAGGCTTGGAGAGATATAAGATCCCCGAGTAAAAGCAGGGATCGACATGAACGCCGCTTTTCCCTTTATCGCCCGCTAGTGTCAGGCGGCAATGACCATGAGACGTTTGCGAGTCCGCCATCACTTGCGTGCCAATGAGGTTAGAAATAACGGGGTTAATACCGTTCATTTGCAGCGGTTTTGTTGAAAGAAGACCTGGGTAGTTTCCCTTCTTAAAGGCCGGATCATAAGACAGCGCTAAGGCTTGATCTCGAACCTCATAAGGGTTGGATAAAAAATCATCGACGATAAGAAAGCTGGGCCGCACGGTCTTACTTGTCCGTCGGTAGCTTAATATGGGGAAGGTCGTTGTAATTATCCGGCCCAGACAATCGGCCCTCGGGGCGCTCTTTGGATAATATACTCAGCTCTACCCACTCGTTTTTATCTGCGCTTATCCGGCCCATGCTCCCATTCGTTTCGTAAAGCGTAACGGTGGGTTGCAGGCGTAGTGGTCTGATAACTTTACCGTTTTCATCAAATACCGGACTGCCAAAAGTCGTGATCCAATAGGTTTCTGGTGTCTGAAGAGATGTTTGGGGTTTAGGAGTCATAGTGGGCGTTTGGGATTTAGGCGGGGCTACTGAACTTTGTGTATCATTAGTCGACAGAGCTGAGCTTGGACTCGATTGCGCGCAGGATTGTAACCCTAGGCCTATAACAGTGATAAATCCAAGAAAAAGCCTATACATGTAACTCTCCGTAGCTCGCCTAAGACTATGATTTTGCCAGCTTTGTGTAAACAATGCGGCAAAGAAATAATGATCCGATTACAGGTAATAAAAAACCGCCCTGCAAAGAGGGCGGTTTGACGTTTAGTTTGAGCTGTAGAGCTTAAAAGTCGAGCGTGACGCCAGCGCGGTAAGTCTGCGCTTCGATATCTGAACGGCCCAGTGTTGTATCAGCAGAAAGGTCGATACGAGCTTTATCAAGGTCGAATGATACACCTGCGCCGACTTCGGCCCAGTTTTTGTCAGAACCAAAGAGCAGGAACGGAGCGTTCACGCCGCCAGACCCAGTAAACCCAGCACTATAGCTGCTGTTAACATCGCCTATTTCTCGGACAAGGTCAGCTGTTAGACGTGCCTGGAATTGTGAGTTGGAGTTTGTGCGAATATCAACACCGGCGCGGCCTTGTGTGCTTTGATAGTTTTCACGATGAATTGTCAAAGCAGGAAGCCCGCCTTGTTCCGTTACATCGCCAAAGTTAATATTAGCAAGTTGGAACCCAACATGCGGCGCGATCGTGATCTTATCCGCTTCAAACACCTTCGAAACCTGTAGATCTGTAACAACTGTGAAGCTGTTATCGTCTGTGGTTAGCGTGTTACTGGCAGGGAAAGCGACTGTGCGGCTTGTTTTTGAGCCAAAAGAACCAAGACTAATTAGGCCATCGAGAACAAGATTGTCTTCGGAACGAACTTGTCCGTATAGGGATCCGGCAAAGTGATCACTTTCGGCGGTTTGCCCAAGAGGTGCCGCTGCATCTAATTTCGAATAGCTAAGAGATGCGCCGACACTGATCATATCCGTGACCCTATGTTCGATACCGCCTGTCACGGACCACCCGTCGAAATCTTCGTCTGCAAAGTTTTGCGCGTTTGGCATAGGTTTGGCTTTACCGTCAATGAAAGCGCCGGAGAGATAAACCGCCATATCGCTTGGTAGTTCGCGCATAGTTTTTGAATGCCCGCCACCTTCTAAATGGCCATCATCTGACATCACGGTCATATAGTCTGAATTGGCCGCCATTTTGACAGGGTTGCCAATCATTGTCATCTTGCCGCCCCAGTTTTTGGAACCCATGCCGCCAAGGCGGTTTCTGTGGAAACGAGCCAATGTTTCAGTGTTAGCTTTTGCAAGGCTTTGTGTTGACGTTTCGGTGACGGGAGCCCAGCTGTTCAAAATCGATTGGATTTGATCGGGCGTGGAAAGGTCAAGCGTCGCGTATAGAGAGGCAAGGCTTGTGCCTGCGCGGCTGCCATCAAGCAGAGTAGCATATGATTTTTGAACATCGCTATTTGTATTAATAGCGTCAAAATAAGTTCCTGCTTCAATCGTAGCTGTAACAGAGTTTGCGCTGTAACTCAGAACTGGCCGTAGCAATGTGCTTATAGCCTGTCCGTTAAGCGAACCTGATTGAGTTCCAGTGTTTGTCAGGAATGTGTAAGTGTTCCCTGCGCGAACTTCATCGGTTGCGCCGAACCAAACATTGCCGCCTAGGCTTGCATCGCCACTAACAGCAAAGACGTCATTAACGCCGTTTGCGCCAATATCGATCATTAGGTTTGACCCTGAAGACAAGACAGCGCTACCGTCGATTGTTAATGTGCCAACTCCGCCGACTTCGCCTGGAGAAATAACGCCAGCAACACTTGTAAGAAATGGTGTTTTAATTGTTCCGACGCCAGACAAAAGGCCTGTCATAAGAAGATAATCACCAACGCTTGTCAGGTCACCGTCGACATTCATAATGCCGCCCATTTGCTGGACATCTATAAGACTGGTTAAGTCACCGCCGGACGCGATGTCGAGGTCTCCGCCATTTAACGTGAGGCGGTCAATTGTCCGAGTGCTGCTGAGGGTTGTTGTTCCGGCTGTTGAAAGTCTCACATCGAAGTAACGTCCGTTGATGCCAGCGGCGATATCGGGGTCAATATTATCCGGAACAAAATTTGTTGCACCGGCAAGTCCATTAGCAAGCGTCGGGGCCGGAAGAGGGTCGCCCGGAGCTTGAGACTGCTCATCGCCCAAATCTGCACCAGCTTGAGGCGCGTTTTCAGCAAACCCAACACCGTTGCCGTTCTGTGCTTGATTTTCCAAGATGAGGTTGGCAGCTAAGCTGATAGAGTTTTCACCGGAACTTTCTTGAGCGCCAGCAAGGTCTTCCACAGATACTGCGCCGATATTATTTGACACATCGCCTATAGAGCGTGCCGGAGGAACCGCGTCGCCGTTACTAAGATCCTGGCATCCATCGCCTATGTTGTCGCCTTGGGGATCAAAGCAAACTGTACCAAAATCACCTCCGCCTGTATCAGACGTTCCAGCTGGAACGGTGTCAGGGAAGCCGTTTACCACATTTCCGCTGGCATCAATGATGCGATAATTCGGATCTAAATCTGTTTGCCAGTGCGTGGAATCTTCCCAGTTTCCGTCGCCTCCAAGGGTGCTGACGTAACGGTAAGGATTGTTGGCCGCTATATAATCCGCAAACAAAAAGAGAGGCTGGTAGAATGACGTTGTACCATAGGAGCTAAAGACTTGTGGACCAAAGAACCGGCTACCACCTGATAAAACGCCAAGGACAAGATCTTCGGATGATAGGGTGTTATTGGCTGCATCCAAGATGAGCGGACCACCAGAATCCCCGCCCGCTGTTGTGCCTTCATTTTCAAGGGGCTCATCTAAGTAAGCGTTGAAGTCGTATGGGTTGGTTTGGTTGGGGTCATCGAAATCTATTCGATAAAGGTTTTGCGGTAAATCGCCAAAGGCATTGCCAAAAAGATACGTATTGCGCTCATCAAAAGATGTTAGAGCGCCGAGCATATTTTCAGCTGCGCGGCGACGCCAGTCAATTCCCTGGGAATCGCCCGTAGACCCAGACCCAGAACGGCCATACCCCGTTATGTTAACGTGATAACCGGTTCCTGTTACGGGATCACCAGCACCAGGGTTTGGAAGAGCGGAAAACAAAAGCGCCCATGTCGGAATTTCCGCTGCCGGAGCTGCCAGTGAAGCTAAGGCAATATCACCTTCTAAATACCCAAAAGAATCAGGTCGTGCGGTCGACGCTGGATTCCAGAAAATTTGGTTTACGTCAAAAACATTCAAATCTGGGTTGCTGGCAAAACCGTTATTTATCCAATTTATAAACCCAGGAATGGAATCAACATTAAAGGAGAAAGCGGACCGGAGTGTTGTTCCGTAGTCTGATTCCGGATTACTGTTTACACAGTGTGCCGCAAAAAGAACCGTACGAGGGTTAATCAAGGTACCTGTACAAACAAAGCCGTCATTTCTGAAAAACATACCAACGCCGTTTACGCCGCCGTCATTATCAATCGCATCTTCCGGCGTGTTGTTATCATTGGGCACGATGGCCTGTGTTAAAGGCGCATAAAGCAAACTTGCTAATAAGCAGGAAGCCGCTGACGCTAAAAGACGACTGCGAGTGTGATGAGTTAGTATTGACATTTGGGGCCCCTCGGTTGGTTGTAAAATACTTATAATACAGATCAAACATAACACACGCTAAAGCAGGTGCAATATAATACGCTAAAATTTCAAAGTGAGACACTACCGCCTCTTGTTTGAACTTTACGCGCCGGAAGCTTGCTGTAGTTGATTCACAAGGGCTTGATTAACTTCGCCTGTTGGGCTGAGCCCCTTTTCTTTTTGGAAGCTAATAATAGCTGACCGAGTTTTTGGGCCCATGGACCCATCAGCAGACCCTGCATCATAACCGAGTTGGGCTAGGAGAGACTGTGTCTGGGCGATCTGAACTTTTGCATCTCTTTGATTGCTTGGCGCATTCCACGAAACGTTTCTGAAAATCCCATTAGCAGGCTCGTCAATGGCAACAGGTTTGAAGTCTTTAACGCGTGTTTCAGCCTTGGTAATATCCGCCGCCGACATATTGCCTTTGAGCGTCTCAATTTGTTTTTGCGCATATTGGTCGCCTTGTCCTGCGGCTATGCCGTACCAGACATAAGCCTCATTCAGGTTCTTTGGCAGTCCTTGTCCAGATTCGTAAAGAACGCCTAGATTATACTGTGAATCGACAACACCGCGTTCCGCGGCTTTTTCAAACCATATCGCAGCGGTCTTAATGTCGACGCCTACGTCGCCGCGGCCTTCCGCGTAATAAAGCGCTAAATCGTGCATTGCGATTCTGTTGCCGTTACGCGCGGCGCGTTCAGTCAGTTGTCGCGCCATGGCTGGGTCGGCGGTAACACCTTCGCCAGCTTCATAAAGTTTTGCGAGTCTATATTGAGCGGCAGGCTGGCCTTTATTAGCGGAAGACCGAATTAATTCTACGGCATCGGACGTGCGGCCAGCTTGAAGATAAGAAAGGCCTAACTGAAACTCAGCAACGGGATCTCCGTTTTGCGCCGAGGCTTCAAGTGTGCCAACCGCCGCAGGCGTGCCGCCTGCACCGAACCCTTGATTATCCTGATAATCGCCTACAGTAGGCGCAATCTCGGGCGGAATAGTTGTTTGAGGAATCCCTTGAGCGACAGACATAGGCCCCGCTCCTGTGGTTGGGCTTCCTTGGTTAGCCATCTCATTAAATGTGGGCTGGCCTGAACCGAGAAATTTCGGAACGGTTCGAAGACCAATATAGGCCCCAGCAGCGATGACGGCGGCGAGTCCAGCAATTTTGAGTATATTAGAAGAACGCCCAGTTTCTCCTGAATTAGTCTTTATTGCAGCGGTTTTTTTGGAGGCCTTATTTTTGACGCGTTTCTTTTTGGGGTTAAAGCTACCAGGCCGATGTAAATTGTCGCTGGAATCTTTTTCTGCATAGGCTGGGTCATCATAGGGCAGATCTTCTTCTGCTAAGACAACCATACTGTCTGGGGGAACAAAATATTCAGGTGTAACGGCGCTATCAGGTAAAGCCTGTGTATGGCTAACAGGAGCAAAAGCGGGGTTAGGCTGAGCGGCTGGTGCGTGTGCGTGCCCAGTAAGAGGGTGAGCTGGGGGCCGAGAGGTTTGCGGCTTGGGTATATATTCTGTCGGCGTAAATGATCCGGTGTTCGAACTCGGCGCAGGACTTTGCGGTGCCGGACGATGTGGTGTGTTTGGGGTGTTTTGAGGAACGGGAGATAAGGTGGGAGCTGGAGTAACTGGGGCGGGAGCCGTTGGTACTAGCATGAGCGGCGGACGTGCCGGCGTTGGCTCTGGATTAAAAAGTACGGGTTCTGAATGTGGTTTGGCGACTTGCGGCGCAGCTTCTTCTGCATCTGGGGCAAATGGATCATCAAGTAGCAGGCTGGACTCACCCATAGAAGGTGTTTCGGTTGGCGCGCTATTATTCGGTATCGCAGGGGCAACCGCAGGAGGAGCCGTGTTGGTAAGGCCGTATTCTAGATTATCAATTCGATTTGTGAGCCCAGCTAACGACCTATCCGTATAAGAATCCAGATTGCGCTGCGATTCTTCAAGGCTCTCAACGCGGCGCTCAAACTGGGCGCGGTAATCTTGAATTTCAGCTCTGTAAGCTTCAAACTCTTTTTGTGTTTTAAGGGCAATATCGGAAATTTTTTCCGTGACGATTTGTGTGTTCCCATCAGTACGATTTTTGAACTCATCTGAAACAGCAACAACCCGTTCGCCAAGCTTTAAAATCGCTTGAGCGCTGGCCAGTTCAACATTTTTAATTTTATTGTCTATTCGTGCCGTTGAGTTTTCAAGGTCTACGGTCAAACGGTCAAACCCTGCCTTACGGGCGATAGCGTCTTGGGTCAGCCGAGCGTCGATAGCTTTAGCAAGATCAGCAATATGGCGATTTACTTTGCTAAGCGCGTCAGCTTGAGCAATCTCTGTATCAGCCATCCGCTTTTCGGCGGCTGCTACGGCGAGCTTAAGTTGATCCATAGATGGATTAGTGCGGGTTTGACGCAAGTCTTTTGCAACAGCCTCTTGTGTGTTTTTAATAAGGCCTGTGAGGTGAGACGAAAGCTGATCCACGCGGAGGGTTAAGGCGGCTTTATTGACATGTGTTTCATTGCCCATACGCCGTTCAAGAACATTGAAAGCCGTTTTAAGAGAGGCAACGCTTTGCTGGGTAAGGTTATCGGCTTGTCTGAGGCGTGTGAGGATGGCGTCAATATCACGGCGGAGAGAAACTAATGAATCACGTTTTTTCGGTGAGGAAGCCACAGTGCGACCATCGGCGGCCACTGACTTTCCGCTGGTCTTAGATGGGTTTTTCCCTGATGACGGAGTTTTCGCCATAATTCCTTTAACACTTTTTTTGCGGTCTGACCGACTCGCAAATCACCTGATTCTTCAGAACAGGTAGACGTTAATTGTGGTTAACAGGGAGTTAAACTTCGATAAATTTCGCTAAAAAAGTGATGTTTTATGGGTGAGTAGCGATAAAATATCCCGGAGCTTGTATTTTCAAAGACTGTTCAACACGGCCCACAGGGGTAGTGATGGTATCAGGGGCGCTCTCTATGTGGCGCAGGGCATCGAGAAGGTCCCAGCTTTCTGTAAAGTTACCTCGGGCTGCGTAAATCTGCGAAAGGCCATGATAAGTTTCAGGGTCAAGCGGATCTTTTATCAAGGCCTTTTCAAGTAAGTAGTCGGCCTTCATAGATTTAATAGTCTCTGAAGTTAAACGAGACGTTTTAACACGCGCCCTGGCCATTCCGGCCTTTTTCAAAAGGAATGCGGGCGCTAGCTCGTCCTTAGTATAAGGCAGTAACCCCTCAAGGGCGGCTTCGCGTTTGGCAGGAATATCTAGATTGGCCAAAAAGTTTGAGACGCGCGCAAGATCAGAACTAGGTTTTGCTGCGTTCTCAAGGCGGTTTAACGAGTCGCATAAATCCTCTTTACTATAGGCGCATCCACCGAGTCTTGCACCGAGTGTTTGGCCTGTGACCCAAGCCAGAAACCCGTCATCGTTTTCAACAAATCCTGCCATGTCTTTTTGTAGCTCTTCTAATTCAGCGGTGATGTTCTCAGACGTTTTCGCAGCGCTCTCTGCTATAACAAAGGCTAAGGGTGTCGTTTGGTCTACTTCAAGAGCTGTTGGCATGTCAGCAGAAAGCGGGAACGTTCCTGCCTGAACGTTAGAACCCGTTAAGGTCCACTTTGTTTTCAGCCCGTCCGGATATTTGGGATTATAGGACAGGAGCGTTATCGAAGAAGGTGCGTGTCCTGGGCGTCCTATTTTCGGTAATATTCCCGGATGAATTGGGATGTCGTGTAGCCAGTAAGCATACAGAACACGCATATGATCATCGGTCGGAATGTCCGGTCCTCCAAGACGAAGGGTTAAGGGAACCGTATCTTTGTAGGCGGCTTTGATGTCGTTCTCATTTCGTGTCACCTTCAGGCCGTTAATGTTTGAGCGGGCGGACCATCCTGTTCCAGCCTCCATCCAAAAAGCATCTAGCTCTGTATCATGTCCAATTTTTATGACATCTCTTGTACCGTTGCGTGTGGCCTTTTTGACTGTATCCACATTGTTCAAAATGATTGGGTAAAGTGAAACACTACTAAAAAATTCAGGACTCTGCGTTGGTATAAGGTTTTCGGGTTGGTAGACCGTCAAAAGCCGCGTCATTTTAAAATCGTAAATTTGTGTTGTTTGGTCTTTAGTAATCGCCGCATAATCTGGACCTAAGACTAACGTCATGATTTTAGGGTCGACGCTTAACCCGCTCTTGGCGTTGGAGACTGTGACAGTATAGGTCAATGTCATTTGCTCGTGCTTGCCCGTTTGACGGGCTTTTAAATATTCTTCTGCGCTCACATAAAAGGGTAATAAACTCCCTTCAAATGGAGGTTCTTCAGTTTTCTCCGCCTTTTGTTCCAATGCTTCTTTAGGCGCCGGAGGAAGCGAGGCCTCTTTTGATATTATAGATCTTTCGGCATCAGGTTCTTTAGGTACAGACTTTTCAATAGCGAGCGGCGTTTCGGAAAGTTCAATCGCAGCTATCATTTCTGCTTCTTCTACTTTCTCCGAGGGCGCAATTTCGGGCATTTCGGGGAGCACAGGCCGTATGACGATAGGAACCTCTGGTGCAGGCCGTAACAGGCTCACGGCTTTCTCAATCTCTGATTTTTCCGACCGTATTAAGTCATTTTGCGTTGTCGGTGGAATTTCAAAAGGTTTGTAGCGTAAATCTTCGACCGGTATTCCGCTAACAAAAGATGTGAAAACCTGCCTTGGTGTTACGTTATCGTCCTGCGCATGAGCAGAACTTACCCCACCAGCGGTGAGGGAAAAAGCTATGAAAATTCGTGAAATCCTTCGCATAAATCTGCTTTCTCATAGCCCGCTTAAGGGGTCAAGACGTGGTTACAGATACGGCGGGTAGGTTTTACTGCTACGTTTGCTTGACGTTAACGTCAACGTAAGTTAAAGGCGGAGAAATGACATTGCCTGATGATATGATAAGCGCCGCAACGGCCCCTACCCTGTCTTGGGGTATACAGGACTTTGCGGCTCTTTTTGATACAACGCCTCGCACCCTTAGATTCTATGAAGATAAGGGTTTGCTTGAGCCGTCGCGCCAAGCTGGATCAAGAGTTTTTGGACCCAACGATCGGACCCAAATGGAACGCATTGCGCGGGCCAAGCGTTTGGGGTTTAGCCTTGAAGATATAAAAACGGTTTTAGAGGTCAGAGACGGGCTTGTGGCCAACCGCGAAGACCTTGTGGCTCGCCGTGATAAGTTCAAGAAAGTTATCGGGTCACTTCGCCGCCGTCGCACGGACATTGATGTCTTAACAGCAGACTTGTCAGAACTTTGCGACCGAATTGACACGTACATCGAAACGGCTCCTGAACAATCTGGGGTCTTTAAATATGCGCAAGCATATGATGCAGCATTACGCGAACACTTAGACGATGGATTTGGTTTTGACGAGGTGAAGAACATCTCAAAAACTGTCTCCTCATAGACTATTAAAAAGGAAAAATCATGCCGACATATAAGGCCCCTATACGCGATATTCAGTTCCTCATGCACGAAGTGCTGAATCTATCACAATATTCTAATCTTGCGGCTTTTGCTGAAATGGATGCGGAAATGATTGATGCAATCATTGGTGAATCTGGGAAGTTTGCTGAGGAAGTTCTTGCACCACTTAACCAGATCGGTGACGAGCATGGTTGCGTTCGAAACGCCGATGGGTCTGTCACGACGCCGCCAGGTTTCAAAGAAGCTTTTGACCAAATGCGCCAAAATGGCTGGATGGGGCTATCTGCTGATCCGGCTTACGGCGGGCAAGGCCTTCCAGGTATTGTCGGTATGGCGTCTGCAGAGATGTCATCTTCGGCGAACATGGCCTTTGGTATGTATCCCGGCCTAACGAATGGCGCAGCAAAAGCGATCTCCATCGGAGGCTCCGAAGTGCAAAAGCAGCTTTACCTGCCGCGCATGTATAGTGGTGAATGGACAGGTACAATGAACCTAACAGAATCGCATTGCGGTACGGATTTAGGGCTTTTGAAAACCAAAGCCGTTTTGCAGCCTGACGGGAAATACAAAATTACAGGCCAAAAGATATTCATCTCCGCAGGTGAACATAGCATGAGTGAAAATATCATTCACCTTGTGCTAGCTCGCATCGAAGGGGCGCCTGCGGGTGTGAAAGGGATTTCTCTTTTTATTGTTCCGAAAATGGCAGTCGACGCGGATGGAAATGTTGGTGATGAAAACGGCGTTTCTTGCGGTTCTATTGAGAAAAAAATGGGCATTCACGGTAACTCAACCTGCGTCATGAATTATGATGATGCAGTTGGAGAATTAATCGGTGATGAGAACAAAGGCCTAAAAGTTATGTTCGTCATGATGAATGAAGCGAGAATGGGCGTTGGCATGCAAGGTCTCTGCCAGTCTGAAGTCGCGTATCAGAACGCTGTAGCCTATGCTAATGACCGTTTACAAGGTCGGGCCCTTACGGGTCCAAAAAATGAAAATGGTCCCGCTGATCCTATTATCGTGCATCCAAATGTACGGCGTATGCTGATGGATATACGGGCCTTTAACGAAGCGTCCCGCGCATTTATCTATACGACAGCTCTTCAAGAGGATTTAGAAAAATATTCTCCGAACGAGAAAGTTCGTGAGCAGGCTGATGATTTCTTAGGTTTGATGACTCCCGTCATCAAAGGCTTTACTACAGATATTGGTTTTCAAAACTGTGTGGACGCACAGCAAGTATATGGCGGTCACGGATACATCGAAGAATGGGGCATGAGTCAATTTGTTCGTGATGCTCGTATTGCGCAAATCTACGAAGGCACAAATGGCGTGCAAGCGCTTGACCTTGTTGGCCGTAAATTAGCACGACATGGCGGCAGGGCTCTTATGGCGATTTCCTCAGAAATCGACGCCTTTGTAAAAGACAATGAGGGCGAAACCTCTATTGCTCCGTTCATTGAAGGTCTCAAGCACGGAAAAGATACGTTAACCAAAGGCACAATGTGGATCATGCAAAACGGCATGAGCAATCCTGATAATGCGGGTGCTGGCAGTGTCGATTATATGCATATGCTTGGCCTCGCAATGCATGCTTACATGTGGGCTAAAATGGCTAAGGTGGCTCAAGCTAAGATTGATGCCGGAAATGATGACCCATTCTACGCGGATAAAATTACGACAGGGAAGTATTTCCTTGCGCGCCTTTTGCCGCAAATTGATGCCCACTTGGCCAAACTACAAAGCGGCGCAGAACCTGTAATGGCTCTTGCTGCAGACCGATTCTAGGAGACGAAAAATGAGCGTATTAGATTTTAAAAACCCTGATTGGTATGACGAGGAGGATATCAATATCTTCCGTGAAGCTGTAAACGGATTCTATACTCGCGAAATGGCGCCGCATTCCGAAAGCTTTCGCAAGAACAAAGGTGTTCCTGCCGAATATTGGCGTAAAGCTGGCCAGATGGGTCTTCTTAATACTGCAATCCCAGAAGAGTATGGTGGGGGCGGTGGTGATTACCGTCATGAAATGATCATTATGGAAGAACTAGAAGCCGCCGAAGTTGATGGCTTTGGTCTTTCGCTTCATAATGCGATTGTTGCGCCCTATATCTTGAATTACGGCACGGAAGAGCAAAAACAAAAATGGCTTCCGCGCATGGCGAGCGGAGAACTTATCGGTTCTATCGCGATGACTGAACCAGGCACGGGTTCTGATCTTTTGGGGATCAAGACAAATGCTAAGAAGTCCGGAAATGGCTGGGTAATTAATGGGTCCAAGACCTTTATCACAAATGGCGGTACAACAAATTTTGTTATTATTGTTGCGGATACAGGCGGTGAAGGAAAACACTCTAAGTCGCTTTTTGTTGTTGAAACAGACGGCAACCCCGGTTTTCGGCGCGGACGCGTTCTCGACAAGGTCGGGCATGACGCGGCAGATACGGCCGAGCTTTTCTTTGATGATATGCAAGTGCCTGCGGACGCGCTTCTCGGCGAAGATACCGGAATGGGCTTTATTCAGCTTCAATCCGAGCTTCCGCAAGAGCGCCTTAATATTGCCGTTCAAGGCGTGGCGAGTATGGAGAAAGCTCTACGCCACACAATTGAATACGTAAAAGAGCGCCGCGCTTTTGGTAAACGCATATTGGATTTCCAAAACACACAGTTTGAACTCGCAGAATGTAAAACCATCACGAAAGTTGCAAAGACTTTTGTGTATGACTGCGCCGCTAAACACCTTCGCGGAGAACTGGATACAGTCACTGCGTCAATGGCCAAATATTGGGTTTCAGACAAAGAATGCGAAGTTATGGACAGGTGTCTACAGCTCTTTGGCGGTTACGGCTTCATGAATGAATATCCCGTTGCGCGCCAATGGCGCAACTCTCGGGTACAGAGAATTTACGGCGGCACCAACGAGATCATGAAAATGGTCATCAGTCGATCACTTTAGTGAATTCCAACACATAACAATTTAGTCTTTAAGGAGGCCAACATGGCAGACGCATATATTTTTGACGCGGTGAGAACACCGCGCGGTAAGGGTAAAAAATCAGGGAGCTTGCATGAAATCACGCCGCTTTCGATGCTCACACAGCAACTCGAAGCGCTTCGCGATCGTAACGATCTCGACACATCCAAGATTGATGACATTGTTATGGGGTGTGTGTCCCCTGTGGGTGAACAAGGCGCTGATATTGCGCGCGTCTCGGCGATTACGGCAGGTTATGCCGAAACAGCGGCGGGCGTAACGATCAATCGTTTCTGCGCCTCTGGCCTTGAAGCGGTAAATATGGCGGCGGCGAAAGTGATGTCCGGCATGGCCGACATGACCATCGGCGGCGGTATCGAGCACATGTCCCGCGTCCCTATGGGTAGCGACGGCGGCGCGATGGGCGTTGATCCGCAAATCGCTTTTGACCACGCGATTGTCCCGCAAGGTATCGGCGCAGATTTAATTGCCACGCTTAACGGGTTCTCCCGTGATGATGTTGATGCTTATGCTGTCGAATCCCAAAAGCGCGCGAAACGCGCATGGGACGAAGGCCGTTTCAAAAAATCTATCGTGCCAGTGAAAGACCAGCTCGGCGTAACGATTTTAAGCACAGACGAGCATATGCGTCCGGAAACAGACATGCAGTCTCTCGGTTCGCTAAACCCTGCTTTCCTAAACATGGGAACCGTTATGCCGGGTATGGATTACGTCGCGATGCAGAAATATCCTGAGATCGAAAAAATCAACCATGTTCACCATGCAGGCAACAGCTCCGGCATCGTTGACGGCGCAGCCGCTGTTTTGATCGGGACAAAGGAAATGGGCGAAGCACTCGGCCTCAAAGCCCGCGCTCGTATTCGCGCCTTTGCTGAAATTGGTTCCGAGCCAACGATCATGTTAACCGGCCCTGAATTCGTGGCCGCGAAAGCGCTTAAGCGTGCAGGCATGACGGTTGATGATATTGATCTGTATGAGCTCAACGAAGCGTTCGCGTCTGTTGTTCTTCGCTTCATGCAAGCCCACAATATCAACCACGATAAAATCAACGTAAATGGCGGCGCGATTGCTATGGGCCATCCTCTTGGAGCCACAGGCGCCATGATCCTTGGTACGATGGTAGACGAGCTTGAACGCTCTGACAAAGAGACATCCTTAATCACGCTCTGTGTTGGCGGCGGCATGGGCTCAGCCACAATCATCGAACGCGTTTAATCGAATATATAAGAGATATGACAATGGAAAACTTTAAAATTGAAAAAGACGATGACGGCATCCTGCTGATCACATTTGATATGCCGGGCCGTTCTATGAACGTGCTGTCCAATAGCTCTATGGCAGATATCGCAGAATTCACGAAGATGATTCAAACAGATGACAGTATCAAAGGCGCTGTCATTACATCTGGTAAAGCCGCTTTCTGCGCTGGTGCTGACCTTGAAGAAATGGGCGGCAATCTTGCGCATGCGCGGTCGGCCATGGCGAAAGATCCAGAGGCCGCGAAGAAAGCGCTATTTGATAGCGTGATTGGTTTAAACCTAACCTTCCGCGAACTTGAAACTTGCGGCAAGCCCGTAGCGGTTGCCCTTAACGGCTTAGCGCTCGGCGGCGGATTTGAATTTGTTCTGGCCTGTACAGGCCGTTTCGCAGCCTCCGACAACCCCGGCGTTAAAGTTGGTCTTCCAGAAGCCCTTATCGGTCTTCTCCCGGGCGGCGGTGGCACACAAAGATTGCCGCGTCTTACCGGACTTATGGGCGCGTCTGCTGTTCTCTTGCAGGGCAAAAACCTCGGCGCTGCCGAAGGTAAAGGCATGGGTATTTTCACTGATATTGTCCCTGCGGCAGACCTGATCGCCACAGCGAAAAAATGGTGTCTTGATAACCCGAAAGCGAAACAGCCTTGGGATGCAGACCGCTTTAAATTCCCAGGCGGAGCGCCTTATACGCCGCAAGGCTACCAAATGTTTGCAGGCGCGAACGCGATGGTCCGTAAAGAAAGCTACGGTAATTACCCCGCTATGCGCAACATCCTCGCCTGTGTCTATGAAGGCTCACAAGTGGGTATGGACGCAGCGCTTCGTATTGAAACGCGTTACTTCTGTGACCTTATGCTTCGCCCAGAATCTGGCAACATGGTGCGTTCGCTCTTCCTGTCCAAACAAGCATTGGAAAAAGGCGAAGCTCGCCCAGCCGGCCAAGAAAAAGGCACAGTGTCTAAAGTTGGCGTTATTGGCGCTGGCTTCATGGGCGCTGGCGTCGCTTATGTATCTGCCATGGCAGGTATCGAGGTTGTCTTGATTGACCGTGACCAAGAAGGCGCGGACAAAGGCAAACAGTTTGCGATTGATGAGCAAGCCAAAAAGGTCAAACGTGGTAAGACGACACAAGAAAAAGCTGACAAAATCACGAGCCGCATCACTGCGACAACGGATTATAAAAAATTAAAAGACGTTGATCTTATTGTCGAAGCGGTTTTCGAAAACTCTGAGCTTAAAGCCAAGATCACGAAAATGGCTGAAGAAGAAATGGGTGACACGGCTGTGTTTGGTTCGAACACATCAACTATCCCGATTACGGATTTGGCTAAAGCGTCTTCACGTCCTGAAAATTTCATTGGTATTCACTTCTTTAGCCCTGTGCATAAGATGATGCTCGTTGAGATTATCAAAGGCGAAAAAACAAGCGATTATGCAATTTCTCGCGCGATTGATTTTGTTTCCAAAATTCGCAAAGTGCCTATCGTTGTTGAAGATACACGCGGTTTCTATGCCAACCGTTGCGTCATGCGCTACATCACCGAAGGTATGAACATGCTTTCCGAAGGCGTGAAACCGGCTTTGATTGAAAATGCCGCGAAAATGGCCGGCATGCCTGTTGGTCCTTTGTCTCTCCAAGACGAAGTTGCTATCGACTTGGCCTACAAAGTCATGACGCAAACCAAGGCTGACCTTGGAAGCCAATATAGCGAAGGAAAGATGGATCCCATCATTAATACTTTGTACGGCGCGGAACGCTATGGCCGAAAAAACGGTAAGGGTTTCTATGTTTATGAAGGCCGTGAAAAGCATCTATGGGAAGAACTTGGACAGTTTGCCGTGGACGGCCTTCAAGACCCGCAGCCTAATGTTCAAGACGTCAAAGACCGCATCATGTACACCCAAGCTATCGAAGCGGCGCGCACTATGGCTGAAGGCATTGTCCATGATCCGCGCGAAGCGGATTTGGGCTCGATCTTTGGTTGGGGCTTTGCGCCTTTCACAGGCGGTGCAATCAGCTTCATCGACACGATCGGCGCTAAGCGTTTTGTGAAACGGGCTGACGCGCTTGCCAAAGCTTACGGCCCGCAGTTTGAGGTTCCGGCCTTACTTCGCGAAATGGCTGAAAGCGGCGAAACGTTTTATGGCAAGTTTGGCCGTAAGGCGGCGGCCTAACCCGTTCCGCCTCTTCGAGGCACCTCCCCCTTAAACGGGGGAGGAACTGAGTTATCTTCCGCCGTGTACGGGGGAAGTACCCTGAGCGTTTGATAAAACGCGGAAGGGGATGGGGGGGAAACCTCTCAGTATATAATAAAAAGGATCCCACATGACTAACCACGTTACCTACACACTCGATAACGGCGTCGCGACGATCAAAATGGATGACGGCAAGGCCAACGCTTTGTCGACGTCTATGCTGGGCAATCTAAACGCGGCTTTTGACAAGGCCGAAAGCGATAACGCTATTGTTGTTCTGACGGGCCGTGACGGCGTGTTCTCTGGCGGTTTTGACCTGAAAGAAATGGGCGCAGGCCCTCAGGACGCGCTAGACCTGACATCACTGGGGTCAAAGCTTGCGCGCCGCATCATGGCGTTTCCGCGTCCAGTCATTATGGTTTCGACAGGACATACGATTGCCATGGGCGCGTTTCTTGCGCTCGCCTGTGATTACCGAATTATCCCCGAAGGCGACTTTAAAATCGGCCTGAACGAAACACTCATCGGCATGACCATGCATAATTTTGGTATTGAACTAGGGCGCTATCGCCTCCCGCTTCACTATTTCAACCGCTCGGTTATTAACGGCGAAATTTTCGGGCCTAAAGGCGCGATGCATGCCGGTTTCTTTGACCGTGTTATCCCTGCCGAGCAGCTGCCAATGGCTGGCCCTATGGCGGGACAAATGTTTGCACAGGCTAATGCAACAGCGTTCAAAAATACAAAGCGCCGCTCACGCAAAGCCATCTTCGCCATCCTTGACCAAGCCATCGCAGATGACCTTGATCCTGAAAAAGTACACGCGATGTAATTGGTGGAACGCCGTTTTCATAAACTCCGTGACGGCCGTATATCGGCGGTTCATTTTGGCGATGTATCCGCCGCGCCTCGTATCGTCTTTGCCAATGCGAACGGGTTTAACGGGCTCGCGTATCGCTCGGTCTTAGAACCGCTTGGGGTGCATGCGATTGCGCTTGACCTTCGCGGGCACGGTATGAGCGAACTGCCTACGGATATCGGTAGTCTTAAAAACTGGCACATATTTCGGGATGACATAGCCGAGTTTATTGAGCGCTATATAGAGAATCCCGTGGTTCTCGCAGGACATTCCTTTGGCGCGGTCAGCGCGATTCTGACAGCACCCAAAATTAAGGGAAGACTGTCTGGTTATGTTGGATTGGATCCTGTAACTATTCCATTTGCAGCCAGAAACTTTTCCCAACTTCCGGGCGCGCGGGCCTATATGAAAAAGCGCGTTCCTATCGCAAGAAATGCTGGACGGCGGCGGAATGTGTTTGATAGTTTTGAAGCGGCCTTTGACCGCTACCAAGGACGTGGCGCCTTTAAAGGCATGAGCGATCAGGCGCTAAAAGATTATCTCGAAGGCGGACTGTTACTGCATAAAGAGGGAGTGCAGCTTGCCTGTAACCCTTTGTGGGAACAGGCTATTTTCACTGCTCAAGGGCAAAATTTATTTCACTCCTTGCCAGCGCTCCCTGCGAACACGCAGATTATTTATGGCGGTAAAGGCGCTGTAAGCACTAAGCGCATGCGTAAGGCCGTGCAAAATAAACTTAGCGGCGGAGCGGTTTCATACCATAGCGATTTTCATCACCTTTTTCCGTTCCATGAACCGGACTTTTCTCGGGATGCTTTGACGAAGGCGCTAGCTTTTTAAGTTGAAAAGGCTTTGATCGCTTGTTTATTAAGCTGTTCGATGTGTTCGGGCACTGTTTTGACAAGCTTTCGAGTTTTCAAATTAAACAGGCAGCCAATGCCCGTCATGGAAAAGATGTTTTCGCCCGTCACCACATTGACCATATTGTGGACCAAACGCCGCGTATAGGCATCGGCGCTATGGATGCCTGAGTAAAAATTATAGCCATCACCGACTTCAGCTGGAGAGCCTATCGTAATAAAGGCTTCAAGCAGCGCGGCAGATCCGCCGCCGTCGCGGTACTCAGCCTTGTGCATTTCGGGCCAAGCTTCTCGGATATGGCCAATCGTTTCTGTTGTCCGACCCAGAAGCGCAACTGGGCCGGCGCGTCCTGCTGAATTCATTTCAAAGGGCTGAAAAACCCCAGAACCAATAGATCTAACGCCCCAATCCTTGAGCTGCGTTTCAGAAGGCGCAGGCAAGACTTCATCATATTGAATGCCGCGCGGAAGCGAATCTTCTGGCTGCATATCAACCGTAAAAGCCAAAGCGTTTTTGCGGGCGCGGTTCGGCCACTGAAAGGCCTTCCTACTTCGCAGGGAAATATGCTCAAGCGTTTCAACAACGGACGCCGCAAGCTTACCGTCACTATGATACATCATATGGCAGAGACGCGCGCTGGTTTCGCCGAGCTCAAGCACAGCGCTTTCAATACGCAGAGGGTTTCCGGGGCGGGCCTCGCCTTGATATTTAATATGAAATTTCGCGACCCGCACAGAACTGATGGCGTCAGTTTTAAACGCTTCATCCAGCCCGAGCCGTATGATGAGCATTTGCCGCGCTTGGCGCACTTTGGTCATGTAATGGCGCATATTTAAATGCCCCAAATCATCACATTCCCATGCCGAACATTCTCCGGCCCATGTTTGAATAAAGTTGCCCATGTTTACAATGACCGCGCTTTAAGCGGAGCAGCTTTCACAGGTGCCGTAATGCTCAATGACACTATGGCGAATTTTGAAGCCTTCTGGGCGGCAATTTGCATGGTCATGCGCGTGGTGTTCCTCAACATTATCGCATTTTTCGCAAATGAAAAACTCTGCGGCGTGGCCCTCATGGGCATGATCGCAGGTAATATAGGCATTGAGCGCTTCGACGCGGTGGATAAGGCCAAGGCGAGAAAAGAAATCTAACGCTCGGTAAACCGTTGGCGGCTTAGGCGACCCCCGTTCTGGCCGCAGCCTTTCAAGCAGATCATAGGCCTTGATCGGGCCGTTAGCTTCTACTAAAAGTTCAAAAATATGGGCGCGAAGCTGCGTAAAACGTTCGCCGTGCGCTTCGCAAGTGGCACGGGCTTTGGCAATTCTGTCGTCTTTATCGAGCGGCGGGTGCGAATGGGTGTTCATAATGATGTCCTTTATAGGACGATACCACAAAAAATCAATCTGCCCAGAGCCTATTCCCGTCTGTGTTGAAGGGTTCTACAGGTTTGAAGTTTCGGGTTTGATGGCGGTGAGTGCACTAAAAGATTCTTTTGATTGAATTCAACGCATTTTTTGGCTACGACGCGTCAAAATTCATGTGACATGGCTCAAATATGAGGGTGCCACTAAAAACTATAAGAGGATAATATGGCAAAAGCTCCACAACCCCAAGCGAGCGTTTCTGTTTCTGGAAATGTTATGTTTTACAAAAATCCGCAACCGCTTGCAAAAGATAAGCATGAAAACTACGGCGTTGTCCAAACCGAAAAGCCGTTTGCTTTTATGCAAGATCAGCATTTCATGCCGCTTACAGCGCCTGAATTTGGTTCTGCCTCAACCTCATTCCCCGTTATCTTTGCAGGCGAAGAGCGTACGCCGCTTGCTGTTATGGGTATTCGCTCTGGTGAAAATCTCTTCATTACAGACGGTCAATTTGAACAAGACTTCTATATGCCGGCTTTTGCGCGTCGTTACCCGTTTGTGCTTGCTGGTGATAAAGCCAATGACCGTTTCGTTGTTTGTGTTGACGAAGCCGCTGAATGTGTTGTGAAAAAAGATGCTGCTCAAAAATTCTTTGAGAATGGCGAAACCAGTGCCTTTACACAGGAAGCCTTCACATTCCTTCAAAACTTCGAGCGGGATCGCCAAGCTACGGATATTATGATCCAAAAGTTTAAAGAGCTCGATTTGTTCGAAAATAAAGATATGCACTTTCAAGGTCAAAATGCTGATGGTTCTCCTGCAGAACGTCAAAAAATTGCGGATTACTTTGCGATTACAGAGGAGCGTTTACGGGCCCTTCCAGCTGAAACACTAAAAGAGCTAGCAGAAAATGGTTACCTTGCCGCGGCACACGCTCACATGATTTCCCTCGGAAATTGGCAGCGCCTCGTGAACATGACGCTTCGCCGTTCTTCGGCTGAGCAAAGCGCTTAAAGCTTTTCAGCCTATGGCATTTAAACCCGGTCCTTATGGCCGGGTTTTTTTATGTCAAAATTTCGTGATTTGGTTCATAAATCATAGGTTTGTTAGGCCGCTTGCGGTATCAGGCCATCAAAGGAGCCTGATTGTGCGTATTGTTATTCTCATTATATCCCTGTTTTTGTCTGGCCTTACAGCCCATGCGGCTGAGTCAGAGCGCGTGGATACAGGCTTCGTTCAGGCTCAGCTTATTTCTACGCACAGCCAAGTTGCCCCTGGCCAAACCTTTCATATCGGATTGCGCACGGTTCTTGACCCGCATTGGCATACTTACTGGAAAAACCCAGGCGATAGCGGCGAGCCCGTTCAAATAACGTGGGACGCACCGCAAACCTTAAGTCATGGCGACATTATCTGGCCCTTACCGGATACGGTTCCGACAGGCCCGATTGTGAATTACGGCTTTGAAGGCCGCCCCGTTTTTCCTGTCGCCTTTGAGGTATCTAAGGACGCGGTCGTGGGCGAGGTTCTAAGTGTTGACGCGGATGTTTATTACCTAGTGTGCAAAGATATTTGTGTACCCGAAGACGCGAAACTATCGCTGGATTTGACCGTCGGTGAACCCGTCATTCATGAGCGCGGAAAAGACCTTATTGGCTATGCCATACAGACTGCGCCTAAGCGCGGAACGATCAAAAGCGCCATCGCGGAAGACGGCGATGATGTTGTTATAAGTTTTGAAAATCTGCCAGAAGGGGCAGATATAAGCGGCGCGCATTTCTTCCCTTACGCGCAAGGCGTGCTGGATCACAGCGCTCCGCAAAAATTATCTAAAGGCAAAACGGGTTTCACGCTTCGCACCACGGCAAGCTATGATTGGGAAAATGGCACACCCGAAACGGCGGCCGGTGTATTGCGGTTTTCTCAAGACGGCGCTCCCATGGGGCAAGAGGTTCTTGTTGAAATTGGCGGGGACATGCCAAGCACTGCAACGCAGGGCGCTAAGCCGTCAACCGCAAGCGGGCTGGGCTTATGGGGCGCAATTATCGGGGCCTTCATTGGCGGACTTATTTTAAATCTGATGCCCTGTGTCTTTCCTGTAATTTCGATCAAAGCGCTGAGCATAGCCAAACAGGCCCATAGCGCGCCGTCGCAAGTTCGCCGCGAAGGCTGGATCTATACGGCGGGCGTTGTCGCGACGTTCCTTGTGCTCACGGCTATTTTGCTGGGCATCAAAGCCGCTGGCAACCAAATCGGATGGGGTTTCCAGCTCCAATCCCCGCAAGTCATTGCGGCCTTGGCAATTTTGCTGTTCCTTGTAGGACTTAACTTGCTTGGGACGTTCGACATTGGTACGGGTCTGCAGAATACGGGCGGTTCACTCACGCAAAAAAGCGGCGGAGCGGGAACATTTTTCACTGGCGCGTTGGCCGTTATCGTTGCCACGCCTTGTACGGCTCCGTTTATGGCGGGCGCTATTGGCTACGCTTTGGCGCAGCCCGCCATCATAACCTTTGCCGTCTTCATGGCTTTAGCACTTGGGTTCGCCGCGCCGTTTCTCTTGTTGTCCTACATGCCGCGATTGCTTTCAACGATCCCGAAACCGGGCCCTTGGATGGTGCGCTTCAGGGAGTTTTTAGCGTTTCCAATGTTTGGCGCCGTGGTTTGGCTTTTGTGGGTCCTCACGCAGCAAGCCGGAGAAAAAGGCTTACTCATTGTTCTCGCCTCCATGTTGCTGTTTGGCTTTGCAATTTGGCTCTATAAAGGCGGCTCGATAATTACGCGTCTTTTGGCGGCCATCGCCGTCATCGGCGCGGTCAGCTTACCGTTTGCCCTCCACCCAAAATCTGTCGAGTTAACCTATTCCAGTATGGAAGCGTGGTCGACGGAGCGGGTAGCGGAGCTTCAGGCGGAAGGACAGGCGGTCTTTATTGATTTCACCGCCGCGTGGTGCGTGACCTGTAAGGCCAACAAGAAATTAGTTCTGGATAAGCCGGACGTTCAAGCGATTTTTCAACAAACAAATACAGCGTTTTTAGTTGCGGACTGGACGAACAAAAATGACGTGATCGCGCGAGAGCTTGCCAGTCATGGCCGCTCAGGCGTCCCGCTTTATCTGTATTATCCAGCAGGTAACAATGCTGTGAAACCGCAGATTTTGCCTCAATTACTGACCAAATCTGTGATAAGAGAGGTCTTAACATCCACACAATAAATGGAGTTCTTATGACTTTTAAATCTACACTAGCCCTCACGGCTTGCGCGGCTTTGTTCGGATTTGGAGCGCCTGCGTTTGCCTCTATCGCAACAGGCAGCACTGTCTCTGATATGCAAGTGACGGACTCCAACGGAACTACGCATAATCTTTCTGACTTCGCCGGAAAAACCGTTGTCCTCGAATGGACTAATGATGGATGCCCCTACGTTAAGAAGCACTATAACGAAGCCTATAATGACGGGAATATGCAGAGCCTGCAAAAGGCTGCTGCGAAAGACGGCGTTGTTTGGCTGTCTATTATTTCCTCCGCCCCAGGCGAGCAAGGTTATGTCGACGGCGAAGGCGCGAATAAACTCACGGCAAAACGCAACGCGGCGCCTATGGCTGTAGTCCTTGACCCCGAAGGCATTGCTGGCCGCACGTTCGCTGCGCGGACGACGCCTCATATGTATGTCATCGATAAGGACCAAACCTTGGTTTATCAGGGCGCCATAGATGATGATCGCGGAACAAAGCCTATCGGTATTTTTAATGCGAAGAATTATGTCACGGCGGCTTTAACGGCGCTCAAAAATGGCACGCCAATCGCTGACGGCACAACGTCCCCTTACGGCTGTAACGTCAAATATAAATAAGGGTTATAAATCTAGCGCCTAAAAGACCTAACGTTTTGGCGCGGGCCGAAAATCGCTCGCGCCGACCGTTATGCTTTTCCAAAGGTCGTCATCTTCCTGGTCATCAGGCACGTCGCGAGTGAGGTGCCATAGAGTGCGAATATAAGGCCCTGTTGCGTCCTCCGTCAGTTGGCCCGTCCAGCTTGTCATAGAACCGTACTGGCCAAAATTAACGGTGAACGTTATCTGGTCGCCTTGCTCTAGGCCTGTGAGCGGAAACTTTTGGCTCTTGTCTGGCTGCCCAACATTAGTCTGATAGTATCCAGAGAGGCGACCGGCGTTTGCGTTAAATGTGACTTCGGAGCCTCGGTCATTTTTCCAAACGCCTGTAAAAATTGATGGGGACTTTGTGGTCTCATCATTTTTCGCGCAGGCGTTAAGCGGCATTATGATTGCGCCCAGAAGGCAGAGTGTCGCAAAAATTCGTGTCATGTTTTGTCCTAAACTAACATCATGGCGGCAAAGCCAAGGAAGGCGAGGAAGCCGACAATATCTGTCACGGTCGTGACAAATACCGAAGACGCGACCGCTGGATCTGCGCCAAATTTTTTCAGACCAAGCGGCACTAATATGCCCGCGAGTCCTGCGAAAAAGTGATTAATGATCATTGATATAAACGCAACGACGGCGATGTCCTGACGCCCAAACCAGACATAAGCGATAATCGCAAGCGCGACGGCAAATATCAGGCCGTTAATTAAAGCGGCAAGGCCTTCGCGCCGAACTGCCCGCCACGCATTTTGCGAGGTCAGGTCGCGCTCGGACAGGCCGCGCACAGCCACGGCTAGCGCTTGCGTGCCCGCATTGCCGCCCATGGAGGCGACAATAGGCATAAGGATCGCAAGCTGCACGACTTGAGCGATGGCATAATCAAAGGCGGAGATAACCATAGAGGCAAGAATGGCCGTCAAAAGGTTGATGAAAAGCCACGGCGCGCGGGCTTTAACGGTTGTTAACGCGGTATCTGTGAGACCCGCTTCGTTAACACCCGCCATAGCGAGCATGTCTTCTTTGTTTTCGTCTTGGATAATCTCGATAATATCATCGACGGTCATCATTCCGCAGAGGCGTCCGGCCGTGTCGACAACAGGGGCTGAAATGAGGTGATATTTTTCAAATAGATAGGCGGCTTCTTCCTGGTCCATCTCTTGCGAGATCATGGTGAGGTCCGTAGCCATTATGTCGTTGAGTGTTTCCCCTCTTTTGCAGCGTATAAGGTTGGAAACTGGAACAAAGCCAATCGGGCGAAAGGCTGTATCAATTACCCAAATATTAAAGAAGAGATCGGGAAGGTCGTCGCCTCTGGCCCGCATGTGATCAATCGTATCTCCGGCGGTCCAAAACGGCGGCGCGGCAACAAATTCGCGCTGCATGAGACGGCCAATGGTTTCGTCGTCAAAGGCGAAACTGGCTTCGAGAGCGGCGCGGTCTTCTGGCTCAAGCGAGTCGAGAACTTCTTCGCGCTGCTCGTCTTCCATCTCCTCGATAATCTGCGTGGCATCATCATTATCAAGTTCGGTAATTGCTTCCGCAATTTGGGACGACGGCAAAAGGGGCAAGATGTCTTCGACAACTTCGTCTTCAAGCTCGGCAAGAACATCAGCGGAAATGAGATCGCCCGCGCGGGCGATGAACTCTTCGCGTTGTTCAGGTGTCAGCTGCTCGAATTGATCACTGAAATCGGCGGGGTGAATATCTCTAAGACGCTCGCGCAGAACCCGCTCTTCCGTTTCGGCGAGCGCTTTGACGATGACGTTAAAGCTTTCATTATGCTGATCTGTGTCATCAGCGTCTATGAGAGGTTCTAAATCAGACATACTCATTGACCCCTCCTGGGCGCAGTGCGGTTCGCCGTCTATATGACGGGAAGCAGAGTAAATGGACAGAGGAAATTGCTGTCGATCCAGAATAGTTTTCATGCCCGCCCTAGAATTAAAATTTGGAAATGCAATGCGCCCGTTGTAGGGCTTAGTAAGTCTATTAGGAGTTTCTATGACGCGCGCTTTACTTTTGTCTGTTTTGTTCTTTGCTGGGTGCTCGCCCGCGTCTCAAAGCGAAGCGCCTCTTCCCGCCGCGCAGTTTGATAAAGCGCCGCTAGATAGTCTTTTAGGCGCAGCCGTTGAAAGCGGCGAATTTATCGGTGTCTCGGGTCTTATCTACGACGAAGGGAAAACCGTCTACACGGGCGCGTTTGGTTTGCGGGATAAAGAACGCGCCGAGCCTGTAGAGCTTGATACGGTGTTTCGAATTTATTCCATGACCAAACCCATCACTTCTGCGGTCATTATGGACTTGCAGGAAGACGGCCTTCTCAGCCTAGATGACCCCGCGTCGAAATATATTCCAGAACTAGCGAATATGCAGGTAGCCTCGCTAGGCGAAGACGGCACGCCGCAATTTACCCCTCAAGCCGCGCCTATGACAGTCAAAGACCTCATGCTCCACCGCGCTGGGATTGGGTATGGTATTTTTGGACCGATTAACCCAGTTGAAGAGATGTACGGGAAAGCCGACTTATTTGAACCATCCGAAGATTTGTCAGTTAAGATGACAAAACTTTCAAAACTACCGCTTCTCGCGCAGCCTGGAGAAGGATGGTATTATAGTTATTCCATCGATGTTTTGGGCCGAATTGCCGAAGTTGTTGCCAATAAAAAACTTGGCGATATTATGAAAGAACGTATTTTCGAGCCGCTTGGTATGGACGAAACAAGCTTTTCTGTCTCCGCAGATTTGAAAGCCCGCTTTGCTTCAAATTATATGCTGGGCGATGACGGCGTGTATACGCTGATTGAGGATGGCCAAAACAGTCCGTTTTTAAACGACAACGCCTTCCAGTCCGGCGGCGGCGGACTTGTTTCGACACTCGGCGATTATGCGAAGTTTGCGCAAATGTTGCTGGACGGCGGCATTTATAACGGTCACCGCGTCTTGGACGAAGCCACCGTGAAATCCATGATGACGAACCAAATGGATGCGGATGATAAATTCATGATGCCGTGGTTTGGCGATAATGCTGCGCATGATGCGGGCTTTGGTTATGGCGGCCGCGTTGTGACATCAACGACCCCAGAAAAAATAACAAGCACAGGTCAGATGGTTGGCCAGTATGGCTGGAGCGGCGCTGCGAGAACTATGTTCTGGATCGATAAGCCCAACGAAACCTTCGGAATCATCATGCTCCAATATTTCGGTCAAGAAGACCCAAAACTTAAAACCGATTTCAAAGCACTGGCCATAGCGCAAACAAAGAACACACCGTAAAAGAGCGCGCACAACCTTATAGGCTTTCGGCCCAGACCAAAGTCTTTTGAATGTCATCTGAAAACTGCGTCAGGATGGACGTGTTGGCTGTTTCCTCTTTAGCCGTGCTAAATGTTTGCGGCTTAAGGGACTTTGCATGCTGCTGGGAATGCGTTTTAAACTGATGGCTAATATCGGTTTCGGATAGCCCAAGCGCTAACCATTGCGATGCTGCCCACGCTGTTTCGACGGGCCGTGTTTTAATATCTGAGTGTTTAATCAGTTTAGCCTTGTTGTCCGTGCGGGTTTGTGTCGCCTCAAAACTATCGAACTGTATCTTATGAAGAATAGTCATAAGTCGCAGTGTGGCGGCCATGGGCGAGGTGCTAAGAAGTGTTTGCGCTTCTTTAGCGTGCGCTAAGTGATGGGGAGCATAGGGCATGATATGGTTCAGTAAATTCAGAGAATACCGTATTCGATCATTCCCGCCGCGAAGATTGGCGATAAGGAAAGATTGCAAATCAATTGTTATGATGACAAGGCGCGCCGTGTCTAAGGCCCCACTTTTTAAAAGATACTCATTCGCCCAGTTTGACGGCTTGCAAAAGGCCGCAGCTGTTTCTTGCGGAGCTTGCCGAAGCTGTTGAATAATAGCGGCATTGACTTCGCGAGCCTGCGGGTCAGCCGAACCGTCTGCGAGTTCAATCAAAACTTGTGGTTCGCGGTAGCAGTTCGTTTTACCGTGAACGCTCAACAGCTTGGCTAGAAATGTTGATCCGCAAAAAGATGGATGCAAAACAAACCTATCAGGATGAATGGCCTCGCGGCTTTGTTCGTATTGAATAAGCGCATCAAAATTAAGAGTTTTGGGAGACCCTGTCATAAACTCATGCCGTCCATCATGAAACGGCGCAGAACTAAACGCATCAGGATCAATTTTACGAAAATTCACGGACCGTGCCGACCAATCAATTTTAGCCGGCATCCATGCGCCGCCGTTTAAAGGAGAGCTGTCAGCATCAGAGTAAGTTAAGTCCACAGAATGGCGCCTTTTGAAATCAAGTGGAAGAATGCCAGACAATATAAAGTATAGCGACATTATAATAAACGGATTGCGTCACAAACTTTCTGCAGGTGCAGAAATTTCCGAGTGCAATACTAAAAATGGTAGTGAGAGTGAGACTTGAACTCACGACCTCAGGATTATGAGTCCTGCGCTCTAACCAGCTGAGCTACCCCACCATACCATGTACTTTGAACGTACAGGCGCGGCGTATAGGCGAAAAGTCTATGTCTGCCAAGAGAAAATTATAGGCTAATTTTTTGTGCGTCTATTGTGCGGGGAGATTGAGGGCTTTGGTAATGCATCAATCTTTGTCTGGCCTCTTGCAACTCGGCCTTAGAAAGGCCATTTGCGCCCTATGACTGAAAGATTTGAAAATATTGTAACGACATTCCATTTAGAGGGCACAGAAGTGCGCGGCCGTGCTGTGCATTTGGATGACGCGCTTGATAAGGCCATTGTGGCCGGACGCTATCCCGACGCGGTAGCGAAACTGCTCGGCGAAATCATGATGATTAGCGCGCTTGTCGCGCAGGCTCTAAAATTTAAAGGGCGGTTGATTATTCAATGCCACGGCACAAATGAGGGGGCTGTGTCTTTGTTGATGGCCGACTGTACCACGGACGGTCATATAAGAGGCTATGCGAGATGGGACGAGGATCAGCTTAAAATGGCTCTGCTGGATAGCCGTAACCCCGGCGCGGAAACGCTACTCGGCGGCGGGACATTTTCTATGACCATCGATCAAGGGTCGGACATGGACCAATATCAGGGTCTTGCGGCCATAGAAGGCGCGTCTTTAGCGCAGAGCGCAGAGCATTACTTTGCGCAAAGCGAACAAATTCCAACGCGTATACATCTGTCTTGCGGACAAATGCAGCTTCCCGGAGAAGAGCCGAAATGGCGCGGCGGCGGCATTCTTATACAGCGTGTTGCCGGAGATAAAGCTCGCGGCGAAACGGGTGAGAACTGGCATACTGCGAAAGCCTTATTTGATACACTCACCGACGAAGAATTGATTGATCCTGAGGTTACCCAAAGTGATCTTCTCTACCGCTTGTTCCATGAAACAGGCGTGCGTGTAATTGAGACGTCTGAGGTTGAGGCGCGCTGTGCTTGTTCAGAAGAACGGCTCCGGACGACCCTAAAATCATTTGACGTCGCGGCCCTAGAAGAAATGGCCGATGACGGCATTGTCGAAGCCTCCTGTGAGTTTTGCGCTACAGATTATAAATTCGACCTGTCGAAGCTCTAACTTTAAGAGGCTCAGGTTTTGAGGTTTACTTGAAATATAAAGGCGGCCTCATCGAAAGATAAGACCGCCTTTATCGAACTTCGTGTCTACACGGGGCGCAATGGTAGACATAAAATTCGGGCTAATAACATGTTATCAGCCACTTTCACGCACTATCCTCTATGAGGTGAATGCAATATGAACATTATTTGTGCGCGGGAACCCAATGGTAAACCTATTCTTACGGCCATGGTTTTACGAGGTCGCTAAGGTCAGGTCTGTCACGCTCTTGGGGCGCGTCAGCGACGGTGCCAATGTATATAAAGCCCGTGATCTGTTCTGTTTTCGATAGGCCCATTGCTGTTAAAACTTCTCTATCATAGGCAAGCCATTCTGTAAGCCACTGCGCGCCGTAGCCGCTGGCCTGAGCAGCAAGGCAAATATTGTAGCAAACAATCGCTGATGACATTTCCTGCTCCCACTGCGGCGTACCGCGGCGGCAGTCTTTGGGGCTAGAGACGACGGCGATCACTAAAGGTGCGCGCTGAAAACGGCCAGCCTCGAACAATACTCTATCCAAAGGCATATCAGGGTTCTCTTTTTTAAACGCTGCGCCAATGTGCTGCCCAATATCAGCGCGGGCTTGGTCTTGAAACAAGATGATCCGCCAAGGTGCGAGCTTACGGTGATCCGGTACGCGCGCGCCGATGCTCAGAATGCGCTCAAGCTCTTCGGGGTTTGGTCCTGGCGCGCTCATATGCTTGGCCAAGTTTGAGCGCCGCGTTTCTAGAAACGATAAAACGTCCTCGGAAGGCTGTGGTAAAGAAAGGGACGTATCAGAGCTGCTCATGAAGCTATTCCATTTGAGTATTTCGTTAAACTCTATAATGAAAGCACGGCTGTAAATGTAAAGGGACCATCATGAACGATATTGAACAAAAACTCGAAGCGTTAGGGATTGTACTCCCGGAAGCGGCCGCGCCAGTTGCTAATTATGTGCCCTATGTGATCAGCGGCAACCTCGTTTTCATCTCGGGGCAGATTTCCAAAGCTGAGGACGATATCGTATGCGGCCGGCTTGGTGAAGATTTAACCGTGGAAGAGGGGCAGCGCGCCGCGCGGCTTTCGGCTCTAAATTTGATAGCGCAAATGAAAGCCGCCTGCGGTGGTGATCTGACGCGAGTCAAACAGGTCGTTAAACTCGGCGGCTTTGTGCAGTCAGACGGTACATTGCCAACGGGCGCTAAAATCCCGCAGGTGATAAATGGGTGTTCCGATATCATGGTTGCCGTTTTCGGTGATAAAGGCCGTCATGCGCGCTTTGCCGTATCGGCTCCCGCCCTGCCTTTAGACGTTGCGGTGGAAATTGATGCAATCGTAGAAATCTCTTAGTTAGAGATGAAAACACGGTAATCAATTACATTAGAGGCTATGTTGAAGGCAGGCAGGCCTGTATAGTGAAACTGTGAGTACAGATCCGAAACTACAAGGCAAGCCGCCAAAGCTCATGAGAGCGATCCGAGACGCGATGGCGGGAACGGAGTCTGTTCAAGAGCGCCTTGATGACTTTACGTCGGCGATTACGGCGGCGATGCAAACGGATGTGGCCTCCATATATTTGTTGAGAGCCAGCAAAGATTTAGAATTGTCTGCGACGGAAGGTCTTAAAAAGTCTGCCGTCCATAAAACCCGCCTTAAAAAGGGCGTGGGCCTTGTCGGTTATGTGGCCCAAACGGCTAAACCGCTTAACCTTGCTGATGCATTCTCTCACCCTTTGTTTTCCTACCGTCCTGAAACCGGAGAAGACCCTTATAAGGCCTTCTTGGGCGTGCCGATTTTACGCGGCGGACGTACGCTTGGCGTCTTGGTTGTTCAGAGTCTGGCCTCGCGCATTTACAGCGAAGAAGAAGTCGAAGACCTTCTGACGGTCGCGATGGTTCTCGCAGAAATTATCATTGATGATGAGCGGCTTGGCGGGAAGAAAGCCGCCTTAAAAGGCATTACGCTTAATCCCGTGAAGCCCGAAACTATTGCTGGTAAAGCTTACGCTGACGGACTGGTTATTGGGGTGGCCTATCTGCATATTCCCCCTGTCGCGCCGTCTAATTTGTTATCGGATGATTCTCGGGCGGAAGTTATTCGCTTGGAAAAAGGCGTCGATGTTTTACGCGCGTCAGTTGACGCTATGGTGAGCGGCGAGGCGGCTAGTCTATCGCGGGCCTCAAAAGAAATTTACGAAACTTACCGTATGTTTGCCTATGATCGGAAATGGGTACAGCGGCTTCGCGAAGCCGTGCATTCTGGATTGACATCTGAGGCTGCGGTGGAACGCGTGCGTAATGAGCATCGTGCGCGTTTAATGAAATCGAAGGACCCGTATCTACGCGCGAGGCTGCACGATCTTGAGGATCTAGCAAACCGTCTTATTCGGGCGCTGTCTGGTGAGAATGTTGGCCCTGGAAATAAAAACATTTCAGAAAATGCGGTGATATTTGCGCGCGACTTGGGCCCCGCAGAATTGCTGGATTATGATCGTGATAAACTCGTGGGAATCGTCCTAGAAGAAGGGTCTCCGACCGGACATACGGCCATTATATGTCGAGCGATTGGCATCCCGTTGATTGGGCGTGCTGACGGCGTTCTCGATAGTATTGAAACAGGGGACACGGTTTTGCTAGACGGCGAAACGGGCGAGGTTCACATTCGCCCCGTCGAGTCTCGGATCGCAGGCGTTCAGCTCCGCATGAATATTCGCGGTGAGGTGGCTAAGGCGTACGAAGCTGTTCGTGATCTTCCGGCGATGACGCAAGATGGTAAGCGCATATCATTGCAGCTCAATGCGGGCTTGTTAGTAGACTTGCCGCATTTGGAGCAAACAGGCGCAGACGGTATTGGGCTGTTTCGAACAGAATTTCAGTTCATGGTGTCTGAATTTATGCCTCGCCTAAAAGACCAAACTGCGCTGTATCGTAAGGCCTTGGATGTGGCGGCGGGTCGTCCCGTAACGTTCCGAACGCTGGATTTGGGCGGCGACAAAATTTTACCTTATATGAATCCTCAACCGGAAGAAAATCCGGCTATCGGCTGGCGCGCTATTCGGATCGCCCTCGACCGACCGGGCCTTATGCGGTATCAATTACGGGCTTTGATTGAGGCCGCTGCTGACCGGCATTTGAAGCTAATGTTTCCAATGGTGACAATGGTCGAAGAATTCATCGAAGCGCGAGCTTTGTTTGACCGCGAGGTGCGCCGCGCGTCTTCGCTTGGAAATGCCTTGCCATATAAGATAGAAGTTGGCGTCATGCTTGAAACCCCTTCGCTAGCCTGGTCTATTAACTCTATATGTGACCATGCAGACTTTGTTTCTGTTGGCGCAAATGATTTGATGCAATTCTTTTTTGCCGCTGACCGCGATAATGCAAAAGTCTCTGATCGTTATGACCCACTGCATCCGGCCTTTCTCTCTATCATGCAGTTCATAGCGGCGGGTTGCCGACGCAATAATGTTCCGGTTTCTGTTTGCGGCGAAATCGCAGGACGTCCTTTGGAGGCTCTAACATTGATTGCGTTAGGGTATAATCAGCTCTCCATGCCAGTGACGGGTATCGGCCCTGTTAAAAGTGCTGTCCTCGCACTCAAGGCTCAAAAACTCACAGATCTCATTGAACCGTTGATCGGGATAGACTCGCGCCATGCATCCTTGCGGGAAATTATCAGAGAGTTTTGCGTGGCAGAAGGCATTCCCGTTTAGACAAATTTTTGTTAAATCTGGCCGTAGCTATTCTCACTTTATCTCTTTGCTATGCTTTCTAAATCGCATATAGGGAGTGAGATTTTGCGGACAATCCGCATTAAATACGGCGCGCAACCAATATTTTGGCTAAAAATTTAAGGATAGTATTATGGGAACGAAGGTAAAACTTATTGCAACAATTGGCATTATTGCAGTGGCCGGTTTAGGCGCGGCCTATATGATGACTAAAGACAAAGATACCGGGTCTGTTGCTATTTCAACGCCGGATCAAACGGCCCCTGTCACCAGTCTGCCTGCTGAGGTGACGCCTGCGCCAAGAACGGCGAAAAATGCGTACGCACAGCGTGTGGCCGAAGGCGAAAAAATGGTTGTGTTGTTTGACTCTTGTCCTTTCGACGACACAGGCTGGGAAGGGGCATCTGATCCGTTGGGAATTTTGAAGTGTGGTGAGGCTTATGACATTCGCTTTGACCCTGCTACACAGAAGTGGACAACTTCAGGCCTCGAAGAGGCCGCGACAGAAAAGTTTGGTGAGCGCCGCATGAAAACGCATACAGGGTCAGGTAGCGATCCATATATGGCGCGTCTTTCTATGTGGGGTATTAACTTTGGCGTAAACGAAAGCGGCGAAGTCACCACTGGGACTGACATTATTGGGCATTTAAAATCTGCTGAATAAGAGCTCGAACCATGAATACTATACAATCAAGCGCCCTTTCCCTTTTACGGTGGTTGGGCTTCTTGATTTTATTCATTCTGGGCTTGATTATGTGCGTTTGGGCCCTTCGTTATTATGACGTAGGGCTGGCACGGGCTGGGAATCGAAAAGATATTCTGGTTCTCGGGCTTGTTTTTGTCGGCGCTGGCGTTAGCGGTGCTTTGTTGAATGCGGCCAACGTTACTTTAAAAAAATTAGCACCGGCACTTTTGATTTTGGTGCCAGTTTTTACAGGCACGAACCTCCTGATAGGCTCGGCCCACCTTGACCGGCAAAGTTATAAGGTTGACTCTAAACTGTCTCATACTTTGTCTTCGCTCTCAGAAGGCAGCCCTAATAAAACTATCCGAGAGGGTCGCCACGCTTATTACGTTCTGCGCGATGAGTTTAGGGGGCGAGATTATATTCTGGCGTCTCGGTCACCAGCAGTGCGGCCTGTTCTTTTTTCCATTGGTGGCGCAAAAACGGTCAATGCCTTTCAGGGTAATGCGCGGGACCTAGTAAGCTTACAAGCGCGTGCTGCGGCGATGACGCCAAAACACGAGCTTGAACTTACTTCAGGAAAAAAACTTTGGGTAATGGCGGGAAGTGGCCAAACGGTCTATGTTTTGCCTAACCCTACTGATGAAAACATCTGGTATATGATGCCCCTAAATGCAGGCGAAAAATAATGATCTGGGTCTTTGAATTTTTATACGGATCGTTCTTCTTTGCCGCAGGTCTCCTCTTTCTAAATCTATGCGTGCCTAAAGTTTCAGTCGGTCTGAAGGCCGGAATGGCTTTTCCCGTGGGTTTTGCACTTTACGCGCTTTATACCCTTCTTCTCTTGAGCCTAAAAATTCTGATCAGTCTCTTTTCCATCGCAATAGGCTTCATCATATTTTTAGCAGTCATTGTTTTAGCCAGTCGCCACAGAAAAGTAGCCGTCTCTCGAAACCTAATGGTAGGCCTTTTGGCGGGTGT
Source organism: Alphaproteobacteria bacterium (assembly GCA_051252005.1). Classification (GTDB taxonomy): domain Bacteria; phylum Pseudomonadota; class Alphaproteobacteria; order Caulobacterales; family Maricaulaceae; genus JACOMS01. Next base: position 87,983 of record JBPOEZ010000007.1, on the reverse strand, counting down.
TTTGGTAATTGGCGCAATTGCGCTGCTCTCCTCACATTATAAGTATTTTATTTTAACGTATGACTCCTACACTTATGCAGTTTTGTCGGGGAACGTTACCCTTACACAAGAGGGTCTGACGGGCAGTACCGTCTCAGGGTTTATTACGAGCTACGCTGCGATGGTCCCGTTTGGTAATTCTGCCGCTGGCTTATGGGGCCGGGACTTTGTTTCAATTTCTCCAGCGTTGTTTTCTGCATCTATAATGGCGATTATTTATGCTTCGATAATATCGTTTATGTCGCAAACTCTTTTGCGTAATATTTTTAAACACGGGATTGCCGCGGCATGCGCTATTTTAGTGATCACCACACCGCAGTTCTGGTTCCATTCATTTTATGTAATGCCGAACCTTCCTATGGCGGCGTTTGTGTTATGTGTGATTGCAGGATATTGGGCGTTTTTGCGCGAGGAAGATGCTGGATGGTACATCCCTCTCGGCTTGTTCTTGATTGCCGTGGGTATGTGCCGCCTTGAAGGGGGTTTGTTTGTGATTTTCACCGCCCTCGGGTTTACGGCGGTTACCGTCAAAAACCCTTGGAAACGTACTGCTTTTTACATGGTCGTTTGTGTCTTCTTGTCCGTGTGGCTCTTATATCTCTCTTCGCTTAACCCTGGTTCAGAGGGGGGTATTCTCAGTACGAATGCGGCTATCGCTCAAAGCCTACTATTGATGACTCCAGTCATAGCGGCGGGTCTCTCCGTTCACGCCTTTATGCGTCAGCTTATACGCATTGGCGTTATCGCTATGCCGGTTGCTCTTATTTTGGCCGGGGCCTTCTTGTTTGCGACAGATATGGAGCACGGAAAAGCGAACCTCTTGCATTGGACGCTTAATTTGACCTCTGGTATTGGTCTCTGGGGCTGGTCTTGGATGGGGCTTGCGGTTATTTTTAGCGCCTGTGCTGTCATTGGCCGCCCAATAAAAGGTAGCTACTTTATAGCCTGCATTATGATTAGCTTGTTTGTGTTAGTCTTCAATTTAGGCTTGTTCCGCGAGTTCCCGTACCGCTTGGGCGCGCAGGATAGTGGGAATCGTTTAATGCTTCAAATTTTCCCCTCATTTGTATTAGCCGCCGGATTGTGGATCGCTAACAGTCTGTCAAGCGACGATAGCATTCCTTCTCAAGCGCCGTGAGCGAACACCAAGAACGATCACAAAAACAGACGCTCCTTGATTTAATTCTCAACGGGGCCGGATTTGGTATTGCCGCCGTTACGGGCCTGTTGCTGAGTGTTCTTGTTCTGTCGGGCTGGGATGCTGCGGGGTTCGGCGTCATTAGCCAGGCGCTAGCGATCCATGTTGTTGCGACGCAGCTTGGCGTAACGGGTCAGCAAAACGCGCTCGTTAATTACATATCTGAAGCGCCCAACAATATTCCAAAGGTCCGCGGCTCCGTGCAAGCAAGCCTGTCTATCGTTGTCGTTGGCGCAGCCTTTTACGCGCTCGCCACATGGCTGCTCGCGCCTTATATTGCGCAAGCCCTGCAAAGTCCCACTTTAGAAACGGCGCTAACCTACACAAGCGTAGCTATATTTGCAGGTTGTTTCCCGAAGTTGATTTACGCCATTCTAACCGGACGGGAGCGGATGCGGTCTCTGGCCTTCATTCAAGCTCTGCGTCCGTCTTTAATTCTTCTCGGCGCATTTATTGTACTGCTGCTCAAGATGCCTGTGGAAACTGTGATGCTTGCCATTGCCGGCGCAGAAATTATCTCGGTCATGATTGGCGGTGCTTTAGCTCTTACCGGACTGTCTATATGGAAATCGAGCGGACATATGCTTAGCTCGGTTAAACCGCAGCTGCACTTTGGTTTAAAGTCCATGCTGGCGGGTGTTATTGGCGAGCTGAATACGCGCGTAGATGTCTTGATTTTAGGTCTATTCTCATCCGACGCCATTGTCGGAATTTACGCCTTTGCCGCGATGCTTGCCGAAGGGTTTTATCTATTGATGATTGTTTGCCGGATTGTGTTTTCGCCGAAAATCGTCCGCATGCTCAAGCAAGAGGATAAAGCGCCCTTTATCGCCTTCTTTAAATTCTGGCGTATTCGCATTTACGGCGGCGCTCTGCTGATATTTATAGCCTCGGTCGCCGCTTTCCCGTTAGTCGTATCGATTTTAGGGTTTGAGCCTGAAATGATGCAGGCTTGGCCGCTTTATGCTATTCTCGCAGGCGGCGTTGTGATCGCGTCCGGCTATGTTCCTGTATCGTCCTGCTTGATGCTTGCTGGTTATCCGGGGCGTCATACGCTGTATTTCATGGGCATAGTGGTCATTAATATTATCGGAAACTTTATTCTCACGCCTCTTTACGGCCCGATCGGCACAGCCATTGCAACATCGATTGCCTACGCGGCTGGAGTGATAATGATTATAATTCTGGCGAAGAGGTTCTTAAAACTCAAATTGGGGTAGAAAAACACTTGGCACTCAAGGTATTACTTACTAGGTACTGTCCCTGAATTCACCGCGCTAGCTGGGCATGCGCCATTGGAAATTGATATGACTTATCTCGTAACCGGATCTGCCGGCTTCATCGGAAACCACGTAGCGCTGGAGCTTCTCAAAGAGGGGCACAAGGTTGTCGGCGTTGATATTGTCACTGACTATTATGATGTGAATCTGAAAGAAGCGCGCCTTGACCGCTTGAAAGCCTTTGACGGTTTCGTCGAAGCGCGCATCAATCTGGATGATCACGAAGCGCTCGAAGCCGTGTTCGCTGAGCATAAGCCTGATGTAGTTGTGAACCTCGCCGCGCAAGCGGGCGTGCGTTATAGCCTTGAGCACCCACGCGAATATGTCAAAAGCAACCTCTCTGGATTTTTGAACATCTTGGAATGTTGCCGTCACCATGACGTCAAACACCTATTATACGCCTCCACAAGTTCTGTTTACGGCGCGAACACTTTCCAGCCATTCACCGAGCATATTCCTGCCGACCACCCGATCACATTCTACGCGGCCACGAAACGCGCCAATGAATTGATGGCGCACTCTTACGCTCACCTGTTTGGTATTCCTTGCACAGGTCTGCGCTTCTTCACGGTTTACGGACCTTGGGGCCGCCCTGATATGGCTTTGTTCAAGTTCACCAAAGGCATCATCGAAGATACGCCGATTGATATTTACAATAACGGCGAAATGTCTCGTGATTTCACCTATATCGACGATATTGCCGACGGCATCATTAAGCTCAGCAAAGTGCTTCCAGAAAAAGATCCAACATGGGACGGCGACAAGCCGGATCCGTGTTTCAGCGGCGTCGCGCCGTTCCGTGTTTACAATATCGGTAACAGCCAAGAAGTGCCGCTCATGCGTTACATCGAAGTTCTCGAAGAGAAGCTTGGCAAAGAAGCGATTAAAAACATGATGCCTATGCAAATGGGCGATGTTCCGTCAACTTGCGCTGATACCACAGAGCTTCAAGCCGTCACGGGCTTCAAGCCAGACACAAGCGTTGAAACCGGTATTAGCAACTTCGTTGATTGGTATCTCGAATATTATAAAGCCTAGTTATAAGCTGATATTGAAGGGGCCGACATGCCAGCAAGCGAAAAACCCGAGGATTATCAATTTAAATCCTGGGAATATTTAGTTCACGGCATCTACTTCTTGTTGTATTGGCCCGCGCGGTATTTCCCTGCGCCCATTGGCAACGTCTTACGCAAGTGGGCCACATGGCCATTTTGCCGCTCTATTCGCGGCGTTCGCATGTATGAAGACGTCAAGCTTTGGTATCCGTACTCAATGACCTTTGGCAAAAACGTAACGCTGAATGAATGGGTTTACCTGAATGCCACAGGCGGCCTGACGATTGGCAGTAATGTCCGTATTGGCGCGCGAACGACGGTTCTAACCTCTGACCACGTTATTGATCGCCGCGACATTCCGATTAGCGAGCAGGGGATTATTGTTGCGCCGTCAGTCATCTGTGATGATGTTTGGATCGGCGGAAACGTGACAATCCTCAAAGGCGTCACCATCGGCAAAGGCGCGATTGTCGCCGCCGGAGCCGTGGTCAATAAAGACGTAGAGCCCTACGCTATTGTTGGCGGCGTTCCGGCGAAATTTATCAAATTCCGCCCAGAATAATTTTTCCTACTGAAATTTGGTAAACAGTCCCGCGACTTTCTTCGCCGTTGGTCCAAAGATCGTTTCTGTATAGAATGAACTCGCCGCCCGCTTTACGGCTTCGCCGCGTGTTGGGTAGGGCGCGATAATTTGCGCAAGACCTGAAATTTTTACGCCGTTTGTCATCGCCACAGACATCATTTGTATAAGATCCCCTGCGCCTTCGCCGACAATCGACGCGCCGAGAATTTTGCCCTTTGTGGTGGCGACAATTTTCACGCCGCCAAGGTCTGAACGTTCGGCAATCGCGCGGTCATTTTCTTCAAAATCCCATGTCAGCGCTTTGACCTTATGTCCCGCCTCTTTGGCCTGTGCTTCGGTCATGCCAATACTGGCGAGTTCTGGTTCAGAATAAATCGCGGCAGGCATGCGGTCAGTTGTGGCTTTGCCCATGATGCGGTCAATGATCGGCGGCAAGAAGTAAAAGGCTTTGATGATGATACCGGCGTGATAACCCGCAGCATGCGTAAGCCCGCCGCGGCCAGAAACGTCGCCGACGGCAAAGACGCGCTTATTCGACGTGCGAAGGCGGTCATCGGTGGTCACGCCTTTACGGTCATAGTCTATTCCCGCTTTTTCAAGGTCTAATCCATCGACAACAGGTTTACGGCCTGCGGCGACCAAGAGGTGTGATCCGGTCAGGCTGCTTCCATCTTCTAAATCAATGGCCACGCCTGTTTCCGTTTTACGGATGAGCTTGGTTTTGGCGGGGGTATGAAATACCACGCCTTCGGCTTCGAGGGCTTTGACAAGAACCTCGGCATGTTCCGGCTCATTTTGACCGAGAGGGGCAGCAATATCGATGATTTCAACTTTACTGCCAAGACGCGCAAATGCCTGTCCGAGCTCAAGACCAATAGGCCCCGCGCCAATAATCAAAAGATGTTCCGGCTGCGTATCCACTGAAAAGATGCTTTCATTGGTGAGGTAAGGCGTTTTATCGAGGCCAGGAATAGGCGGCGCGGACGCCCGCGATCCTGTGGCGATGATAATGCGTTTTGCGCGGACTTCTGTGGTGTCTGACTCGACTGTGCGGTTGTCTTTGAACCGTGCGCGTTCGCGAATGACTATGCATCCCAAACCTTCAAATCGTTCTTGGCTATCGACGGGGGCGATGTGGTCAATGACCCCTTGGACATGGGCTTTGACGGTTTTGAAATTTACTTTGGGCTTGGCTTTCGCCACGCCGAAGTCTGGTCCTGTTGTGAGCGCGTGGGCATGCTTGCCCGCCGCGATGAGCGCCTTGGACGGGACGCAGCCATGATTTAGGCAATCGCCGCCCATCTCTTCGGCCTCATAGAGAACCACTGAGCGGCCAAGCTGCGCGGCTCCGGCGGCAATAGATAATCCGCCCGACCCCGCGCCGATAATGCATAGGTCAACATCATAGTGAGTTTTTGTCATAGTAACCTCGAATATTGGGGCGTTTAAGCTTTTGCCCGTGCGGCTTTGAACCGCTTAAAAATTGCCGGAATAAGGGCGACAACGCCAAGCGCCATGAGCGCGGGAAAGAAGTTCGCAGCAAGAGAGCCAAACAGCGCGCCTGCATTAATGGTTTCGCCTTTTTCGGCTGCGTCCAGCAATGTGCCTTTGGCCGCCGCGCCGAGCCAAGTGTAAGCAATGGTGGCGGGGATAATGCCTAAAAACGTGGAAATTGCGAAATCCCGAAGCCGCGCGCCAAGAAGGGCGGGGCCGACATTGGCAAAAGAAAACGGCATAATGGGCAAAAGACGGATGGTGAAAAGGTAAGACCAATAGCCTTCCTTAAAGCCCTTCTCCATTTTACCTAGAAACCCGCCCATTTTGTCTTTCAGGACTTCGCCTAAAGAAGATTTGGCCACTATGAATAAGAGACAAGCCCCGGCGGTTGCGCCAATTACCGTGGCCGGGACGCCGAAGGTCAATCCAAATAAGAAACCCCCTGCAATCGTGAGAACGCTCCCGGGGAGCATAAAGACTGTGGCGGTGATATAAACACCGATAAAAATCGCCAAAACGAGGAAAACGTTTTCGGCCACTTTGGCGTCAAGCCATTCAGCTTTATCGGCGAGCGCTTGCGGGGTTAAATAAGTATGCCAGCCCTGCGAGATCGCTAGGACAAACCCCGCAATGAGAACATACATAGGCCATAGGCGAATGAATATAGAGCGCTTTGGCGCGTCGGGTGTGCTTTGATCTGTCATGATAGGCCTATTCGTTTAAGGACCAGCTATAGCCATCATCGACGATCTTGACGCCGCCGTCGATTGCGGCGGCAAGCTCGTCGTCTGCATATGTTCTGAGGTGGGCTAATATACCGGCATTATTGCCGCCAAAATCTTCTTTATACCATTTATAGATAGACGAAATTTTGAGGCCTTTATCTGTGATCCGAACCCCGCGCGGAGAATTAATATAAGCGCGAGCGGCGGCCTTGCGGTCCGCGTCGTAATTTTCCGCCGTCCAAGGCGCGTTTGGCAGGTTAGGGCAGCCAATACTGGCGCAGTTCACCATATAATGAATAAGCGGGGAGGGATAATTTTTGCGTAAAATGTCATGCTCGATGTTGTCGAGCGACAAGTTTTCGCCTGCCACCGTAACAAGGTTTTTCTTCCAAGGCCCAGCGCGCCATCCAGATTTAATTTCCTTGATGGATTTCACAGGGTAATTGTCGATAACGACACTAATCGTGACGGCATTATAAAGATTGGCCCAAAAAGCGATGGCTTCGGCCTCTGAAAGGGTTTTAGGGTCAACGGCTTCCATATCCGTAATATAGGCCTTGAGAGCCTCTTGGTCTGCGGCATTGGCGCGGAGTGCCCCGTAATTGAAGCGAGCGAGGCCGATGGCGTCCGGCGCAGAGACATATTTTTCAAGTATCATATCCCATTGATAGGCGGTTCCCGGAGCCTGCGCTACAAAATACGAGGATTTCGTCTCGCGAGGCTCCGGGGCCCGTTCTGCTGGACTATGCATTTGGCTCTCGGGGGCGCGAGAGAGAGCCGGCACGTTGTGGTCAGCAGACAGGGTAGCTGAAAAAGCGGTAATGGCGCTCGTGCAGACCGCTATTTTTATAAATATGTCTTTGGCCATGGGCTTTGTGTAATCCTTAAGATCCGTCTATGGTTAGGCTATAGGCGGACATGGCAGACTTATCATCTCACCTTCAATCACAAAAACGTGCGTCTGGTGTTGAGGGCTGAGTAAATGGTAGGGGGGAGGGAGTCGCATTTTTACGCCGCAATGCCTTGACTTACGCTCATACGGCGCTTATTGGACGCCGCTTATGAATATATCGGCTCTAAACACTTTAGTGGCCGCCCTGGAGAATAAAATGAAACGGACTTTCCAACCCTCAGAACTGGTTCGCAAACGCCGCCACGGTTTCCGCTCGCGTATGGCGACAAAAAATGGCCGTGCTGTCTTAGCGCGCCGCCGCGCTAAAGGCCGCAAGGTTCTTTCTGCGTAACTGACGCGTCTTAACGGACCATGTCCCAATCCTTACAGTCACTCGGACGGCTAAAAAAGCGGTCCGAGTTTTTGTATGTTCGGGAGGGACGTTACAAAGCGATTGGCGGGGTTGTTGTGCAAGCCCGTCTTAATCCGTCTATCGGGCCTGAAAGTGGCCCCGTAGAGACAGACGCGATCCGTGCCGGATTCACGGCCACGAAGAAAATCGGCAATGCTGTGATCCGAAACCGCGTTAAACGGCGACTTCGGGAAGCCGCCCGCGAAAAATTACCGCAGTTTGGCCATGCGGGGCATGATTATGTTTTCATTGCCCGTCAAAGCACTGTAAAGCGCCCTTACCGTGACCTCCTTCGGGATGTTGAAAAGGCTCTGTTAAGCCTTAAACCCTAAATATTCCGCGAAACGGGAAGACTTCCATGCAAGATCAGAAAAATTTTATTCTCGCCCTCGTTCTGTCCGGTCTGGTCATGATGGGATATTGGTTCTTCTTTGCTAAGCCAATGGCCGAAGAAGCCCGTCTTCAAATTCAGCTTGAGCAATCGAAAATAGCCGCGCAGACCCAAGTCGAAGCGCCGGCTCAGGTCAAGCCCCGCGCAGAGGTTTTGAACGCTGGGCAGCGTATAAAAATCGATACGCCGTCAATGTACGGATCTTTTTTAGTTGAAGGCTCTCGCTTTGATGACATTCACTTTAAAAATTATAAGCAAACCATCGACCCAGACAGCGACAATATGGTTTTGCTTTCTCCAGAAGGCAGCGAAAAGGCCGCTTACATCTTTGATAACTGGACTCGCATTGACGGCGGATCCGGCGCGAACACACCATGGACTGTCGTATCAGGCAGCACGCTGACACAAGAGACACCTGTTGTGCTTCAACATGAAGGCAATGGCTTTCGGGTTGAGCGGACAGTTTCTGTCGATGACCGCTATCTCATCACCCTCGATGACAAAGTTACCAACACATCTGGCTCAGAAGTTTCCCTGACGCGTAAAGGCGTTTCACGTCAGCACGGGCTGCCTGATGATCTGACGAACTTCTTTATCTTGCAAGAAGGCCCCATCGCGATTGTCGACGGCAAGTTATGGGATATGAAGTATAAAAAACTCACGAAGAAAAAAAGTGAGAATATGGTTGGCCAAAGCGGCTGGGTTGGTCTTACGGATAAATTTTGGCTCTCGGCTGCGATTGCGCCGCAAGGCAAACCGATGACGGCAAACTTTAATTTCAAAGTCATCAATGATGTGGATGTTTACGAAGCGGATTACAGGCTTGACCCCACAATTCTGACGCCGGGCAATACTATTGAATCTAAAGGCTATATTTTCGCCGGCGCGAAAGACCGCGAAGTTCTGCTCAAGTACCAAAATGATGAAAGCATTGGCATTGCCGAAATGGAACGCGCCATTGACTGGGGTTTCCTTCGTATTTTGACACGGCCTATGACGGCTATCCTATCATGGCTCGGTCATAACCTTGGCAACTTTGGCCTTGGTATTATGGCGCTAACGTTCTTGATTAAGCTCGTCATGTTCCCGCTGTTTAATAAACAGTATGAGGGCCAAGCCAAAATGAAAAAGGTTCAGCCCAAGGTCAAAAAGCTGCAAAAGCTCTATGAGGGTGACCGCGTTAAGACGCAGCAGGAAATGATGGCGCTTTACAAAAAAGAAGGCGTAAATCCGGCGGCTGGCTGTCTTCCGATTATTCCGACCATCTTTATCTTCTTCGCGCTCTATAAAACTGTGTTGATTAATGTTGAACTGCGCCACGCGCCGTTCTTTGGCTGGATCAATGATCTCTCCGCCCGCGAACCGATTTCAATTCTTAATGGCTTTGGCATTTTCCCTTGGGATCCGATCCCTGTTGAATTCCTATCTTTCTTTGCTATCGGCCCGCTCGCGCTACTCTACGGCGTGACGATGGCGGCTATGTATACTCTAACGCCGCCAGCAGGTACGGATCCGATGCAGCAGAAAATCTTTAAGTTCATGCCGTGGATATTTATGTTTATCCTCGCGCCGTTCGCTATGGGTCTTCTGGTTTATTGGGTCTGGAACAACATCCTGTCGTTCTTCCAGCAATATTACATTACGCGTAAGTTTAAAGTCGACACGCCTGTTGATGCCTTCTTCCGCAAAATAACCGGACGAAATAACGAGCCGGATACAACCGAATAGGTTTGGTAGGCAGGGTTTGGCAGGTAAGGCATGAACGACGCGGAATATAAGGATTATTTAGAAACAGGGCGGCTTTTATTTGCGCGCTCTGTGGACTTCATGATGAGCGGCGTAAGCCTCGACACGTTGCCCCCAGGCGACATGCCCGAAGTCTGTTTCGCCGGACGCTCCAATGTCGGAAAGTCCAGCCTAATTAATGCGTTGACCAATCAAAACGGCCTTGCCCGCGCGTCTAATACGCCGGGACGCACGCGAGAGTTAAACTACTTCAACGCCGATGACCGTATCCGCCTTGTTGACCTTCCGGGCTATGGTTATGCACGCGCCTCAAAAACCGATATCGCGAAATGGACAACGCTGACACGGGCTTATCTGGCTGGCCGCGCGCCACTTCGCCGGATCTTTCTATTGATCGATAGCCGCCACGGCCTCAAAGACGGCGACCGAGAGATTATGGCCATGCTCGACGAGACGGCTGTGACCTACCAAATTGTTTTGACCAAAGTCGATAAAATCAAACAAGCCGACCTTGAAAAGGTCATGAACCGGACGGAACGGTCTATCGCTAAGCGTCCGGCGGCCCACCCTGAGATCATTCAAACCTCCTCCGTGAAGAAATCTGGCCTTGATGTGCTTCAAGCTGAGATTGCTGCCTTGGCCTTGGCGGATCATCGGGTATAAGAGCCCCATGTTAAGACGCAGAGAAAACGAAACCGGATGGGACAATGCTAAGGCCCTGTCCGAAGCCCTTCCCTTTATTCAGCGCTATGCTGGTAAAACCATTGTCATCAAATTTGGCGGGCATGCCATGGGAAGCCCAGAGCTTACCCGTGATTTTGCCACGGATGTTGTGCTCTTGAAGCAATTCGGCATTCGCCCTGTCATCGTGCATGGCGGCGGCCCGCAAATCGGTCGCATGCTAGAGCGCCTCAATATTAAAAGCGAATTTGTTGACGGCCTCAGAGTCTCTGATATCGAAACCGTAGAAATCGCGGAAATGGTGCTTTCCGGCGCAATTAATAAATCTTTGGTCAGCGCTATCAATGCCGCGGGCGGACGAGCTGTTGGTATTTCCGGACGCGACGCGCGGCTCATTACGGCCAAGGCTATGCGTGAAGATCTCGGATTTGCTGGCGAGCCTGTCGACACCAATGTCGAAGTTCTCGACGTACTTGCCGCGGCTGACCCCGGATTCATCCCCGTTGTCTCCCCAATTAGCGCAGGCATTGATGAGGGCACCTATAACGTTAATGCCGATACGGCTGCGGGAGTCCTCGCCGGAGCGCTCGGCGCGTCCCGTCTTATGCTTTTAACCGATGTTGCCGGCGTTATGGACAATGACGGTAATCTCCTCACCCAGCTCAGCCGCGCTGACGCGCAAGGCCTCATTAAGAGCGGCGTCGCCAAAGGCGGCATGATCCCTAAGCTTGAAACCGCCATGGCGGCCGTAGAAGCCGGTGTTGACGGTGTTGTGATTTTGGACGGGCGGCGCTCGCACGGTCTTCTTGTTGAGCTGTTTACGGACCACGGCGCGGGAACTATTGTCTTATGATGAAGCGAAGTTTCTTAGGCCTTTTAACGGGCGTAGCTTTACTAGCCTCTGCAGCCAATGCACAGACGTCCGAGCCGTCCACTGATGAAACTGAAAAATGGCAAATTTGCAACGAGACATCCTTTATTGTCCGTATGGCGAGCGCTGTTAAAACTGAAGAAAAAATAACCTCCAAAGGCTGGACGCGTTTGCGCCCCGGTCAATGCGTAGACGGTGGCGCGCCTATGGCGACGGTGCGGTATGTGTATGCAGAAAGTTCGAAAGTCTATTCTGGCGGTATTCGGGAATGGAAAGGCACTATGCCTATATGCATTGGCGAAACTGACTTTACGGCGCGCCATGACAAAAGCTGTGCGCAGCAGGGATTGACGACGCAGCTATTTATGTCTGTTTCGGATCATGACCCGATCACACGCCTGATCGAAACGGATAATTTTGGCAGCCGGGCCGACGTGGCAGGGCTGCAAAGGTTGTTGCAAGAAAATGGCTATCCTATTCGCCGCGTTGACGGTGTTTCGGGACGGCGGACAAGCCGGACGGTGGCGGCCTATTTGAAAGATAAAAAGCTTGCAGCGAATTTGACGGAATTTGAGCAAATAGACGCACTAGAAAAAAGTGCTCTGGCTGGACAGGACGCTACGGGGCTAAACGTGTGTAATAAGACGGCGTCAAACGTTTGGGTCGCTACGGGACACAAACGCGCGGAAAACTGGGAGTCACGCGGCTGGTGGGAGATCGCGGCGGGCGAATGTGCTGAGCCTGTAACGGATTCACTGAAAGACAAAGATATGTACCTTTTCGCGCGGCAAGAAGTTTCGGGCCAAAGCGCGAGCGGCGTAGAATTGCCGGACAAATACCTTAAAAATGATGCGGCCACCTCTAGTCAGTTCTGTATCGCAGAAGCGAAATTCTCTGCTTTTGGCCGCGAGGATTGCGCTGACAATGGCTATGAAGCTGTGAACTTCCGCGCCTTGCCGACGGATGTGGACGGCACGACTGTTAATTTAACTGACTCTGATTTTGTCGCCGCTAACGTGAACGGCCTTCGAAGGTGACAGGCGTAGGGGCTGTGATAAACGGGGCGCGTATCGCAGGCACAGAGGTTCAAAACTGGATTTTTGACCTCGATAATACCCTGTATAAAGGGGACGACACGTTTTTTTCTCAAATCGATAAGAAAATGACGGGTTTTATTAGCCGTTACCTCGCTCTGCAGCCTACTGAAGCCCGTATTTTACAAAAGCAATATTTAGCCGAATATGGCACGTCGCTGTCGGGCCTAATGGCCGTACACGGCATGGATCCGGCTGAGTTTTTGGATTATGTTCATGATGTGGATTTGGATATGCTTACGCCAGACCCAAAATTGAGGGCGGCTATAAAAGCCCTGCCGGGGCGGAAGTTTATTTTCACAAACGGCTCACGCGGCCACGCGGTCAATGTCGGCACGCATTTGGGACTATTTGACCTTTTCGACGGCTCATTCGGAATTGATGATATGGACTATGTCCCTAAACCCAAGCGCAGTCCCTATATTAAATTTTGTGATGTTTTCGACATAGATCCTACTACCGCCATCATGTTTGAAGACAGCCCCCGTAATCTCGAAGTTCCAAAACATATGGGTATGGGGACGGTGCTTGTTACATCCGATGTAAATTGGTCGGGCGAAACCCATGTCACTGGCGCTGATGGCACCATCAAACGAGCGGACTGGATCGACTCGGTCACAGATGATTTAGCAAGCTGGTTAACAGGCGCTCTTTAGGGCTTTTCAGCACACAGCGCTCAACCCTCAAAGTCATCATCCCCGTGCACACGGGGACCCATCACCCGACATCAGCGGCGAGAGATGGATCCCTGCGTGCGCAGGGATGAAGGTTGCGGGGTTGAAACCCCCATTAATCCTCACTTTGTGTTTTAGAAAACACTGCATTTTCAGTGCTTTATAAAATAAATAGCCATAATAATCCTCGCCAGCGGGTTTACCCCCATAGTGAAACCATGATTTATTTGCCTGATAACACACCGACATCTTCGCCGCATGACACCCTTCCGGGACTGCCCAGCGGGCCTGATAGGATTGATACGTCCGAATTACGGGCGCTCATTCCGGCCCTGATTGCGCAGATCGCCGCTATGGTTTGCCCCGCAGGCGTAGAGCGCGGCGCGTTATCTCGGCTATGGGAGGCGCGCCGCCTGTTTGCGGACCTCTTCCGCGCAGAAGTGCATAACCTCTCCCTCTGGCTGATAAGCGCCATGCAAGCCGACCGCGTTTGGCAGGCCCAAGTGCTCGAAGATCTTGGCGGAGAAGCGGCGCTTCAAAGATGGGACAAACGCTACGCGAAAATGATGGATGCGGGTGAGCCAGAGCCAAAATCAGAGCCCAAATCTGAGCCCAAACCGGAGCCAGCCACTCAGACAGAACAAAAGCCAGCAAACCAGACAAAGCCAACCCGCGCGCCCGCCAAAAGTAGCACGGACAGACATGACATGTTCCGTCTCGCGCCGCTTTCAAAAAAGACAGAGCGCGCGCAGCCTAGCCGCTCGTCTATGACCTTTGGGATACGCGACGCGGCCATTAAAATGAAACGGCCAAAGCCTATCGCGCTGACGCCCGATCAACTCCGCATGCCAGAGCTTGTAAAGCTTTCTGAAAACCACGACATGATTGACGGCGAGACGCCGCAGAGAGCCGCCGCCGGAGGAAGCAGTAATAATCCGCACCTGCCGCGCGAAGCCATCATGGCCGCGTGGGATAAAATCTTCGGCCATTATACTCTATTCAATTTCAAGATAATGAACTTAGATCTAATGATCACCGTTCCGGTGTGCAGGCAAAACCCCTTGCCTGTTTGACACCGACCCTGACTGCACAGCTCTGAATCCCCGAATACGCTCTTTATGGGCGCTATCGGTGCTGGACGGCTCTCATTCCCTTTGCTTTCTCCTTGTCATATCCGCCAAAGCGCCTTTCCGCCCCTTGACCGTAACGCGCGGCATCACTAACTAACGCTCATGACTATACGCCCTATATTGACCGTCCCGAATCCGATCTTACGAGAGATTTCAAAGCCTGTTGAGGCTGTCACGGACGAGATCCGCGCCCTGATGGATGACATGCTTGAAACCATGTATGACGCGCCGGGCATTGGTCTCGCCGCCGTACAAATCGGCGAGCCGATCAATGTCATCGTTATGGATTTGGCGAGAGAAGGCGAAGAGCCGAAGCCGACATTTTTCGTCAATCCGGAAATTCTTGAAGACGTCGAAGACATGCTGCCCTACGAAGAGGGCTGCCTGTCTGTTCCCGACATTTACGATACGGTCGACCGTGCGGAGCGGGTGAAAATTACTTACCTTGATTATAACGGAAAGCGCGTCACCGAATGGGCCGAAGGGCTTTACGCGGTCTGTATTCAGCACGAAATGGATCACCTGAAAGGCGTTGTCTTTATCGATTATCTCTCCCGCCTCAAGCGTGACCGCGCGGTGAAAAAAGTCGTGAAAGCGGTGAAGCTTCAGGCAGCAGAATAATGAGCCTGCGCGTGGCCTTCATGGGCACCCCAGAATTTGCCGTCCCGTCCCTGTCTGAATTAATTGCCAATGGTTTCGACGTGGTCTGTGTCTATACGCAGCCGCCAAGGCCCTCTGGACGCGGGAAGAAACTCACGAAAAGCCCCGTGCATCAATTTGCAGAAATTATGGGCATCCCCGTCAAAACGCCGGAGAAATTCCGGCTCTCTTCTGTGATTGATGACTTTGAAAGCCTTGGCGTCGATGTGGCTTGTGTTGTGGCGTACGGACAAATCTTGCCGCAGCGCGCGCTGGACGCGCCTGAATATGGTTGTCTGAATTTGCACGGTTCGCTCTTGCCCCGTTGGCGCGGCGCGGCGCCGGTGCAGCGCGCGATCATGGCGGGCGATAGAGAGACCGGCGTACAAATTATGCAAATGGCGAAGGGTCTTGATACGGGCGATATTCTCCTCTCCGAAACAACGGCGATAACGCAAACAGATGATACGGCCAGTCTTTCTGACCGCCTGTCCCGCCTCGGCGCGGATATGTGGCCGCGCGTTCTTGGCGGGTTGCAGCGCGGGGGACTATCGCCGACGCCGCAAACGGGCGAACCTGTTTACGCGTACAAAATTGATAAAGCCGAAGCGCGGATAGATTGGACGCGGTCTGCCACAGAGCTTGATTGCCATATTCGCGGGCTCGCGCCGTTTCCTGGTGCGTGGTGCGAAATTGGTGAGCAGCGCGTTAAAATCCATCTTGCGAAATCCGAAAACGGCGAAGGCGAGTCTGGAACGGCTTTGGACGGCGCGCTCTTAATTGCTTGCGGAGAGGGGGCGCTGCGTCTCTTGACCGTACAGCCTGCCGGAAAACCGAAAATGAGCGCCGAAGATTTCCTGCGCGGTCATGATCTTCCTGCCGGAACAAAACTCACATAATGTCGCGTTTTAAGCTGACCATAGAATATGACGGCGGGCCTTACCAAGGATGGCAGTGGCAAGACCACGGGCCGAGCGTGCAGGGTGCGTTGGAAGAGGCTGCCGAAAAACTCAACGGCGAACCCGCGCTAGTCTACGGGGCGGGGCGCACAGATAGCGGCGTTCACGCGCTCGCGCAGGTCGCCCATATTGATTTAATTAAACCGCTTCGCGCCGACAAAGTCCGCGACGCGCTCAATTTTCATCTTGGCGATCACCCGATCTCTATCTTGGACGCCGAGGAAGTGGACGACGAATTTCATGCCCGCTTTTCGGCCAAAGAACGCACCTATCTTTACCGTATTGTTGATCGCCGCCCCAAGCTTGCGCTTGACCGCGGACGTGTCTGGCGCGTGCCTTACCGGATCGACACGGACGCGATGCATGCGGCGGCGCAGCACCTTATTGGCAAACATGATTTTTCGACATTTCGCGACACGCAGTGCCAATCTAATAGCCCCGTTAAAACACTGGACGAGCTGATGGTTCTGCGCGCTGGACACGAAGTCCATATTCACGTGCGGGCGCAATCTTTCCTGCATAAGCAAGTGCGCTCTATTGCGGGAACATTGGTCGAAGTCGGGCGCGGGAAATGGACGCCGCATATGGTGTCCAAAGCGCTCGCCGCGAAAAAGCGCACGGCTTGCGGCCCTGTTGCCCCGCCTGACGGGCTTTATTTAACCCACGTCGAATATGAATGATTTAATTCGGTAAACGCCCAGATTGCCGTAAAAGCTCTTGCTGAAAACTAATGGGGGCGCGGCGATGAAACCGCCTGGCCGTGAAATATATAATCGCGGCCCAGAGAAACAAAATCGCGAAGAAGATCAAGAATTGCCAAACGAGATAACCAGGGTGAAAAACTTCTGAGCGGCCTGTGAGAATCCAAAATTGCTCCAGCAAAAAATTGATCACACTAAAAGCCGGATACGTTAACACCAAAACTCCGCCCATTGCGGAGGCCACATAGGCGGCGCTGCGCGGGGCGTGAAATCGTTTATAAGCGGCAACATAATCGGCCTCGTCTTCCCAGCCTTCAAGCATGCCTTCGCCGTATTTATACGCGTAATCCGCTGCCGCATCGGAGGCGACGCGGCGGTAGCCGAGCAGGGCCCGTACAAAGTATGTGAGCGCAATCAGGGCGACGGCGATGATGATCCAAAGAAACGAATTTTGCATAATCCCTATATTGGACGCGGCGCGCCAATTCGCAAGACTATAACAAAAATGTTAGTACAAACGGTTTGGAAATTTGAGGATGCCAATGTTACTGTAATTTTCAAAGTTGGAGAGATTCATGACATCAGTATCGCAGACGCCGAGTTCTCCCGCGCCGCGCTCACCAATGCCAAGATCAATGGCCATTCCTAAGACATGGAAAAATCTGAACATGGGGAGTCTCTTCTCTGCCTTCCTCTATCCTGCGCTTGGCCTTGGCCTGCTGATCACCATGATCATGCTAGCGGTGTTCATATCGCATATCACCCTGCATTGGTGGTATTTACCGCTTGGCCTGTTCGTGGTCGCGGCGGCAATTCTTGTTTGTAATGGCGGGATTGGCCCCCTGCACAGGGTTATGCAGCATAAGGCAGGAGAGCTCTCCGCGCCCGCTCAAATCATCACCATGATCAATCTCATGATTGCTATGCAAGGCTCGGTCAAAGACTGGGTGAATTATCACAGCCAGCATCACCGCTTTGCCGACACTCCGGGCGATCCGCACAATCCGGCAGAAGGCAAGTTTTGGGCATGGACGGGCTGGATTATTTTCCGAGACGCAAAAGACATGGCGCGGCCTATGCCTCTATGGCTCAAATCTAGTCCCGTCATTATGTTTATGGACCGCCATTATTACAGCTTCTCTATCGTGGTTCACTTCGTCCTTCCGGTGATTGTTTACGGCATAGTCTGGGCGGCGGGCGGCTCGCTAGTCCTCACGGCGATACTTCACGCCTGCCTCGTCATTGGCCGCGCGGTACAGTTTCACGCCACGGTGTACGGGATTAATGTTCTGGGCCATCTCAAAACGCCGAAATGGGCGGACTATGCCATGGCGCTTTTAACCGGCGGCGAAGCCTTCCACGATCATCACCACGAAGAGCCGCAAAGCGCGCTGCACCTGCCGCGCAAAGGTCTGCACAACCGCCTTGTCGATTATAACGGCACGCTGCTCCTGATTTACGAAAAACTCGGCTGGGCCAAAGGGCTCAAAATTGCTAAGCAATTTGCTTAGACAAGACCGAACACATTGAAAGATAGATATGACTAAAACAGCTATTAACATCGCGCTTATATGCGGAAGTCTTCGCGCGGATTCTCTTAATTTGCGTCTCGTCAAAGCCTTGCAAAAAAAGCTCGACGCGGCGGGCGCGAAATCGGCCTATGTTAATATTGGCGATTATGATCTCCCGCTTTATCACGGCGACCTTGAGACGCCCGTAGGCGTTCAAAAATTGATCAAAGACCTCAAATCATTTGACGGCGTTATTGTTGTCACGCCGGAATATAATGGCAGTCTCCCGCCTGTTCTTAAGAACGCCATTGATTGGACAAGCACATTAGAAACGGGCCATATTACAGGCCCCATTTACGGGATCGCGTCTTGTTCGCCCGGCCCGATGAGCGGTATTATGGCGATGCGGGAATTGCAATTTCTCCTCATGAGACTCGGCGCAGAATTAGTACCAAAACAAGTCGGTTGCGGCTTTGGCGAAAAAGCTTTTGACGCGGCGGGTAACCTTGAAGCGCAGCCCGCATCGACATTCGCAGATGTCATGATCGCGCAGATGCTCGAACGGATTGCCCGCAAAGTCTAATGGCCAAAATATCCGCAAACAAGGCACCCGCAAAAAGGAAGCTGGCCAAGAAACCAGCGAAGAAACTGCCGCGCCCGAAACTCACGCGCGCGCAGATCTCAGAGATTTACGCGGCGCTGGCAAAGCTTGATCCGGCGCCGCGCACAGAGCTTCATTATTCTAATCCCTTTACGCTCGTCGTGGCGGTGGCTTTATCAGCACAATCCACAGATGTCGGCGTGAATAAAGCGACGAAAGCCTTGTTCGAAGCGGCGGATACGCCGGAGAAAATGACCGCCCTCGGCGAAGACGCAGTGCGTGATTATATTAAAACCATTGGTCTGTTTCGAAACAAGGCGAAAAACGTGGTAGCGCTTTCGCAAATGCTAATCGATGATTTCGGATCGGTGGTGCCGGATAACCGCGATGACCTTATCAAGCTCCCAGGCGTCGGGCGAAAAACTGCGAATGTGGTGTTAAATGAGGCTTTCGGACAGCCCACCATGGCCGTGGATACACATATTTTCCGCGTGTCAAACCGCACGGGCATGGCTCCTGGAAAAGACCCGCTAGAGGTCGAACTTAATTTATTGAAAGTTACGCCGGAAAATTACGCGCTTCATGCCCATCATTGGCTGATCTTGCACGGGCGCTATACGTGCGTAGCGCGGACGCCAAAGTGTTACAATTGTGCGATCTCTGAGATTTGTAAATTCAAAGATAAAACTAAGCCGGCTGATTAATTCGGCAATATAGTATTTGTGCAATCGCGGCATTTGAACTCGATAAAATTCTTCTCGCCGCGCTGAAAAGCCATCCCCTGCCAGTGGCCAGATTTGTCGTAAT
Organism: Alphaproteobacteria bacterium; assembly: GCA_051252005.1. Taxonomy (GTDB): domain Bacteria; phylum Pseudomonadota; class Alphaproteobacteria; order Caulobacterales; family Maricaulaceae; genus JACOMS01. The sequence continues at coordinate 68,497 of JBPOEZ010000007.1, read as the reverse complement.
AGGTGACGTAATCATACATGCCGGAGACGTCATAGCGGTCTTGGTCAAGATCAGGGTGAAGTTCGGCGTTATTCGGCGTTACGGTAATGTCAAATAAACTGCCCTTGATGGTATCAAAAAGGGCCTCTTGTTTGAGAACGATTTTGTTCCAGTGGTTAGTCGGAAAAAGAGGTGCGGGGGAAACGCTTTGCGATTCGACGCCTTCCTTTGACACGTTCATTCGGAATTGATCGCCGTCGACAGAGCCCTCGGTGAGAATATCTTTGCCGTTATTATTGGTTTTTGTGCTGACAGATTGCATTGCGCCGCCGCACCAATGTTCCTGTGAATCATATTCATATTTAAAGGCGGAGACAAAAAGAACTTTGACCTGCATGAAGGTCTTAGACGTTACATCGAGTCTGTCTCCAGATTTTTCAAATGTAATTGTGTGACGTCCTATTTTATCACCGTTGCGAAACACATCGTAAGTGTTTTTAGCGGTGATGGGTTTGGCGTCTGAACGCGCGCACGCATAGCCGACTTGGGGCATTGCGAACGCCGCGCAGACGGCGGCGACAGCCAGAGACGACTTCAACATTTATTTCTCAAGCCGCTTAAGCAGGGCGGCGGCAAGCTTGAGCGCGCCTTTATTTTCGCCGCCTTCACCTTCTGCGTGAGAGAGATAAAGATAAGGTTCTATCATCTCAAGTTCGATGAGTTTGAGTCGTCCGTTAAGGCCGCGAATGAGATCGATGCGGGCATAAAGCGGCGTATAGTCAAGCGCGTTTAAAACCGCGCGGGCCGAGTTTTTTTCTACAGAGGTTGGATGATAGGTTTCTTCTGTTCCGCCATATATGGACTGGATGCGATAATCACCGTCTTTAGGACGTTTAATTAAGGCGTGAGAAAACTGCCCGCCAAAATACAGGAAGGAATATTCACCCTCGGTGGTCACGCTTGGCAGAAAAGTTTGCACCATTGCCGCGCCGGGGGGGAGATCATTTTTATCTGGGAACGGGTCGCCCTTGGTAAAAAGGACTTGCCGCCAGGCTCCGCCGCCGACTTGCGGTTTTATCACGATTTTATCAGCCTCCAAATAGGCAAAGGCTTTGGCGATGCCGGCTTGGGTGACGCGGTCAAGATTGTAGGTCAGGATAGAGGGCGCGCCGTTATTGGCAAGTTCTGTGAGGTAAGCCTTATTGGAATTCCAGCGCAAAATGTGCTTGGCATTATACAGGCGCGTATGCTTCTCGGCTTCTTTCATCTCTTCGATGAAGGCGATTTCATTGCCCTCAAAGTAATCCCAGACGAAGAGGGGCAACATAGCGTCATAATTCGGTGCCTTCTCAGCCGCTTCGCGCCACCGCACGAGATCGACTTTCATACCCATTGAAGCAAATGCGGGAACAATTTTTCCCATTTCCTCTTCAAGCTCAAACAGATCCTCGCGCTTCTCAGCGGCGTCCGGAAGCATATTATCAGAAACTAAAACGGCGATTGATTTCACAAGGTACTCGATTTGCTATTATTATTGCTCCCGCGGACATAATTGCTTAAGCGTCTGCCGACAAGAACAAAGGATCAAAAATGACAGATAGCTATGATGTATTGGGAATTGGTAACGCGATTATGGACGTTATTGCGCCTGTAAGCGACCAAGACTTAGAGCGGATGGATGTTGCAAAAGGCGGAATGACCCTGATCGATGAGGCGCGCGCCCTTAGCCTTCACGCTCAATTCGGAGAAAATCCCCGTGAAATCGCAGGCGGTTCAGCGGCGAACACTTTGGTTGGCATCGCTATGCTCGGTGTGAAATCTGCCTATATCGGGAAAGTCGCTGATGATAGCGTCGGCCAAAGGTTTGCTGAAGGCATGCAAGAGGCCGGCGTGACCTTTGATACGCCGCCGTTAAAAGGCGGAGAGGCCACAGCCCGCTGCTTAATCGCGGTAACGCCAGACGGCGAACGGTCCATGAGCACCTTCCTTGGCGCGTCGGTTTATTTTAGCGAAACTGATGTCGCGCGCAAACGCATCGAGGCCTCAAGCTTGGTCTATATGGAAGGCTATCTCTTTGACCGCGACGAAGCGAAAGCCGCCTATGTCAGCGCCGCCGAAATGGCACATGCCGCGAAAAAGACTGTGGCTTTGACGCTCTCAGATGCGTTTTGCGTCGGCCGTCACCGTGAGAGCTTCAAGCACCTTGTGGACAACCATGTGGATATTGTCTTTGCCAACGAGGCAGAGCTCTTATCTTTACATGAGACCAGCGATTTTGAAGAGGCTTTAGAAAAGCTTGCCAAAAGCGGGACGATCGCTTGTATTACGCGATCAGAAAAAGGCTCTATAATATTAGCGAACGGCGAACGGCATACCATTCCGGCAGCCCCTGTGGATAAAGTTGTGGATACAACGGGCGCGGGCGATCAATATGCCGCTGGAGTTCTCGCGGGACGTGCGCTTGGTATGAGCTGGCCGGACGCCGGATATTTGGGTAGCCGATGCGCCGCCGAGGTGATTTCTCACTACGGCGCACGTCCTGAGGGCCCGATTATTTAGGGGCTATTTAGGCGTGGTCGTTCTGTAGTCTGTCTGAAATTTAATGCATATACGGCAATTATTCATCTTGGATTAAACCGCCAAGGCGTAGAACCTGCATAGAAGTTTTACACAGGCGTAGAGCCTTGAAGGATATGACATGACGATTTGGACACACAAAACAGCGCGCAAATTTTGGCCAGTGCTTCTAGCGCCTTTATTGCTAACGGCGCCGTCTTTGGCTCAAACGCAAAATTTTCAACCGCAAAACAGTCAGGCTCGTCCAGCTGTGTCAGCGCCATTTACAGACCCTTTATCTGTGGAAGCCGATCTCGCGCGGATTGACGCTGCTCTCAATAGTACCGGAAGCTTTTTTGGACGGTTCACCCAAATTGCTCCGGACGGAGTGCAGGATAGCGGCTTAATTTATATTAAACGGCCCGGTAAAATGCGGTTCGAATATGATGAGCCTAACCCGCTCTTAATTGTTTCTGACGGCGTGACGCTTATTCAGCAAGACCGTGTCCTTGATAAAGCTGACCGTGTGCCACTGTCTGCTACGCCTTTGAACTTCTTCCTCAAAGAAGACGTTAATTTGGCCCGCGATACAGAAGTCACGAGCCTGATTAAAAATGCTTCGGATATTCAAGTCACCGCCCGCGATGGTAGCGGCGAAGTCGAAGGCGATATCACGATGGTTTTCGACGCGGGTACATTGGCACTTAAATCTTGGTTTATTGCCGATAGTTTTGGCGGCGTAACGCGGGTTTATCTATCCGATCTTCAATATAATCAGAAAGTTGATCCACGCTTGTTTATCCTGCGTGATGATAATCGCCGCGACCGCCGCCAGCGATAGACCATAACATCTTTACGCTTCAATCTTGACGTTTGCGTTTGAGGCGGTCATAGACACTCTACTCATCAAGACCGACTGAGGGACAGGCCCGCTAAGATTTATCTTGGGACGTCGGGGCAACCTTGTGAATACACAAAGGTGCCAAATCCTGCGAAACGCATATCGATTGGTATGTATTCGGAAGATGAGATGGCGTCACAAACACGCCCTCTCTTTCCGCCGCATTATTTGGCTTCTTTTAACGGAGCGCCTTATGGCACAGGATATTTGGGTAGACGTAGGGGACACGACGCTTATTCGCGGTTGCGTTCTTGAAGGCGATAGGATTACGGGCCGTAGTTATGGTTCTGATGATGGGCCCGTCATTGTTGTGATGGGCGGTATTTCCGCGTCACGCTTTGTGGCTGATGGCGGCAAAGACGGACGCGGTTGGTGGTCAACCCTCGTTCGAGACGGCGGCCCCATAGACACAAAAACTTTCCGCGTTATCGGCTATGATTTCGCCCCCGCAGTAGAGAGCGAAAATCGTCCGGATTGCATCACGACATTTGATCAGGCTGCGCGGCTCAAAAAGCTTTTGGACCATATGAAGATAGACAAAGTCGCCGCTATCATTGGCTCGTCTTACGGCGGGATGACGGCGCTTGCGTTTGCGCAGAGCTATCCAGAAGCCGTTGATAATTTATGCGTGATCGGCGCAGGACATAAGCCCTATCCGATCGGCGTCGGTTGGCGCGGGATACAGCGGAGGGTCGTACGTCTGGGCATTAAGGCAGGACATCCAAAAGAAGGTTTAAAACTCGCGCGGGAACTGGCCATGACCACTTACCGCACGCCGGAAGAATTTTCGGATCGTTTTGACTTGATGGAGACGTCTACTTCGCCGTCGCAGTTTGATATTTGTAATTATCTCGGCTCGCGCGGGGATGCGTTTGCTGAACTGATGGACGCAGAGCGCTTTCTGGCGTTGTCCGAATCGATTGATCTGCACCGCGTCGATCCAGAAGCGATCATAACCCCGGCGTTGCTTATGTCCGCCATTTCCGACCAGCTCGCCCCTCTTCCGGCTATGCGCGAACTGCGCGACAGACTGTCAGGCCCGTCAGAGCTTTTCACCTTCACTTCGCTTTTCGGTCATGATGCTTTCCTGAAAGAATATGATATGATGGCCCCAAGGTTGGAAGAATTTTGTAAAGGGCTTTAGTGGCGGAAATTATTTCATATAAATTATTAAAGTATTTTTTTATTTTATACTCCAAACTCATGGGAGTTATAACATTCACGTTTATTATCAACAGCCTGGTATTTTATTTACTCGCCCATACATTTATTTTTGACTCAGTTGAAAAGTTAATAGCATTAATCTTCATCATCCCGTTAGTAGGAACTATTATTGGGATTGGATTCGACATTCTCTACGGTGACCTAAAAGATAAACTATGACCAACAGATCTCAACAAACACGCATTGCCCAAGCGGGCATTGGTATTGATAAATCCTTTGGCGCGGTGGCTCCGCCTCTGCACACCTCGACGACTTATGTTTGGCCGAGTATCGACCAGAAGGGGCCGTATGATTATGGCCGTACTGTAAACCCTACGCGTGATATTCTACGCCATGCTCTGGTAGACCTTGAGGGCGGCGCGGACGGAGAAATTACAGCGACGGGCATGGCGGCGATTGATCTCGTGTTTAACCTCTTGCATGCAGATGATCTGATTATTGCGCCGCATGATTGTTACGGCGGTACGCATAGGCTTCTAACACACCGAGCGCGCCAAGGCCGCATGCGAGTAGAGTTCATTGACCAAAATGACCAAGCCACAGTCGATGCGGCGTTTGCGCTTGGCCCGAAAATGATCCTGATCGAAACGCCAAGCAATCCGCTGATGCGCGTTGTTGATGTGGCTGCTCTCGCGGAGAAAGCTCGCAAAGCTGGATCGCTGTCAGTTTGCGATAACACGTTCCTGTCGCCCGCGCGGCAAATGCCTCTCGCGCTTGGCTGTGACATCGTCATTCACTCGACCACAAAATATCTCAACGGTCATAGTGATGTGGTCGGCGGTGCAGTAATTGCGGCGGACGCGGACGTTGCGGCGAAGCTGCGATGGTGGGCCAATTGCACGGGTATCACCGGTGCGCCTTTTGATAGCTGGCTGACGCTAAGAGGTCTTCGCACGCTTTCGGCCCGTATGGATATGCAAGAAAATAACGCTGTGGCGATTGCGGATTTCCTCGCGGGACACGCCGCTGTTGATCATGTCTATTATGTCGGTCTCGAAAATGATCCGGGATATGCTCTCGCGCAAAAACAGCAAAGCGGCCCAGGTGCTATGCTGAGCTTTGAGATCAAAGGCGATCTGGAAACCGCGAAAGCTTTCGTGAGCGGACTTAAGCTGTTCCAACTTGCGGCCTCGCTCGGCGGAACGGAAAGTCTGATCTGTCAGCCCGCCTGTATGACCCACGCGGGAATGGAACCCGAGGCGCGTCAAATTGCGGGCATAAAGGATAATCTCATTCGTGTTTCCATTGGAATAGAAAACAAGGACGACTTGATAAGTGATATGAAGGCAGCATTTTCCGCGTCTCCCGTATTTTAAAGAAAATTATTGCTCTACAGGGTACAGCAAATTGCTTACGGCGCAAATTTTCTGCTTGTTAAGCGTTGGTTTTTCTGTCTTAAAGACAATGACTAAGGACATTTATGAACCAAGATCCAAGATATCAGGCCCCTAAGGTAAAAGTCGCTGTTAAAGCACAGGTTTCGCCTGCGCCTATCGCTGTGCTTATTGGTCTTCTATCACTTGTGGTGCTTCTACTGGGCGGGGCCATCAGCGGGACATAAGATCGTAATGACCTTATAATCACCCGCTCCGAAATGAGCGGGTTTTTTTGTGCTTTGTAGTTGGTTTAGCAAAGCACAAAAAATTCGCTCCAGCGGAGTGAATATAAACGAAAAGGCCACGGTAGTGGCGAGAATAATAGCCAAGGAATTGGCGCGAGAAGGAATGAAATTATGAGCACAAAACGCTCAGATGCTATTGTAAAAGGCTCAACTCGGGCCGCCGCTCGGGCGATGCTCCGCGCCACGGGTATGGACGATGAAAATTTCGAAGGCCCGATCATTGCGGTCTTTAATACGTGGACCAATATGGGCCCGTGTAATATGGACCTCGATAAGCTCGCTGTCCCGGTGCGCGCCGGTATTCGCGCCGCAGGCGGGACGCCCGTTGATTTCAATTCAATCGCCGTTTCCGACGGTATCACAATGGGCAGCGAAGGTATGCGTGCCTCTCTCATGAGCCGCGAAGTTATCGCAGATTCAATTGAGCTTGCCGTGCGCGGACATTCTCTTGATGGTGTTATTATTTTAGTCGCTTGTGACAAAACTATTCCGGCAGCGGGCATGGCGCTGGCGCGGATGAATATTCCCGGTGTTGTTTTGTATGGCGGCTCTATCATGCCCGGCAATCACAAGGGTAAAGACCTTTCGGTTCAGGACGTGTTTGAAGCCGTCGGCGCGTGCGCAGCAGGCATCATTGACGACGCAGAATTAAAAGAAATTGAAAAGTCCGCGTGCCCAGGAGCGGGCGCGTGCGGCGGTCAGTTTACGGCGAACTCTATGGCGATGGCCATGACGTTTCTTGGCCTCTCTCCTATGGGGGTGAACGATGTGCCTGCGGTTCACGAAGATAAAAACGCGTCTGCCTATAAGGCCGGACAGATTGTTGTCGACTGCGTCAACGAAAACCGCCTCCCGCGTACAATGGTGACAAAAAAATCATTGATGAATGCGGCGATTGCGCTTTCGGCCACAGCCGCATCGACCAATGCGATTTTGCATCTGCTCGCGATTGCGACCGAGGCGGGTGTTACCGATTTTAATATTGATGCCTTTGACGAAATTTCCCGCTCCACACCTGTCATTGGTGATTTAAAGCCAGGCGGAAAATATATGGCTTATGATCTATACGAAGCTGGCGGTTCTGCGCTGATCGGCAAGCGCCTCATTGACGATGGCCGGATTGACGATAGCCCCACCGTGACAGGACAGACACTTTTTGCAGAGATTTTAGACGGCACTGAAACCGAAGGCCAAGACGTTGTGCGTCAATTCTCTGACCCCGTGAAATCACGCGGCGGCTACGGCATTCTTTACGGCGATCTCGCACCCGAAGGCTGCGTTGTTAAACTGGCCGGACATGGCGCGCTTTTCTTCGAAGGCAAAGCCCGCGTCTTTGAAAGCGAAGAGGCCTGTTTCGAAGTTGTGCAAAATAACGGCATTAACAAAGGCGACGTGATTATCATTCGCGGCGAAGGCCCGTGCGGCGGCCCTGGGATGCGTGAAATGCTCGGCGTGACGGCAGCGCTTGTCGGTCAGGATTTGGCCGATCATGTAGCGTTAATTACTGATGGCCGTTTTTCAGGTGCGAGCTACGGCTTTGTTATCGGACACGTCGCGCCAGAATCCGCTCACGGCGGTCCTATCGCTTTTGTGCAAGACGGGGACACGGTTACCATTGATGTTGAAAAACGTTTTATCAATGTCGACGCCGATCTTGAAGCGCGGTCTAAAGGCTGGACGCCCCCTAAACCCCGTTACCCATCTGGCGCATACGCGAAATATGCAAAACTCGTCGGCAGCGCGTCTAAAGGCGCTGTTACCTCTTTCCCATTTGATAATTAATTAAAGGACTTCATCCCATGTCATCACTTGATATTTATTACGACAAAGATTGTGATCTCTCGATCATCAAAAAGAAAAAAGTCGCCGTTCTCGGTTACGGCTCACAAGGCCGCGCCCACGCGCTTAACCTTAAAGATAGCGGCGTTGATGTTGTTGTTGGTCTTCGTCCAGACAGCTCCACAAATAAAAAAGTCAAAGCTGACGGTCTTGTTTCTAAGTCCACAGCAGACGCTGTCAAAGGCGCAGATGTTGTTATGGTTTTAACGCCGGACGAGCTTCAAGCTAAAATTTATCGGGAAGACATAGAACCGAATATCAAAGATGGCGCAGCCCTCGCATTTGGTCACGGCTTTGCCATTCATTACGGTCAAGTCGCGCCTCGCCGCGACCTTGATGTAATCATGATCGCGCCAAAAGCGCCGGGCCACACGGTTCGCAACGAGTTCGAACAAGGCCGCGGCATTCCTGATTTGATTGCTGTGGCGCAGGACGCCAATAGCGGATTTGCGCTGGAACTGGCCAAATCATACGCCTCTGCCATTGGCGGCGGACGCACGGCCATCATCCACACAACATTTAAAGACGAAACAGAAACTGATCTTTTCGGGGAACAAGCTGTTCTTTGCGGCGGCGTGGTTGAGCTTATCAAAATGGGTTTCGAAACTCTGACAGAAGCGGGTTATCCGCCAGAGCTAGCTTACTTTGAGTGTTTGCACGAAACGAAGCTTATCGTTGATTTGATCTATGAAGGCGGCATCGCGAACATGAATTACTCGATCTCCAACAACGCTGAATATGGTGAGTATGTGACAGGCGAAGCCGTTGTTAATGACAGCTCCCGCGAAGCTATGCGCACGGCTTTGAAGAACATTCAGAACGGTGACTATGCCAAATCCTTTATCCAAGAAGGCGCGCTTGGCTATCCTTCAATGACAGCTCGCCGGCGTAATATGGCTGCGCACCAAATTGAAACCGTGGGCGAAAATCTTCGTGACATGATGCCGTGGATTGCCGCGAACAAAATTGTCGATAAAGAAAAGAACTAAAGAAAATACCCTCATTTCCGCCATGTGTTTGTGAATAAACACTTGGCGGAAAGGAAAATTAAAAGAGGGCCGACAGGGAAACACAATGACCACAGCTACGCAGTTCTCAAAGCAAGAGACGAAAATCATAGAAAACCGCGAGCCGAAATCGGGCGCGCTGATTCTGCTCGAATCTATTGCTGCGCAAGGCGTGGATATGATCTTTGGTTATCCGGGAGGGGCGATCATGCCTGTCTATGATAAACTCCCACAGGTGCCAGAACTCACGCACATTCTTTGCCGTCATGAGCAAGGCTGCGGCATGGCCGCCATCGGTTACGCCCGCGCGACGGGCCGAGTAGGGACAGCGTTTGCAACCTCTGGCCCCGGTGCAACGAACCTCGTCACGGCGATCGCCGATGCTTATCTCGACTCTGTTCCTGTGGTTTTCGTTACAGGGCAAGTGCCAACCAACCTCATGGGAACAGATGCGTTTCAAGAAGTTGACATTCTCGGCATCACGATGCCCATCGTTAAACATAGCTATATCGCCCGTGATCCGGCTGACATCCCAGGTATGATCGAGGAAGCCTATTTCATCGCCGCAGAAGGTCGTCCGGGTCCGGTCCTGATTGACCTTCCCAAAGACGTGGCCAACGCTATGACGACAGAGCGTCATAAATGGCGGCCTTATCCAAAAGTGAAGCCTGAAATGGGTAAGAGCGAATGGATTGCCGAGGCTGAAAAATTAATGCGCGAAGCCAAAAAGCCGCTCTTCTATATTGGCGGCGGCATTGCCCAAGGTGACGCGGTGAGCGAGCTTCGTGATCTTATAGACCGCACAGGCATTCCAGGCGTTTCGACGCTAAAAGGATTGGGCGCGTTGCCGTCTGATCACCCTTATTATCTCGGCATGCTTGGCATGCACGGGCTTAAAGCCGCCAATTACGCTGTGCAGGAATGTGATCTATTGATCGTGGCCGGCGCGCGTTTTGATGACCGCGCCACAGGCAAGCTTGATACTTTCGCCCCGCACGCCAAAGTTATCCATATGGATATTGATGTGGCGGAAATTAATAAGCTCCGCGAGGTTGATGTTTATCTCGACGGGTCCATTAAGAAAAACCTCGAAGCGCTCAATCCGGGCCGCTCAGAGTGCGATGACTGGCGGAAACTTTGTTTTGATCGCCGCACGGAACATGAATGGGATTATGACGCCCCCGGTGATTATGTTTACGCGCCCAAGCTTTTGCATGATCTATCCCGCCGCGCCCCAGAGAGCGCCATCATCACATGCGATGTGGGCCAGCACCAAATGTGGGTTGCGCAGCATTGCTATTTTGACGATCCGAAAGATCACATTACCTCTGGCGGCCTTGGCACGATGGGTTTCGGATTGCCAGCAGGATTAGGCGCGCAGCTTGGCACGCCGGACCGCACCGTAATTACGGTCTCCGGCGACGGCTCGATCATGATGAACATTCAAGAGCTCGCGACGCTAAACCGTTATGGCATCCCGCTTAAAATTGTCCTGCTCGATAACTCCGCTTTGGGAATGGTGCGTCAATGGCAAGAAGTGTTCTTTGATAAGAATTATTCCGAAACCAACCTGTCCGATAATCCGGATTTTGCTTTGGTGGCCAAAGCCTTCCAAATCGAAGCCTTCACGGTCACACGCCGCGACGAAGTTGATGCGGGCATTGATAAGCTCTTGGCATTTGATGGCCCGATATTAATGCACGTCAAAATCGATCCCAACGAAAATGTCTGGCCGCTTGTTCCTCCGGGAAGAAGTAATGCCGACATGATGGAGCGGTAGGGTGAAAGTTCCGGCGCAATTAGTTCCGGTTATGAGGGGAATGCTAAAAATAAGTATTCCAATGACTTATATTTTCATGGTCGTTGGAACATTTATGGTTGTTGCCTTTGCGACAAAACTGGAATGGCATAGTGCCTTGTTCTGCCTCTTGTTTGTTGTATTTGCAGTGTTGCATCGGATTTACTGTATCCGAATGCTTGTTTCACTTGAACGCACTGGAACGACGTATAAATGGAAATTGAAAAATGACTGAATTACAACGCGATAAAACATTTGAACCGTCGGGGGTTTCCGGCAAGCTTAAGATCGTTTTGCACGATGTTTCAGGTACGCTTATTCGCGCGCTTGGCACGATTGAGCGGCGCGGTTATGATTACCGAGATGTGCATTGTACGCAGCGCGTCGACGGTGATTTTGACCTTTTGGTACACGTCGAAGATACGGGCGGGCCGAACAATCTGGATACGCTGTGCAAGCAACTGGAGCGACTTTACAACGTCGTCTCAGCCGAAAAGGTGGGGCGACGTAAAAGAGCGGAACGGGCTTAGGCCCAAATCCGCTCATCCCCGCGAAAGCGGGGACCCATCTCCCACTGATTATCCCAAGGCGGAATTGTCGGAGATGGATCCCCAATCAAGTTGGGGATGAGTGGTATAGGTATAAAAAGGTCCCGGCTCGGCGTCGCTGCGCTTCTGGGCCAGGATGACAGTTATTATGGAACACGTAAAAATATTTGATACCACATTGCGCGACGGGGAGCAGGCTCCGGGCTTCTCCATGACGTCGGGGCAAAAACTCCAAATGGCGCGAGCGCTTGAAGGCCTCGGCGTTGACGTTATTGAGGCGGGTTTTGCCGCCGCGTCTCCCGGTGATTTTGACGCCGTACAGACCATCGCGCGCGAAATTAAAGACAGCACGATTTGCTCTCTGGCGCGCTGTAACGAAGGCGATATCCGCGCCTCCGGCGAAGCGATCAAGCCTGCCAAATCAGGCCGCATTCATACCTTCATCGCGACCTCGCCATTGCACCGTGAGTTCAAACTTAAAATGTCTATGGACGAGATTGTGCAGCGCGCGGCCCAAGGCATCGAGCTTGCGCGGACCTACACGGATGACGTGGAGTTCTCAGCCGAAGACGCGATTCGCACGGAGCGGGATTATTTAAAGCGCGTCGTTGAAGCCGCCATTAAAGCCGGCGCGACCACGATCAATATTCCTGACACGGTGGGTTACACCACGCCAGAAGAAATTCAGGACTTGTTTCACTTCCTGACCACCCAAATTGAAGGCGCAAATGGCGTGACATTCTCCGCCCACTGTCATGATGATTTGGGCCTTGCGGTTGCGAACTCTTTGGCCGCCGTCCGAGGCGGTGCGCGCCAAATTGAGTGCGCCATGAACGGCATAGGCGAACGGGCGGGGAACTGCGCGACCGAAGAAGTTATTATGGCGCTTAATACTCGCAAAGACTTTTACGGCTTTAAGACGGGCATCAAGACCGAAGGCATTTACACGGCGTCGAAATTGCTCGCGACGCTAACGGGTAATCCTGTCCCGCGCAACAAAGCCATTGTCGGCAAAAACGCTTTCGCGCATGAGTCCGGTATTCACCAACACGGCGTTTTGGCCAACCGCGAAACCTACGAAATTATGCGCCCTGAAACTGTTGGCGTGTCTAAAGACAATCTTGTGCTTGGGAAACATTCTGGCCGCGCCGCGCTTAAAAACCGCGCGGAAAAGCTAGGCTTTGAGTTATCCGATAATCAGCTCAAAAGCGTTTTCGTGGCGTTCAAAGAATTGGCTGATGCAAAAAAAGAAGTGTTCGACGCGGACATTGAAGCGCTCATTATGGGAGAAACGGTTAGCACGCAAGGGCCGTGGGAAATCGATAGTCTTTATGTGTCTGCGGGGTCTGATAATGGCCGCAAACCTGTCGCGACGGTCAAGCTCACTCACGAAGACGGGCGCGCTATTACAGCAGTCAGCGAAGCTGCGGGGCCCGTTAATGCGGTCTTTATGGCGATCTCTGAGGTCACGGGCTATCCATTACATCTAGAAAGTTTCTCTGTTCAATCTGTAACCGAAGGCGAAGACGCGATGGCTGAAGCTTCGGTTTTGGTGACGAATGAGTTTGAAAGCTATCACGGACGCGGGGCGAGCACCGACACGGTTCTGGCGGGGGCGAAAGCCTATCTTGATGTGATCAACCGCATCGAACGCCGCGCCGGACGCGGACAGCAACAACCAATAGCGGCGCAGCATTAGTATGACTAAAACACTCTTTGATAAAGTTTGGGAGCGGCACGTTGTTGTCCCAGAAACGGCAGCCAATCCGGCGACGCTTTATATTGACTTGCACCTGATTCACGAAGTGACCACTCCGCAGGCGTTTACAGAACTCAAAGAGCGCGGCCTGTCTGTGCGTCGTCCTGATAAAACGCTCGCAACTATCGATCACTCCACGCCGACCCTTATTAATGCAGACGGCTCGCGTCCCTACCATACGGCGCAAGCCGAGGCACAGGTTGAAACGCTCCTCGCAAATACCAAAGAGCACGGCATTGAAACTCATGGCTGGGAGAGCGACAATCGCGGCATTGTGCATGTGATGGGGCCAGAACTTGGCGCGACACAGCCCGGCATGACCATTGTTTGCGGCGACAGCCATACCTCGACCCACGGCGCGTTTGGCGCGATTGCATTCGGTATCGGGACAACTCAAGTGGGCCATGTTCTCGCAAATCAATGCTTGTTGATGAGTAAGCCGAAAACAATGGCGGTTAATGTCAATGGAACCCTTCAAAAAGGCGTTACGGCTAAAGATGTGATTCTCGCGATTATTGCGAAGATCGGCATTGGGGGCGGCACTGGTTACGCACTCGAATATCGCGGGAATGTCTTTGAAGAGATGAGCATGGAAGGCCGTATGACGGTCTGTAATATGTCTATTGAAGGCGGCGCGCGCTGCGGCATGGTTGCGCCGGATCAAACCACATTTGATTTTATTAAAGGCCGTAAATTTGCGCCTGAAAATTTCGAAGAAGCCTGCGAAGATTGGGCCTCGCTCTGTACGGACGAAGGCGCGGTTTTTGACAAAGAAGTGTCTCTTAAAGCTGAAGACATAAAACCGATGGTCACATACGGGACGCATCCCGGCATGGGCATCTCAATCGATAGCCTTATCCCAGCGGCGGAAACCGAGGCTGACCAAACGGCGCTGGATTATATGCAGCTCACCTCCGGCAATAAAATCGCAGGCACAAAAGTCGATAAGGTCTTCATTGGCTCTTGTACTAATTCGCGGCTCGAAGATTTACGGGCGGCGGCGTCGATTTTTAAGGGCCAGAAAGTGGCTGCGGGCCTGACGGCTATCATTGTTCCAGGATCGGTCATTACAAAATACCAAGCGGAAGAAGAAGGTCTTGATAAAGTCTTTATCGCGGCGGGCGCGCAGTGGCGCGAAGCTGGATGTTCCATGTGCCTCGGCATGAACGGCGACATTGGCGCGCCGGGCGATCTTGTTGTCTCCACATCCAACCGTAATTTCATGGGCCGCCAAGGGCCGGGCGTGCGTACCGTCTTGGCCTCTCCTGAAACGGCAGCGGCAACAGCGATCACCGGAGTTATCACCGACGCGCGAAGCGTGGAGACAGCCGCATGAGTTTTGAACCCTTAAAAGTTGTCACGTCTCGTACACTTGTTTTATCCGCGGCGAATATCGACACTGACCAAATTATGCCCGCCAAGTTTTTGTCCATGACGACCAAAGCAGGCTTAGGCGAGCATGTCTTTGCCAATTTACGCTATAATGCAGACGGGTCGAAAGCGGATCATGAACTGAACACGCCAGAAGGCGAGGCGTCGCAAATCCTTGTCGCGGGGCATAATTTTGGCTGCGGTTCATCGCGCGAACATGCGCCGTGGGGGCTCACGGATTACGGCTTTCGCGTGGTGATTAGTTCAGAGATCGCCGATATTTTTAAAGGCAATTCCTTGAAGAACGGTCTTTTACCCATCGTTATCAATCCGCGCGCCCATCAATGGCTTCTCGACCATCCGAATGAAGACATCACGGTTGATCTGGAGCGCTGCGAAGTGCGCCTGCCGAAAAATGGAGGCACGTATGGTTTCGAGATAGATGCCTTCTCTCGTCACTGCTTGATGGAAGGCGTGGACGAGATGGGCTATTTGGCGGCGCAGGATGATGCGATTAAAGAATTTGAAGCGAGATAGCGCCATGAAAATTAATTTTACATATGTTCCCGGCGACGGGATTGGGCCGGAAGTTGGCGCGGTAGCAATAGCTGTACTTGAGGCGATGGCGGGAAAGTTTGGTCACACGTTAGAGGCCGAGCAGCATCTCATTGGCGGCGCAGCGATTGATGCTGGACTGAAACCTCTTCCGGACGAGACGTTTGCCTCTTGCGAAAAGACGGGCGCGATTTTACTGGGCGCTGTTGGCGGACCGAAATGGGATCATTTGAAAGGCGCTGAACGGCCTGAGCTTGGCTCGCTTCTGCCCTTGCGTAAGAACCTCAATCTCTACGCCAATATCCGCCCGTGTAAGCCTTATCCGGCTCTGATCGACCGAGCGCCGCTCAAACGTGAGCGCCTTGAAGGCACGGACTTTGTCGTCATGCGCGAGCTGACAGGCGGGATATATTTCGGCAAAAAAGGCCGCGATAATTTGGGCGCGTATGATGAGTGCCGTTATTCCGATGCCGAAGTCGAGCGTATTGCTATCAAGGCGTTTGACCTTGCGATGCAGCGCCGGAAGAAAGTCACATCTGTCGATAAATCCAATGTTTTGGAAACCTCCCGTCTATGGCGCGAAACCGTGATTAAGGTTGCGGCGCGTTACCCTGAAGTCGAGCTTGAACACCTTTTGGTCGATGCCATGACGATGCATATGTTGACCAACGCGCAAAGCTTTGATGTTGTCCTAACGGAAAATATGTTTGGCGATATTCTGACCGACGAAGCCTCTGTCCTCGCGGGTTCCATGGGCGTCATCCCGTCTGCGTCTTTGTCCGACGGGATGACAGGCATGTATGAACCTATTCACGGCAGCGCTCCGGATATTGCCGGACAAGGTAAAGCCAATCCGCTTGCGATGATTCTATCCGCCGCATGGATGTTACGGCTGTCTTTTGGTCTCGACGTAGAAGCTGCCGCTATTGAGGCCGCCGTCGAAGCCGCTCTTGAAGACAACCAGACAACGGGTGATTTGGGCGGAGCATTATCAACGGCTGAAGTGGGTGCTTGGATAGCAAGTCACGTCACACAGAAATCTAAGAATGATTAATTTAAACGATCTTAAAGCCCGCATCGAAGCGGCGGATGTTTACGCTCTTGCGAAGCGGACGCCGTGCGAGGCTGCGCCGAAACTGTCCGCCGAATATGGCCGAAACATCTGGCTTAAGCGTGAAGATTTACAGGATGTGTTCTCGTTTAAAATTCGCGGCGCGGCGAACCGCATAGCGGGATTAACCGACGCCGAACGGGCGCGCGGCGTGGTGGCGGCGAGCGCGGGTAATCACGCACAAGGCATGGCGGCGGCGGCGGCGCATTATAATACCAAAGCCATTATTTTTATGCCAGTCACGACGCCCGCGATTAAAGTCGAAGCGGTTGCGGCGCGCGGCGCGGAAACGCGGCTGACAGGCGATAATTACGACGAAGCCTGCGCGGCGGCGACAGAGTTCGCCAAAGCGTCCGGCGCGGTTTTCATTCATCCGTTTGACGAAATTGACGTGATTGCAGGACAAGGCACTGTCGGCAAAGAAATCCTCGAGCAAATGCCGCGCATGCCGGAAGCTATCTATATTCCCGTTGGCGGCGGCGGGCTGGTTTCTGGCATTGGCACGTGGGTCAAAGCTGTGTCACCGAACACAAAAATAATTGCCGTAGAGCCAGAAGGTGCGGCAACGTTGAAGGTCTCGATGGAAGCCGGAACGCCGACACCGTTGAATAAGGTGGACGGGTTTGCCGACGGGGTCGCGGTTAAATTAATTGGTACGAATACGCTCGAGATTGCCAAAACCGTTGTTGATGAACATATTCTTGTTTCGAATGACGAAATTTGCGCGGCGGTGAAAGACGTGTTTGAAGCCACGCGGACTGTGGTTGAACCTGCCGGAGCCTTGGCCCTAGCGGGTCTTATAAAACACGCCCGCGAAGGCAAAGCGCCAAGCGGGGATTGCGTCGTTACGCTCTCCGGCGCGAATGTAAACTTTGACCGCATTGGCCATATCGTCGAACGCGCGGAACTTGGCGCAGGCGGAGAGATGCTCTTCGCCGCGACAATCCCCGAAACGCCCGGCGCGTTCCTGAATTTCTGCCGCGCACTCGGCCGCCGTGCAGTGACTGAATTTAATTACCGCTACGCTGACACGCAAAACGCCCATGTTCTGGTCGGGGTAAAGCTGAAAACTTCGGGTGAAGGCGAAGAGGTTATTACGGCGATGAAGAAAGAAGGCGTGAGCGTTGCTGATCTCTCTCATGACGCGCTGACGAAACGTCATATGCGCCACATGGTGGGCGGTAGGACACAGGCGGATATTCCTGAAACGATCTATCAATTCGAATTCCCTGAACGCCCGGGTGCTTTGACAGAATTTTTGACGAACTTAGATGCGCGTTGGAATATTTCGCTATTCCACTATCGTAACCACGGCAGCTCAACGAGCCATGTTTTATGCGGCTTCCAAATCCCGAAAGGTGATGACGCGGCCCTTAAGCAAAGCCTTCTAAAAATCGGTTATCCGATGTCGCAAGAGACGGACAATATCGCTTACCGCTATTTCTTAAAGAGCTAGCGCGGCTTTGCCTTTTCTAGGACTTGCTCCAAAGCCGACGAGGCTGTCTTAGCCTCTACGCCGATAGCGGGGCCGTCGCGGCGCATTTCAAACGTTCCGGAAAATTCGGCAATATTCCAAACTCCGTTTATTTCTGTTTGTTCGGCCGTAAGCGAGCCATTATAAATGATGGGCGGCTGGTTTATGTCTTCGCCCTTATAGGCCTTGATGAAAGTGAGAGTGGCTCCGGATACGCCGCCTGTTAGGGTTGCGGTTAGTAGCTCTCCTGCGCCCAGAGCAAAACTATTGGGTTCAGTGATAACACCCGTGAGCACCGTATCCGTTTGGGTGATTTCCGCGTCAAAGTCGACGGTTTCATTGTCCTCGCCATTATAGGCGTAATGCCCGACCCAAAATCCGGATAAATTGCTCATCTAATTATTTTTATCGCCGCATGAATCCGCCAAGAAGGCCGCGAATTATTTTACGGCTTTCTGTTCGTAATAGCTGACGGCCCACAAGTTTGACTTCATGCATGATAGTATCTGTTGCCGTCTTTGTACGGCGCGTTGATTTGCGTTTTGCGGGTGCCTTCTTCGCCGAGGTTTTTTTCTTTGCAGCTTTAGCTTTATCAGCCTCTTCTTTCGCGAGCGCTTTTTCTTGAGCTTCTTTCACAGCCCCGCGTTTGGCTGCCAGAATTTCGTAGGCGGATTTTCGGTCAACCATGTCTTCATACTCTCCGGCCACAGGGCTATTGGCGATAACCACTTTGCGCTCGGCTTCGGTGGCTGGCCCTAAGCGGGAGGCAGGCGGGCGAATAAGCGTTTGCCCGACAACTTGCGGGCGGCCTTTGGCGTCCAGTACCGAGACCAGGGCTTCGCCGACACCAAGCTCGGTGATGACATCAACGGTTTTAAAGGCGGGGTTGGGTCTGAAGGCGCTAGCGCAAGCTTTAATCGCCTTCTGCTCTTTTGGCGTGTAGCCACGCAGAGCATGTTGGATGCGGTTACCAAGCTGCCCTAAAACGTCATCGGGAATGTCGGCAGGGTTTTGCGTAACAAACCAAATTGATACGCCTTTGGAGCGGATGAGGCGGGCGACTTGCGTGATCTTATCAACTAAGGCTTTGGGGGCTTCGTCAAATAAGAGATGCGCTTCGTCAAAGAAAAAGGCCATGATGGGTTTATCAGGGTCGCCGATTTCTGGCAATTCTTCAAATAATTCACTCATCAACCAAAGCAAAAATGTTGCATAAAGGCGAGGTGAATTAATTAATTCATCTGCTGCCAAGATGTTGACGATGCCGCGCCCTTGATTATCGGTCCGCATTAGGTCGGATAATTTAAGCGCAGGCTCGCCGAAAAACTGATCCGCGCCTTCGCGCTCAAGGACGAGAAGGTTGCGAACAATCGCACCCACCGACTGGCTTGAGATATTGCCATATTCTAGAATAAGATTTTTACGCTCTTCTGCGACAAAGGTTAGAGCGGATTTAAGGTCTTTAAGGTCAACTAGCGGCCATTCATTATCATCAGCTATGTCGAAGGCGATATTCATCACGCCTTCTTGCACGTCCGTCAGCCCCATTAGGCGGGATAAAAGCATCGGTCCCATTTCGGCAATGGTCGTGCGCACGGGATGACCTTGCTTTCCGAACAGATCCCAAAATATAGCCGGCATGGCGTCATAGGTATAATTTTCGAGCCCGATTTTTTCGGCGCGGGAGACAAGCTTTTCGTGGAGTTTATGTTCTGCTGACCCGCTTTGTGAGACACCGGAGAGATCGCCTTTAACATCAGCCGCAAAGACGGGTACGCCCGCTTTGGCGAAGCCTTCGGAAAGAATCTGAAGCGTGACCGTTTTGCCCGTCCCCGTCGCGCCAGCGACGACGCCGTGACGATTGGCGCGGTTGAGAAGAAGTTCTTGCGCTACGCCGTCTGTGTCTTTGCCTAGAAATATGCTGCTCATAAGTCCCCCTGTTCTCTGCTTGTTAAAACGCGGCGGGTCTCAATGCAATAAAGTCCTGCATGCGCGCTTTATTGTTTCCGCTATTAACGCCGCATTCACTCGGCTTTGTCAGAAGCAAAGTATGACACATGTTGACCTTCTCCCCTTTAGTGAATGGGCGTCCCGCCCTGTTGCGGACCCGCGCCGTGCCTCTCAAGCGCAGTTCATGGACGGGCTTTGCGAAATATTGGCGGCGCAAGGCCCTATGCAGGGATTGCACCTTTTCCAGACCTACGCCAAAGCGGGCGGGCTTTTGAAAATTACGCAGCCCGTACGAAGCCAATTTAAGCGCGCGGTGCTTTTGGCGGAGAAGGCGGGAACGTTAAAAATTGAGCGGGAAAACGATTCCGAGATCGACGGGCCGGAAGATCCGCGCGGCTGGATCATCCGTTTGCCAGACCAAGAGCGCGTGTCTCTGCGAGCGCTTGGGCCAAGAGGGTTCGGAGAAATACCGCTATCAGAGCTTTCGGCTTTTGTTTTGGAAATCAGATGCCAAGACGAATTTTTGGGCCGCGAAAATATCGCGCGAATGATCCTTGATCATTACGGCCTTCAAAAACTGACAGCGCTTGTACAAAGGCGGCTGGCACGGGTTTTCGAAGCCTTTTCTTAGGCGGACACTCCGGCTTCTATTAGCTGAAATTTAAAGTCTCTTTGCTATAAGGCACGAAACAAAGAGCAGGTATACTTATGTTATATGGCGGCATTGCCCTGATTGCAGGGATCGTATTGGGTGTTTTCAGTCTCGCGCGGGAGAAAGCTTTTCTTATTATTATCTTCTTAGGCTTACCCATTTTGGCGTATGGCTCGAAGTTTTTCGGCAATGTTGGCCCTGGGATCAGCATGAATAATAACGCGTCCCTTATGGAAAATTTCAAAGACCTATTCATGGAGATCCCAGAAGATTACCGCCTTGCCATTCTCGTTATATTTCCCGCCATTATCATTGGCCGGATTATCGTGACGATCTACCGTTCTAATCAGGACGTGAAGTTCATGGACCCAGTAGAGCTGAGCAAGAAAAAGAAGAAAATCCTCAAGTCCTACGGGGTATGAAGGTGAGCAGGGTGATCTGCTAAATCTAGTAGGATAAACCTAAAGCGGCTTCACATTAACCCGCAGCCAAGCTTCGACATTGTCATAGGTGAAGGTTCCAGTGTTATATAAATTCAATATGAATGTCTCTGTATCATTTGCGGATGCCATAAGTTTTACGCCATTTGTATATAAGAATACAAAAGTTGCCATAAAAGCCGTTCGCTTATTACCGTCAATGA
Source organism: Alphaproteobacteria bacterium (assembly GCA_051252005.1). Classification (GTDB taxonomy): domain Bacteria; phylum Pseudomonadota; class Alphaproteobacteria; order Caulobacterales; family Maricaulaceae; genus JACOMS01. The sequence goes on along the minus strand of JBPOEZ010000007.1, from coordinate 47,509 downwards.
AAGGGTGGTTTTGGGACAGGCTTTCCCATAGGGCCGCCGCCTCGGCAATGAGGTCTTTATAGTAACCGCTTTGCGGCCGAAACAATGCGGCCTCTAATTGTCCAGGGTCTCGTAGTCCGCTTGCCCCGCCGTAACGTCCGATTTGATCTTCGTGAATAGCAAGAACTTCAATGAGGGTAAGATAGACGCTCACTATTTCGCAAGTTCCTGTAATAGTGATCCATACCGTTCGTTACACTCTTCCATCGCTGATAGAACACTTGGCCGAATGCGGCCTTTTTTACGCTCCTCTAGTAAACTTTGAAGAGCTTCTTCGATAACTGATTGCAACTGCCGACCTTCATCTTTGGCAAGCTTACGAATATCGACGAGAATAGACTCGTCTATTTGAGTGGCAAATTTTGTGCGCTGGTTTCCCATGATAAGCTCCTTATTAAGAGCGTATCATGATATTTCTTGATTTGTCAAGAAGTTGAGATGTTGGCAAATCTATCATCTGCGTGACCGTCCATAATCATTCGGGCTAATAGATCGCCAGAGCCTGCTGATAATGTCCAGCCCATATGGGCGTGGCCTGTGTTTATCCAAATGTTGCGCGTCTCGGAACGGCCTATAATAGGACGGCCCAAGGCGCAGAGGGGGCGCTCGCCGCTCCATCGCAATATGGGATCGCCGAGCGCGGTTAATAGCTCCGGCGCGATGTCTTTCCATATTGTTATGAGCGCGTCAGGACTGTCAGCGCCTATGGTGCCTGAGAGGCGGACATGATCGCTGAAAACCGTCAGCGCAGAATGGGTGGTTTGGTGCATGACCGGAATCGTTGGCAAGTCGATCATAAGCCGTTTGAAATTCAGAGCGTGCCCAATACCCGCGCGCACGGGAAGATTAATGCCGAACGATTTCGCGAGGATAGCGCTTTGCGCGCCTGCGGCTATGACAATGTGGTCGGCTGTTTTTATCTCGCGTTCAAAAATTTCGTCATTTGAATTATACAGGATTGCCGCGCCGCGTTTGAGGATGTCGGCTTCTAAGGCTTTGCAGTAGGCATAGGCGTTTCCCGAAGCGTCATCCGGAAACCGTAGGGCAAAGCGGCCATAGGTAAACGGCGCGCCCGTGACATCCTCGCACGTGATCCCAAGGGCAATGTAATTATCTTGCGCGCGCCGGCCTATCTTATTGTCATCAAAAATTTGAAGCGTACCATTGGCTCGTTTAACAGCAGGCAGGTTTAATCTTTCCTGTTTGCGTAATAAAAGGTCTCTTGAGAGAGCGGCGAGAGCGGTAACGCTTTTGGCGGCTTTCGGATCGCTATGTTTTATCCATGGCCGCGCTTGGCTCGGATGGATCATGCCAGAATTGCAAAAACTTGCGCCTTCTCCGGGGCCAGAACGGCGCTCCAAAAGGGTTACCTGCGCGCCGCGTTCCAAGAGGCTATCGGCAGTGCTCAGGCCAATAAGCCCTGCGCCAATAATCAGAATGCGTAGAGGTTTACTCATGGCGGGCCGAGTACAACATGTAGGCCATATTTGAAAGACCAGAGTTCAGAAGAAGGCACTGTGAAAGTTTTATGTCTTTGAAGCCCACTCGCCTGATTTCCCGCCTGTCTTCTTAAGCAAACGAATAGCAGAAATTTCCATAGTTTTTTCTGCGGCCTTTAGCATGTCATAAATGGTGAGGCAGGCGACGCTGACGGCGGTCAGCGCTTCCATTTCTACGCCTGTTTGTCCTGTGGTTTTAGCTGTCGCTTCGACCGATAATCCTGGTAGGTTTTCGTCAATCTCAATCCGTACCGAAATCTTTGAGAGGGGTAGCGGATGACAGAGGGGAATGAGGTCGGAGGTTTTTTTCGCGGCCATAATACCCGCAAGTTCGGCAACGTTTTGCACGTGGCCTTTTTTGTTTTCATCGCGCCGGACAAGGTCAAGCGTTTCGAGTTTCATTTTAACCGAGCCGCCCGCCACGGCTTCGCGAGTTGTGACGGCTTTACCGGAGACATCGACCATCGCTGCGCGGCCTGTGCCGTCTATGTGGGTGAGTTTGGGCATTACTGTTCCCCCAGCCGAGGCAGAAGCTCTACCAAATTGCACGGTCTATGGCGGCTATCAAGCTGATCGCGGATGACTTTATCCCACCCGTCTTTGACCGCGCCGTTTGAGCCCGGAAGGCAGAAAATAAATGTGTTATTGGCAAGACCTGCACAGGCGCGAGATTGCAGGGTTGAGAGGCCAACGGTTTCGAAACTCTTCATGTGAAAGACAACGGAGAACCCTTCAATTTCTTTCTTGAAAAGCGGTCGCACGGCTTCTGGCGTAACGTCTCGGCCCGTAAGCCCTGTGCCGCCTGTTGTGACTATCGCGTCGATATGCGGATTATCAATCCACGATTGGACCTGAGCTCGTACGCTTGGGACTTCGTCGCGAACAATCATTCTACCAGCAATCGCATGTCCTGTGCTGATGATGCGGTCTTCCAAAAGCTGTCCGGACGTATCTGTCTCTTCGGTGCGCGTATCGGACACTGTCAGAACAGCAATCCTGATCGGTTTAAAAGTGAGAGTTTCGTCTATGCCGGCCATGAGTTTTCCTTTGTTCGCGTTCTTTTATGTGAGGCGCGCCGCGTCCGCAAGATCGGCTAATGTATCAATATCGCGCGCCGCTTCGGAGGAAATTGGGACGATTTCGCAGAATTCAAATAACCTGTTTTTTGATGTTTGTTCTTGGGCGAGTTGCCGCAGAGCCGCGCCTTTAAAAAATGCGGGAGGCATTCTGACGTCGCCGCACGAGGAAAAAACGGCGTCATGTGTTTTGCCAGCCTTCAGAAGCCCAACAATATGAGGGGCTGCGATAAAGGGCATATCGCCGAGCATTATAAGAGCCGCTTCGCAGCTATGAGCGAGAGCTGTTTTTATGCCGATAGTGCGGGAGCTATTCTGCCCGCGCGATGGATGACGATTGATGACGCACTGATAGCCTGCGCTGCAAAGCAAACTATCCAAGGCAGGTTCGTCAGGGATCACGGCGATTTTATGTTGAAACGCCAGAGGCGAAACCTCATCAGTTACATGTTTGATCAGGGGTTTACCGTCTAAGTCCGCGAGTAATTTATTCTCTGCGCCGAACCTTTCGGACAGTCCGCTAGCAAGGACTATTAAAGCGCAGTGTTCGGGTCTCATAAACGCTTCTCATCTTGAGCCGTTCTCACAATATCCGCGAGCGTAGACAAGGCTAAAAGGTTAGCATCACGCATAGAAGGAATGAGGCCAATAGGGCCTTTAATCCGTCTTATTTCTTCTGCGGTGATGCCGCGCCCGCGTAGCATTTCTTTACGCGCTGCCTGTGTACGCGGACTCCCCATAGCGCCAATATAGAACGCATTGCCTTCCAAAGCTTGCAGGAGAAATGCGGGCTCCCAGTCATGGTCATGGAACATGAGGATAAAAGCGGTCCAGGGGTCATCGGGCCGAGGGGGCGGCGCAGTTGGGCCTGTGAGGTGGTCAAAGATAATGCCGTCAATGCTGGAGAGGATTTCGGCGTCAGGTGATTGGGTGATCACCTCAAACCCTGCGCCTATGGCTTGGACCGCAAGCGCGCGAACCGCTTCTCCGCGCCCTGCGATACGCAAGCGAAGTTTAGGGGTGTAGCGATGAGAAAAGCCTGAGGGCCCAAAAACTATTTCATGCGAACGCCGCGCGTCTAATTCAGAAACACAAACCTTCAAAGCTCTGACGTCGGGCCTTGGCCAAATCCATATATCTATCGCGCCGCCGCACGGCAAAATAATATCTTTGAAAGGCGAACCTTCGCCGTAAACAAGGCCGCGAGGTTTACCGTCCGTTATGGCTTGGCGCGCTTGAGACATGATATCAGCATCAACACAGCCATTGGACATATAGCCTGCGCTCTCCCCGTTGTCCGAAACGCACATCAGCGCCCCGGGCGCCCGCAGAGTTCCGCCTGTAATCGTCTTAGCCACAATCAACGCAACGGCGCGCCCTGCGTCTGATTGCGTAGCGGCAAAACGCATAACATCAAGCGGGTGGTGGTAGGAGAGAGGCATAGGGCCTTGTAGCACAAATTCGCGACTGAGCTAAGATTTGTTGAAGTCTTGCCGATTGACTTTGGCCGTAATTCCGTGGTGTTAAAGATCTTATGATTTCTGTCTCCGAAGCTTTGTCTATTCTGGTCGCCAGCCGTCCGAAAATGGCCGTAGAACAGGCGGATTTAATGGTCGCTATTGGCGCGGTTTGCGCTGAAGACGTTCGGGCGAAGATAACACAGCCGCCATTCGATGCGTCGGCCATGGACGGCTATGCTGCGAGGTTTGACGAATCTAAAAAAGTAGGCGCGGTTTTAAAAGTCATTGGCGCAGCACCCGCAGGGTCGCCGTTTACGGGCAAAGTGAATGCGGGTGAGGCCGTGCGCCTATTCACAGGCAGCCCTATGCCGGACGGCGCAGACCATGTGATCATGCAGGAAAATGTAACCCGCACGGACGATGTCATTCTCATTAATAAAACTTCCGAAGCGCCGCGTCATATTCGTAAGGCGGGGATTGATTTTGCGGAAGGCGATATGCTTATCGCCAAAGGTGAGGTGATAAGTCCGGCCTATATTGCCCTTGCCGCAGCGGGTAATCATGCAAAGCTGCCTATTTTCCGCAGGCCCCGCGTCGCAATCCTTGCGAGCGGCGATGAACTCAGGCCTGCCGGAAGTGCGCTTAAATCGGGACAAATTGTCAACTCCAACATGGCGGCGCTTAGCGCCCTGATTAAGGGATGGGGCGGGGTTCCTGTTGACCTTGGTATCGCCGGAGATAGCTTGGAAAGCATAGCGGGGCTAATCGCCAAAGCTAAAGACGCAGATATAATTGTGCCCGTCGGCGGAGCATCTGTGGGCGATTATGATTTCATGAAGCAGGCCTTTGGCGATGCGGGATATGAAACGCTTTTCAAAAAAATTGCTGTGCGTCCCGGTAAGCCAACTTGGTTTGCTAAGAAAGAGGCGCAATGCGTGTTAGGGCTTCCTGGAAACCCGGCTTCGGCTATTGTCTGCGCTTATTTATTTCTAAAGCCACTTCTCGGACGCGCTCAAAAACAGCCCTTGCCCAAGGCGAAACTCGAAGCCGTTATTTCTGAAAATGGGCCAAGAGAATCCTATCAGCGCGCGCGGATTTCATTATCCGAAGGGGGCCAACTTACTGTCATGCCATTCCCGCGCCAAGACAGTTCTTTAATCACCCCCTTTGCAAAGGCCAATGCGTTCATCAAATTGCGGCCGCTGGGCGGGCCGTGGGACATAGGCGATTTTATTGAGGTTATGCCGCTCGGCAACGGCCCAGATATTTTATGAGTGGTATACTATGAAAATCGCGCTTCTGGCCGCGCTGTTTTTTTTAACGGCGCTTCTTTACGCCAGTGTAGGTTTTGGTGGTGGCTCGACCTACACCGCTTTGCTCGTTATCTCTGGGATAGATTACCGCCTTGTCCCTGTGCTGGCCTTGACCTGCAATATTCTCGTGGTGAGCAGCAATGTCTGGCGTTATCGCCGTGTGGGGTTGGTAGACATTAAGAAAATATGGCCGATGATTATTGTCTCCGTCCCTGCCGCTTGGCTTGGCGGGAGGTTACATATTTCTGAGACGTTGTTTATTGGGCTTTTATGGGCGGCCTTATTGTTTGCGGGAACGAGGCTTTTACTTAACCGCCAAACACCAGACATAGCGGCGACATCCAAAAAGCGCGCCGTGTGGCTAAGCCCGTTAATTGGCGGCGGGATTGGCTTTTACGCGGGGCTAGTCGGTATTGGCGGCGGGATATTTCTCGCGCCAGTGTTACATTTTATGCGGTGGGGCAGCGCAAAACATATCGCAGCGGCGTGTAGCCTGTTTATTCTGGTTAATTCTATATCGGGGATTTGGGGACAGATGATAAAGCTGGGTGATCTGTCGATTATTGATCAGACGCTGGCCTATTGGCCGATGCTTCCGGCGGTGATTATCGGCGGACTTATCGGAAACCACATAGGCATAACCCGCCTGTCAGATGCGCTTCTAAAGCGGCTAACAGGCGGGCTAATTGTTTTCGTTGCCCTCCGCCTAGTATGGCGATGGGCGCATTTAGTTTTATAGTTTGACGACGCGGTCTATAAGGTCTTGCGGCAACGTCTTTGTTACATTGCGTGTATCGACAACCATGCCGACTTTTTCGACAAGCATTTTGTAATCAACGTCCGTGTGATCAGTCGCGATCAAAGCTACGTCATAGTCTGCTAGTTTTTCTTCTGACCATTCAAAAGACTTAAGACCGGCAAAAGCGGGGTAATCGCGCGTCATTGGGATTTCAGGAATGAACGGGTCAAAATAATCAACATCCGCGCCGTGCTCTTTAAGAAGCTCGAAAAGCTCCAAAGATGGGCTTTCGCGCATATCGCCAATGTCGCGCTTATAGGCGAGACCGACGAGGAGGACTTTGGAGTTAGCCAAAGCTTTCTTCAGGCGAAGGTTAAGCTCACGCATGGTCGAGTCGATGACTTGACGTGGCATGTTGATATTGATCTCGCCGGCAAGCTCGATGAAGCGTGTGGATACGCCAAATTCACGAGCTTTCCATGTGAGGTAATAGGGGTCAACGCGGATACAGTGACCGCCAACGCCGGGGCCAGGGTAGAACGGCATAAAGCCAAAAGGCTTCGTTGCGGCGGCGTCGATAACGTCCCACACATCAATGCCCATTTTATCGTAAATAGTCTTAAGCTCATTCACCATAGCGATGTTAACCCAGCGGAAGATGTTTTCCGTGAGTTTAGCCGCTTCTGCGGTACGAATGTTTGGTACGCTGACAGTTGTGACAATCGGATCATAGGCCGCAAGCGCCATAGCGCGTTCGTCTTCCGTGTCTGCGCCGACAAGTTTTGGAATTGTGGAAGTTTCGTAATTGGCATTGCCTGGATCTTCGCGCTCAGGAGAATAGGCTAGAGCGAAATCTTTACCCGCCAGTAATCCACTCTCTTCGAGGATTGGCTGCATGATGCCAGTAGTAGATCCAGGATATGTTGTTGATTCGAGAACAACCAAGTGGCCCGGTCGCAAATGCTTCTTGATTGTGTGACATGTGCTCTCAACATAAGACAGATCAGGGTGATGATATTCATCAAGCGGTGTCGGAACGCAGATTAAAAGCGCGTCAGCTTCGGCCAAATCAGATGGATCGGCTGTCGGAACAAAAAGTCCGTCTTTGATGATGTTTGCAACGCGGCTATCTTCAATGTGGTTCATGCCGGAAACGCCGGATGCAAGTTCAGCGACTCGGGCTTTATTAACATCATAGCCAATGACTTTTATGTTTTTCCGAGCGTAAGCCTCAGCCAGCGGCAGACCAACATAGCCGAGCCCTAAAACGCCAATGACGAGCGTGCCGTCTTCGGCTTTTTTCAAAAATTCTTTATGCATGGAAAACACCCCTGTTCCGTAAAAGATTGATTATGTGCGGGAAGCCGTTAAGCGGCTTCAATAACCGCTTCGATAATAACATTCTGTGTTTGTGCATCCAAATAAGGGTGCATTGGTAAACTGATGACTTTGTCCATACATCCGTCTGTATGCGCGAGACCATTTCCTTCAACAGGGAAGTCAGCGTAAGCTGATTGGCGGTGGACAGGTTTCGGATAATAAGACGCCGTTGGAACGCCCTTGGCTTTACAGGCTGCCTGAAAGGCGTCGCGGTCTTCGACTTCGATTGTGTATTGCGCCCACGTTGAAATGCCGCCTTCAATCATCGCCGGAACGGAAATGACGTGGTCTTTAAGACGTTCAGAGTAAGTGGCCGCTACGGCGTTACGCTTTTCAATTTCGTCTTCAAAAATGGCTAGCTTTTCAAGCAGGATTGCCGCTTGAAGTGTGTCAAGACGGGAGTTTACGCCAATGTTGACATTGTCGTATTTGTCCGTGCCTTTACCGTGAACTTGCAAAGAGTGAATAAGGTCAGCCAAAGCGTCGTCGTCAGTAAGAACCGCGCCGCCGTCGCCGTAACAGCCAAGAGGCTTAGCCGGGAAGAAGCTGGTTGTTGTGACGTCTGCCCAATGAAGCGGGTGCTTACCGTTTAGTGTACAGCCAAAACCTTGGGCGCTATCGGCGATAAGTTTGAGGTCGTGCTTTTTAGCAATTTCTGAAAGAGCCGGATAGTCAGCAGGCTGGCCAAATAGGTCAACGGCGATAATCGCCTTTGGTGTGAGGTCGCCCCGGGATTTAACTTGGGCGATTGCGCGCTCAAGTGATTTCGGGCAAATATTGTAGGTTGCGCGGTCAATGTCGATAAAGACCGGTGTTGCGCCGCGAAGCGCGATAACTTCAGCTGTCGCTGCAAACGTAAAGGACGGGCAGAAGACTGCGTCGCCGGGGCCGATATTCCAAGCCATGAGAGGAAGCAAGATTGCGTCTGTGCCGTTGCCGCAACCGATGGCGCGTTTGGCTTGTCCGAACTCAGCAAGCTTGACTTGAAGCTCTTTGACTTCTGGGCCCATAATGTAGGCGCCGTGATTTAAAACCGATGCAATGCGGCTTTCAATTTTATCCGAAATGCGTGCGCGCTGCGCTTGTAGGTCGATAAAGGCTATGGACACATCAGCTCCTTTTGAGGTTAGGCTATAGGTAGGGTTGTTGGTAATTCTAGCACCCGCAATACTCTCAGGGCTTCTTCGCCGTCCGTATAGGGTTTTTTGCCTGTTTTGCAACACTCAATAAAATGCGCGCATTCGGAACCGAGAGGTTCGCCTTGCGGGACATCAATATATTCGACATCAGCTTTTACAGGGATAGGGCCGCGCGCGGCCATTTCAACACGGTGCTTATAAACGGCTAGTTTTTCAGCCCAAGGCTTAGTGTCATCAAAAACAACCATGGCGTCTTCGGCGACGATAACTAACTTCTGTTCTTTGACAGGGTGGAGCCATGAGACGAAAATATGTGCGCGCCGGCCACCAGAAAAGACCATATCAAGGCGGGCTTCGTCGGCGATGCCGTCTGTAATGAAATCGAGGCCGCTCCCGCGAACTTCAGTAGGCTCTTCGCCAAACAATGCCACAAACATTGAGATATCATGCGGGGCGAGTGACCAGAACACATCCTCTTGTGTTCTAAATATACCCATGCTCAGGCGGTGAGAGTAGGCGTATCGGATTTTCCCGAATTCACCGGCAAGGACAAGCTCGCGAAGATGTGCAAATACTGGATGATATTGCAACAAGTGCCCGACCATCAAAATGACGCCCTTTTTGTTCGCCGCTTCAACAATGGCTTCGCCGTCGGTCACTGTGAGGGCTAAAGGTTTCTCAACGTAGACATGCTTACCTGCGGCAATGGCGGCCAGTGTAATATCTTTGTGAGTTTCGGCTGGCGTGGAAACGGCGATGGCTTCAATCGTATCGTCAGCTAAAACCTCTTCTAAAGTACGGAGAGGAATATCTTGGTCGGCAAAGTTTATTGTTGCACCTTCTTTGAAGGGGTCGACGATTGCACCGAGTACGTTTTGCTGCGCAAAATTTCTTGCAAGGTTCTTGCCCCAGTGGCCACACCCTATGAGAGCTATTTTCATGGGAAACATTCCTTTGTCGGTTCGCGCCAATCGAAAAATCCGATTTTCACGGAGGCTAATAGTGACCCTTGAAGCAAATCACAAGTGATGAGATGGCTCGATTTTGTTTTTTCCGGCATATTTGCAGTGATATTTCTTTTGAAATTACATGGTGGGTTGCATTGGCTGGTGCCTGTCTGTAAATCGCAGCTTCATCACTTATAAGGTTCGGGCTGTGCTTTTTATTGCGACATCAGCAGAGACTTTGTTTGAGAGCATGAATTCTGGTGCTCTCGACTCTCGACATGCAAAAGAGATTGCCGTCTTGCATAAGGCCCAGCTCCCACAATCTTTGATATGCGCTTTTGGCACGTTGGGGCTGCGTGCCTATTATAAGTGGGTCGCCGAGTCTGATATTGACGCGCTTGTTCTTGTCCTTAAAGATGGCGGCGTTGCTGGCGCTGCAACTTTGAGCCTGAGTCCGCAAACGATTGGCGGCCGAGCAGTAAAGGGGCGGCTTTGGCGCTACGCGCCTCGGCTTGCTTTTAGCTGGACCATTTGGCGAAAAATTTTCCGCAAAATTTCAAAGCCATCAACGTCCATTCCAGAGGTCGGTGATCTCGAACCGCTGTATGACCCAAAGTCTCCAGAGCTTCTGCAAATTTTCATTGCTCCTGCCGGTATCGGGCAGGGCCTTGGAAGTAAAATAACCCGCATGATCGAGTATATAGCGAGGAATAAAGGGTGCGAAGGCCTTATAGTGCGGACTGATAATGCGCCGACAAACAAAGCTTTGGCGTTCTACCTCAAGAACGATTTTTCTCTGCTAGGCTCTCATGAAAGCAATGGGAAAGAACTCGCTGTGTATTATAAGCTGGCTGAGAATCTACGGAGCCCAGTATGACAGAGATCGCGCCAAATAAACTTGCGCAAACCGCCCGCGCGCTTTTACGGTATGTCGTTGGTGAAAATCCTGACGAACGCGTTTTAGATCGGTACGTTTTAGCTCTTGTGAAAACAGGCCATAGCAGCGATTTATCCTTGCCGAATTTTTTTAAAACCTTTCCGTCTTTCATAGTATTTTTGGAATTAACCAAGCCGAAATCGAAAGCCCAAATAGCGCGTAATGAGGCGATACGAATTGCTTGTTTTATGGCCGAGACGGATCCGGCCTATGTCGGTAAATATTGTAACGCTGAAGGGTCAAAATTTGGCGCGCTGTTTAAGCTATTTTGGCGTTTGGCTTTAGAGGCCTTTTTATTGCCGGTTCGGATGATTTTTTCAATGCTAGCCAAGGCTGATAGGTAACATAATGTCAGAAAATGTGATTATCATTGGCGCGGGTGCTTCCGCAGTTTCAGCCGCGTGGCCGCTTGTGAACAAAGGGGTCTCTGTCACGATGCTCGCGCCAGGACCATCAAATTTGAATCCCGCCGCCGATACGGACAGTTTTCACGACCGACGTTTTGGCGATGATGAGCAATGGAAAACATTCCTCGGAGAAGATTTTGGCGGGATTGGCGCTAATGCGTCTGAGACGCCAAAAATGAAAGTGCCTGCACTGCGGTTCATTCAGAAAGGCTTTACCGATCAGAATAAAATGTCAGCCACGGATATTTCGCCGACTGGTTCTTTGGTTGCGGGCGGCCTCACCCAAATGTGGGGGGCGGGCGCTTTTTGCTATGATGATGATGATCTGGCGGACACGCCGATCTCTGCGGGCGATTTGGCCCCGTCCTATGCCAGAGTCTCTGAGCGTATCGGGATTTCCGGTGTAAAAGATGATGATATTTCGGAACTCCTTGGGCACCGGGTTACCTTGGATGACCCGATAGAGCTGCATCCCACACTGGGCGGCATTTTGGGGCGTCACAAACCGGGCCGTCCAACCTTTCGTCTTGGGCGCACACGAAATGCCGTTATTACGAAGAATAAAGGCAAACGCCTTGCGTGTAACCTGTCTAATAATTGCCTTTGGAGCTGTTCTCGCCAGTCTATCTACTCTGCCGCGCAAGAGCTCGAGGCGCTGAGCAAGCATCCAAACTTTACATTGCGTACTGATTGCTATGTCGATCGCATTACTGCGGACAGAACTGACCCTGATAAGCCCATATATAGAGTCATGTGTTCCGATCTGTCGAAAAAGTCTGCGGCGACAGAGTGGCAGACCTCTACTTTGATTTTGGCTGCAGGAACGCTAGCGAGTACACGTCTCGCCTTGATGATGATGGAACGGTATGATGTGCCTCAGCCCATTTGCACGCATCCGGCCTATGCGATGGCAGGGCTTTATTGGCGGCGCGTGGGCGAGCGATCAGCAAAATCAGGTTTTGCACTAGGGCACTTAGCGTATGAGGTTAAGCTTAGCGATGATATGGATCAGCGCGCTTTTGGCGTGATGTTCCCGTCCGAAGGGCTTTTGATGTCAGACTTGATTTCAAACATGCCGCTTACGACACCGGGCTCAATTGGGCTGACTCGCGCGCTCGCACCGGCCATGATTGTGGCGAATGGCTATGTCTCCAGCGACCATGCGGACTGCACAATGACTGTGCAAAGGGACGGCAAAACTGACTTGATCGGGAAATACCGTGAAAGTTTTGATCCGATCTTTAAGGGTGTGACCAAAGAACTTAAGCGCCAAATGAAGAAGCTGGGCGTTGTTCCGCTTCCAGGCTCTATTCGCCGCGCAAATTTAGGGTCAGATGGCCATTATGCTGGCGGACTTCCGATGACAGACGCCCCAAATGATAAAATTTTAACAACAACGCCGCTGGGAGAGCTTCGCGGAGCGCCCGGCGTTTACGTTGTTGATGGGGCGGCTTTGCCGAAATTGTCCGTTAAGCACCCGACCTTTACGTTCATGGCAAATGCAGACCGTATAAGTTATGCATTGTGTCAGCGAGTGTTTTGAATTAAGGGACAGCGAAATTTAGTTTCTAAGAGAGCTGTTTGATGTTTTTACCTCCTGCCAGCCGTTATCGACTATACGGCGCAAAATTTAAGTACACACGGCTTATCGGCTCTTTACTCTTTCCAGAGAAAGAAGGCGGCAAACGTAAAAATGTTGCAGCGTTAGAAGATGCGGTCAAAAAAGATCTCGGTGTTGATTACGCTTTAGCGCTTATTCATGCTCGTGTCGGTGTTTATTTGGCTGTTAAGCACTCCATTACGCCTGAGAAAAATGAAGTCATTCTCTCGCCCTATACCATTGTTGAGGTGATCAACATGGTTATCGTGGCGGGCGGTATTCCGGTCTTTGCTGATGTAGAGCCTCATACCTGCAATATTGATCCGCGCGGTATCGAGCCGCTGATTACCGATAAAACGGCGGCCATTATGGTGACGCACTTGCATGGCCTCTTATGCGATATGGACTTCATCAACGCGCTTGCAAAAAAGCATAACGTAAAAGTCTTTGAAGATGCTGCGCAGTGTTACGGCGCCGCTAAGAACGGCGTAAAAGCCGGCGCGTTCAGCGACGCGGGTATTTTCAGCTTCGGTATGATGAAAAACATCAACAGTTTTCACGGCGGTATGCTCGTCACTAACGACAAAGACCTGTACGAAAAATGCAAAGCCGAGATCGCAGACTGGCCGATTGTGCCTGTCGGCAACGTCTTTAAACGGATGCTGCAAGGCGGTTTCTTAACGCTGGCCACTTTCCCGCTGCAGTTCAAACTCTTCACATTCTGGCTTTTCCGTTACGGCTACCTTAATGATGTAGACGCGCTCATGAAGTGGTCCCGCTCGGAAAATAATCCGGTGCGCCAAACTGAAATGCCAGAAAAATACATGTATAATACGCGGGACATTCTTGCAAAATTTACGCTTGAGCAAATCCCTCACGTGGATGCAAATGCGAAACCTCGCATGAAATTGGCGAAGCTTTATCACGAAGGCTTGAAAAACTCACAGCAGCTTGATTTGCCGCCTTTGCCCGAAGATGGTTCGCATACTTATATGTCCTATCCAATTGTTGCCGAAGACCGCATGTCTATGATGAAATATTTACTTCGTCATGGCCGCGACGTGGCAAACCAGCATATGCGTAATTGTGCGAACTTAGACGTCTTTGATGAATTTAGACGCGATTGTCCCGGAGCGGAAAAAGCGTCCAAGAGCATTATTTTGCTGCCAACCTATACGGGTTACGGCATGAAAGAGGCGCAAAAAACCTTGGATGTAACGCAACGATACCTAAGAGATGTCGAGTCAAATTAGGCCCAATTTCCTTTATAACAAGCCGCCGCGAGGCGGCTTTAAACTAACCGATTGAAGAATAAACACATGGCTAAAACACCCCCCGTATCAATATTGATTCCCGCCTATAACGAAGAAGAGGCCATTCGCGGCGTCGTCTCCGGCCTTCGCGACCGTTATCCTGACTATGAAATCGTCGTTGTTGATGATGGTTCCAAAGACAGCACATACGAAAAAATAAAAGACCTACCCGTTAACGCCTTGCAGCATCCTCGAAATAAAGGATACGGCGCAGCGTGGAAAACACTCGCGCGCGCGGCTACGGGCGACATCATTGTCTTTTATGACGGCGATGGTCAGTTCGATCCTGAAAATGTTCAAATGGCGGTGGATCTCATGAAAGAGACAGATGCCGATATGGTCAGCGGACTTCGCGGTAAAGACTCTCATGCGAGCCTCATTCGTCAACCTGGTAAAAAAGTTTTGTCTTTTGTGGCCAATACGCTTGTCGGTAAAAAGATCCCGGATCTCAATTGTGGTATGCGGGCTTTCCGCCGTGAGTTTTTCCTGCGTTACTTGCCGCTTCTCCCAAATACATTTTCAGCCTCAACAACCTCCATGATGCTGTTTTTGATGCAAGGCCATCATGTCGAATTTCTACCGATTGTGGTCTCTGAGCGCGAAGGTACAAGCAGCGTGAAAATCTTCCGCGACGGATTTAACACCATCATGCTGATTATTCGTATTGTTGCGCTATGTAACCCTCTACGGATGTTCACATCTACGGCTTTCACGCTAATGGGTGTATCTACTGTTTATAGTTTGTATCATGCCATTAAATATGGGCAGGGCATTCCGACTTTAGGCGCCGTCATTTTCCTCGCCGGCATTTTAACATTTTATTTCGGTATTGTCTGCGACCAGATATCATCACTACGCATACAGCATCTTGATTATATTGATCAAACGCGCAAAGACAGCGTAGCTAAGAAGAGTAAAGCGTAAGGCTTGGCTTACGTTTACCTCATCACACACGTCACATTAGGGGCATAATTATGTGCGGTATTTTTGGATATATTCACAACAATCCAACGGATATGAGCTTGGATGCGGTTTCCAGTAAGCTGAAAACCTTGTTCGTGCTCTCTCAAACGCGCGGCAAAGAAGCAGCGGGTTTGGCGATTGCAACGAGCACATCCCTCGCGGCGTATAAAGATTCGACGTCTGCTGAGACGATGATCAAAACGAAACAATATCAAGATTTTTTGGGCCGCGCTTGGGACAGCCGCGCCGATAAGGGCGAAAGCATTGCCTGTATTGGCCACACGCGCCTCGTTACGAATGGTAGCCAAGTCGTTGATGAGAACAACCAGCCTGTTGATCGCGGACGGGTTATGATGGTCCATAACGGTATCATTACCAATCCAGAACATGTCTGGGAAAAATCCGGCATGGAACAGGTCGGCGAAGTCGATACACAAGCGGCGGCTGCCTTTATTGAAGGCCGACTTGCCAAAGACAAAGACCTGACGGTTACATCAAAAGAGTTGCTCTCCGAAGTGTACGGCGAATCGACTTTTGCAGCTTTGTTTACGGACCGCGATACAATGCTTCTGACGTCGAACACAGGATCGATGTTTTTCTGTATTTCCAAAGACAAGAAAGAAATGTTCTTCGTCTCTGAGCGCGTCATTGCCTATAAGGTTATTGACGATTCGCCGCTTAAAGGCTTCGCGCGCGAAGACATTGTTCAGGTTCGTCCGGGCGATGTTGTCTGCTTGAACACGAAGACGCTCGAATATACACATCAGAACACAAAAGATAAAAAACTAACCGCGCCGGCCTTTGCCAAAGACCTTGGCATGATGCGCAAGATTGAAGAAAAATCTCAGCGCCTTTCCGATATTCGCGATAATATGAAGCGCTGTACGCGCTGCATCCTGCCGGAAACTATGCCTTTCATCAAATTTGACGATGAGGGCGTTTGTAATTACTGCCATACTTATACGCCCGTGAAGCCACTCGGCCTTAAAGCGCTGGAAGAGCGTATTGCCGATATTAAACGCGTTCCCGGGGAACCCGATTGCATCTTATCGTTCTCAGGCGGACGGGACAGTTCAGCCGGTATGCATTTGATGGTAAAGGAGCTCGGACTAAACCCGATTGCTTTCTCATATGATTGGGGCATGGTCACAGATCTGGGCCGGCGAAATCAAGCCCGTATGTGCGACGCGTTATCTGTCGAACATATTTGGATTTCTGCTGATCTTAAAATGAAGCGTACCAATATTCGCCGCAATGTGAATGCTTGGATGAAGCGGCCACGCCTTGGTACGATCCCGCTATTTATGGCAGGTGATAAACAGTTCTTCTACTACGCAAACCAAACCATGAAACAAACGGGTATGAACCACATGTTTATGTGCGTGAACCATCTTGAAAAAACCGATTTTAAAGTCGGCTTTGCTGATACGATGCCAAAAGGCCTGCAGGCCGATGTCAACGTTGAACACATTCACTCCCTGCCATTCTCTGCAATCATGTCGCTCGCATGGTATTATGGCCGTGAAACGCTCATGAACCCGCGATATTTCAACCTGTCCATTCCTGATACGCTCGGCGGCTTTGGTTCTTATTATCTGATGAAGCAGCCGCACATTGATATTTTCGAATATCTTCCGTGGGAAGAAAAGGAAGTCGACCGCATTTTGGGTCTTTATGACTGGGAATATGCAAAGGGCGTTGATACGTCTTGGCGTATCGGCGACGGCACGGCACCGTTCTATAATTACGTCTACCACGAAGTCGCAGGTTTTACTGAGTTTGACGCCCTACGCTCAAACCAAATCCGCGAAGGCCACGTCACACGGGAGCAGGGGCTTGCACTTGCCAAACGGGATAACATGCCGCGCTGGGAATCCATGCGTGAATATTGCCAGCTCATCAATGTTGATTTCGAAGATTGTGTCCGCGCCGTCAACCGGATGCCAAAGCTTTACGAAAACCTGAACTAAAGGTTTTCTGTCTGAAATACAAAGCAGGCCTTTCTTGGAAGGCCTGCTTTTTCATGTCTGGCCAAATGGATTAAAACCGCCTATTTAGAAGGTTCGTTCCTGCTGTAATGTAGGCACAGGCATTGAAAAGGATAGGATTACACATGGCAGAACAAAATTACCCAGAAGGCAATCTCATGGCCGGTAAACGCGGCTTAATTATGGGCGTGGCCAATAAAAATTCTATCGCTTGGGCGATTGCGCGCCAGCTTGCGGCGCAGGGTGCAGAGCTTGCCTTTACCTACCAAGGCGACGCGCTTCTAAGGCGAGTTAAGCCGCTCGCCGAGTCTGTTGGATCTGACATTCTGTGCGAATGTGATGTGACGGATGATGCGACTATGGACGCAACGTTTGCCACGCTTAAAGAGAAATTCGGAAAAATTGATTTCCTTGTTCATGCCATTGCTTTTGCTGGCAAGGATCAGCTCGCGGGTTCGTTCATAGACAATACAACACGCGAAGGCTTCAAGTCTGCACTCGACATTTCTGCCTACTCATTCGTTGATGCTGGCCGCCGAGCCAGTGAGATCATGAATGACGGCGGAGCAATGGTAACGCTGACTTATTTGGGCTCCGAACGCGTTATCCCGAACTACAATGTTATGGGCGTTGCTAAAGCCGCGCTCGAAGCATCGACCCGCTATATGGCCGCTGACCTTGGCCCGCGCCAAATCCGCGTCAATGCGATCTCGGCCGGCCCGATTAAAACACTCGCTGCCGCTGGTATTGGTTCTGGCCGTCATATGTTCCGCTTCAATAAAGCCGCCAGCGCTCTACAAGATCACACGGATCCGATGGGCGTCGCAGGCGCAGCGCTGTATCTTTTGTCGGATTTAGGCCTTTCGTGCACAGGCGAAACCCACCATGTTGACGGCGGTTTCCACGCCATCGGCATGCCCCAAGAAGCTCCGCTTCGCGCAAGCCTAGAAGAGTAAGTTTTAGGCGGCTTCAAAGTTATGATGCCGTCTATGCCAATCTAAATATTGTGGATGAGGCCAATCAGAAGAGCGTTTCGGTAATATTACGCGGCGGTCTTTATTGATTAAACGATCCACTTCCTCAGTATTGTTGACTTTTCTTGAAATGAGAATTTCATATTCATTTGATACCGAGAGCAAGCCTCGATCGAACATCCAATGGATAGTGCCAGATAGTGCAATCCCGTTATTTACGCTATCTGGTCCGTTATGCTGCACCGATTTGATGTGAGCTGCCTGCACTTCTGCTCGGCCGCCACCGTTGATCAATCTCATCCCCGTCAACGCACACTGTTTGTCATAAGTCGAGATGACGCGCTCTCTAAACAATCGGGAACGAACTTTCTGGTTCAGTAAAACTCCAATCGTCACCCTTTCCGCGTCAAAGATAAATGGTTCAGGAGCAAACTCACCAACCTCAAAGTCAGCGTTATCAAAACGGGGTAACTCAGAGACGTCTGCAGCAGCAAGTGCAACGATCTTTAGGTAATCTTCTTCGGATATAGGACGGACAGCCCACACCTGCTTTCCACGATTTGCGGTTCCGTCGCCGTTATCAAGAAATGAATTGGCTAACTTTCCGTTCAGTCTGAAGGGAACGTTTCTTGAGAATGGGGTATAGCTTCGCGGTAAAATATTTGCGTAATAGCGCGTATTGGGGTTTTTGGGGTCTGGAACAATGTTTGCAACGGTCGCTGTAGCGGTGTAGCCGCCCTTTGGCCCGGATTGGTAAAAAAGAACGTTATCGCCAATGGTCGCTTCAACCCGTTTTAAATACATCTTTGGGAAGTGGTATTGAGTAGCGGGATCATCATCATACTGTGTTCCGGGGTTATGAATGAAAACGCCTTTAGCCATGATTTTATATCGCGCGGAATTATAAGTGAGGCAACTAGAAAACTTCGAGCGCTTGTACACGGTCGGCATAGTCTTGAGTAGTTAGGGTTCAGTAGTGGTTTGTTGTTACATAAACCGTAAAATCGAAACACCCATGGCAATGGATAGGGGCGTGAGTAACCTTACTGCCCATGGCTGAATTGTTCTTGACCAATAGACGGAATATCGCGCGTGCCAGGTGCGCGGGATGAGCATGATAATCACGGCGCTAAGGGCGAGAAATAAGCCGAGCATTTTGGAGATTTGCGGGTAATCGCTCAATGGTGCGCGTGCTATAAAAGCTAGTCCAACGCAGAGCCTTAGAATTAACTCAGTATAATTAATAAAGGCTGTGCTTGCGAATTTTGACAGGCCTATCAAGGCCTCGCGAGGACGCAATAAACTATAAAGCCCAACGCCTATCAGCCAGAGGGCCGCCATAATTAAAATAATTGAGGCCGGTAGGCGTAGCCACGGTTCCATTTATGCGTCTTCGGTATTTTCCATAAGCGGGTTTGGAACGTCTTTGCCGTCTTGGCGGTTAAGTTCCGCGACAAGAGCCTCGATGTCTTGGCCTCTGACTTGCGGATTTACGGCGCGGCGCATTTCTTGGACAAATTCATTTCTGAATTTCCGAATGCGGTCTTGCGCGATTGTGCGGCGGTCAGGCTTATAAGGGTCAAGCTGATCCAAGGTGTGGTATGTGTAAAGGATCGTTTCGAGGGCGGAGTGATTGCGTTCGGGGGAGTAATTAAATTCTGGATCTTCGCGAGTTGGTACGGACAGGTTGGGGAAGAGCCATTTCGCCCGGTTTAATAGTCCGCGTAGCCGCGCCACAGTATTAGCTCTTTCGATGGTAAAATCACTGTGTGAGAGGGTTTTAGGAATGATGGTGCAGAGCTGCTGCGCGCGGGACATGGAATCAAGGACTTCAAGCCCCCACTGCCGAACGTCAGCTTTATAGCTTTCTTCTGTTTGTAGAACGAGTAGCATTTCCTGCTTTTTCGTTTCTGCAACTTGGCGGTCCGTCTCTGCCTTAGCGCGCCGAAGCCCAAGCACGCCAAAAATCAGCTGAATAGCCATGGCCACCAATGATACCGCCATCGGGAAGGTCGGAATGAAGTCTTCGAGTTCCATAATTTATGATTCCTTTTAACCTCAGTACCCTATGACGGGCGCGAGTAGAAGGGCCTTAAACGATTGCCGCGCTAGTCGCTTTGGCCCCTAAACTTTCTGGCGCCACCCTAAATGCCAAAGTCGCGCGCCAAGCAGGATAGAGGCCGTGATCAGTCCGGCTAGAATGCCGTACCAAATCCCGACTGCACCGACGGGCGTATAAAGCCCAAAGTAAAAGGCTATAGGAAACCCGATAACCCAATAGCTTATCCCCGTCATGACCATCGGTATCTGAACATCTTTCAGGCCTCTCAAGATCTGATTTGAGGAAACCTGCGTGGCATCAAAAAGCATAAACGCGGCGGCGATAGGCAGGAATGTCCCGACAATCGCTATGACGGCCGTATTTTTTTCATCTGCGATATTAAGATAGAGCGCGGCGACCCCGTCGGGGAAAAGCGCAATCGGAATAGCGAAAATCATGATGAGGATAATGGAGGCAAAAATCGTCACAAGTCCCGCTCGGCGGATGGCGGGATAATTACCCGCGCCTTTCGCAAGCCCGACACGTACGGCTCCGGCCATGGACAGGCCAAATGGCATCATAAAGGCGAGCGAGGCTACGTTAAGTGCAATTTGGTAGGCAGCTAATTCGGCTCCGCCAATCGCGCCCATTAAAAGCACACAAGCGTTGAACAACATGCCTTCAAACAGGGTCGTTACGCTAATCGGCCAGCCGAGCTGAATGACGTCTTTCATTCGGTGCCAATGGAGCCGCCACCAATTTTCAAACATATCAAAGCGCTTCGCGTCTTTATCGATTTTTATATAGATAACAAACATAAAGAAGCAGAGAGCGTAGGACAGAGAAGAGGCAATCCCGGCCCCAACAAGTTCAAGGCGAGGCGCGCCAAAAGCTCCAAAAATAAGAATATAATTGAGCGCAGCATTAATAAGTACGGACGCGGCAATCAAAATAAGCGGGATAAGAGTTTTGTCGATGGCCGCAAGGAAGTTCCTAAGCGCCATGATGCCGAGCGCAAAGGGCCAGCCCGCAATAAGCGCCATCATGTAATGAGAAGCCTTGAGAGACAAGGCTGGGGGCTGGCCAAGCGCGACCAATATAGGCTCAGCGAACAGAACGAATAAAAACAAAAACGGCGTCATGAAAACGATAAGCCAGATGGACATACGGACAGACATGCGTACGTCGCGGGTGTTATTTTGGTCTGCGCCGAGGGCTTGGGAGACGAGCGGAGACACAGCCATCACGGGGCCCGCTCCGATCATCCAAAAGAGAAAGTAGATGACAGTGCCTAGAGCGGCTGCGCCTAATTCCTGAGGGCCGAGTCTGCCAATCATAACCGTATCAACTGTGTAGATTGAATACTGTATGAGCTGCGCGAGGCCCATAGGCAGGCCGAGCCAGAGAAGGGCTTTAAACTCGCCCTGCCATGTGTTGGGCATGACGGCTTTTTGAGGTGTGCTGAGTGTGTTGGTCATAATGTGTCTTAAAAATGTGAACTGGAAAGTATTCGGGTGTAGAATTTGAGGCATAAAAAAACCTCCGCAGGGCAGCCTGGGAGGTCAAAAAAGAAACAAAAATGCTCTTCTATCCTCGCATAGGCCGTCGCAGTGCCGAACAATGCGGGCGCATTGCTGTTTTCTCGCCGTTAATATTTAGCCAATTATTCATGGTCTCTCTCTCGTGTTCAAAACACGTCAATAAAGCGTCTCTAAGTGGGAAACGAATTTTTGTCAAACATTGTGCTTTGATTCTATCGCGGGGCGCGCTTTGCTAAAATTCTTTGTAGCGTCCGGCGGTGCATATTGAGCCGGCGCGCGGTTTCAGAAACGTTTTTGCCGCAAAGCTCATACACACGCTGAATATGCTCCCACCTAACGCGGTCCGCTGACATAGGGTTTTCCGGCGGCATAGGTTTTTCGCCGCGAGGCACAAGAAGGGCTTTGCAAACATCGTCTGCGTCGGCCGGTTTGGCCAAATAATCAATCGCGCCGGATTTAATCGCGTGAACGGCTGTGGCCAGATTGCCATACCCAGTGAGCATAACCATTTTACAATCAGGGCGATGCTCATGCAGGGCATCTACAACGGTAAGGCCGTTCCCATCTTCAAGCCGCATATCCAATACGGCAAATGCTGGCGGGTCATTTTTGGCCTTGATCATGGCTTCGGCAACGGTCTCTAGGGCAGTGACGGAAAATCCGCGCTGTTCTAGCGCGCGGCCAAGACGATTACGGAACGGTCCGTCATCATCAAGGATCATAATGGAATTATCTTCTGGGATTTCGTAATCACCAATTTTCTGAGCCATAGGTCGTCTCTCTTTCCGGCTATCGCTTATAAAACGATTTCACCCCTTATATGGTATGTTGTGGAAAAAGTAATAGTAAATCGCCGCCTATATGGTGAGCACGTCTCGTGGCCACGTCAGATTAATGAATGCTCCGCCTTGTTTGTGGTTGCCAAACTTAACTAAGCCGCCTGTGCGTTCAATCAGAGTTTTGGCAATAAAGAAGCCTAGGCCTAACCCGCCGGCCTTTTCGTCTTCGCCTCGTCCCGAAACATAAGGCTCGCCGAGGCGGCCAATGATAGCGGCGTCAAAGCCTGGCCCGTCATCTGTGATCGAGACTTTAAGGGTCGTGTCGTCCCATGTGCCTTTGATAGTTACAGAGCTATCGGCAAAGCCTACGGCGTTTTCTATGAAATTTCGCATCCCGTATAGAAGTTCTGCTTGGCGGCGGAGGGAGGGTTCTTCTCCCTCGCCTGAGACCGAAATATCTAGCTCTGAGCCTAACCCGAAAAATGGATCAGCAGCTTCGTTGAGCATGACATCAAGGCTCATTCGGTCATGTATCAAGTCGCCTTCGTCTCCGCGAACGGCAAGTTGCTGTAATATATCTCGGCAGCGCTGCGATTGCGACACAAGCAAATCGGCATCTTCGCCAAGGGGTGTTGCGGGATCAAGCTCGCGCGCCATTTCCTTGGCCGTAATCTGGATTGTAGCGAGGGGCGTTCCAAGCTCATGAGCAGCAGCGGCGGCGAGTCCGCCAAGGGCCGCTAGTTTTTGCTCATGGGCGAGCACGGCTTCTGTTGCGGCGAGGGCTTCTGACATGCGGCGGGATTCTTTAGCCGCGCGCCACGCATAGAGCGACGTAAAAACCATCCCGACCATCAAAGCCGTCCACAGGCCGAGCGTGAAGGTGAAAGGTAGAACGAAACTCCCCTGCGGTGACCATGGTAAAGGGAGGCTGTGATATAAGAGCGCGAAGGAAAATCCGGCGGCCAAGAGGCCTAGGCTCAAAAGAACTGGGCGGCTCAGCGTCGTCGCGCTTGTCACTACGGGCGCGAGTAAAAGCATGGCAAACGGATTGCTCATGCCGCCTGTAAGCCACAGAAGGATAGCAAGCTGTAAGACATCGAACCCAAGCTGCGCGGCGGCTTCTGTATCGCCGACGCGGCGGTCGAGCGGCATACGAAGCGAGACGCCTAAATTGATAACCGCGCTTGTGCCGATGACAAGAACGCAGGGCCAAAACGGGAAAGAAAACCCTAAACCTAAAGCGACAAGAATAAGGGCGAAACTTTGCCCAATAATTGCGGTCCAGCGTAGGATAACCAAGGTTGAACGCCGCAAACGCCCCGCCGTGCGCCGAGACAGCCGCATATCAGCAGGGGTATATAGTGTCACATCAGAGTGTTGGGGCGTGGACATGGGCGCTTTCACATTTTACAGATGCCTATATTACTAACCTAAAGCGAAATGTCACTTATGTTAAAAGCGTTATTCCTTTCTCTCGGCGTCGCAATTATGGCGCTGGTCTCGGCATGCGAGCCACAAACCGCCCGGTCCGGTCAAGTAACGGTCACAGGTACGGCCCAAATTGGCGGCCCGTTTGAGCTTGTTAATCAGGACGGCGAAACCGTCACCGACCAAGATATACTGGGCAAGCCGCAGCTTATCTATTTCGGCTTTTCCTATTGCCCCGACGTGTGTCCTCTGGCTTTGCAGCAAATGGGCGCGGCGCAGTCGCAGGTCGATCCTAAAGGCGAGTTTTTTCAGCCGATCTTCATCAGCGTTGATCCGGAACGTGATACGCCGGAAAGTCTAAAATTATATGTCACGGCGCGCGGCTTTCCGAAAAACCTCATGGGTTTAACAGGTACGCCGGAGCAGGTTGAAGCCGCGAAAACAGCGTATAAGATTTACGCGCAAAAGGTCGAAGACCCTGAATTAACGGGCGGCTATACGGTTGACCATGTCAGCCTGATTTACCTTATGGATAAAGACGGCGGATTTGTTGATGTGTTTACGCATAGTAGCGACGTTCAGGATATTGCAAAGCGGCTCGCGAGTTTTAAGAAAACTGGAAAATAGAGAGTTTCTAAGCTGTTGGGCCAGACACTGCGACTATGGCTTGTTAGGTAGGGCGTGCGGCCCTAAGTTAGGGCTATGGAATCATCTATCGGATATGAAGCAGGGCATTTATGTCTAGCTTCTTAGGAAAGCTGCGTAAGACGCCAGAGGGCAAGGCGTCCGCCGCCAAAACGCCTGACGCGTCGCAGTTTCGCGATCCTGATGATCCGCGCCTATTGTTCCGTATTTCCACGCGGGCGAGACGGATTTCTTTGCGGGTCAATAGTTCAGAGCGCGAAGTGATTGTGACAGTCCCTGGCCGCAAAGCCGTGGCGAAGGCCAGACAGTTCGCGCAAAAACAAGCCGACTGGATTAACGTACAGCTAGAAACCCTGCCGCCCGCGCAGCCCTTCGTAGCGGGCGGGAAAGTCACGCTTTTGGGCGAAACCTATACGCTCATTCGCCCTGGCCTGCGCGGACGGCCTTCCATCGACCATGATGCCCGCGAGATTATCGTTCCGGCGGCGGCTGACACATTTGCGGGCCGTACGCGCCGTCTTTTGGTGCGGGACGCGCGGGAAGCGCTGGAGACGGCTACCCATCATTATGCGGGCTTGCTGAACCGCGAAGTTGAGAAAGTCTCCGTGCGCGACACGCGTTCGCGGTGGGGCTCCTGCATCACGCGGGGCGGCAAAGGGCACATCTCTTATTCTTGGCGATTAATTGCGGCTCCGTCTTATGTTCTGGATTATGTCGCAGCCCATGAATGCGCCCACATGATCGAAGCCAATCACAGCGCCGCTTTCTGGGCTGTGGTTGATGATATTTATCCGGGCGCTAAAAGAGCGAAAAGCTGGCTTGCTAAAAATGGTGCAGTTTTGCATGCTGTTGGCGCGGACTATTAATGAAACCATAGGAGACATTTATGCGGTTATTTTTGGGATTATCAGCAGGGCTTATTTTGGCGGCTTGCGGCAATAAAGCGGCCACGCCTCAGGACGCTTTTTTTGACGAAGTCTCAAAGCTTTGCGGCCAAGCGTTTGAAGGCAAGATCGTATCGACTGACGAGGCCGACGCGGACTGGCGCAAAGAAACGCTGATCATGCATGTGCGTGATTGCAGCAAAACCGAGATTAAAATTCCGCTTCATGTGGGCGAGAACCGCTCCCGCACATGGATCATTACGAAAACGGATAATGGCCTGCGCCTTAAACATGATCACCGCCACGAAGACGGCTCTTCGGACGCTGTGACGATGTATGGCGGCGATACAGCGGACGCAGGCACGGCAAGCGAGCAAAACTTCCCCGTCGATGCGGAGTCGATTGCTTTGTTTGAAAAAGAAGGCCTCGGCGTCTCTGTTACGAATGTTTGGGCCGTGCGCCTCGGCGACGAAACCTTTACCTATCAGCTCTCCCGCCCCGGACGTCTATTCCAGGCCGAGTTTGATACAACCAAACCCGTAAGCGCCCCGCCTGCAGTTTGGGGGTATGATGGGTAGATTGCTTGGCGGTTAAGGCATGCACTCAGTTTCTCCGATTGAATGGTAAAGGCGTGAAGTTTTAATGGATAGAGGCATATTAATTGCATTCGTAGTGGCCGTTGGCATTCAAATTATTTGGATTACCTATGAAAGGTTGTCCTACAAAGAGGGAAAGACGGATTCTCTTGGAAGAATAATTATAAAGCCTGGAATAATGTCATGGTTGGCAAGTTTATTATGCACTGTATTTTGTATTGCATTCGGGATGATGACAATAAGTTCCGTGATTACGAATGATGATATTGTCTTTTGGCTTTTACTTGGATTGCCACTCACAGTTTTAATGGGATTTGGTGCGTATATTTCTTCATGGACTCGCTTGCGGGCCACAAGTTCTTATGTGGAACATCGAGGGTTAAGCGGTTGGCAGAAGATAGGTTGGGACGAGATAGTAGGTTTATACAATCATTCTGTATTGGGCTCAAGATTGCATATTAAAGGGTGCGCCCCCTTACCTGTTTGGGTGCACGGCCATGGGGCCAGAGAGGTTCGTGAATTGTTTGCGACATATGAGAAACCTTTCGAACCTTAGAAGAGTAATTTACGCTTGAAGCAACCTCTCAAACCGATCCAAGAATAGCATTTCTGCTTCCCGCACTGGCAAAGGCATAATCACATACCCGATCCCATCAGGCGGGGCGGTGAAGTGTTGGTGGGCTTCGTCAAGTGAAAAACCAGCGATTTGCGTGGCTTCGAACCACGCGCAATAAATATCGGCCTGTTTGATTTTCTTCTTGAGCTTTGCGGGCATTTTTGCGGGCAGTCCAAAGCGCACATGGATCGCTTCTTCGAGACGGGCTTCGAAGGCTTTGTAATCAATGCCTAGGGCCTGTTTGAAGGGGCTGATCATATCGCCGATAACGTATTCGGCGGCGTCATGCAAAAGCGCCATGAGCCTCTCTTCCCGGGAGGCTTTCGGGCTGAGTTGCCCGAAAATGTCTTCGACTATGACGCTATGTTCGGCGACTGAAAAAGCATGGTCGCCATTTGTTTGCCCGTTCCAGCGCGCGACACGGGCAAGGCCTCTGGCAATGTCTTCAATCTCTATGTCAAAGGGAGACGGGTCAAGCAGGTCGAGGCGTCGGCCCGAGAGCATACGCTGCCATGCGCGCGGAGGTTTGGCGGAAGATCGGGCCATTATAGGGTTTAATTAACGGGCTTATTATTGCGCCACTGACCGCGGTGATAGACTTTGCCATTATCGAAATAGGCTGTGCCTTGGCCGCTAAAGACGCCGTCTTTAAACGCGCCGACATATTTCCGTCCGTCAGGAAAATAATAAGTTCCGCTGCCGTGACTCAGGCCGTTTTCGTGGTCGCCCACAAAGACCCAGCCGTCCGCGCTGTAATAGGTGCCGTAGCCATGCGGGAGGCCTTTTACGTGCTCGCCAATATATTTGTCGCCAGAGGCGTAATAATCCGTTCCGCTTCCGGAAGGGTAGCCGCCGTCAAACTCGCCAGTATATTGGCTGCCGTCTTCGATGTAATAATTGCCTTCGCCGTGCTTAACGCCGAGCTTAAATTCGCCGACATACTTTTCGCCGTTAGCCCAAATATAGGTGCCAAAACCGCTCGGCACGCCGCCGCTATGGTCACCATTATAGGTGCTGCCGTCTGCGTTGACGAAAACGCCCGTGCCGCCAAAGCAGTCGCCTGTAATACATTCAACGTTTCCCGTGCCTTGCGAGGCTTGAATTTTGAGCCGCCGTTCTTCTACGTCGCTACGGCGTTTATCGGCTTCGCGCACAGCTCTATCGATATCGCTGAGCGGATAGGAGAGCTGCGTTGTAGGCGCAGAGAAAGACGAAGGGAGCGTTGGCGGCGGCCCTAATTGAGCGGATGCTGCGACCGAAAAAAAACTTACGATGAGCCCGATAGCAACTCCGCGCATGACCTAACCCACCTTACGCACGAAAATTGCGCCGGCGCTATAGCCTGCGCCAAACGAGCAAATCAGTCCAGTTTCGCCGGGGGCGAAGTCAGACGAATGTTTATGGAAGGCAATGATCGATCCGGCTGAGGATGTGTTGGCATATTCATCCAAAACAACAGGGGCCTGCGAAATATGTACATCTTTGCCGAGGACTTTTTTAGCAATTAGCAAGTTCATGTTGAGATTGGCTTGGTGTAGCCACATGCGTTTTAATTCTGCTGGGTCAAGGCCGTTAGCTTTAGATTCTTCGGTGATCATTTTAGCGACCATCGGCACGACTTCTTTGAAAACCTTGCGGCCATTTTGCGTGAATAATTTGTCTGTAAGACCTTTGCGTCCGCGGTCATCCACCATGCCGTCATCTTCAGGCGCGCAGGGATTGAGGAAGCCGAAATTATTGCGGATATTATTGGAAAACTCCGTGACTAATTTAGACCCGATAATTTCCCAATGGTCTTTCGGAGCGATTGTATCTTCTTCGACGAGTATTGCGGTCGCGACATCACCAAAAATAAAATGCGCGTCGCGGTCTTTGAAATTCAAATGCGCGGTACAAATTTCGGGGTTGCAGACCAATACCGATTTCGCTTGTCCGCCCGCGATGAGCCCGCGCGCCGTCTCGATGCCAAATGTAGCGGATGAACACGCGACATTCATGTCAAAGGCAAAGCCGCTCGTGCCTAAAAGGCTTTGAACTTCGACGGCAATCGCGGGGTAGCCGCGCTGTAGGTTAGAGCAAGCTACAATGACTGCGCCAACATCTTCTGGTTTACGGCCAGCTTTTTCGAGAGCTTGTTTAGCAGCTTTGACAGCGATCTCTGCCAGAATAGACGGTTCTTCATTTGGGCGGGCAGGAATGCGCGGCGCCATGATGTTGGGATCAAGAATAGGATCTTTGGAAATAACAAAGCGGGACTTAATGCCGGAAGCTTTTTCAATAAACGGAGCGGAGGAATGCTCTAGCGGCAGTTTTTCGCCGGAAGCAATCTTATCCGAGTTTTCCGCGTTCCACTTATCAACATAGGCATTAAAGCCCTCGACAAGTTCTTCGTTGGAAATCGATTGTTCCGGTGTCCAGAGACCGGTGGCGCTGATAACGGCTTGCATGTGCATCCTCAAAAATTGTTTGCACATTTATAACGGGCCTTCCGTGAAGCGCTAGTCATTGTTTCAGATCATTTAGTTCACAGGCGGCGGCGGAACATGATTGCCGGGGCAATGGGAGAGATGCTGCGTATCGATTTTATCGCAAAGCTCTTTGAGCCGCTGCTCTTCGGCCTGTTCTGTATTAAAGCTGGCGCAAGCGGAGAGGGCGATGAGGCAAAGGCTTGTTATCAAAATACGGGTCATAGGTTTCTATACGCAGTCTATGTAAGCAATGCACGTGACTTCATGGTCATTTATCATGCCGACCGCTTGCATGAAGGCATAGACAATGACGGGGCCGACAAATTTAAAGCCGCGTTTTTTAAGGTCTTTTGATAGAGCTTCTGAGATATCTGATTTAACGGGCGCGTCTTTAAACTCATCCCAGGTGTTTTGAATGGGCGCGCCGCCGACAAACCCCCAAAGGTAATCAGAAAAATTAAGCCCTTCCTCGTCGCGCATTTTAATGAAAATTTGCGAGTTGGTGATGGCAGCGTTGATTTTAAGTTTAGAGCGAATGATGCCTGTGTTGCCCATGAGCCGCTCTCTATCCGCGTCCGTGTAGTAAGCGACTTTATCGGGGTCGAGCCCGTCAAAGGCCTCGAGAATAGTGTCGCGCTTCCGCAGAATGGTAATCCATGCAAGGCCAGCCTGCATGCCGTCCTGTATGAGTTTGGAAAATAGCGCTTTGTCATCCCAAATTGGACGGCCCCATTCTGTGTCGTGATAATTGCAATAGAGCACGTCTGAGGGCGGCACCCAGCCGCAGCGCGGGAGATCCGGGTTATGTGTCATTTGTTTTCATTTCCTCGTATCGGGAGATGCCTTTTCCGCTGTCACCTGAAAGCCATTCCCATTCCATGTCAATGACGATGCGTCCTCTGCTGTCCTGTGTGAACCAGGCATTGGCCTTGCCGGACTTTAACACCTTCCGCTTTGTAAGACAGTGATAAAGCAGGCTCGCGCTGGCATTTGTTTCGAACTGGCCGACAATATGGCCCCGTTCTATCTCGCCGCCAGAATAACTTGCCATGAGACTTTTGCCGTCTTGCCGGAAGACAAAAAAACTCTCTTGATTAACCGTGCCGCCTTTGGAATTGATGACGGGCTTAAAGATACGTTTGTTTAAATTAAGAGGGGTCACAGGTCTTTTTCCAAGCCAATATCAGCGCGTGCATATTTGGGATGAGGCCCCTTAAAGCTCACGCGCCAGCCCGCGCGTTTATAAAGACGTATAGCGGCTTTGTTGACTGTGTTACTGATGAGGTAAATCTGTTTAAGGCCAAGCGTATCGCGGGCGTAAGCCTCAACCGTGTCCATTAGTATCATACCAATACCCTGTCCGCGAAAGGCGGAATCCACGGCCATTTTGGTGAGCTCGAACGCGCCGTCTGCGTCTTCTTTTAATGCGCAGACACCTGCGACTTTGCCGTCCTTATGGAGACTGAAAACGGAATTTCGTCCCGTAATATAACTCTCGGGATGATCATACATATGTTGATCGGATGGCTCCACATGATGAAGCTCTTTGATCCACTCAATATTAAGTTCTGCAAAAGCGCGAAGGGCTGAAGGGTCGTTGCGTTTGATGTCCATAAGCTTGTTTACGGCGTAAAAATTTAGCGTCAATTCGAAAGTTATGACGTCTCATTATACTCAATGGCAAACAGCACGAAGCCGCCGATAGAGTCTGTCGGCGGCTTCTTTATACGTTATTATTTATGTTTCCGGTTCTATGCGTCAGCCGCGCCGGATTGCGTTTGGATATAGTTCTGAATACCGACTTGTTTGATGAGCTCTTGCTGAGTTTCGATCCAGTCGACATGCTCTTCTTCATTGTCGAGGATTTTCCCGAAAAGATCGCGGCTAACATAGTCTCGCACTTTTTCACAATGCTCGATCCCGTCTCTTAGGAGCGGGATGGCGTCATGCTCAAGCAAGAGATCGCAGGCGAGGATTTCTTCAACATTTTCGCCAATGCGGAGTTTGCCAAGGCTTTGCAAGTTTGGCAGGCCTTCTAGAAAAAGAATACGGTCAATGAGCCAATCCGCATGCTGCATTTCTTCAATCGATTCTTTATATTCTTTCTCTGCAAATTTAGCCACGCCCCAATCTTTGAGCATGCGGGAGTGCAGGAAATACTGATTAATCGCTGTTAGTTCGTTTTTAAGCGCTTTGTTGAGAAACGCGATGACGTCTTTGTCGCCTTTCATGGCTGACTCCTCTGTAAGTTTAGTCTTTAAATTGGCACTGATTGGCGCGGCGGGTCAATCGTCATTGAGGGGTAAAAAGGCTATATTTATCAATTAATTGCGCACATGAAAATCAGTCGCGACAATAAGCGTGCACATGAAAATGAGTTGCGAGGGATGACCTATTCGGCGGCTTCGAGAACTGTTTCTTCGATGCGAAGCAAAGCAAGTCGATCTTCGATAGATGACTTGCACATGCCGCAGTTAAAATTTGTTCCACAATGACTCTGTACGCAGCGCGCAGTTTTTGCTCCGCATGCGGCGGCATGATCGACTTTAGCCGTATTGATATTGTTGCAAACGCAATGGATCATGAAAAACAGATAGTGCAACTGAGAATGATTGTCAATCCTGTTGCGACTCATTTTCATTGACGTTTCTTTATTGCGTTTCAGGCGTGATGGCGTAAGCAAAACCTATGAAAACTCACACGTCTCTCAAAGTCGCGGTTCTCGGGGCCGGATCCATCGGATGTTATCTGGGAGGGCAGCTCGTGAAAGGCGGCGCGGATGTGATGTTTATTGGGCGGCCGCGCTTCCAAAAGGACTTAGCAGAACAGGGCCTAACTCTCACACACTATGAACGCAGTGACATTGTGTTGACACCGGACGCCTTTCAATTTGCGCTTACGCCTGAAGCGGCCGCCGGATGCGATATCGTTTTAGTTTGCGTTAAATCTCAAGACAGCACAGAGGCTGCGCGGTCAATTAAGCCGTTTTTGGATAAAGAGGCTTTGGTCATAAGTTTTCAAAATGGTGTGCGTAATGCTGATGCGATACAGGCCGAGCTTCCCGCGTCCATAGTCCTTGGCGCGATTGTGCCGTTCAATGTGACGGGCACAGGGGCAGGCCGTTTTCATAGCGGAACTGAGGGAGACCTTATTGTACAAAGCCATGATGATCCGCGCGTCGGCGCGTTGGTCGGCGCCTTTGG
This sequence comes from Alphaproteobacteria bacterium, assembly GCA_051252005.1. Lineage (GTDB taxonomy): Bacteria > Pseudomonadota > Alphaproteobacteria > Caulobacterales > Maricaulaceae > JACOMS01. Next base: position 15,534 of record JBPOEZ010000007.1, on the reverse strand, counting down.
AGGCGGCGGACAAATTTTAAAAACCGTACCGGATGTAAAAGCTGTGCAATGGGGAAAGCTTTTGGTGAACCTCAATAACGGTCTGAATACGCTGCTCGGCGGAACCCTGCATGAGGGCTTGCGGCAGAAACCTTACAGGCTGGCCCTTTCCATGATGATCGAAGAGGGTTTGTCAGTCTTGAAAGGCGCAGGCATAACCCCCGCGCAGTTTGGCAAAACATCGATTACAAAAACAATTAAGACCCTGAGGCTGCCGAATATTTTGTTTGCGCCGATTATGCGGCTGATCCTGCGGATCGATAAAAGGGCGAGAAGCTCTATGCTTGATGACCTTGAAATGGGGCGAGGGACGGAGATTGACTATCTTCAAGGCGAAATTGTGAAGCTGGCAGAGAGCACAGGGCAGAGCGCGCCGATCAATGCGGCGGTTATGGCGCGTGTGAAAGCTGCATTTTTAAGCGGAAGGTCGCCTAAAATGTCTGGGAAAGACATTGTAGCGCTTTGCCGAGGCGCGGCTTAACTCGTCCTTGCATCACGGCTCGTTCTGCGCTTATCTACGCAAAAATAAAAATACGCAGGGACAATACATGAAAACGATTCATTCATTCACATCATTGATGCTCGGTACGGCGCTGGTTTTAACTGCGTGCGGCGAAAAAAAAGAGGCCGTCACATCTTCAGAGGCAGGCATGACTGAGACGAACGCAACAACACCGATAAGATCCGCTATGATAGAGTACACAACGCCAGGCCAGACAGATGCCGACCACATTTGGCTGGAAGAGGTTGAGGGCGAGAAAGCCCTTGAAACCGTCAAAGCTTGGAACGCGATGTCTGCATCGGAAATGGAGACAGACGTCTATAAAGAGATGAAGGCCGAGCTTCTTGAGGTTTACAATTCCCCTGAGAAAATTCCTTATATTTCCTATCGCAACGGCATGGCGCATAATTTCTGGCAGGACGATACGCATGTTAAAGGCATTTGGCGGACGACAACATTGGAAAGCTACGCGACAGAAAACCCTGAATGGGAAACCATTCTCGATATCGACGCTCTTGCGAAAAAAGAAGGCAAAAACTGGGTTTATAAGGGCAATAGCTGTCTGGGTCCTGACTATAACCGGTGCATAGTGAATTTATCAAATGGCGGCAAAGATGCTGTTGAGCGCCGCGAATTTGACGTGGCGAGCAAGTCATTTGTCAAAGACGGGTTTGTTCTCTCTGAATCCAAAGGCGGTACGTCTTGGCTGGACAAGGACAATCTTTTAATTGGTGTTGATTTTGTCGATGGCACGATGACCGATAGCGGCTATCCGATGGTGGCTAAGCTTTGGACGCGCGGCACACCGATGAGCGCCGCGAAAGAGTTGATGCGCGGCGAAAAAGCAGACGTTGGGACATTCCCGGGAAGCTTTGAAAACGCAGACGGCGACGACGAGATTTTGGTTGTCCGCGCAACGACATTTTACGAGACGGAATATTACTGGATTCCCCGCACTGGCGAAAATGCGTTTAAACCTGTGCAGGTGCCTGTGCCGCTTAAATCTAATTTGGCGGATCAGTTCAAAGGACAACAGCTTGTCACTTTGCAAGAAGATTGGAAGGGCCACAAAACTGGAACGCTTGTATCTTACTCGATTGCTGACTTCATGAAGTCCGGCAAAATCGACACAGTTCACGAAGTTCTACAGCCCAATGCGCGGCAATCTATTGGTAATTTCGGCGCAACAAAAGCCGCGCTCCTTTTAAGCCTGTATGACAATGTATCCGGCTCCGCCCATGCCTTTGATTTCAAAGGCGGGAAGTGGACATCGACCAAGCTTGATTTCCCAGAGAACGGGAATGTGTCTATCGGCGGTACAAATTCCAAAGAAGATATCGCCTTCGTTACGTCCGAAAGTTTTCTTCAGCCTGATACGCTTTGGTCTGTAGATACAGGATCCATGGCGATCAAAAAGGCGAAGGCTCTGCCAAGCTGGTTTGATAGCGCGTCTATGTCCGCTGAGCAAAACTTTGCAACGTCTACCGACGGGACGAAAGTACCATATTTCATTGTTCATAAAAAAGACCTCAAAATGGACGGTAAAAACCCAACCTTGCTATATGGCTATGGTGGTTTCGAAATTTCGCTTAACCCAAGCTACAGCGCGACCATTGGCCGTGCGTGGCTAGAGCGCGGCGGCGTCTACGTCGTGGCTAACACGCGCGGCGGCGGCGAGTTTGGGCCCTCTTGGCATCAAGCAGGCTTGAAGACCAAGCGCCAGATCGTCTATGATGATTTCATTGCTGTTGGCGAAGATTTAATTAGCCGTAAAGTCACAGACGCGGATCATCTCGGAACGCATGGCCGGTCTAATGGCGGCTTGTTGATGGGTGTTATGTTCACCCAGCGCCCAGACCTTTTTAAGGCTGTAGCGATTGGCGTCCCGCTTCTCGATATGCACCGCTATGATAAGCTTCTTGCGGGCGCGTCGTGGGTCGGCGAATATGGGGATCCTGATGATACGGGCGAGGAAGGCGAGTTTATTCGTAATCTATCTCCGTACCATAATATCAAAGCGGGCGCGGATTACCCTATCCCGTATATTTATACGTCCACCAAAGATGACCGCGTCCATCCTGCGCATGCTCGTAAGTTTGCGCAGCGCCTTGAAGATATGGGCTACCCGTTTGTCTACTATGAAAATATTGACGGCGGCCATGCGGGCGCGGCGAACCTTGAAGAAACGGCGCATTCTCAAGCGCTTATTTATTCTTACTTCGCCTCGCAGCTCATGGAGGAATAGATGTCTTATAAGCCGGACGGTTATCAGGACTTAATCGCCAATATGATGTTTAAGGATGCCAAAGAGGCGTCCAGCTATTACGAAACGGCTCTGGGAGCAGAAAAAGTAAGCCTTATGACGGACGAAAATGGCTGGGTCATGCACGGCGAAATGTGGGTCGGCGATAGCTGCTTGTTCTTCGGGGAGGAAGTAGAATGGTTCCCTCGCAAAGCGCCGACGCAGCCCGGCTCCATAGCTTTTTATATTTATGTGCCGAACGTAGACGCGTCCTACAAACGGGCCGTAAGTGCAGGGATGACGGGCGTGAGCGCGCCAGAGACTATGTTCTGGGGTGACCGCACGGCGGTGGTGACGGATAAGTACCATTATAGCTGGACATTCTCGACACACGTCGAAGATGTTTCGCCAGAAGATATGTCGAAACGACAAAAAGACTTTGAAGAGTCTATGTAGGGCTCAAACTAAAATAGTACAAAATGAAATAAGCAAGCGCCTCACAGATATGCGGCGTAAATAGGGGAATAAATATATGCAACGCTATTACGAGACGTCTCTGCTGATACTGGTCGCGATTTCAGCCACCATAGCCTTTGGCGCTTATTTCGCTGGCGCGACATTCTTGGTTTCGCCGATTCAAATGGGCGACACCTATATTTTGAAGTCTATCGCAGGCCTCGCCAAAGATGCGTTATTTGTACCGCTAAAACCCGTTATGTATGCACTGATCATTTTGTCCATCGGCGCATCGATTGCCATATCACGCGGCGGTATGGGGGCGAAATTTGCACGTGTCATGGCGTTCTTTATCTTTTTCTCGCTTATCGGGGCGGTTGTGGCTGTAACCGCATATTCGCTCTTTCCGATGCAGATATTCTCTACGCCTGCGGATCTGGGTTTAACGGATGCCGGACAGATCGAATCGATTCCTTTGATGAAGAAAATATACGGCGTTCTCACAAGCCCGCTTATGATCTCAATTTACGGTGGATTGTTCCTTGGCAGAGCACTCAAAAGCTTAGAAGGTAAGCATCCCGGCATAGGTCAGCAGGCTGATGTTGTATCTGATCTGTTTATTGCAGGTTTCATCAAATTTTTGTGGGTTTCAATTCCTTTGGCGGTGTTTGGCTCGCTCACTTTGGCGCTTAATCGTGATGGCGGTCTGCAAAGCTTAATGGAGCTTTCCCGTCTTATCCCTGTTTATATTTGTTCTATGCTCGTAGTTTGGTTTATTATGGTGTTCATAAGTTCCCGCATTCTGAAGCACGGGCTTGGCTTCATGGCCCGCGCTTTGGGGCCGCAGGCAATTGTTGCCCTCGCGACCAGTTCCTCTATGGCGACGCTTCCGGCCACGCGTGTTGCTTGTGATCAACTCGGTGCCAACGCGGATGAAGCTACTCCGTTTTATACAATCGGTGCGACTATCAATATGGTGGGAACGCTGATGGGGCTGACGCTCATGTCACTTTATGGCTTGCAGGCGTACGGTATTGAAACATCCATGGTTGACCGGATCGTGATTGCTTTGCAATCCATGGTTTATGCCACTTCAGCTGCCGGCGTGCCAAGTTCGTCGGTTGTATTGTTGCATGAAATTCTTGGTAGCCACGGCGTCTCAGCAGAGTATGCAACTTATGTGACGGCTATTATCATCACGCTTGATACGCTTGTTCTTGATCGCATGCGCACTGTACTGAATACGCAATCTGACAGTATGTCGACGACGAATGGCTTGGCTCTATATTACAAAAAGCCTGCTGTTCTTGGCGATTAGAGCGCGGTAACGATGTAATAAGTGACGATTTAGCTATGGCTTAAAAATCGCCATATGGGAGAACCAACTTGACGAAAAGGCCTTTAGGGCCAAATCTGTTATTTAATTAAATTATCATTGGGTATTAAAATCCAGTGAGCGTTTGAATTTACTCTGGGGCGGAGAAAGTTTTATGATGAGAGCGTTGGGCGCAACTTTTATTATTGGTATATTTTTAATGGGGTGCACGTCATCCGCAAATATAAGAAAGCTTCCGGCTAAAGAGGGACTCTCTTTGCCGGATCGAATCACATATTCACAATATGACAAGCGCTGGGCTCAGGAACGCATGGGCGGTTCCGGTGCAACCATGAAAGCTGAGGGCTGCCTTGTGACGGCTACATCAATGGCGCTTACGAACCTTGGTTATTCTGTCGATCCGGGACTTTTGAACGCCCGCCTGAAAGAACAGGGCGGCTATACAAAGTCAGGACAGCTCGTGTGGTCTGGTATTAGCCGAGTTACGCAGGGGCAATTTAAAGCGCGATTCCATACAGAGGTCAGCGCCGAAATTATCCAGTCCTGCCTCGCGGATGGCTATTATCCGATCGCGCGGTTTATTCTGCCAAGCGGGCGAACGCATTGGTCTTTAATAATCCGGCAAACCGGAAAAGGCTATTTCATGCGGGATCCACTGCACCCGTCTCGAAAACCTTTGCTGTTTGCGAAGGGTGTTGACGGATTTAAAGCCATACGGTGTGTGGGACGCGGGTAGGGTATCTCAATAAGTTCTTGCTTTGTTCGCTTCGTTGTTTTATGAGGCGCTATGGTTGCACGAATATCGACAGTCGCGTTTGAAGGCACGGAAGCCCGAAGGGTTGATGTGCAAGTACAAGTCTCCACTAAAAGTAAGGGCTTCTCTATTGTCGGGCTTGCCGACAAATCTGTTGCTGAATCGCGTGATCGTCTTTGGGCGGCGTTTACGGCCATTGGGCTAGAACTTTCTTACCGGCGCACTATTGTCAATCTTGCCCCCGCTGATATTCCCAAAGAAGGCGCGCATTACGATCTTCCCATAGCGCTAGGCCTTATGGCCGAGATGGGGGCTATTCCCGCGGATGCTATAGAAGACTATATGGCGATTGGCGAGCTTGCTCTGGACGGTTCCATCAGCCGTGTTCCGGGAGCTTTGCCTGCTGCCGTTCGGGCTAATGCCGACGGATTAGGTCTTATTTGCCCGCATGAGAACGGTCCTGAGGCGGCTTGGGCGGGTGATCTCTCTATTTTAGCGCCGCAGAACCTCATTCAGCTTATGAATCATCTTAAAGGCCGTCAGATATTAACGCGGCCTGCACCGGGCGAGCTTCTCGACCGCGAGACGGCCGGTGATTTGAAAGATGTGAGAGGGCAGGAAACAGCGAAACGCGCCCTCGAAATAGCGGCGGCTGGCGGACATAATCTTTTAATGGTCGGCCCTCCCGGATCAGGGAAATCTATGCTTGCAGCGCGTCTGCCGGGGTTGCTTCCACCGCTTATGGCAAAAGAGCTTTTAGACGTTTCAATTGTACACAGTGTGGCAGGACTTTTGGAGCGTGGACAGTTGTCCCGCCAAAGACCGTTTCGTAGTCCCCATCACTCTGCCTCTATGCCGGCTATGGTCGGCGGCGGTGTAAAGGCCCGCCCAGGCGAAGCGTCTCTTGCTCATCGCGGCGTTTTGTTTCTGGACGAACTCCCCGAATTTACCCCGCATGTTTTGGACAGCCTTCGGCAACCTCTGGAAACGGGGGAAATTTGTGTCGCGCGGGTTAACGCCCATGTGCGTTATCCGGCACGGTTTCAGCTCATTGCGGCGATGAACCCATGCCGCTGCGGAAGCGGGGGCGCGGACGGTATTGCCTGCCGCCGAGGCGAGCGCTGCGCGGCTGATTATCAGGCCCGTATATCAGGGCCGTTTATGGACCGAATGGATATTCAAATTGACGTGCCTGCAGTGACGCCCGCTGACCTTGCTTTGCCGCCGTCGCTTGAAGGCACCGCAGAGGTTGCCGAGAGAGTAGCGCGCGCGCGGATGATACAGCTTGAGCGTAATGGCGGCCTTGTGAACGCCGAACTTACACCTGACTTACTGGATCATGTCGCTGAACTTGACCGCGACGGGCAGGCGCTGCTCATTCGCGCCGCGGAAACACTCGGCCTTACGGCGCGGGGCTATCACCGTGTCTTGCGGCTCTCTCGGACGTTAGCAGACTTGGCCGGATCAGAGAAAATTCATCGACTGCATATTGCAGAAGCCCTGTCCCATAGGCGTGCGAGGAAAGGTTTAAGTGATTCGCGCGCACAAGGCTCTAAAGTTGGTGTTAAGGGCGGATCGTAGGCGCTCTATGCGTGTGATTTTGTAAAAAACAGTAAAAAGACCATTCTATTTGAAAAAAAGGCGCATTTGTCCTTTCTTGGTAAGACAATTTTTAGATTAAGTCTTAATATTGGTAGAGAATCCCGTATTCTCGGGAGCGAATGAGGTATGGCATGTCATCGGACGAAATATTTGCTGCACAAATGTGGACATGGCCAGGCCCAATGATGAAGCGCGACCCTTCGGGCCGTATTCTTGTTGTTAACGCCGCTTTCTTGCAAATTTACGGCGGCGAAGTGCACACTTGGGCGGGTAATACCATTACTGGTTGGCCAGAGCCGCAAGCACCGGGTTCTTCAACGCGTTTTGAAGCCCGTGTCCCTCAACCCTCTGGAGACGTGATTTATGATTGGCTCGAAACATCACTAGCTGATGGCAGTGTTTTGTCGATTGCGCGTGACGTTACGGTTTTTGTTAATCAACAACAGCCCGCGCCTGTTGCTGCGCCGCAAGCGCCAATGGAGCAGCACACTCAAGCGGAGCTACCGGCTTATGAACCCGTTATGGAAGCGCCGCAAGAGCGAGCTCAGCCTATACAGAATCAAATACCGCCAACTGAAGTCCCATTGGAAACTTTAGCAGAGAGACCGGCTGAGACTGCTCCGCAGGCCTATGCGGAAGCGCCGGTGCAAGCGACTAAGTCCGCTGAGCCGCGGGCTGAACCACAAAGGGACTTTGAGCGAAGAGCTCTTCCGCTCGAAAGCGAAAATTCAGTGCTCGGTAATAATTGGCGCGACGCCGTTATTGCAAAAGCCGTTGGCATTTCAGACGAGGAGCCAACCGAAGTAATCACAGACACTGCCTCAGACGAAAACGACGCACCAGCCGGTACGGGCACGCGCATATTGCTTGCTGAAGATAATGCGATCAATGCTTTACTCACACGAACATTACTTGAAGCTGAAGGCTGTTTCGTGGAAGTCGTCGAAGACGGCGCTCTCGCGGTCGAAGCTATGAAAAATGCAACCTATGATATGATCTTTATGGACATGAGAATGCCCAATATGGACGGGCTGGAAGCGACGCGGAAAATTCGATCTATGGATCACCGTTCGAAAGGACTGCCGATTGTGGCGTTGACCGCGAATGCGTTTGACGATGATAGAAATGCCTGTTTCGACTCGGGTATGAATGACTTTATGACCAAGCCCGTTTCTGCCGAAGAACTCTCTGATATGGTAAGAATTCATACGGGTAATAAAGAACAACGGCTAGCTGGCTAGCGGATTCAGCTTAGCTATTTATTTGCGCTTTATGTTTGAGCTCGAAGCGGGCTATTGCTCAGTTTCATACGTCGGCCTATAGGCACTCTATGAGATTTTTAATCATGAATGGCGCGGGGAACCGCTTCGCCTTTTTCGATGCGAGAATGGCACCGGGGTTTACCCTGTCAGAGACGCAAGTCCGTGATATTTCAAAACCGGGTAATGATATAATGGGCCCAAAAGGGGCTGACCAAGTCATTGTTCTACGCGCGCCAAAAAACTCCGGCGCAGATATGTTTATGGAAATTTGGAATCAGCAAGGCTTTGAGGTCAATGCTTGCGGAAATGCGACCCGCTGCGCCGCTTGGCTCTATATGCAAGGTACTCATACGGACTCAATGGTGCTGGAAACCAATGATGGGCTTCTCCTTTGCGCCGTTGCTGGCGATCACCAAGTCAGTGTGGATATGGGACCGCCGAAACTAGAATGGGACAAAATTCCGCTCAAGGAAATCATGCATACCCATCATATTGACGTAAAGGTAGGCCCGATTGACAATCCTGTTTTGTCCAACCCTGGCGCGGTCAGCATGGGTAATCCGCATTGCGTCTTTTTTGTTGAGGATTTCGAAAAAGCGAAACCCGAAAAAGTCGGGCCGATGATCGAATTTCATCCCCTTTTCCCTGAACAAGCCAATGTCGGTTTTGCGCGTGTGGACGCCAAAGATAAAATCCGTCTGAAAGTTTGGGAGCGCGGTGTTGGTATGACCCTCGCGTGCGGGACAGGCGCCTGCGCCGCTGCCGTAGCTGCCGTTCGGCAAAAGCGCACAGGCCGAAAAGTTGCGGTCGAAATGGACGGCGGGGTATTGCACATAGAGTGGCGCGAAGCCGATGATCACGTCATCATGACTGGCCCCGTTGAAGTGGAATTTGAAGGCCAAGTTTAGGCCACTTCTTCTGTCATTTAGAAAAAGACCGAGCCGCCATATTGTAACAATGCTTGACCGTTTAGGTGCGAGCCCCCAAATAGCGCAGATATGAGCCAAGCCTCTGACATAAAAAAGAATAAACCCGCGGAAGTGATTACGCTGGGCTGCCGCCTCAATGCCTATGAGAGCGATGTCGCCCTAGGTCATGCCCGCGACGCAGGTCTCGAAAACACGATTATTATCAATACGTGCGCGGTCACTAACGCTGCAGTGGCGGATTCACGAAACGCCGTACGCAAAGCCCGTAAACATAATCCAGACGCCCGCGTGATTGTTACGGGCTGCGCGGCGCAAATTAATCCGCAAGATTTTGCGGATATGCCCGAAGTTGATCACGTCATAGGCAATGCCGAAAAAATGCTCGCAGGAACGTTTGACCCTGACAGCTTGGGCACTGAAAAAATCCTCGTGAATGACATTATGAGCGTGGAAGAAACCGCGCCGCAGTTGATCTCTGGCGGTAACAGAGAACTGGAAAAATCACAAAGCCGCACCCGCGCCTTTCTACAAGTGCAAAATGGTTGTGATCATAGATGTACGTTCTGTATCATTCCTTATGGCCGAGGCCGCGCGCGTTCCGTTCCGGCAGGGGAGGTTGTCGCCCACGTTAAAGCCTTGGTTGCTCAGGGATATAAAGAAGTCGTTTTGACGGGGGTTGATCTGTCCTCATGGGGCGGGGATCTTCCGGCGACGCCGCCGCTTGGTGACCTGATTCGCCGCGTGTTAAAGCTTGTGCCGGATCTACCGCGTTTGCGTTTATCCTCCATTGATCCTGCTGAAATTGACCCAGCTTTGTTCGAGGCCCTGACAACAGACTCTCGCATGGCGCCTTACTTGCATCTATCGCTTCAGTCCGGCGATAATATGATTTTGAAGCGTATGAAAAGACGGCACTCGCGCGAAGATGCGATAAGGCTGTGCGCCCGTCTCAAAGCGGCGAGGCCTGAAATGACGTTTGGCGCAGATTTGATTGCGGGCTTCCCGACCGAAGACGAGGCCATGCATGAAAACTCGCGTCTAATTATTGCGGAAATTGGTATCCCATGGCTCCATGTTTTTCCGTTTTCTCCGCGCGAAGGCACGCCTGCTGCAAAAATTCCGCCCGTAAACGGCAAGGCAGTCAAGGCCCGCGCGAAAGTTTTGCGCGCCGCCGGAAACGCTGTCCTTACTGCACACCTTAAGTCCCGGATCGGCGATATAGATATTGCTTTGTTTGAAGATACAGGCCTTGGCCGCTTACCGGATTTTAGCCTTGTAAAGGTGGACAATCCGCCCAAAGGCGGTAGCCTAGCGCGCGTAAGCTTAACGGGCCAAACGGACGATCATCTCACAGGACACATTCTCTAATGGTAGACGAGAACGAAAAAGCAGAGAAAAAAGCAGAGAAAAAATCTGGCGGGTTTTTCAAAAAAATGTTCGGCGGAAAGTCCAAGGACGAACAAATCGCCGAAGACGCGGCTCAGCTTGCTGCGCAGCAAAAACTCGTCGATGACCAAATGGCCGCGCGTATGGCGGCTATTAATGCTGCCGCGCTTAAATCGGCGCGGGAACAAGATGCCGGCACATCATCGGGCCAAGAAACGGAAACAGAAGACAATGCGGATGAGATGGCCCGCATTGAAGCCGAAGAACGTGAACGTGCGGAAGCACAAGCCCGCAAAGATGTCGAAGCGGCTAAAGCCTTAGCGATAGAGAAGAAAAGGCAAGCCGAGGAGCTTGCGGTAAAACATGCTGCCGAAGCCAAGGCGGCGCAAGAAAAAGCCGAACTTGATACCCGCCGCGCTGCCGAAGAGAAAGCCGCTCTAGAAAAAGCGCGTAAAGAGCAGGGCGAACGTGAAGCTGCCGCCCTCAAAGCCAAGCAAGAGGCTGAAGCCAAAGCCCGCGCCGCCTTTGAAGCAAAAGAGCGTGCAGACTTGGAACGAATAGCGGCGGAAAAAATAGCGGCTGACAAAGCTGCTGCTGACAAATACGCCATTGAAAAAGCCGCCCGCGAAAAAGAAGCGCTAGAGCAAATAGCGAAGGAAAAAGCCGCTGCTGACCTCGCTGCTGCTCGTAAGGCACGCGAAGAGAAAAAGGCGCGCGATGCGGCGCAACCTGACCCTGCTGATGGGTTTTTAGAGCGTGTCTCAACGGGTCTTCGGAAATCCACGTCCCGTATGTCGGACAACATGGCGGCCGTGTTCACGAAGCGAAAGCTTGACGAACAGGCTGTCGAAGATCTTGAAGACCTGCTTGTAGCGTCCGATTTGGGGGTGGGTCCGGCGATGAAGGTCACGGCGCTTTTATCCAAAGACCGTTTCGACAAAGAAGTCACTGATATGGAAATAAAGATCGCATTGGCCGATGTGATCTCCGATATTTTGACCCCGCTTGAAAAACCGATTATTCTAGGCGAGAATAAACCGCAAATCATGCTTTTTGTCGGCGTCAACGGCTCAGGCAAAACAACAACCCTTGGCAAGATCGCCAAGCGCTATACGGACGAGGGTAAAAAGGTCTTGATCGTCGCAGGTGATACATTCCGCGCAGCTGCCGTTGAACAATTATCCGTTTGGGGCGAGCGGTCCGGCGCGCCGGTTATGTCTGGTAATCTGGGTGCAGATGCCGCCGGTCTTGTCTACGACGCCATTGACCGCGCGCGAAACGAGGCCTTTGATATTGTTATGATCGATACGGCGGGCCGTCTGCAAAACCGTAGTGAGCTGATGGACGAGCTTTCAAAAATCGTCCGCGTTATTAAAAAACAAGACGAGACTGCGCCGCATCACTGCGTGTTGGTGCTTGATGCTACTGTTGGCCAAAATGCCTTGTCGCAAACCGAAGCCTTCAAGGAAACGGCGGGGGTAACAGGAATTATTATGACGAAGCTCGACGGCACGGCCAAAGGCGGCGTGCTTGTGGCGTTGTCGGATAAATATAAGCTCCCGATTCACGCCATTGGTATTGGTGAAAAGGTAGAAGATTTGGAAAGCTTCTCCGCGCCTGTTTTCGCTGCGGCGTTGTCAGGAATTGCTGACGCCGTTTTATAGACGGTTATCATTTGATCCTTTTTCTTGCCTTTGGCGCAGCTCTGAGGCACACGGCTTTCATGGAAAATAAGCATACAAACGACCTAGCGGAAACGCCTACATTAGACGCCATTGACGCGCCGAAACCTGCCCCGGCCAATCTTTGGCTCGACTTAGGGCCTGTGGCGATTTTTGTTATTGCCTACCAATATTTACAGCGTACGGGCCATGAAGGTGCGATTTTTACCGCCGCTGCGATTTTTACCGGTGTTGCTGTTTTAGCGCTGATCTATTCCCGTGTGAAGCATGGCAAGTTTCCCAACATGCTCCTTCTCACCACAGTGATTATTATTATCTCTGTGGGGCTCGCCTTTCTATTTAAGGATCCGATTTTCATCTATATGAAGCCGACGGTGATTAATGCATTGTTTGGTATCGCCGTTTTAGGCGGGGTGTTTTTCAAGAAAAATGTCATCAAACTTATGATGGGCGCGGCTATGGACATGCCAGATAAGGCGTGGAACGTTATGGCGATACGCTGGGGAGTATTTTTCTTTGTCCTCGCCATCATAAATGAAGTCGTATGGCGTAACTTTCCGGAGAGCTTCTGGATAAATTTCAAGCTCTTTGGTTTTTTCCCGCTCACACTCATTTTTGCAATCTCCCAAGCGCCTTTCATGATGCGTCACGGCACGATGAAAGAGGGATAAGACGGCCTCACGAAAGGTTTATTTGGGGCGTGCCCTAACTTTCGATAGATAGCCCTCATAACTTTTACAAATTGAGAGCCAGCATGGACGATTATTCCCAGACTACGAATGCAGATGTGCGCGAAGATGTGCAAGACCGTTACGCAGCGGGCGCTCAGGCGGTAGAGGCGGCCTTATGTTGCCCCATCGATTATGACCCGCAATATTTGAAGATCATTCCTCAGGATGTCTTAGATCGAGACTATGGCTGCGGTGACCCGTCTCGTTATGTGCGTGAAGGCGATGTTGTTTTGGATCTCGGCTCGGGCGGTGGAAAAATCTGCTTTATCGCGGCGCAGATCGTGGGCCCTAAAGGCCGCGTTATCGGCGTTGATATGACCGATGATATGCTAGAACTCGCGCGGGTCAATGCGCCAGTTATTGCAGATACTTTGGGTTATGACATTGTTGAATTCCGGAGGGGGCATATTGAGGATTTGAAACTTGATCATGATGACCTAAATGCTTGGCTCAACGAACACCCGGTGAAAAGTGCCAGCGACATGGAAAAGATGGAAGCCGAAATATTACGGCTGAAATCCGAAATGACCATGATCCCCGATAATAGCATTGACGTGATTGTGTCTAATTGCGTGCTTAACCTCGTCTCCGATACGAAGAAAGCGCAACTTTTCGCAGAGATGTTTAGAGTTTTGAAAGTTGGCGGCCGTGTCGCTGTATCCGATATTGTCTCTGATGAGGACAGTCCGGAAAGCCTAAAGCAAGACGCGCGGCTTTGGTCAGGGTGCATTTCCGGCGCGATGACAGAAGATGATTTCGGCCTTGCGCTGGAAACTGCAGGTTTTCACGGCATTACGCTGGATAAGCTGGACATGGAGCCTTGGCAGATTGTCGAAGGCATTGAGTATCGTGCGGCGACCTATTTGGCCTATAAAGGTAAGCAAGGCGTGTGCCTCGAAAAAAACCAAGCGGTCATTTACAAAGGTCCATGGCGGAATGTTCAAGATGATGATGGACACGTATTCCGGCGTGGTGAACGTTCTGCCGTATGCGAAAAAACGTTTCATTTGATGCAGGCAGAGCCTTACGCAGATATGTTCATCGCTGTAGAATCGGCTATTCCTATCACTGAAGATGTGTTGTTTGAGACACCGAACTGCGAAGTGCGACGCCGCGACCCTCAAGAAACAAAGCAGGGCAAAGCTAAGGTTACAACGGATCCTAGCCAACGTGAGAGTTGCTGCTAATTCTCAAATAGTTTGAAGGGTGGGTCTCTGAGGTCTCCCCAAGGTCAAAATATAAAAAAAGCGGCACTTGGGCCGCTTTTTGTTTCTAAAGCAGGGTGTTTTTCGAACCTTCAGATTGGCCTTTTATTATCGTCCGTCTGGGTTTTGAGGACTGAAGCTACCTGTGGCAGCGGCTGAGTTGGGATTGTAACTTTCATTAGCGAGCCCGATCGTCTGGGTATTTCGTGTAACGGACGCGCCCGATGCGAAATTATTGGAAATTTGCTCTGTCTGTGTGCTGTTGGCGCCCATAAAGGCAAGGTCGTCCCCAAGGTTAGGGGAGGGCTGGCAATAGGGTGAGCAGTTATAGGTAGACCTTTTTGAGGTGCTGCCTGCAAAGACGCGGACATTATTGACAGAGCTTGCTCCGACAACGGTAATGTCGGCATTCATAACTGTCTGGCCTGCTTTATTGAGGATAATGATGTTGGTCGTGCCATATCCGCGCCCTACGATGAAAATTGTGTCTTCGGAATGGACTGAGATATCGGCGACGGAGGGGTTGCCAACCACGATAGCGGCTGCAGATTCGGGAAGGTAAACAACTTCTGTGCGGTTCAATTCGACTTCAAATGACTGAGGCGTGCTTATCAGAGGTACACTAATCTGCTGCGGGGTCATTACGATAGCTGGTGCTGTGTGGGGTATAGAAGCCGTCATTTTAGGGACTGTATTGCCTCCTGCCATAGCGGGCATTGATAAGACCGTACTGGCGACTAATATTGATAGTGTGGCTTTGAAATACATGCTGAACCCTTTCGACTCACGTGTCTCTACCAAAATGTAGTGAATGAAGGGTTTACAAATTATTGCGTGGAGATCCCTGCGAATTCTTTTTCATGTAAAATTTACCACGTTACTTAAATGGATCGTAACACCGACTTGTTAGAACGGCTTGATCAGGGACATTCCTGTGGGGTTTGTCCCTTTAACAACTGCATACGTGGGAGAATAGTTATGCAAAACTTAGTAACACGCTTTATTAAAGACGAGTCTGGTGCAACAGCGATTGAGTACGGCCTAATGGCAGCGCTTATCGGTGTAGCGATCATCGGCGGTGCTCGTCTTCTCGGTCAGTCATTGAACAACCAGTTCACGTCTGTTGCCGGAAGCATGACAACGACTTAGTCCTCAGGACTATATCTAATGAAAAGGTCGCTCTCCAGAGCGGCCTTTTTGCGTTTAAATATGGTCTTATTTTGGCGGGTCTTTTGCCCATAAATACTAGGGATTCTGAGGGCATGAAAATTTACCGCAAATTTACCACGTTACTTAAATGGATCGTAACACCGACTTGTTAGAACGGTTTCATCAGGGACATTCCTGTGGGGTTTGTCCCTTTAACAACTGCATACGTGGGAGAATAGTTATGCAAAACTTAGTAACA
>JBPOEZ010000006.1:0-204785 GCA_051252005.1 Alphaproteobacteria bacterium | reverse complement strand
GGATATGATGATCAGCACGCCAGACCTGCGAGGCGGTTTCACCCCGCCCTGAACCTAACCGCCACCGATTTACTCAAGACAGGCAAAGCGACACGCAGTCCCCACAGGACGGCGCTGTTGGTGCTGGAAAATGGACTAAAAATTACATTTTTGCAGTGTTTGAGCCGTGCTTGAATTGTTCATCTTTCATACACCATAACTCCTTATACCGCCGCTCAAATTTAACCGAACGAAAGGAAAAGACTATGTTCACCAAACTCTGCGCGGCCTCCCTCATGGCCCTTAGCCTCACATCAACCGCTTTCGCTGACGATAGCGGATGGTCAGGCGAAGCCTCTCTTGCTGGATCGAAAACGACGGGCAACACAAAGACAACCGATATTGGCGCAGCTGTAAAACTTAAAAAAGAGAGCGACCTCTGGCGTCACAAGTTCAATGCCTCCGCCGATTACGGAAAAGTCAGCGGCGCTCAGAACAAAAACCGTTTTGACCTTGGCTACCAGCTAGACCGCGATCTAAATGACCGTCTTTACGTTTACGGAAATGGGTCATATTTTCAGGACGAATTCGGCGCTTATAAAGATGGGTACTTCATCGGCACGGGTCTTGGTTATAAGGCTGTCTTGCCGGCCCCTATCAGCTGGAACCTAGAAGGCGGCATTGGCTACCGTTCACAAAAAGTGCGTCTAGCAGCAGGCACTCCCGGCGGCTTCGCGAGTGAGCGCAACAATGACATCGCTGTTCGCACTTTCTCTGATTTTGACTTCAAGCTTAATGAGAATGTTTCGCTTTACAACGACACTGAATTGACTTGGTCTGATAGCGACACCTACATTTGGAACGACACAGGCATCACAGCACAGCTTATGGGCAACCTCGCAGCGCGCGCCTCTTTCCGTGTTGATCACCACACAGATGTACCAGTTGGCTTCAAAAAGACGGATACGGTCACACGAGTTGGCGTAGTCTACACAATCAAATAAGTCTCTTTTATAAAAAAGGAAAGCGCCAAAAGGCGCTTTCCTAAAGTGTCTAAATTTTAATAGCCGCACAGACTGACAAGCCTATATTACTCGCAGCCACACGCTCTTAATTTAGCGGGATAATTTAGTCAGTGCGGTTTTCGGCCTTGCGGCTTTCTTTTTTACGCTCATGCTCAAGCAAGAAGCGCTTCCGAATTCGAATGGATTCTGGCGTCACTTCGACAAGCTCGTCATCATTGATGAATTCAAGTGCGTATTCTAGTGTCACATTAATCGGCGTTGTCAAAACAACGGCTTCATCTGTGCCTGACGCACGGACGTTAGTTAGCTGCTTCCCCTTTAGCGCATTGACAACAAGGTCATTTTCGCGCGCGTTGATAGCAATGATCATACCTTCATAGACTTCAGTCGCATGTCCGATGAACATTTTACTGCGCTCTTGCAGGTTCCAAAGCGCAAAACCAGCGGCCTTGCCTGTCCCGTTTGAGATCAAAACACCTTTTTGGCGGCGGCCAATACCGGCTTTTGTGCGCGGCGCATAACGGTCAAAGTTATGATAAAGCAAACCCGTACCAGATGTGAGCGTCATAAATTCTGAACGGAAGCCAATAAGACCCCGTGTTGGAATATCATAATCAAGACGAACGCGGCCTTTACCATCAGGCACCATGTCTTTGAGGTTACCTTTACGTTCTCCAAGTTTTTCCATGATCGACCCTTGGTGATCCATTTCAACGTCAACCGTCATGGTTTCCCAAGGCTCGCAAATTTCGCCGTCGATTTCTTTATTGATAACCTCAGGACGGGAAATGGCTAATTCATAGCCTTCGCGGCGCATATTTTCGATCAAGATGGAAAGGTGCAGTTCCCCGCGGCCAGCAACCCGGAATTTATCCGCATCATCAAGCTGCTCAACCCGCAAGGCCACATTGTGGATCAATTCACGATCAAGACGGTCCTTGATATTACGAGACGTCACAAACTTACCTTCGCGGCCCGCAAACGGACTATCATTGACTTGGAAGGTCATAGAGATTGTTGGCTCATCTACAGTCAATGGCGGCAATATATCTACATTCTCTGGATCACAGATCATGTCCGAAATGCCAAGTTTATCGATGCCCGTAAATGCCACGATATCGCCAGCAGCGACTTCGTCCATATCGACACGGTCTAGCCCCATAAAGCCCATAGGCTGAAGAATTTTGGCTTTGCGCTGTTTTCCGTCAGGGCTGGCAACGATAACCTGCATATTTTTCTTCATGGTTCCGCGAAGTACGCGGCCGACGCCGATAACACCTGTATAGCTATTATAATCTAACGCCGAGATTTGAAGCTGGAACGGGGCGTCTGGATCAACATCAGGAAGCGGCGTGTTTTTAACAATAGATTGGAAGAGCGGCGTCATATCTGTACCTTCTTCGCCGGCCTCGTCAGTCGCCCAGCCATTAATGGCGGACGCAAAAACGACCGGAAAATCAAGCTGCTCGTCAGTTGCGCCAAGACGGTCAAAAAGATCAAAAGTCTGATCAACAACCCAGTCTGGACGTGAGCCGACACGGTCGACCTTATTGACGACAACAATCGGGTTCAGCCCCAGAGCAAGCGCCTTCTTCGTCACGAACGTTGTTTGCGGCATCGGGCCTTCAACAGCGTCGACCAAAAGAACTACGGAGTCTACCATGGACAAGACACGTTCAACTTCGCCGCCGAAATCCGCGTGTCCCGGTGTATCGACGATATTAATACGCCACTCTTGTGCGTCCGGATCTGTCCAACGAATAGCAGTGTTTTTAGCAAGAATGGTAATCCCGCGTTCTTTTTCAATATCGTTACTATCCATAACACGCTCTTCGCGCTCTCCGCGCTCATCTAGCGTTCCGGATTGGCGTAAGAGTTTGTCAACGAGCGTCGTTTTCCCGTGGTCAACGTGGGCAACAATCGCCACGTTGCGAAGATACTTGATAGAATTGGTCATGGAAGTCTCGGCATGTAAGTTACGGCGCGGCTTTGTTAAAAGCATCTTGGCCATTTAAAGTCATTTTCCGCCGCTTTAGGGTATCGCAGAGAAAAGTCCAGTCTAAACAGCGGTAAAACCAGCCTGTTTTAGATATTCCGCATAACGCGCGCCCCGCCCCGCATATTTTTTACTCACGCCGCCTCTAACTTGCCGAGCAGAGAAGGTGCGCACAATCGTGTCTGATTGATCGGTATTCAGCATCGAGCTTGACCATTGCCACCCTAAAGCCTTGAATAGGGCCTCTCCCTGCGTCTCCGGGCTCTGAACAAACGCATCATGATCATGTTCGATGATGTTAAGGCCAGCCTCTCGCCAAGCCAATGCGGCATTGTCCTGAAAAGCCAAATAATCAGCAATGCCCTTCACAGATCGTGTGTAGACGAATTGCGGCGGAAAATCGTGAAAGTACATAGAGACGATCATGTCAGCTTTATTACGAACTGGAATCACGAACTGCGCGCCTTCGTGTATCTTTGCCAGCAAACCTGCCACAATAATGTGCGGCGAGGTTTTATCGACATAGACTTTGGCTTCGCCTTCTGCGCGGGCCATCCCGGCTATGTCGGCCTTAGCGAGATCAGGCAAACGGGACTCCAGTGCTTGAAAGTCTTCAAGACCCGGGATAAGCCAGCCCAGCAAAGCGCCTCGCTCTCCAACGGAGTTTACACCCTCAGCGCGACATAAAATGGTTTGTAATAGTGATCCCCCGCATCGCGGCGGGCCCATCACATAAACCATATTGGTGTCTTGAGCGGGTGCCCCCTTAAATTTTTGGTAAGCAGCAATGGCTTTATGGAGTTGCCCTTCGTGCTCTTCGGCCCTGTAATCGATCCCGTCATTATAACAACTGTTCGCTAAATCGGCATAGTGCCAAGCTTGTCCTAGATCCCCAGCACGGTCATAGTGCCGAGCTAAAGCAAAACAAATGCGCCGCCTTCCAGTTAAATCGGCTTGATCGTTCTCAACTACGCTAAGCGCCGCATCAAGAACTGCAACATCCTTATCATCTAATAAAGCAGCAATAAGCCCTGTATGTGATTTGTTCTTATTCCAAGAGGCCTGCTGCATAGTCAGCGCGGCCGCATGATCTCCGCGCCAACGGAGTATATTTGCCTGTCTTAAACCAGCATCTGCGTCATCAGGCGTTTTCGTTAAAACTGCCGTGTTAAATCGTTCGGCTTCATCATAGTGATTAAGAAGTATATTTAGGTCAGCCAGTTTAGCATTCATAGAGGCAGGGCGTGTATCTTCTGGATAGGCCCGCTGATAAGCTTTCACTGCATTGACTGTATCCATGGCGCCCATGAGGGCGTCGCCGGCTTTGATCCATAATTCCGGAGATTGCTGTTGCCCTAAAATTCGGCGATAAATCTGAGCCGCATCAGCATAGCGTTCAAGTACCATAAGGCTGTTAGCCCAACCTTTCATGGCCTCTGGATGACCGCGTGACAGTTCAGCTGCATTCGAAAACGCTTGCTCAGCTCGCACGTTTTGACCACGATTAGCGAGACCCCTACCGAGATGTAAATACCATCTTGGCTCGCGGGGCTCCATTGAGACAGCCTTCTCGAGTGCTACCACGCCTTCATCACCGGCGAGAGCAAGGCCTAAAATTGACCACCCTTCCGCATCGCTTGGTCGGCGCTCAGTCGCAAGGCGGCAAAGCCTTGTAGCGGCTGAAGCATCCCCAACTTGCAAGGCGGCAAGAGCGTCATTTAGAGTTTTCTCGTGATTGTAGTCTATCATGGCAACGGCTTTTGCAGACGCAGGATGATGTGGTCAAGCTGTTCTTGCTCTTCGCGGGATAGGTTTGATTTGAAAACGCGCTCGGCCTCCATAACCAGCCTTCCGATCTCGTTGGCTATACGTTGGCCGTTTGGCGTTAGTCTTAAAGGGGCTGACCTGCCGTCACTTTGGCTGGCTTCGCGGCGGACATATGATTTTGCTATCAGTTCCTTCACACCTCTGCTTATGACGCTTTTATCCATAACGGTCATGGCGGATATATGCTGCGCCGTTTGCGGGCCACTTGTGAGGACAGCCATAACTCGCCATTGTGAACGTGTAATTTCATACTTCTTTTCATAGACTTGCGCCAAATCACGGCTGAGTTGATTTGTAATGCGGGAAAGCTGAAACGGTAGAAAAGTATCAATATTAAAGGTCATGAATAATAGTTGCACAAGCAACTGGTTTGTGCAACAACTATATGTATGGAGCACAATATGACTACACCAACAATCCAAGGCTTCCACCATGTGGCCTATAGATGCAAAGACGCCAAAGAGACTGTAGAATTTTACAATGGCGTTCTTGGCATGGATTTTCAGCTTGCCATTGCGGAAGATCACGTCCCCTCAACAGGCGCTTACGATCCCTATATGCATATTTTCTTAGATGCCGGGAATGATAATGTTCTCGCTTTTTTTGAATTGCCAGAACAGCCTGATATGGACAGAGATCACAACACCCCGATATGGGTGCAACACATTGCTATGCGAGTCGAAAGCCTAGATGCTCTGCTGTTAGCGAAGGCTCACCTTGAGGACAACGGCTTGGACGTCTTGGGCCCGACCCATCACGGCATTTTCAAATCAATCTATTTCTTTGATCCCAACGGGCACCGCCTCGAGCTTGTGGCCGATATCGGCACGCCGGAGCAGATGAAACAACTGCACGAGGTCGCGCCTACTATGCTCAAAGAGTGGTCGGAAACAAAAAAAGCACCGCGCCATGCAGCGTGGCTTCACGAAAAGATTGCTGCGGAAACCTAGGGTTTCACGCACGCTCACAAAAAATAAGGAAAACACTATGAAACTCGCATCTCTAAAATTTGGCCGTGACGGCCACCTTATCATTGTCTCAAAAGATCTCACCCGTGCCTGTGATGCAGGCGAAATCGCATCGACCCTTCAAGAAGCGCTTGATAATTGGGCCGAGTGCGAACCCAAGCTTGAAGCTAAATATGATGCGCTGAACAAAGGCGAAGCCGATGATTTCGCCTTTAGCCAAGACGCCTGCGCCTCGCCCCTACCCCGTGCCTACCAATGGGCAGACGGATCCGCCTACATCAACCATGTCGAGCTTGTCCGTAAAGCGCGAGGTGCCGTTGTACCAGAGAGCTTCTACACAGATCCTCTTATGTATCAGGGCGGCTCCGATACTTTTATTGGCCCGCGTGATGATATTGTAGCGGAAGACGAAGCCTTCGGTATCGATATGGAAGCCGAAATCACCGTAATCACCGACGATGTGCCAATGGCCGTAACATCAAAAGAGGCCACAAAACACATTAAGCTTGTGATGCTCGTCAATGATGTGTCCCTGCGCGGTCTTATCCCTAACGAGCTCCAAAAAGGCTTTGGCTTCTTTCACGGGAAAGCGTCTTCTGCGTTCTCTCCTGTTGCCGTAACGCCCGACGAGCTTGGCAAAGACTGGAAAGGAAACACCATCCACCTGCCATTATTAGTCGAGTATAATGAGAAACCGTTCGGCAAGGCCAATGCCGGTGTCGATATGACGTTTAATATGGCTGATCTGGTTGCTCACGCCGCGCGGACGCGTAAGCTTTGTGCTGGTACGATCATTGGCTCCGGCACAGTGTCAAATCAACTTGAAGGCGGCCCTGGTAAGAAAATTGAAGATGGCGGTAACGGTTATAGCTGCATTGCTGAAATCCGAATGATCGAGAAAATTCAAACCGGCGAAGTCACAACGGAATTCATGAAGTTTGGCGACAAAGTGGCCATTGAAATGAACGATAAAAAAGGTCAGTCTATTTTTGGCCGCATAGAAAATACGGTTGTTAAATACAAGAAATAACCGGATATTTTTATGAGTAAAGTAACATCAGAAGAGCTTGAAGCCTTCTTTGATTCCATGTTTCCAGGCCGGGATGAAACATTCCCGTCCTATCCCGTTGTAAAGAATGACTTTGTTCAAATGCGGCAACAAGTCGACCACCGTCATTTACGCCCCGGAGGCTACATCTCTGGGCCCACACAAATGGCTCTCGCCGATCACGCCGCCTATGTCGCCATTTTCACCCGCACAGGCATTATCCCGATGGCAGTGACGTCAAATCTCAACATTGACTTCCTGCGTCCCTGTATCGGCAAAGCCGTCATAGCCGATGCAAAGCTCATAAAGCTCGGTAAAAACCTCGCTGTAACTACCGTAGATATGCGCGCAGAGGGCAATGAAAAGCTCTCAAGCCGCGCGACAGTGACCTATGTGGTTCCTTCGAAATAATAGCTGGAAGTAAATTAATATAGACTGTTCCTCCCTACTATCATTCCCGCGAAAGCGGGAACCCATCACCCGAATTTCACAATTTAATAAAAGTAGAACAGCCAACGGCCGAAATTCCCAAACAGGGCATCTCCATTATTCTTTCGAACGGCATAGAGATGGGTTCCCGCTTTCGCGGGAATGATGACTGAGAGAAAGGCTACCAAATAAAGCAACCACCGGCTTCAAACAGCTTGAGAAATATTACCTACTCCGTATAAATCGGAAAGCGGCTGGTAAGCGCGATCACACGCTGCTTAACCGATTCTTCAACCTCGGGATTGCCTTTTGGGTTTTCAGCGAGCGCGTCGAGCACTTCTGCCATGAGACGGCCAACCTCGCGGAATTCCTCTGGGCCAAAACCACGCGTGGTTCCCGCAGGAGACCCGACTCGAATGCCCGACGTAATTGTGAACTTCTCTTTGTCAAACGGAATGCCATTTTTGTTACAGGTGATATAGGCGCGGCCCAGTGCTTTCTCGGCGGCGTTGCCTTTCACGCCTTTTGGCGAGAGGTCGATCAGCGCTAGGTGCGTGTCCGTACCGCCTGAGACGACGGCATATCCGGCATCGACTAAAACTTCCGCCATGGCACGACAATTATCGATAACGCGCTGTGAATAGGCTTTAAACTCAGGCTTGAGCGCGTCAGCAAAGGCAGCCGCTTTTCCTGCGATCACATGCATAAGTGGCCCGCCTTGGAGGCCTGGAAAAATGGCCGAATTGAACTTCTTGGCTAGCTTTTCGTCGTTAGTCAAAATCATTCCGCCGCGCGGACCACGGAGTGTTTTGTGGGTTGTTGTGGTCGCGACATGTGCGTGCGGGAACGGGCTTGGGTGCGTTCCGCCTGCCACAAGGCCAGCAAAGTGCGCCATGTCAACGTGAAGGTAAGCGCCGACCATATCCGCGATTTCGCGGAAGCGTTTAAAGTCGATCTGGCGTGGATAAGCAGACCCGCCGCAAATGATCATTTTGGGTTTATGTTCAAGCGCGAGCCGCTCGACTTCGTCGAAGTCAACGAGGTGGGTATCTTCGCGGACGCCGTAGGTGACCGCGTTAAACCACTTGCCGGACATGTTAGGCGGAGCGCCGTGTGTGAGGTGGCCGCCGGACGCGAGATCCATCCCCATGATGGTATCGCCGGGCTGTAGAAGTGCGAGGAAAACCCCCTGGTTAGCTTGTGAGCCAGAATTGGGCTGCACATTGGCAAAACCGCAATCAAAAATTTGTTTCGCACGCTCGATGGCGAGATTTTCCGCCACATCGACGTACTGGCAGCCGCCATAATAACGTTTCCCAGGGTACCCTTCAGCATATTTGTTGGTGAGTACAGAGCCTTGCGCTTCGAGGACGGCTTTGGAGACAATGTTCTCAGAGGCAATCAGTTCAATTTCATGTTGCTGACGGTGCAGTTCATCCTGCATCGACGCCCAAAGCTCTGGATCGCGTTCGGCCAGTGACTGCGTGAAATAGTTGGAAAGGTGGGCTGTGCCCTGCTCTTCAATCGCGCTCATAGCGAGTCTCCCGTAACTTAGGCATCTCTACTAGCGAGCCTTGCCGGATTGGGCAATCCTAAAGACGTTAAAATTAGCCAGCTACGATTGACAACAAGGCTAAGTTCCAAATCTGCACATATGTGCGACAGTTCTGTCGGTTTCGTTCCGTTTCCCATCAAAGACGCCCATCCGCCACGGCGGAGCATTCCCCATTCCATGCATCGCAGCGCACTGTTCAGGTCTTTGATCCGTCGGAATCCCACTCGAAGCATCTTGCCCCAATTGCGCGCCTAGTCGTTTACCCGCACGGTAACATCCGCATTGCTTTTTGGCGAAGACACGCTCACGGACGGCGCGTGCCGAATCGTTTCCGCTCCTTGATCGTTGGGTTTGATCATCTGCGCGTCTTTGAGCCGTCTGTTGCTGTTGGCGCTTAAGCTTTTCTGCGTAACTATTGTCGTCATTATATGTGCCATTTTTCCGTGCGCTGAATTCTTGTCCGCACATATATCTGTCGCCTGCAGGGTCCATAGACGGAAAACCCGGCGTGGATTTTCCTCGTACGCACGAATTAATAAAACTCGCCCGCTCTTGAGCCTGTTTCTGTAAGCCGCTTGTATCATACGCTTGTGCGTTGCGCTGAGCGTCTGCCGTGCTCTGGCGATCGGCGTCTTGCATCTGCGAGGCTATAGCGGTCAGGCCTTGTGACAATGCCGCCATTGCCTCTGCGCGCTTCGCCGCTTTCTCCCGCGCCATCCTCGCCTCCTCTTGGCGGCGGGCTTCTGCTGATGCATATTGACGGTTAAAACGATCTTCTGACCGTGCCGCGTCTTGATCGGATTTTGCGGCATAGGCCTCCCGTTTGGCCCACTTTTCTTGTTCAGACAGGTTTGAAACGATAATGTCATCCACATCATTAACATCACCCCACTCATCCTCCTCATCGGGCGCAGGCTCTGGCTTAATCTGTTCCGGAACAGCTACAATCGGCAGTTCCGTCCCACCTGGTCTGCAAATATCGCTTGCCAAACTGAGAAGGAAGTCAAACTCCTTCGCAGTGCTATCTTTGGCACTCAGATGCCCCCGCGCGTCTGACTGTAAATAATCAGGCAACAAAGCCAGCATATCGGCATTTTTATGTTGGGAAAAATCATACGCCATTAAACAGTTTCGGCGGGTTACGCCAACACGCGGGGCCCGAACGATCACTGGTTCCACCAAGACTATCGGGTCGGATGCTGTGTCTGCTGGCACAACCTCTTCTTCCTCAACAGGCCGCAGATCTGCAGGTACATTATTGCCTATTACCTCATCCGAGTTGGACACTTCACCACCCTGCGTCACAAACGCTTGATCTAGCGCGTCACTCTTCGCTTGCCTCGCCGCGGCCTCAGCGGCTAGCGCGGCGCGCTCTTTCACAGCGCGGGCATGTAGTGAGATGATAAGGTCCTGATATGACTTTTTATCGGCCACCGCCTGCATGCCCATTACATGAGCTGTATCCGGCTTTATGCTGGCAGGTAGAAAAGTCGTGCCATTTGCCAGCCCGTCATCAAGGTATTTTCTGTATTCGGCTTCGCGGGCTTTAAACGCCGCCTGCCTCGACGCGTTACCCATATTTGTCATAGATTTTTGTAATGCTTCCGCGATAGCTTCGTCAGTTTCTCGGACCTGTTTTCTTGCTTCTTTTTCTATTAGGGGTTCAATGTAATACGTGACTAAATCCATCATATAGTCTTCGCGTTTAGGCTCCGTCACCGTGTATAGAAAATGATTGAAAATGGCCTGCTCTGCATCCGTATTTTTATCCCCTGGGGCAAACCCGAGGTGGCTTCGCCACTTTGCTGTATTATCGCCAGTGGACCCAAATTGCCACCATGGCCGATTTTGATGACCTTCAAGCCACGGTTCCCCCCACAAGAGCACGCCAAAAGCATCTCTACGGGTCATGGCGGCATTAAACTTTTTCTCCTCAGGCGTTACCGAAATAAGGCGCCTGCCGGCTTGGCCTAGCCATGTATTCTTAATAAGCTGTTCCCGCGCCACCATTTGGATGTAAAGCGCGGACATTTCATTGCCAATATTGGGGTCATTGCGAAGCGGGCTAACCATGTAACTGGGCACATAAGCTTGGAAGTCTCTGTAGTCAGAACGTCCTCTTACCATCTCTTCAAATGTAGTCAGGTGGGCAAGGTCGTAACGGAAATATTTATAAGACTGGGTTTGATAGATTTCTTGATCCCAACGTTTGATTTGATTGGCTACGGGAACTTTAATGGCCTTCATCGCCTTCAAATAGCACCCAAGTTTGGGCGGACATTTCGTAACATTATCAGATAAAGTTTCCCCAGCATATTCAAAGTCTCCAGCGATTACCGCTTCGGTGACCTTTAGGATGAGAAGGACATCAGAGGACTTTAGTTTATCTTTACCAAAAACCGCATCCATATGACTTTGCGTGTAACTATCGGCCGTTTTCCCGAGATCTTTCTCCCACTTCTCATATTTCTTTTTCTCATCTTCATAGAGCTTCGTGATGTTGGGCTGGGTTCGGGTGAGATGAGACACCAAAGCGTTCATTTCCGCCTCTGTCGTTGACTGAGCTGCGACTGAGGCTGGAAATATAGCCAGAGTTAGAAACAACAAAGCGGCAGACACGGTCGCAAAAATTGTCTGTTTCATACCTTGCCTCGCGATTTTATTTCTCTTGATTAAAGTGGTGGAACGTTCATTTTTCCAGTGGCACTGAAAAACTTAAATACGCCACACGTTTCAAATTTTGTATCTGTAAATCAAGGACGGCATCATCGGACACGTACTTACCCTTGACGTAAAGCAGTCCCTGAATAGTTTCGCCTGGGTTGAGAATAGCGTGCGGTAGGGACTTGTTCAAAGTATTTTCGCGTAGGACAGCCTCGCGCATATCGTCTTTATTGCCGCTTCCGTCAGGATCAATTGCGTCTACAACCTCGCTTAAATCTACGCTAGCATAGACTTTTCCTGTGGCGTCAGTGATATTGATCTGGTTAACATAAATCCGAAAGTCAGAGTTGTTTGTAACGGCTACATCGAATATTTTAAATTTCCCCGTATAACCGCCGAGCAAACGTTCCATCTCATCCTTGTCGATCCGTTCAACCCCAACTTCAATGTCGCGTTTTGCAATATGCTTTTCATAACTATCAGCTTCGCGGAAGCTTAAATTGTTCTGGGCAGCCGCTAAATACGGGTCAGGTTTCGCGAACACAGGATCAACGATGCTGATCAGTAAGACGAAAATGAAAAAGAAGGATACAACTCTCATCATTTCACCATAATCCCCAAATCCCGTATGGAACTTTTCATATCATCAAAGCCGTTTTGCACGGCCCCGATCGCGCTGGGCCCGTAATCCTCAGCTGACACCCGCTTATCTACGTTAAGCTGCCCGTCTTCTCGCTCGATATTTTCAGCCCATAAAACAGCTCCGGACCGAGCATCAATCAACTGTCCAACAACGCCAAACCGGACTTTAATCTTAAAATCCAACCCTTTTTTACGTTTGACCATTTTCTCACGGAGCATGTTAAAGCGTGTGAGATCTGCAATGAAAATGTAATCAACTTCGTGCTTTAAAGCCAATTCAGCTATCGCTTTTCTCGAAATATCAACCGGGTGCTGTTCGGAGATTTTCTTAACCCGCTCAAAAGCGCGGCCAGCTTTAAGCTCTAAAAAAAGTGAATTCGACAGGGTCTCCAATACAGGCTCGGAGAAATAGCTGTCTTCCCCCCCGTAAAATAGCATTGAACGCTTATCACGCATTGTCAGCACGCCCACGCGGCCCTGATATTTGGCTGGCAACCGCGAAACATTTGGACGATATGATAGATTTGGTCTGTGTTTGGCTTTAGGCGGTTTGACCTTTTTGACTTTCTCGCCCGCAGTTGCACTATTTACCAAAGGCGAATGGGGCACTGGCGCAATCAAGGATGCGCCAACAATAAACGCTACGATAAATTTACTACGATATTGCCCAGTGGCGCCCATTTACCGACCTTCATTAGAACTCATTCATATCTATTGCATGTTTTACGGGCAACAATCAATGGCCAGAAGGTTAGGGAGCTTCAGTACCCCACACGTTTAAATCAAGAGACCCAACATAAAGCCAAACCAAAATCATGCTTAATATGAATAGCAGAGCTCTAAGCGACCGCCTCGAGCTTTAAATCATACTCGGCCCAAATGACTTTTAACGCGGCCATAAGATCGTCCATCATCTCGTCTGTGTGGACGGGGCTTGGTGTGAAGCGTAGGCGCTCTGTGCCTTTGGGAACCGTTGGGTAGTTGATGGGCTGGGCATAGATACCAAACTCATTGATCAGGCGATCAGAGATGGCTTTGCACTTAACAGGATCACCAACCATGAGAGGGACAATATGGGTATCCCCATCAATGAAGGGATAGCCCCCTGCCCGCAACCGAGATTTTAGTGAATTTGCGCGTTCTTGATGTTGGTCGCGAATATGCGGCGAAACTTTCAAAAACCGTACGCTACGGAGCGCGCCGGCCGCTGTGCTTGGCGGAATAGACGTTGTGAAAATAAAACCTGACGCGATTGAGCGAACGACGTCAATAATGACTTCATCCGCTGCAATGTAGCCGCCGATCATGCCGTAAGCCTTTGCAAGCGTGCCTTGAATGATGTCGACGCGGTCCATAAGACCGCGAGCCTCGCAGACGCCGCCGCCGCGCGGGCCGTACATGCCAACTGCGTGAACTTCGTCGATATAGGTTAGCGCTTCGTATTTATCGGCTAGATCGCAAATTTCTTCTATCGGGGCAATGTCTGCGTCCATAGAATAAACACTTTCAAATGCGATCAGTTTCGGTTGGTCTTTTGGGATCGCTTTAAGTTTCGCCTCAAGGTCAGCCAGATCATTATGTTTGAAAATATGCTTTTCACAGCGCGCGCGCTGAATGCCTGAAATCATAGAGGCGTGATTCATTTCGTCAGACAAAATCACAAGGCCGGGTAAAATTTTGCTCATAACGCCAAGCGTGGCTTCATTCGCCACATAACCAGATGTCAGGACAAGGGCGCGGTCTTTGCCGTGTAGGTCTGCGAGTTCTTTTTCAAGCTGTACGTGATAATGGGTCGTGCCGGATATATTACGGGTTCCGCCGGAGCCTGTCCCTGCCGCGTCTACGGCTGATTTAACGGCTTCAACAACGCATTCATTTTGGCCCATGCCGAGATAATCATTCGAGCACCAAACGGTAATTTCTTTTTCGGAGGTATCGTCTTTGTACCACGTCGCGACTGGGAAAGCGCCGCGTTTACGGCGAATATCCTGAAAGACACGATAGCGTCCTTCTCCGCGTACGCCTTCGACGGCCTTGGCAAATAAATGTCTATATGTATCGCCCATGTGGCTCTCTTACAGGTTTTATTATCTTGCAACATGCACTTCTAACCTATTTCAAACCGAATTTCCAATGCCGAAACGACGCACGTATTCTACCTATTCAGCATCGTATAGACTCTGTATAAGGTCTTGAAAGAATAGGAGTTATTGTGCCCACTTACCCAGAAATGAGAATGCGTCGCAGCCGCCAATTTGATTGGTCACGGCGATTAACGCAAGAAAACACACTTAGCGTTGATGATCTGATTTGGACGATAATTCTCTCCGACGGCGAAGCGCCCCGCGATCCTGTCCCAAGCATGCCCGGTGTTGACCGTATCAGTATCGACACGCTGGTTTCTGAGGCTCGATGCGCACGCGATCTCGGAATCCCAGCTCTGGCTATATTCCCGCACATCAATCCCAAATTCAAAGACGCAAACGGCAGCGAAGCCCTAAACCCTGAAGGCCTTGTACCAACGGCTGTGAGAGCCGTAAAAGCCGCCGTGCCGGATATTGGCATCATCGTTGATGTGGCCCTCGACCCCTACACAGATCACGGCCACGATGGCCTCTTAGAAGACGGCATCATCCTCAATGACCCGACAGTCGAGGCGCTTTGCGAGAGCGCGGTAATTCTGGCCGAAGCCGGCGCAGATATCGTCGCCCCGTCCGATATGATGGATGGCCGCGTCGGCGCCATTAGGCAAACCCTCGAAGCCCATGATCACCCTGATCTGATGATTATGTCCTACGCGGCCAAATATGCTTCCGGCTTCTACGGTCCCTACCGCGACGCCATAGGCACAGCGACGTCTCTGCAAGGCGATAAGCGCACCTATCAAATGGATCCAGGTAATAGCGACGAAGCCCTGCGGGAAGTGGCCCTCGATATTGATGAAGGCGCAGATATGGTTATGGTCAAACCGGGCATGCCTTATCTTGATATTATCCGCCGCCTCAAAGACACTTACGCGATGCCGACCTACGCCTTTCAGGTTAGCGGCGAGTACGCCATGATTATGGCGGCCGCGCAGAACGGCTGGCTTGACGAAAAGCGCGTGATTTTGGAGAGCCTTTTGTGCTTCAAACGGGCCGGATGCGACGGTGTCCTCACCTATTTTGCCCCTAGAGCCGCCGAATGGCTCAGCACGTCTTGACAGGACGGCCCAATTTGCAGAGCAAAGCCATATGAAAATTGCGACCTGGAATGTAAACTCGATCAAAGTGCGGATGCCTGCTGTCACGAAGTGGCTTGCAAAAGAAGCGCCCGATGTTTTGTGTATGCAGGAGATCAAAACTGTTGATGACGGCTTCCCGTCCGCAGAGTTTGAAGCCATGGGCTACAACGTTGCCGTTCACGGCCAAAAATCCTATAACGGCGTAGCTATCCTGTCTAAACAGCCCTTTGAAGAGGTCACCCAAGGGCTGCCTGGCGAAGACAGCGACGAGCAAGCGCGTTATCTCGAATGCGTAATTATGGGGAAAGATGCCCCTGTCCGCGTCGCCTCGATTTACCTGCCAAATGGCAATCCAGTGATGGAGGACGGAGCGCCAACTGAAAAATACGCGTATAAGCTCCGTTGGCTAGCGCGCCTAAAAGCCCGTGCCGAGAGCTTGCTCCCGCTCGAAGAAGCGATGGTTTTATCCGGCGATTACAATGTGATACCGGAAAGTAAGGATGTATATGACCCTATCGGCTGGACTGGCGACGCTGCCTTTCGCCCTGAAACCCACGCCGCATTTCAAGCGCTTTTAAACATTGGCCTTACAGAGGCTTTTGAGCAAGTGGACGGCCGAGCCGAGCAATATTCATTTTGGGATTACCAAGCGGGAGCGTGGCCGCGTAATCATGGCATTCGAATCGACCACCTGCTTTTGTCACCGCAAGCGGCTGACCGCATTACTTCGCTAACTATTGACCGAAATGAACGGGACGGCATCAAACCTTCTGACCACGTTCCTGTCATCGGTACGTTTGATTTATAAATTATCGTTTTCGCATCGTCTGAGGCTTCATCGCGCCGTCAACGAGATTGTAGACCGCTCCGACTTCATCCAGAATTTTTTGCGTCCGCGCTGTATCGACCAGAGGTGAGAACATGCTGCCGGATTCGAAACGATTGGACGTCTCGACAGCCGCGAGTAGTAAACCATCCAAAAATGCAAACCGGATATTTTTGCCGTCTATCGAGGTTTCAATATCAACTAAGCGCTGCATGAAAGTCGGCGTAAGCAGGTAGCGCGACTCGACTTGGTCGGTGCTGTAGGCTTCAAATATTTTCTCAAAAACAGGATCGACTAAACCGACACGCTTTAGGCCATGTTTTGTTTTGGCGTTGAAAAACCCTTTATCCCGAAGCACGACTGTCTTTCCAAGAAATTTTTGGTGAAAATCAATCGCCATGAGAGAGCCGCGAAAAACGGTGTCCCAGCGTTCCCCGTTCTTGGTTTTAACCCTTTTCTCCATGTGGCACTCTAGGGTTTCAAAGTCAGTCCCGTGGGCGTTGCCAGAGATTTTATCTTCAAAATTTACCCGGTTATACGATGATGGTAGGAGACCGTAATCGATGAGCGGTGCCAAGTCCGGCGGCTCCGTGACATCTTCAGAAAATTCCCAGCCAATGTAGTCGCATACGCCTGCAACAATTCGGTTCTTTGTCGCCGATTTTACGTCTTTTAGCCTGTAGGCTGCATAGCCAAAGGCGGCCATGAACGAGGCCGCGCACAAGAATAGAATAAGCGGAATGATAGGAAAGAAAGTCCAGACTAAGTAAGTAAGAGCCAAGCCTGTACCGATAATAATAGGCGCATTCACAGAGATATTGCGTACAGCCCTTTTGCGCTCAAACTCTTGTGCCTCAAGATCCGGCAAAATCGTGCATTCGTAATACTCAGAAAACCCTTTAAACTCAGGGTGCGTTTCCGCAAAGCGGTTCATCATCAATATCCGCTAAGTCATTGACGAGAATAGACTTACAAGCCCTAACGCAACGGACTTATTGCCAGAAATTCTTAATCGGTTAGACATAAAAGCGCCAATGGGATCGAGCTCCCGCTTTGCAATCGCCATAAGGTTTTCTTTGGAGACTGTGATTGTGCAGTCAGCCTCGCCGTGTTGCTCCAGAGCGACCGTTTTATCGACGAAGATTTTACCCTCATCGCCGAAATCAAGCATAACCGTGTTTTTAAGGCCGCCAACTTTATCAAGGCCCGCATTCATTTTTTCAATGATTTCAGCGTTGGTCATAGTGTCCCCTAACCTATTTACCAGACAAATTGGCGCCCCGAGTCTGCCGCCCGTGTAATTCTGTGCCTATTCGGGCTTACGGAACTTCAAAGTAGCGCGGTCACTTTCGCCGATGTTTTTATAAAGCTCTGCATCAAAGTCCATGGCCTCTTTAGAGCCTGCTTCCGGTATTCTTGAACTTGGCTGTAGGGTCCATACACCCATAGGGTGGTCGGCTGTGTCACGGGGATTCGCATTAATTTCGCTCGCTTCAACAAATTCAAATCCGGCATCTTTCGCAAGCGCCTTCATATAGCTTTCTTGCACATAACCCGTTCTTCCGCGCGGGTCTTGAAGCGCCGATTCTGGGAGGCGGTGCTCAACGATTCCAAGAATTCCGCCCGGCTTCAAAGCCGTGTAAAAGTCTGAAAAGGCTTTTTCTGCATATCCCCCGCCCATCCAGTTATGGACGTTGCGGAAAGACAAGATAATGTCAGCGCTGTCCGCAGGCATGACCGCGCCTTCGCCTTTACCAAACGCCCCAAACTGGAGATTTCCGTAAGTCTCAACGTCAGAGTATTTAGCTTTATAAGCTTCTACGCGAGGCGTAGCACGCTCTGACGGCTGATAAAGTATTGCTGTATAAGTTCCGCCATTGGCAGCCAAATAAGGCGCGGTAACATCAGTGTACCAGCCGGGCCAAACTTCGGCGACATGTTTCCCTGGGCCGACGCCAAAGAACTCAAGTGTTTCTTTTGGGTGGCGAAATTGATCACGAGCCTGATCACTTGCGCGGCGAGGATTAGCGATTACATCCGCAAGCGTGACAACGGCTGGCGCTTCGACTTTAGGCTCAGGCGCGATGGGAGCCTCAGTCTTTTGACACGCACCAAATGACAAAATAGAAAGTGATAGCAACAACTTAGCGGCAAATGTTTTCGTCATGCGAGTTTTCCTTTAATTATAATATAGCCGGAACTTACTGCAAATCCACGCAAATGCAAGCCATGCATGCGCCCCACTTGACGCGTGGAAAAACCTTCCTACCTAATATTATGAGACGCCAAAATGGGTCTCAATAAAACTGGCCGCTCCTTCTGGAGGGCTACACTTTACATTGCTTATTTAAAGGATGAAACAATGAGAACTTACGACTTTTCCCCACTTTACCGCTCTTTTGTCGGCTTTGACCGCATGGCAAATTTGATCGATTCTGCCTCTCAAATCGAAGGTAACACAACCTACCCGCCTTATAACGTCGCGCAAATTGGCGAAGACAATTACCGCATTGAACTGGCCGTTGCCGGTTTTGGTGAAGATGACCTTGAGATTGAAAGCCATCAAAATGTTCTAACTGTCACAGGCCGAAAATCTTCTTTGGGTGCCGACAATGATGACGGACCGACCTATCTACATCGCGGCATTGCCGAACGCGGCTTTGAACGCCGGTTCCAACTTGCAGACCACGTCAATGTAACAGGCGCAGACCTTAAGAACGGACTCTTGGTAATCTCGCTACTTCGCGAACTACCAGAGGCCTTAAAGCCACGAAAAATTGACATTGGCTCAAAACCTGACGGAAATTTAATCACGCCGAAAGCTTCCGGTAAACAGAAAGCTGCTTAAATACAGTCAGAGCATTGATAGTATTCTTCCCCTGGGATCACCATCTGCTTATGACTGCGGCGCCGCACAAGCCCCTCCCTCCCGTGCGGCGCCGCCTTCACTTTTCTCTTATTTCTCTACGCCTCTAGGCTTAGAAGTGCAGGATCACCGCCTTGGGCGGATATATTATTTGTAATCGTCACTTCTGTGGCAAAGCGATGCAGATAATGCGGCCCGCCCGCTTTTGGGCCTGTTCCTGACAATCCGCACCCGCCAAAAGGCTGCACACCAACCACAGCCCCAATGATGTTTCGGTTTATATAGATGTTACCCGCAGGAACCGTGCGCATAACACGGCTCGCAAATTCATTCAGGCGGCTATGGATACCCAGAGTTAGGCCGTAGTCTTTAGCCGCAAAGGCCGCCATGAGCGCGTTAAGCTCCCCGCGCCCGTATCTCACAACGTGAAGGATCGGCCCAAACTTCTCGGTATTAAAATCATCTAGAGAGTTTAGTTCAATCAAAGTCGGCGGCATGAAGTGCCCTACATCCAAGGTGCGAGGAACCTCGCACTGCTTTAAAAGCGTCATCGACTTGGGTAAATTATCCGTATAAGCGGACAGCTCCTGCAAAGCATCCTTATCGATCACTGGGCCAACATCTGTACCAGCCAAAGCTGGATCGCCAATAACTAGCGAATCCATAGCATGACTAAGCCCCTCGAGGATAGAATCTGCCGTACCGTCAGGCAGGAACAAAATTCGGAGCGCTGAGCATCGCTGCCCTGCCGCATTAAACGCCGAGGATACAACATCATCAATGACTTGCTCTTTTAGCGCTGTAGTATCGACGAACATGCCGTTAAAACCGCCCGTCTCAGCAATCAGAACGGGTATAGCACCATCTTTAGCCGCTAGAGACCTGTTGATGATTTTCGCGACCACCGTAGAGCCCGTAAAGCAGACCCCTGCCACATGAGGATGCTCGACAAGTGCCGCCCCGACAGTTTCCCCGGCTCCGATCAGTAAATGCAAAACGTCTTTTGGAAGCCCGGCTTTCTGAAAAAGTTGGACGGCGCGAAAGGCCGTCAAAGGCGTTTGCTCTGCCGGTTTGGCTATAACCGTATTACCTGCCGCGAGGGCCGCAGCGACTTGGCCCGCAAATATGGCTAAAGGGAAGTTCCACGGGCTGATGCAAACAAATGTGCCTCGCCCAGACAGGGTGAGACTGTTGGTTTCGCCGGAAGGTCCAGGGAGTCTTACAGCTACCCCAAATTCCTTTTTGGCTTGCACGGCGTAGTAACGGCAAAAATCAACAGCTTCGCGTACTTCGGCAATGGAATCTGGGAACGTCTTCCCTGCTTCCTTGGCCATGAGCGTGACAAACTCTTCCATATGGGCTTCTAAAATGTCGCCCATGGCCGTAAGAATTTCGGCTCTCTTAGCCCCGCCTTGCGCGTTCCAAGCTGGAAAAGCCTTGCGCGCAGATGTAAACGCACCTGCAACATCATCCTCTGACGCCGTTATAAGGCTCCCAATGACGCTTGCATCTGTCGGCGAGAACAGAGCTTCGCCCTTACCCTTCGGCATAGCGCCGTCGACAATCGGCCTTGCATCCATAGGGCTGTAATTCAGCACATTTTGTTCCGCCTTTTTTCTCAGACTATCCTGATAAAGATCAAAACCTTGAGAGTTACGCCGCGCTTCGCCGAACATATCGACAGGCAGCGGGATTTGCGGGTGCTTAACGGGGGCTTCGTCCGTGAACGGAGACTTTGCGACATCCTCAGGCGGCACGTCTTCATCAAGAAACCTGTGAACGAATGATGTATTCGCGCCGTTTTCAAGCAAGCGGCGGACGAGATAGGGTAACAGGTCTTCATGCGCGCCTACAGGTGCGTAAATACGCACGCGGCGATCTGGTTTTGCTGCGCGGTAAAGGGCTTCGCCCATCCCGTGCAAGCGCTGAAACTCAAATTCCGCTGTGTCTGTCGCCATATGCTGAATAGCGGCAACAGAGTGAGCATTATGAGTGGCAAATTGCGGATAAATATGACGGCCAGCATCGAGGAGCTTGCGGGCGCAGGCGAGATAGCAAATATCAGTCGTGCTTTTGCGTGTCCAGACAGGGAAATCAGCATGTCCTTCAACTTGGCTGTGCTTAATCTCCGTGTCCCAATAGGCCCCCTTAACAAGCCGCACCATAAGCCTGCGCTTCGATGACTTTGCTAGTTCGGTCAGCATATCGATTTGAGCAAGGCTGCGCTTTTGGTAAGCTTGAACCGCGAGGCCAAGGCCAGACCATTTACCTAATGAGGGCTCTTTTGTCAATCTTTCCAATAACTTAAGCGATAAAACCAATCTATCCGCCTCTTCAGCATCAAGACAAAAGTTAATGTCGGCTTCCGCCGCAGCCTGCGCAAGAACCAACAATCCAGGATAAAGCTCAGCCATCACAATGTCTTCGTGAAGGGCGTCATAACGAGGGTGCAGCGCAGAGAGTTTTACGGAAATTCCGTTTATGTCTTCTGGATCGCAGGTCTCTTTTTTGGGGCCACCTCGAGACGAGCCGAGCGCCTTAATCGCATCCAGATAGGCCGCATGATAGCGCTTAGCGTCCTGCAGAGTGCGGGCGCCCTCACCCAGCATATCAAATGAGCACAATCCCGTTTTGCTTTGCAAGCCTAGCTTTTCTGAACGGCGAATTGCGCTGTCAATCGTCCGGCCAACAACAAATTGCTCGCCCATTATGCGCATCGCCTGCATCATAGCTGCGCGGATTACGGGCTTTCCGGCTTTTCGAGTCAATCCACGCATAAACCCGCTAATGTCTTTCCGAATATCTGGCGTAAAATGAACGACTTTTCCCGTTAACATCAGACCCCATGTAGAAGCATTGACGAGCCAGCTATCCGATTGCCCCTTGTGGCTCCCCCACTCGCCAGACGATATTTTTTCAGCGATCAGTTTATCCGCTGTGCGGGCGTCGGGTACGCGCAAGAGCGATTCAGCTAAACACATGAGAGCCAAACCTTCATTGTTCGAAAGCCCGAATTCTTCGAGGAATGTCTCCATCAAGCCCTTATGGTGGGTGATTTCACGAGCAATTTTGACAAGTTCAACAGCTTGATGATCTATCGCCGTGCGATCGGCAGACGAAAGACGAATCGATTCCATGAGCCCTCGGCCCGCGATTGCTTCATTTTGGTGCTTAAAAACATCAAGGTCAGACCAATTCACCATGCCACCCCCACAAGAATTTGGAATATTTTTATACAAATGAATAAATGCACGAATTTTAAGTCTACGTCACGCATAAACCGAGGTAAAATTTATCAAAATTTACGCTTAAACTGCAAATATATTTTAAGTCATATTCCGTTCAGATTCATATGCTAATCGGCGCTACAAATAACGAAACGGCACTAAGCTTGCAAGCTAAGCCACATCACTGAACAGTCACTGTTTTCGCAGCCATTTAGGGACAATTATGCCTTCAACCTCAGCCTTAACACCTCAAGAAATTGTCGTGTTCGATTTTGACGGCACAATCACCACTAAAGATACGTTTGCCCTGTTTTTAAGATATTATGCCGGCACAACGGCTTGGGCCTTTAACATCATACTATTATTGCCGATATTTGCGGCTTATGGCCTTAAAATAATCGACCGTAATGCAGTGAAAGCGCATGTTGTTCGAAGGTTCTTTAAAAACGCAACAGTTGAAGACCTCAACGCCCGTGCAGAAACGTTCGCAAAAAATGTGATCCCGCCGCTGATTCGTCCGCTTGCTCAAAAGCGGCTAGATGCTCGAAAAAAAGGGCCCGAGTCATTATATATATGCAGCGCGTCAATTTCGCCTTATCTACGGGCTTGGGGCAAAGACCAAAACATCCACAATATTTTAGCCACAGAGCTTGAACAGCAAGATGGAATCTACACTGGAGAAATTGAGGGCTGGAATATATGGGGCGAAGGCAAAACACGCCGCATTTACGCGGAATTCGCACAAGAATCCGTCATAATCAAAGAAGCTTATGGCGACTCTCGAGGCGATCATGAGCTTTTACACGCCGCTGACGTGTCTTACTGGCAACCTTTTCGCCTGTGTGAACAAGATGATTGAATTTCCTTCTTAACTGAGTAAGAAGGGACTAACGCCTAGCCAAATCATTACGAATTGGTTAAGCACTTAAGGGAGTCGTGGTTTTACGGCTCATTGAAATGAACAGAGTTTGGGGGTTTTAAAATGAAACGTACTCTAATGTTGGCCGTTAGTGCCGCGGTGTTAACAGCACCAACTATTGCGCAGGATTTACCACCGGGAAATCCGCTACCAGGTGAGTGCTTTGCCCGCGTTATCGTACCGGCAACTTATGAAACCTCGACAGAGCAAGTTGTTCTTCGTCAGGCGAGTGAGCGAATTGTTAAAATTCCAGCACGGTTTGAAACTGTTACTGAGCGTATTGTCGTTCAAGAGCCTAGCTACCAGATCGTTCCAGTAGGATATGGGGCGTCCATCCCCTCCACTGTTACTGTTGGCTCAACAGTCTACACGATCAACACAGCCCCCCGCGTATTTAATGCTTCAGGCACTCTAATCGGCACAGTTGACGGCAACGGCAATATCGTTGGAACCAACGGTTCTGTGATCGCTAGCAATGCGGTCAACTTCGGCGCAGGAAATTCACTGCCAACCAGCGTGATGATCGGCTCTGCCTCACATTCTATTGATTCAACGCCCGGCGTATTCTCCCGCTCAGGCGCCTATATTGGATACGTAGACAATCAGGGCAGCATACTCCGTAACGATGGTAGCATGTTTGCTCGTAACGCCGTTAACTTTGGCAGCGGCTTTGGCTCCGGCGGTTCATCCTCCATTATCCCAGCGACTTATCGCAATGTCACTGAAACGGTTGTCGTCCAAGACGCATCAACACAGCTTATCACTATCCCGCCAGTTTATGGCTCGCGGACTGAAACTGTTGTTATTCAGCCTGAGACGATTGAATATATTTCAATCCCAGCCCAGTATGAAACTTATCAAGAAGCCGTTATTGTCCAAGAAGCCTCTACTGAACTCGTCACAATCCCCCCAGTGTTCGAGACAGTTGCTCAGACAATCGTTGCGCAAGAAGCAACGACTCAACTTGTTACGATCCCAGCCGAATATGAAACTGTTGCTGAAACTGTCGTCGTAACGCCGCAAAGCATTGATTATGTTACGATTCCAGCAACATACGAAACTGTTCAGGAGGCCGTTGTTGTCCAAGAAGCGACGACTGAGCTTCTAACAATCCCAGCAACATACGAAACTGTTACGGACACTGTTGTTGTACAGGAAGCCACGACTGATCTCGTGACTATCCCGCCTGTCTTTGAAACTGTTTCAGAGACAGTCGTCGTACAGGAAGCTTCAACAGAGCTCGTCACAATCCCGCCTGTTTTTGAATCCGTCACGGATACTGTTGTTATTACGCCGCAGACTGTCACTTATGAAGTCATTCCAGCCGTTTACGAAACTGTAGAAGAAGCTGTTGTCGTCCAAGATGCGTCTACTGACCTTGTCACGATCCCAGCAACGTTTGGCACGGCCTCTGAAACAGTTGTTGTTCAGCCGCAAAGTACAGAACTGGTCACAATCCCGGCCGAATTTGAAACTGTTGCGCAAACCGTCGTTGTTCAAGAAGCCTCTACAGAGCTCGTAACAATCCCTGCTGTATTTGAGACCGTCACAGACACTGTCGTTGTTCAGCCGCAGTCTGTTCAGTATGAAGTCGTTCCGGCTACGTATGAAACCTACACGGACACTATCGTTGTTCAGGAAGCCTCTACAGAGCTTGTGACTGTTCCCGCGACTTATGAAACTGTGACAGATACAATTGTGGTTACGCCGCAGACTGTTGATTACACACTGATCCCAGCCGCTTACGAAACAGTACAAGAAGCTGTTGTCGTTCAAGAAGCTTCTACGGACCTTGTAACTATCCCAGCGACCTTTGAGACTGTCACGGATACAGTTGTTGTTCAGCCGCAAACTGTTGAATACGTTGTAGTGCCACCAGTCTACGAAACAGTAGAAGAAGCTGTTGTCGTTCAGGAGGCTTCGACGGACCTTGTAACTATTCCGGCGACCTTTGAGACTGTGACAGACACTGTTGTTGTTCAGCCGGCTGGTGTCGAATATGTTTCCGTGCCGCCTGTCTTTGAAACTGTCTCTGAAACAATCGTTGTTCAAGAAGCTTCAACAGAGCTCGTAACGATCCCGGCGACTTACGAAACTGTGACAGACACTGTTGTTGTTCAGCCGGCTGGCGTTGAGTATGTTACCGTTCCTGCTAAGTATGACACAGTGCAAGAAGCTGTTGTTGTTCAAGAAGCGTCTACAGAGCTGGTAACCAT
This sequence comes from Alphaproteobacteria bacterium, assembly GCA_051252005.1. Classification (GTDB taxonomy): domain Bacteria; phylum Pseudomonadota; class Alphaproteobacteria; order Caulobacterales; family Maricaulaceae; genus JACOMS01. Next base: position 179,375 of record JBPOEZ010000006.1, on the reverse strand, counting down.
TCCACCAGTATTTGAAACAGTCACGGAAACTGTTGTGGTTACGCCGCAATCAGTTACATATGAAACAATTCCAGCTGTTTTCGAAACCGTTGAAGAAGCTGTTGTTGTTCAAGAAGCGTCTACAGAACTTGTGACTATTCCGGCTGTTTACGAAACGGTGAACGAGACCCGCATTGTTCAACCCCAAGCTGTAACATACGAAGTCATCCCGCCAGTATTCGAAACGGTTCAAGAGCAAATTGTTGTTCAAGAAGCCTCTACAGAGCTTGTCACTGTGCCTGCTACTTATGAAACAGTCACAGATACAGTAGTTGTTCAGCCGCAAACCGTTGATTATGTAACAGTCCCTGCTCAGTACGAAACTTACACGGACACAATTGTTGTTCAGGAAGCCTCAACAGAGCTTGTTTCAATCCCTGCCACTTACGAAACTGTGACAGACACGATTGTTGTTACGCCACAAACTGTAACGTATGAAAGCGTTCCTGCTGTATACGAAACCGTTCAAGAAGCGGTTGTCGTCCAAGAAGCGTCCACTGAACTTGTTTCTATTCCGCCTGTCTTTGAGACAGTCACAGAGACTGTTGTTGTTCAGCCTCAAACTGTTGAATATGTTAGTGTTCCGGCCGTTTATGAAACAGTTCAGGAAGCAGTCGTCGTTCAAGAAGCCTCTACAGAGCTTGTCACTATACCAGCTCAGTTTGAAACTGTTACAGACACAGTTGTTGTAACGCCGCAAACTGTGACGTACGAAAGCATACCTGCTACATTTGAAACCGTTTCAGAAACGATTGTTGTTCAAGAAGCGTCAACAGACCTTGTCACTGTTCCAGCAACTTTTGAAACGGTCACTGACACAGTTGTTGTTCAGCCGCAGACTGTCACATACGAGACAATCCCTGCCGTTTACGAAACTGTAGAAGAAACTGTTGTCGTTCAGGAAGCATCTAGCGAACTTGTTACATCTCCGCCGGTCTTCCAAACTGTCACAGAGACTGTAGTTGTTCAGCCGCAAACTGTAACTTACGAAACAGTGCCTGCTGTATACGAAACAGTTGAAGAAGCTGTTGTTGTGCAAGAAGCGTCTACGGAACTTGTCACTATTCCAGCGACTTACAGAACCGTCACTGAGACTGTTGTTGTTCAGGAAGCGTCTAGCGAGCTTATCACAACTCCAGCTGAATTCGAAACCATTCAGGAAGCGGTTGTTGTACGAGAAGCCACTACGGAGCTTGTGACTATTCCAGCTGTATATGGTTCTGTGACTGAAACCGTTGTGGTTCAGCCTCAAGGTGTCGACTATGTCACCGTTCCAGCTCAATACGAAACTTACACTGATGTTGTTGTTGTTCAGGAAGCCTCAACAGAACTCGTAACAATCCCAGCGACTTACGAAACAGTCACTGACACGGTTGTTGTTCAAGAAGCCTCTACAGAGCTTGTCAGCATTCCGGCGGCTTACGAGACTGTTTCAGAAACTGTTGTTATTAAAGAAGCGACGACAGAGCCTGTTACGATCCCTGCAACATTCCGCGACGTAACGGAAACGGTTGTCGTTCAGCCGCAAACTGTTGCTTATGAAGTTATCCCTGCACAGTTTGAAACTTATCAGGACACATATGTTGTTCAGGAAGCATCTAACGAACTCGTAGTAGTACCTGCATCATATCGCGACGTCACAGAAACTGTCGTTGTACAGGAAGCCACGACCGAACTTACGGTTGTTCCGGCTCAATATGAAACAGTGACTGAAACTGTCATCGTTCAGCCGCAGACTGTTGAATATGCTGTTGTACCAGCAAGCTACCAGACTGTTACAGAGACATATGTCTCCGGTGAAGCTCGTGAAGAAATGGTCATTATTCCGGCCATGTACAACACCGTTTCAGAAACGATTGTTACTCAAGAAGCTTCATCGCGTCTTGAAATCGTCCCAGCCTCTTACAGAACTGTGACTGAAACGATTGTTGTACAGCCAGAGCGTACTGACATTGAAGTTATACCAGCGGTTTATGAGACACGTTCTGAGCAGGTCCTGATTTCTCCGGCTCGTGAAGAATGGAAACCTGGTTCACAGGCTATCAATTCTGGTGCCTTCGCAGGCAGCAGCATTAACACAGCCACTTCTGGTCAGTTCACGGTCTTTAACGGTGTGTCTCAGCAAACTGTTGAATCGACACAAACTATGGTTGCTCAAACAGGCGAAATTCTCTGCCTTGTTTTGATCCCAGCTCAATACAAAACAATCACCAAACAGGTCGTAAAAACTCCGGCCCGTACGGTTGAGCGTGTTATCCCTGCGGTTACCCGCCAGATCACACGCCGTGTTGTGGATACAGAAGCAACTGTCCGTGAAATTCCAATCCCTGCAGTTACTGAAAATGTAACACGCCGCGTTGTTCAGTACCCTGCTCGTTACATGACTTTCTCTGAGGCTCGTGACCTGAACCTACTGGACCGTGCTCAACGTATTGGCGGCGGAAACATTCGCGGTTTCAACGACTCCAATGGAGACGGCGTTGACGATCGTGATGGTTTGTCACGCTCGGACGCACTTGCTGCAGACAATGCAGGAACCCGTAACGCGGTAAATGGTGTCTTTGGCCAGCAAACATCAACACTTCAGAAAACGGTAGTATCCGAAGAGGCTCGCGTTGTTGAACGTATCGTTCCTGCAGTCACTAAGACTGTATCCCGTCGTGTTGTTCGGACGCCAGCTCAAACTGTTGAGCGGACAATTCCAGCCATCACAGAAGCTGTTACGCGACGCGTCGTTGATCGTCCTGCTGCTGCGCAGGAACGGATTATCCCTGCTGTCACTAAGACAGAAACACGCCGCCGCGTAGCCACGCCAGCTCAGGTTGTTGAACGTGTTGTTCCTGCCGTAACCAAGGCCGTTACACGCCGTGTTGTTGATCGCCCTGCCTCTACCCAAGAGCGCGTTATTCCGGCTGTCACTAAGACGGAAACACGCCGCGTCGTTAGAACTCCGGCTTCAACACAGGAGCGGATCATTCCAGCTGTGACGCAAACGGTTACGCGCCGCGTTGTCAAAACGCCTGCGTCCGTACAAGAACGGCTCATCCCGGCTGTTACGAAGGCTGAAACCCGCCGCCGTATCGTTACACCTGCTTCGACACAAGAACGTGTCATTCCAGCTGTGACAAAAGCTGTGACACGCCGCGTTGTACGCGAGCCTGCTAAGGTTGTTGAGAAAACAATCCCAGCGGTTACTGAAATGCGCACACGCCGTGTTCTACGGAACCCTGCTGCAACACAAGAGCGGGTCATCCCTGCTGTGACACAGACTGTGACACGCCGCGTTGTTGACGTTCCGGCCAGCACGCAAGAGCGGGTTATCCCTGCTGTGACAAAAATGGAAGCACGTCGCGTTATTCGCACGCCTGCCGCTACGGTTGAGCGCATTATTCCTGCCGTCACTAAGCAAGTCACACGCCGTGTCGTTGCTGAGCCTGCTCGCGCAGTCGAACGCACTATCCCAGCTGTAACGAAAGTCGAAGCTCGCCGCGTTGTTCGCACGCCAGCTCAAACAGTAGAACGCATTGTTCCTGCTGTTACGAAGCAGGTTACTCGCCGCATCGTGAAAACTCCGGCTCAAGTCACAGAACGGGTTATCCCGGCTGTAACGAAAGTCGAAGCGCGTCGTGTTGTTAGAAACCCTGCTCAGACTGTTGAACGGATTGTCCCTGCTGTAACCAAAACAGTTACGCGCCGCGTCGTCCGCACACCTGCTGCAACAACAGAACGGGTTATCCCTGCTGTTACTAAAATGGAAACTCGCCGCGTTGTTCGCACGCCGGCTGCCACTGTAGAAAAAGTTATCCCAGCGGTAACTAAGCAAGTGACACGCCGCGTAGTTCGCACTCCAGCTTCGACGCAACAACGGGTTATCCCAGCTGTGACTAAGATGGAAACACGCCGCATTGTCCGCACACCAGCGGCCACTGTTGAGCGGGTTATTCCTGCAGTTACGAAGCAAGTCACTCGCCGCATCGTGAACACTCCGGCTCAGGTTACTGAACGGGTAATTCCAGCTGTGACTAAGACGGAAACACGCCGCCGCATCGTTACGCCTGCTTCAACACAGGAACGGGTAATTCCGGCTGTAACGAAGACTGTGACACGCCGCATCGTGCGGACACCAGCTCAGACAGTTGAGAAAGTCATCCCAGCTATCACGCAAGTGAAACAACGCCGCATCATCAAGGAAGCAGCAAGAACGGTTGAAAAAATCATTCCAGCTGTGACTGAAGTAGTTCAGCGCCGTGTGGTGAAAACTCCAGCTTCAACACAAGAACGGATCATTCCGGCTGTGACGAAAATGGAAGCTCGCCGCGTTGTCCGCACTCCAGCGGCCACTGTTGAACGGGTTATTCCAGCGGTTACTAAGCAGGTCACTCGCCGCATCGTGCGCACACCGGCTTCTACTCAGGAACGCGTCATTCCAGCGGTTACCAAGCTGGAAACTCGCCGCGTAATTACAGAGCCTGCTCACACTGTTGAGCGCACAGTCCCTGCGATTACAAAGCAAGTGTCTCGCCGTGTTGTAAAAACTCCGGCGACGGCTCAAGAGCGGATCATCCCTGCTGTCACGAAAACAGAAACACGCCGTGTCGTTCGTACGCCTTCGCAAGTGCAAGAACGCATAGTTCCTGCCGTCACGAAGCAAGTGTCTCGCCGTATCGTGCGCACACCAGCGTCTGTTCAAGAGCGGATCATTCCGGCCGTTACGAAGGTCGAGCCACGCCGTGTCGTTAGAACGCCAGCACAAACTGTTGAACGGGTTGTTCCGGCTGTAACGAAACAGGTTACGCGCCGCATCGTGAAAACTCCGGCTACGGCTCAAGAGCGGATCATTCCGGCAGTCACCAAAATGGAGACACGCCGTGTTGTTCGGACGCCAGCTGCAACAGCTGAGCGGATTATTCCGGCTGTAACCAAGCAGGTTACGCGCCGCATCGTCAACACACCGGCTCAAACGGTTGAGCGCATTGTTCCGGCTGTAACGAAGACTGAAACTCGCCGCCGTATTGCCACACCGGCTCAAACGGTTGAACGGGTTGTTCCAGCTGTCACGAAAACGGTTACTCGCCGTGTTGTTCGGACGCCAGCTCAAGTAACGGAGCGTATGATCCCTGCAGTCACCAAACAGGTTGCTCGCCGCGTCGTACAAACCCCTGCTCGGACTGTTGAACGGATTGTTCCGGCTGTAACACGGACTGAGACACGCCAAGTTGTGAATACACCAGCTCAGACAACCGAGCGCGTTATTCCTGCTGTCACCAAAATGGAAACACGCCGTGTTGTTCGGACACCAGCTCAAACTGTTGAACGGATCATTCCAGCTGTAACGAAGCAAGTTACTCGCCGCGTTGTTCGGACACCCGCTCAAACTACCGAGCGCCTTATTCCGGCTGTAACGAAGCAAGTCACTCGCCGCGTTGTTCGGACACCGGCTCAAGCACAAGAACGGATCATTCCGGCAGTGACTAAGCAAGTTTCACGTCAAATTGTGAAAACTCCAGCTCAAGTCACAGAACGCGTCATCCCGGCTGTAACACGCCTCGAAGATCGCCGCGTTGTTCGAACACCAGCTCAGACACAAGAGCGGGTTATTCCGGCTGTAACGAAGCAAGTTACTCGCCGCGTTGTTCGGACACCTGCACAAACTCAGGAACGGGTCATTCCGGCAGTCACCAAACAGGTTACTCGCCGCGTCGTCCGCACCCCTGCGCAGGTAACAGAACGGATCATTCCGGCAGTCACCAAAATGGAAACACGTCGCCGGATCGCAACGCCAGCTCGTACTGAGCAGCGTGTTGTTCCAGCTGTAACACGTCAGGTTACTCGCCGCGTCGTTGAGCAGCCAATGCGGACTGAAGAGCGCGTCATCCCTGCGGTGACGAAGCAAATCACTCGCCGTGTTGTTGACCGTCAAGCAGGAACAGAGCGTCGTCTCATCCCAGCCATCTATGATACGGTTGAAGTTCAGCGTCTGGTTGAAGCTGCACGGACTGAGACTGTCGCTATTCCTGCAGAATACGGAACAATCGAGAAGCGCACGCAAATCACTCAAGAGAAAGCCGAATGGCGTCAAGTTCTCTGTGAAGCAAATGCTAACTCGACTGTTATCTCTGCAATCCAGCGTGCACTACAGTCCCAAGGCTACTACTCTGGTCGTATCGACGGAACACTTGGTCAACAGACATACTACGCTGTTGAACAGTTCCAGACAGCTCGTGGTCTTTCCACAGGCGGCCTGACATTGAAGACTGTCGATGCTCTCGGTGTTGACTGGCGCTCCATGGTAACCGGTGGTTCATTCGGCTCTTCACAGTCCGTAACGACGGGCTCCTTCAGTACAGGCGAAGCGATCAGAACTGGCAACTACGGCATTAATGCCAGAGGCGAAGTTGTAACCTTGTCCGGTGTTGTTATCGGTAGCATTGATGCAGCAGGTAATATCGTTGACTTGAACGGCGGCATCATTGCCAGAGCCGGTACATACACAAGTGCAGCGGCTTCCTCGAGCCAGACGACCTTCTCAACGACTAATTTCAGAATTGAGTCCAACGGAAGTGTTATCAACACCGCAACAGGCGCAGTGATTGGACGTATGGACGGCGCTGGAAATATTGTCGACATGTCCGGCACTATCCTAGCACGGGCTGGTACGTTTAACAGTTCTACCACAACCTCTTCCTCCTCCACAAACTTCACAGTTCGCGGTGACGGAACAGTCATAAACGCCGACACAGGTGCTATGATTGGCCGGGTTGATGGAAACGGCAACATTGTTGACAGTTCTGGCAATATCATTGCAAATGCTGGATCGTTCTCAAGCCTAACAACAACAACGAGCTCTTCAACAACAGGGTTCTCTGTACGGACAGACGGCACAGTTGTTGACACTAGCGGCGCGGTCATTGGCCGTGTTGATGGAAATGGCAACATTGTAAACACTGCAGGCCAAATCATCGGCCGTATCAATTAAGGCGCGAAAGCGATTCTTTAAGACTTTGAACCCCGCGATATTCGCGGGGTTCTTTTGTTGGCATCAGGTCCAAAAAGGCCGCCAATTCAAGGAAAAGCGGCGTTGACAATACATCTTGCCGCTGTATATATGCCTCCACTTGGCCGCCTAGAGTCTCTCTGGCGCGGCCTTCACGTTATTTTGACGGGACGATATTTTAAATCCTCCCAAACACGCAAGGAACACATCATGTTTGCTGTTATACAGACAGGTGGTAAGCAATATAAAGTTGCTAAAGACGATATCATCATCATTGAAAAATTAGACACAGATGCCGGCGAAACGGTCTCTTTTACAGATGTTCTGGCTTGCGGCGAAGGCGCTGACATGAAAGTCGGCGAACCTTTGGTTAAAGGCGCATCTGTTGCTGGCGAAGTTATCGAACAACGAAAAGGCGACAAGGTTATCGTTTTCAAGAAGAAACGTCGCCAAACATATCGCCGTAAGCGCGGACATCGTCAAAACGAAACAGTAGTAAAAATCACAGGAATCACGGCCTAAGGCCCTGATTAACAAGGAGACGCGAGATGGCTCATAAAAAAGCAGGTGGTTCATCCAATAACGGTCGCGATAGTGCTGGCCGTCGCTTGGGCGTAAAAAAATCAGGCGGCCAAGCTGTCATTCCAGGAAACATCATTATTCGCCAGCGTGGAACTAAGTTCTATCCAGGCGTAAATGTTGGCATGGGTAAAGATCACACACTCTTCGCTAAGACCGAAGGCCGTGTTTCTTTTTCAACAAAACGCAATCAGCGCACCTACGTCTCTATTGAGCCGATGGCAGACGCCGCCGAATAGCGACCTTTAAAATCGGGTCGCACGTAATAGCGTGACCCGAAACTGACAGGGAAATCGGGTCACCGGTTTCCTTTTTTTGTGCCCTGTCGATTGAAACGAGCGAGGGCATTATGCGGCGCATCATAGAAACAGAAAGATTGTCGTTAAGACCAATAACCCTGTCTGATGCTGAAGACTTTTCAGTTCTAGCCAGTGATTTTGATATCGCCAAAATGACGGGGTCAATCCCCCACCCCTTCCCGAAACTCTCTGCTGAAATACGTGTCATGGTTTTTAAGGCAGGCTGGGCAAAACAAAAAGAATATGCCTACGCAATCAGTCCTCGCGGCGGTAGGTTCATGGGTATCGTTAGTCTTTTTCGGCGCGGTAAAAGCAGTGAGTTAGAGCTCGGATATTGGCTCGGGCGCCCTTACTGGGGCAACGGATTTATGTCAGAAGCCTGCCGAGGCATTATCGACGAAGCCAAAGAAGCATTAGGTATAGAAAAAATCGCTGCTGGTGTATTTCACGACAACCCTGCATCCATGCGGATATTAGAAAAGTTAGGTTTTTCACCAACAGGCGATAGCGACATGTACTTTTCCATGGCCAGGCTAGCGAAAGCAGAAAGCCTGTCTTTTATGTGGCACAATCAGGACATCTCTTGCGCTGAAACCCTCGAAAGCGCATAGAGACGTCACAGGATAAAATCATGAAATTTTTAGACCAAGCAAAAATCTTTATTCGTTCTGGCAATGGCGGCGGCGGCTGTGTTTCATTCCGGCGTGAAAAAAACATAGCCTTCGGCGGCCCCAATGGCGGCGATGGCGGAAAAGGTGGTGATGTATGGGTCGTCGCGTCTCGCGATCTCAACACGCTCATTGATTACCGTTATAAGCAGCATTTCAAAGCTGGCACGGGCATTCACGGGATGGGCCGTGACCGCGCCGGCGCAGGCGGCGAAGATGTCACGATGACAGTCCCCGTTGGCACACAAATCGTTGACGCCGATACAGAAGAAGTCCTCGTTGACTTGCTCGACGACGGACAGCGCGCTTTGCTTGCCAAAGGCGGCAATGGCGGCTGGGGAAATGCCCGGTTCAAATCCTCGCTAAACCAAGCACCCCGTACGGCTAACCCTGGCGAAGACGGCGAAGAACGCTGGATATGGCTTCGTCTCAAGCTTATTGCTGACGCGGGCCTCGTCGGTCTCCCCAATGCCGGTAAATCAACCTTTTTATCGACGGTCACGTCGGCAACGCCGAAAACTGCAGACTATCCCTTCACGACGCTTCACCCTCATCTCGGTGTGGTAAATTTGGGCGCCGCAGAACGCTTTGTTTTGGCCGACCTTCCAGGCCTCATAGAAGGCGCAAGCGACGGCGCGGGTCTTGGTCACCGTTTTCTCGGTCATGTCGAGCGCTGCGCCGCTATTGTCCATCTCGTGGACGGCTCCACGGCTGACCCTGCCGCTGATTATACAACCATCCGGCAAGAGTTGATCAATTACGGCGGCGGTATAGAAGACAAACCGGAAATCGTTGTCATGACCAAATGCGACGCCCTCGGTTCAGACATGATCGAAGCCGCTAGCTCTGCTCTAAGCGAAGCGTGCGGACAAACACCGCTCCTGATTTCCAGTGTTTCGCAAACGGGATTGAAACCCGTTCTTTCTGCCGTCTATACCCACGTCCAAGCTCGTAGAAATATTGAAAAAGCGGCAACGGATGAACGCATTAGGCAAGCTGCAATCAAGCGCGGAGAATTTGAAGAGACCACAGGATGGCAACCCTAAACCCCTTCGCGGCCTCAAAGCGTATCGTCCTAAAAATCGGTTCAGCCCTTTTGGTTGATACTGCGAGCGGAACCTTACGCACCGACTGGCTTACAGCGCTGAGCAGAGATATTGCGCGCCTGAAACAAACCGGCCTTGAAATTGTGATCGTTTCATCAGGCGCGATTGCTTTGGGCCGCGTCCGCCTGGGTCTGATGGGCCGCAATTTGACGCTGGGAGAAAAACAGGCCTGCGCCGCAGCTGGCCAATCCCAACTCACGCAGGCCTATGAGAAAGCTCTGGCCGCACATAATATCGTCACGGCACAGGCCTTGTTTACTCTAACAGATACAGAAGACCGCAGACGTTGGCTCAACGCGCGCCAAGCCCTGAACACACTCATATCCCTCGGCGCTGTGCCGATTATCAATGAAAACGACACTGTTGCCACGGATGAAATTCGGTACGGCGACAATGACAGGTTAGCCGCGCGAACAGCCCAGATGCTGAGCGCAGATACGCTGATACTACTGTCTGATATAGACGGCCTTTACACAGCTGATCCGCGAAGCAACCCTAGTGCTAGACATATCACGCGAATCGAAAGCCTTACAGCAGACATTATGGCCATGGGCGGCGCGCCAAATGCTACTGCCAACGTCGGAACGGGCGGCATGGTCACAAAACTCGCTGCCGCACGCATCGCAACGGAAGCCGGATGCCATATGTGCATTGTCGACGGCTCGGCCCCTGCTCCACTTAAGCGCATCCAAAACGGTGCGGCTTGTAGCTGGTTTAAAGCGAGCCCCAATCCCATAGATGCGAGACGGCAATGGATAAAAGGCTCACTCAATAAAAATGGTGCACTCATTATTGACGAAGGCGCTGCTAACGCTCTTTTAGAAGGAAACAGCCTGCTTGCCGCTGGAGTGGTCTCTATTGCGGGATACTTTCAAAAAGGCGACGCGGTGAAAATTGAATCGACGCAAGGCCGTCTCATTGCCAAAGGATTGACAGCATACGATTCTATAGATGCTGCACTGATAATTGGCGCGAAGTCCCATAACATTGATACAATCCTTGGATACACGAACGGCGCGGCCATTGTGCACCGCGATAATATGGTCATGGAAAAACAATGAACACGCAAAACACACTGACTGATACCAATCTCGGTGACTATATGGACGGCCTCGGGAAAGCCGCGCGCTTGTCATCAGGCGTGTTAAGGCTAGCCTCCGCCGAATCGAAATCGGCCGCCCTCATGGCTATGGCGCGCGAAGTCCGAGAACGCCGCGCAGAAATTCTATCCGCCAATGCGCAGGATATGGACGCGGCGAGTACCAAAGGTTTATCCGCCTCCATGCTTGACCGTTTGCTCCTCGATAGCGCGCGCATAGACGCCATTGCCTCAGGCCTTGAAGCCATAGCGAAACTGCCGGATCCGGTCGGGAAAATCGATGAAAGTTGGGAACAACCGAACGGGCTGAAGTTTTCCAAAGTCCGCGTTCCCATCGGAGTCATTGGGATGATCTATGAGAGCCGCCCCAATGTGACGGCGGATGCGGGCGGTCTATGCATTAAGTCTGGCAATAGCTGTATTTTGCGGGGCGGGTCTGAAAGCGCGCGGTCAAACCGCGCTATTCATGCCGCGTTGATCAGAGGTTTGAAAACAGTAGGCATGCCGGAAACGTCTATTCAAATCATAGAAACCACAGACCGCGCGGCCGTCGGGCATTTACTAAGCGGTCTCGGCGGCACTGTGGATCTCATCATACCGCGTGGAGGCAAGAACCTCATTTCCCGCGTGCAATCTGATGCCCGCGTACCCGTCTTGGCTCATCTCGAAGGTCTCTGTCATACTTATATCAACGCCGCCGCTGATTTAGATAAGGCGCAGAAAATTGTGCTGAATGCCAAACTTCGGCGCACCGGCGTTTGCGGGTCTACTGAAACATTGCTTGTTGATGCGGCTATTGCGCAAACATTTTTGCCTAACATGGGGGCCGCTTTGAAAAATCAAGACTGCGAAATGCGCGCCTGTCCCAAGACGAAAGTAATATTAGGTCATGATGCTATTTTAGCTTCCAATGAAGATTTCAGAACTGAGCATTTAGCTTCAATCCTAAACATCCGCATCGTGGATGACATTCAAGCCGCCATTGACCATATCGGCGACTATGGCAGCGGACATACGGATGCCATTGTCACCGAAGACCTCGGTACTGCGCAAAAGTTCTTATCAGATGTTGATAGCGCGATCGTCATACACAACGCCTCGACCCAATATGCGGACGGCGGCGAATTTGGCTTTGGCGCAGAGATCGGCATAGCCACAGGCCGTCTTCATGCCCGCGGCCCCGTAGGCGCAAAACATCTGACAACCTATAAATATCACGTTCAAGGCACAGGTCAGGTACGCCCTTAATGGCTTTCGAAAATATATCCGTCGGTTTGTTTGGAGGTTCGTTCAACCCAGCCCATGCGGGCCATATGCATGTGGCAATGACAGGGCTGAATACACTCGGCCTTAATCAAGTTTGGTGGATGGTCAGCCCGCAAAATCCGTTAAAACCAAAACAGCCAAGTTACGAGTCCCGTACCGAAACGGTTACAAAGTTAGGCCTTCCCTACCAAATGCGGATCAGCGGCATGGAGCATGAATTTGGGACGCACTACACAGTTGATACTTTGAAAGCCGCGAAAAAACGCTGGCCGCAAACTCGGTTCGTCTTTCTGATGGGCGCTGATAATTTTTTACAACTGCCAAAATGGAAAGGATGGCAAGAGATAATGAGCCTCGTTCCCATGGCTATAATTTCCCGCCGAGGCGAAGAGCATACAGCCAGTCGCGCGCGTTTGGGGCTGGCGGCTAGTCTCTACAGAAATGCCCGAATTCCTGAAAACCAAGCCCATACACTGCACAGCCGCTCGGCTCCGGCTTGGACTTACCTCACCCCGCCGCTCAATGCGCTTTCCTCATCCGCCATCAGAGCTTCTCTCTCAAAGCCGTAGATTAATAATAATGACCATGCTAAAGCGTGCTATTGTCAGACACATAGAGATCCCCCTGACCTCTCAAAAAACTTTGGATAAAATAATGCCAACACCAGATACTGCCGCACAAGACTTATCAGAACACATATTAAGTGTTCTCGAGGAAAACTCTGCGCAAGACACAATCAACGTCGATATTCGCGGCAAATCAACTGTGGCGGATTTTATGATCGTCACATCCGGACGGTCAAACCGTCATGTCGGCGCGCTTTCTGATTATGTTCAGAAGTCTCTCAAAGAATTGGGTCACAAGAGCCACGGGGTAGAGGGCAAAGAAGCCAATGACTGGGTCTTAATTGATGCGGGCGATGTGATTATCCATATTTTCCGCCCTGAAGTGCGAGCCTTCTACAATCTTGAAAAAATCTGGTCCCTGCCTCTACCTGAAAGTTTGCGAGCTATGGCGTCAAATGATGACCACGATACAGAATAATCCATGAAGATTGTCCTGCGCGCTGGCGGTGTCATCCGTAAAGGCCCCGAGCGCGATATGATTGACGACTACATGAATCGCGCTAACGGACTTGTAAGTGCGTGTGGCTTTCATTCCGTTTCCGAACAACAAGTGGACTTACGGCGAGAAAAAACACGCACATCAGAAACCGAAACTCTGCTAGGAACCCGCTCAGCCGGTAGACATTCGATCATTCTAGATGAACGCGGAAAACAGCCTACATCACGCCAAATTGCTCGCAAGTTTGATGATTTACGCCAAAACGGAATATCAGAACTCGTCATCACCATTGGCGGCGCAGATGGATTTGAACCTGCATCGATTCCTCAGGGTACTGAGAAGTGGGCTTTTGGCCCGCAAACGTGGCCCCATAAAATGGTACGCGTTATGATGAGTGAACAAATTTACCGCGCGTTGTCAATTTTAGCCGGAACCCCCTACCACCGTGATTGATTTACGGTTAGGCCTATAACCATGGTCCGCTACTTTATCATCGCTGCCTTTTTGTGTTTGCCTCTAACGCCGACGCCGCTAGCGCAAACGGTAAACCCTGAACGGCTTGACGAACTCTCCGCGCAGCAAGCTGCGGAGAAAGAAAAGGCTGATGCCTTAAACAAAAACAGGCAAATTGTGAGCGCGGAGCTGGGTAAGCTAAAAAAAAACCTGACACAGATTGCAGCGGAAGCAAATGCCTATGAGCGCAAGGGCCGTAAAATTGAAACGCGGCTGACGGCGTTGCAATCCGAACAAATATCGCTGCGAAAGTCCATATATGGGGACCGCAAAACGCTTATGCAGCTCCTCGCCGCGCTGCAACGTGTCGAAATAAACCCGCCGCCTGCCCTCGCTCTTTCACCAGACGATGCGTCTGACGCGGCGCGCGCGGGACGTCTTATGTCAACCCTAAGCGCCAACCTCAAAGCCCATGCCGATAAACTTAGTGTGAAACTTGAAGACCTTAACACGCTCAGTCTATCGATCAAAACAGAGCAAAATGAGCTCGTTCAGATCGAGGCCGCGCTTGAAACTCGCCGCCAGTCTATAAAGTCCAAAGTCAGCGAGAAGGCGAAGCTTGAGCGGTCAATTTCGAAAGACCAAGACGATGCGAGACGCCGCGTCGCTGCAATCGCTGCACAAGCTGATAGTCTACGCGATTTAATCCAACAATTTGAACACTCCACACGGACGGTCACCCCGCGTCTGAAACCCAAAAAAGGCGCGCCAGCTCCAAAAACGCCAAAGTCCAATCCCCGCAGCTCCGTACCAGTCAAGCCGCTTGATCTTCCGAAAGGGACAAAAACATTTTCGCAGTCCAAAGGCAGCATCACGCCGCCCGTAACGGGCCAAATCGCAAAACCTTATACAACAGCCCGAAAAGGCTTAACCGTCAAAACAAGGGCCAAAGCTCAAGTCGTAGCCCCTGCTGCAGGGCGTGTTGAATTCTCCGGTCCCTTTAAAAATTATGAGAATGTGGTTATTTTGAATGTTGGCGGCGGGTACTTTATGCTGCTGACAGGTCTTGGCGAGATCTATGTCGAATCAAAGGAAATGGTGACGCGCGGCGAACCGCTTGGATTAATGCCTTTTAATACTAATTCCCCGCAAGAGCTTTATATAGAACTACGCAAAGACGGCAGTACCATTAATCCTAGTGCTTGGTTCGGTTCGGCTTTTGCTGGGAATGGATGAATGCCGCAAAATTTACTAGTCAGTCACTAACGTGCGCGATAAGAACGAATACTGGAGTTTTTTATGAAATATATCTTACCGACACTTGGCACGGTGACTGCTGCCGCTCTCTTTGCTTTTTCAAGCTCGCCGCAAGTTGCCACAGCCGTCGAAAGACCGGCACATTCAGATACGTTCCAGCAACTGGAACTGTTCGCGGACGTTATGGCACGTGTGCGTAATGACTATGTTGTCGATGTCGATGATGCGGACCTTATCGAAGATGCCATAAACGGCATGCTTCAATCTCTCGATCCGCACTCAAGCTATGTCAATCCAGATAACTTCAAAGATATGCAAATCAGCACGAGCGGCGAGTATGGCGGCTTGGGCATGGAAGTCACCTCCGAGAGCGGCGTTGTAAAAGTCATCTCTCCTATCGATGATACACCGGCTTTCAAAGCTGGGATTAAATCCGGCGACTACCTAACTGAAATTGACGGCGAAAGCATTATTGGGCTAACCCTAACCGATGCAGTTGACCGTATGCGCGGCAAACCCGGCGAGCCTATTACAATCACAGTCATCAGAGGCGATGAAGACCCCAAAGAATACACGCTCATCCGCGAGATCATTAAGCGCGCCGGTGTTAAACATGAAGTCAAAGACGGCTTTGGTTACATTCGCATTTCGCAGTTTAACGAAAAAACATCAGAAGAACTAGAACTGGCTCTGGCGGACCTCAAAAGCACACTAGGCGGAAAAATTCCCGGTATCGTTCTCGATTTGCGCGGTAATCCAGGCGGCCTTCTTGATCAATCGATTAAAGTCAGCAGCGCGTTCTTAGACGGCGGCGAAGTGGTTTCCACACGGGGACGCTTGGCCGATGATACAGAGCGTTATAATGCGCAGAAAGGCGAATCGGCTCGCAATGTCCCGCTGATAGTCCTCATTGATGGAGCTTCTGCTTCTGCCTCTGAAATTGTCGCGGGCGCGATACAGGACCGCGGACGCGGCCTTGTTGTTGGCCTCACATCATTCGGTAAAGGCTCTGTACAATCTGTTATCCCGCTGCGCGGTGGACGCGACGGAGCCCTCCGCCTCACCACAGAGCGTTATTACACACCTGCAGGACGTTCTATCCAAGGCACCGGTATTGATCCGGATATTGCCGTTGCGGCGATCCCTGATGATGGGAAAGGCAATAAGAGCTTCAAAGAATCCGATCTTCCGCACGCTATACAAAATGAAATCGAAGCTCAAGAAGGTGAAGACGGCGCTGAAAAAGCGGAAGTAAACATCGACTATCCCCCTGAGGGCTTTGAGACTGAGGATGATTACCAACTTCAGAAGGCCATAGCGATCCTCAAAGACGGGTCTTACACACAGCGTCTCGCATCAGCCGGTTAGGAATAACTATGCGGTTTTTTCGTTCTCTAGCCTGCGCGGGATTCGCTTCGCTTTGGATCTTGGCAACGCCAGCCGGACTAACGCAAACGAAGCCGGATACTAATGAAGAAGCCTTTGATCAAATGCGGATTTTCGCTGACATTTTTGCGACCGTAAGGGAGAATTATGTCGAGGAGGTAGAGGATGCGGATTTGATCGATAACGCGTTAAACGGCGCGCTCGAATCTCTCGATCCCCACTCCCATTACGTTCCTCAAAAGCAATTTGAAGACAACCAGAAAACTTCACGCCGCGAATATGGCGGACTTGGCATAGAAGTCTCGCTCGAAGATGAATTGGTAAAGATCAATTATGTAATTCAGGATGGCCCTGCGGGTAAAGCTGGCGTCAAAGCGGGTGACTTCGTAACAGCGGTCGCGGGGTCTGATGTTCGCGGCAAGACACTTGATGATGCTGTAGACGGCATGCGTGGTCTGGCCGGCGATCCAATCATCGTAACCATATTATCAGAAGGACAAGAGCCCCGCGATGTCACGATCATTCGCGAAGTTGTTCAAGGCCGCGTTGTCCGCCACCGCGTCGAAGACGGCATTGGTTACATGTATATTGAAAGCTTCAGCCACCCACGTCTTGGCGCTGATGTAGCCTTTGCTTTAAAGGACCTACAAGCCTCTCTCGGAGGAACCATCCCCGGCCTCATCATTGATGTTCGAGGAAACCCAGGAGGGTTGGTAGATCAAACTGTAGAAGTTGCGAGTCACTTTCTGGACGGCGGCGAAGTTTTTTCCGCGCGCGGGCGCACGATTGATAATACGCAGCGTTATAATGCCAAAGACGGCGAGCTCACACCCAATGTTCCCATCGTTGTTTTAGCCAATAGCCGCTCTGCCTCAGCAGCAGAAATTCTAGCAGGCGCGATACAAGACAGAGGCCGCGGTATTGTTATGGGACGCAGAACATTTGGCAAAGGCTCTGTACAATCTGTCATTCCTTTGATGACATCTGGCGGCGCATTGCGCCTTACAACACAGCGTTATTTCACGCCGTCAGGTAAATCCATTCAAGGGCGAGGTATTATGCCTGATGTCCTTGTCGCTCTTCGTCCTGACAGCGGTGATAAACGAAAGCGTTTTCGTGAATCCAGTTTCGCTAACGCTTTGCAAAATCCTGATGAGTCTGATTTTGAAGAAGATATGGACGCGATTGATTACCCGCCTGCCGACTGGCCGATGACCAGTGATTATCAGCTAAAAAAGGCCGTAGAGCTTGTAAAAAGCCCGACCTATAAAAACGTGTTAGCGAGCCTTACCAAGCCGTAAAGCCCTATAGACCTTATCCGCGAACAGCGTTAAGACGCGCATTATGCAAGATCAATATGACCTTAGATCGCATATGGTTGTAAAGCGGCAACCCAAAAAACTGCCCTCCGTCAGAGGGCATATTTTTCGCGCGCTTGGAATAATTATCATTGCTGTGAGCGGGGCTGCACTTTTAGTCACAGCCTTCAATGACCCTGACGACGCCGTAGCAGACGGCTCAGTTATTCTTGATCCGGCGCCTCTTCCCCCTATCACGGATACTCTGGACAGCGCGGCTCAAACTCTGCCTGATTTGCTCGATGGAATCGTACCGCAAGATGAAAATCCAACAGAGTTATTGGACGCTCTCGGGAACAAAATTGGAGTTCCAATCAATGCGACTAACGAAGGCTTAGCAGGTACACAGAAGGCGGAGTCTGCTGTTAAACCCCGCATTACGGGTACAGGTCCCAGAACCATTCTTATCGACGGGCAACCTCTTGACGGGAGTAGCCCAAGGTCGCCGCTTTCCCCTGCGCCAATCCTGGGATTTTCACGGCTAAGCCCCTTTGGTCCGATCCCTAAGCCTAATGAAAATGGGCAAAAACCCGTCTCGGTCTATGCCCGCCCCTTTACGGCAGTCCAAGGCAAAAATACGGTTTCTATCATTATCGGCGGCCTTGGTATTGATGCTGACTTAACCCGCAAAGCCATCGATAATTTGCCACCTGAAGTGTCGTTGTCCTTCGCGGCACACACGGATCGCCTACAACAATGGGTCGATCAAGCCCGCGCTGCAGGCCATGAAGTCCTTATCGAGCTGCCATTGGAATCCGGTGATTTCAATCCGTCTGAACCAGGCGCGCAGTACGCTCTCAAAACCGATGTCACGGCGAGCCGCAACATCAGAAATCTCGATTACCTCCTAAGCCGAGCGCAAGGTTATTTTTCTGTTACAAATTACAATGGCGATAGGCTCGTGAAACGCGCGGATGTTCTCGCCCCTATTCTGACCCACATTGCAGACGCAGGAATTGGATTTGTTTTCGATGGATCGTCGCAAGCGCACACACTCCCCGCCCTCGCAACCAGTGTGAATTTACCGTATAAGCAAGCCTACACTTTGATCGATACCGTTCCCCAATCCTCCGCCATTGATACGGAGTTTCTACGCCTTGAAGCTCAGGCTAATGAGGGACTAACGCCTATTGGTGTTGGCTTTGCTTACGCCGAAACATTTGATCAGCTCCTCATTTGGACGCAGACCCTTGAGAGCAAGAACTTACAGTTAGCTCCGGCGTCTTACGCCCTGCTACGATAGACATTCATGACCGCCCCGACCGCAGACACATCCTTGTACCGACCGGCCGCTGGCATAGTGATTTTTAACAATGATGGCCAAGCGTGGTACGGGTGCCGCAAAGGGGAAAAGAGCCGATATAAATGGCAGTTCCCGCAAGGCGGCATTGATAAAGGCGAAAGCCCGAAGGAAGCCGCTCTAAGAGAATTATGGGAAGAAACGGGACTAAAGGCTAAGCATGTAGATGTCATAGGCCGGATTAAAGACTGGCTGTATTATGACTTCCCGCCAGAATATGTCGGCGGAAAAGTCGGTAAGGGCTGGGTTGGACAAAAGCAAAAATGGTTTGCGGTCCGCCTTAAAAAAGACTCTGCCAAATTTAACCTTAAAGCGCACCTCCCCATTGAATTTTCCAAATGGCGCTGGGCCGACCTTGAAGAAGCGCCGTTGCTCATCGTTCCTTTTAAGCGCGACGTTTATGAACGGGTCGTGTTCGAATTTGAAGACTATGCGAAGCCAAAAAAAAACCTTAGTCCCCGTTCATGATCAATATCAAAAAAGCCAAACACGGTAAGAACGCTCTCATTTTCGTATTGCTTACGGTGATGATCAATTCCATTGGGTTTGGCATTATCATCCCGGTGCTGCCTGACCTTTTGACAGAGCTCACAGGGCAGCCTCTAAACGAAGCCGCTATTCACGGTGGATGGTTGACGTTCTGGTTTGCTGTTATGCAGTTTTTCTGCATGCCTATTGTCGGCGCGCTTTCTGACCGATTTGGCCGACGCCCGATCATGCTCCTTTCTCTATTTGGTTTGGCGCTCGATTATTTCCTCATGGGTTTTGCACCAACTATTGCTTTTTTATATTTAGGCCGCTTGATCGCCGGCGCGCTCGGCGCAACGTTTTCGACGGCCAATGCTTACATCGCGGATATTACGCCGCCAGAAACCCGTGCGCAAAACTTTGGCCTTGTCGGCGCGGCCTTCGGTGTTGGCTTCATGTTGGGCCCGTTTATCGGCGGATATTTAGGAGAGTACGGCCCGCGCGTACCCTTCATTGCAGCAGGCATCATATCCCTCATCAATGTTGTCTACGGCTTCATTTTTCTACCCGAAACATTGAGTGATGAAAATAGACGTGAGTTTAAGTGGCGACGCGCGAACCCCTTCGGAGCCGTGATGTCACTCGGACGGATCAAAGGCGTGAAAGGGCTTATATTTGTGTTATTCGTCCTCGCCGCTGCGCACACGACATACCCAAGCGCTTACGCCTTTTCTATTATGGAAAAACTAGATTGGACATCACGCGAAGTCGGCATGTCTCTTGGCGCTTTCGGGCTCGCCAGCATTATCGTCCAAGGCGGGCTTATTCGGATTATCATTCCAAAAATCGGCCTGTATTGGGCCGGAATTCTGGGCATGGTTTCAGCAGCCCTCGCCTATATTGGTTTGGGTTACGCTAATACGGGTTGGATGATCTATGCTATGGGGCCCTTTGCGGCCTTTGCAGGGCTCTATAACCCTGCTCTGTCTAATATGATGTCAAGCCGCGTAAGCGCGTCCGAACAAGGCGAACTACAAGGCGCAATCGGCGCCGCGCAAGGGTTTGCTCTGATGATTGGCCCCATTGCTATGACGCGCAGTTTTGAATATTTCGCTGCAGAAAATGCAGCGCATTACATACCCGGAGCGCCGTTTTACCTAGCAGGCACTCTGGCTGTTGTGGCTCTGTTGTCCTATCTTCTTTTAACCAATAAAGACGATAGACACCTGACACAGGCAGCAGCAGAACCTGAATTACCGATCGATATGCCCGCCGAGACAACCCCGTAACGGCTTTAACCGCGTTAGCAATGCCAGCACTCTTCATAATTTCCCATATTGCTTCCAATCGGGCTTCCAGGCGGCAAGGCTTTCTCTGGGGTAATTGTTGAAACAGCGTTGGCAGGACGGTTTTCATACCGACGAATTTCGGAAACCATGAAGCTCGAATGATCTGAATTACGTCGCGAGAAACTTTTCGATAAGCGAAGCAAAGCCGTATGCGCGCGGGCTTTAACGGCTGGCGTGGCTGATGAATTATCGGCAAGTGCCATAAGATCATAGACATAACGCGCTTGAACAGCGCGGCTGATTTCGCCGGTTCTCCCAGACAACGCAGGCTGCATAACCGTATTAGCAATCGTTTCAAGCATCTCGTCAAACCCAAGCTGTCCATTATCACGGCGCTTTAGTTCTATGAGGCGGGCAGCGCGCACAGGATTCAAAAGTGTATCAAAGGTCAATCCAGCCGCCGTGTCTGCAGCGGAAACGAGGTCAAACACTGGATAGGCTGTATGCTTGAAAAGCTCTCTATCACTATCGGCTATGGAATAGCTGACAAGCGACGGCATAAGATAAGATAGAGCTGTGTCGGACAAATCGAGCGCCTCAGGCGCAACCGTGGACAAAACGGCCCGTAGAGCCCGTTTTTGAGCGTCTACAGGCATTACAGTCATTCCCTGATCACTGACGCCGGTAACGCCGTAGTCAAAAGTCACACCGCCGATCATCTTAGCCGCCGCGGCTGTCTGGTAACGGTGATAGAGGTAAATTGGCACGATAACCTTGTTTAAATCTGATAAAGGCTGTCCGCTTCGGAGCCGCGAAGGCCCAAAGTCACTGAGAGCAGTCGCGCGCACAGCCATGACCTGGTTAAGCGTCTCCGCCGCGTCGTTTCCATTATCCCAAACCGCGCCTTTCGGATGGCCTGTTCCAATGCTACGAGCATCCGAATCTGCCACATAGAGAAGTCCGTCTTGCTGCGCCTTCGAAATCTTCGCGGCCCTTCCAGCCGTGCTTAAATCAGCATAAAGCAAAGTCGCCACATGTTTATCCCAAGGGCCTACACCGACGCCGTAAGTTTGGCTAAAGTCTAGTTTACCGTTTGTGACTTTCACATCCGGCGCGGGATAATCCATGACTGAGCCTTTGCCATATGCGCTTGCCGCAAAATTATGAGCAAAGCCCAAAGCATGCCCGACTTCGTGGGCGGAGAGCTGCCGGATACGGTCAAGGGCGAGTTCTGACGGATCATCCTCTGCGCCGGTTCCAGTTTTTGCCGTACCTGCGAGGCCTTCAAAAATCATTCGGTCTTGGCGCACTCTAAGAGAGCCCAAGTTGACATGCCCCTTGAGCATTTCGCCAGTGCGCGGGTCAAATACGCCGCCGCCATATGACCAGCCCCGAGTTTGGCGATGAACCCACTGCACGACGTTATAGCGTACATCAAGCGGGTGATAGTCCGCCGGTAATAGCTCGACGCGGTAACCATCAGGATAGCCAGCCGCTGCAAAAGCCTCTTTCCACCATGACGCGCCTTCAACCAAGGCAGATCGCACAGGCTCCGGCGCGCCGCTATCTATATAAAAGACAATCGGCTTTATGGTTTTACCGGAGGCGTCTTTTTCCAAACGATACCGCCGCGCAATTCTTTTGACGATCGTGCCTGATAGAGGCGCGCTATAATCATAATGAACATCCTCTATCGCGCCCATACGCGGATCAGACGGTAAGGATGTGAAACCGGGCTTTGGGAGCCGGACAAAAGAATGGTGCTGTATGAGCGTGGCAACAGATCCCGTAGACGCCGTTGTCGCAACTTCGCGGCCTGGGTCACTGGAGCTAAAGGTAAGGAACACGTCAATTTCCGCATTGTCCGGAAACGCATGGACAGCTGACGTATCGACAAAAGATCTGTCATCCACACGGGCAAAGCTGCCCTGTTTTCTGTCTTTTAGGTGCTGCACAATACCAAGAGCGTCGCGCGTCAAAAAGTCTGTCAGATCAACAAGAACGCTGCCATCAGATTTTTCCGCCAGAACTCCTAAGGACGCAATGAAGGACGGCGCAAAGCTTTCTCGTACCGCCTTTTGCTCAAGTGTATTAGAGCTTGTCGCGCGGTATTGCAGGTTTTCAGCCTCGACAATGACTTTATTGCCATAGCGCTTGAAGAGTATGACTTTACCGGAATCTCCCCAACCCCGGTCAAGGCCAACAGGATTTGACCCCAATCCTGCCGTAAGCCGCGCCGTATAGATGGCTCGCAGTAAGTCCTGCCCAGATTCTGCATTGGGAATGCGTGCCAGGACTTTGTTTTTTTTGGAGTCTATATAAAGATCAACAAAGCCGGATTTTTGCGTAAGGCCCTTTGTGTTGTCCGTAAAATCATCGGCATGAGCCATAACCGGTATGAAAAGCGCTGTGGCAATTAGGCTGTTAAAAATTCCAATGAAAACTTTGCGCATATCGATCCCTTTTCTTCTAGTCCTAACGCGGGAAGCGCGGCCTGTCGAGATATCGATTTTTTACGCACCTTTGGGCTTGTGATTGGGCTTCTGAAATTTTTCATTGCCCATAAGGTGCTTTGCGTTACTCTGATTAAAAGAGGAGTGTTTATGCGCTACACATTATCATTTTTGGCTTTTACAGGGCTCGCTTTATCAGGCTGCGCGACATCCTATAATCCCGCAGAAGTCTGTACAGCCCAGTGGATCGAACCGCGCGTCGAGCGGGCGGTGGGCTATATTGAGCGCGATACGAATAGTCTCCTTAAAACGCTCTCAAAAAATGCGAAGAGCTTTGAACAGGGCAAAACGCCTAATCCCTTCCAAATTTTCGCAATAACATCAGCGGTCACAAAGCTGACGAAACAGCTCGAATCGGGGCAAGGCGTAAAGGATCTAAAGATATTGCGCCAAACCTGTAACGATTCCAAAATCGTATCAGACGCCCTCACAGGCTATATGGAAGACAAAGGTCTCCCTACGGCGATGATTTCATTCATTACGTCCCTGAAAGCCTATCAAAACCTGCTAACAGATGAACCTGTGTCCCCGCGCGGTGCGACAACAACATAGAATTGACGCCCCTAAGCTTAGGGGTTAAAGCGCCGCCATGACTTATTGCGTGGCCGCCCTTTATCATTTTTCCCGTCTTTCCGACTATGAAGCGCTTCGATCGCCCTTGCAGGACATGTGCGACATGCTCGGCATCAAAGGAACAATCCTTCTTGCCCGCGAAGGCATAAACGGCACGGTTGCCGGAACCGACGCTTCGATTTCAAAGCTTTTAGCCTTCCTCCGTGAAGACCCGCGTCTGCAAGGCTTGGAGCATAAGGAAAGCCGCGCTGCAGAGATGCCGTTTTACCGAATGAAGGTCCGGCTTAAAAACGAAATTGTTACCATGGGCGTGGACGGTATCGATCCTAATAACACTGTGGGCACCTATGTTGATCCTGAAAACTGGAACGATTTAATCAGTGATCCAGACGTTATTCTTATCGACACGCGCAATGATTATGAAGTTGAAATCGGTACATTCAAAGGCGCGGTTAATCCTGATACGCAAACCTTCCGTGAGTTCCCGCAATGGGTTGAGGACAACAGAGGCAACCTGAACAAGCCGAAAGTCGCCATGTTTTGCACAGGTGGCATACGCTGCGAAAAAGCCAGTTCATTTATGAAATTAAACGGCTTTGATGATGTCTATCACCTCAAAGGCGGCATCTTAAAGTATCTCGAAACACAGCCCAAAGAGACTAGCCTTTGGGACGGAGACTGTTTTGTTTTTGACCAAAGGGTAGCTGTGGGTCACGGCCTCGAACAATCCCATTATGATCAATGCTATGCTTGCCGCTATCCTATTACGGACGCCGAAAAACAGTCACCACTCTACATCAAAGGCGTTTCATGCCCGAGGTGCCATGACACAATGAGCGAGGAACAAAAATCCCGCTTTCAAGAACGGCAAAAGCAGATCGAACTGGCTAAAAAACGCGGCGAAATCCACATTGGCCGCAAGGACGAAACCGCCCTTTAGGTGGCAAACGCCAAGTCTACGACATTGACATCGATGCGCGTTCGCCCTTTCCAGCTATCGCGCTTCACACGCCCTGCGACGTGAACCTGCTTCGCCTCTGGCGATAAGAGCACCTCATCCAGCCCCGTTTCGTCGGCGCGGAAGCAAATCCCGCTAATGCGCGCGCCGCCATTGTCTTCGAAGGCACACCGCACATGGCCGCCTCTTACTCGTTCAGCATAGGCTATGCGCAAGTTTGGAAAGACGAAGAGAGGCTGAGGGTTACCCGCGCCGTATGGCCCGATTTGGTCAAGCCTATCGATGAGTGCATCGGTCGCGCCGCTAGGCGATAGTAGAGCATCAACTTTCAAGGACAGGCCTTGGCGCGCGGTTGCAATATCGGTCGCTAGTTCTTGATTTAAAAATGATTTCAAAGCTTCGATATTGTCCTCAGGCACGGTCAGGCCGCCTGCCATGGCATGCCCCCCGCCGGAACTTAGAAGCCCTGCGTCTTTCGCGGCGACAATAGCATTGCCCAGATGAACGCCCGTCATTGACCGTCCAGATCCTTTTCCTACGCCCTCATCATCAACGCCGATAACGATGGCCGGTCTTTTAAATCGGTCTTTAAGACGGCCAGCGACCACGCCGATGACACCAGGGTGCCAGCCCTGCATGGCGATGACTAAGACGCTGTTTGGGTCAGTGTCTTTTGCTGCGAGGTCCAAGGCTTGCTGTAACATATCGTCCTGGATTTTTTTGCGGTCTTGATTAACTCGGTCGAGTTCAGCGGCGTGTCCGTAGGCTGTTTGCGCGTTTTCGGTGGAGAGCAAAATCGCCCCCATATCCGCCTGCCCGATACGGCCGCCCGCATTGATACGCGGACCTAAAACAAAACCCGCGTGGTAAGTTGTGAACGGCGGCTGCGCTCCCGCGACATCGGCTAAGGCCGCAAGCCCTATAATTTTGTTTTGAGAGAGGACTTTTAAGCCCTGCGAGACGAAAGCACGGTTGAGCCCTTTGAGCGGGACGACATCACAGACAGTCCCAAGAGCCGTTAGCCCGAGCAGGCTCAGAAGATCAGGCGTATTTTCATGCCCTCGCCTTTTAGCTTCGCGGTTTAGCGCCGCCAATAACATAAAGCTTACACCCGCCGCAGCGAGATCGCCAAGGCCAGACGTGTCGTCATTGCGGTTTGGGTTCACAAGAGCAGCGCAAGGCGGTAAGTCGCCATGCATTAGGTGATGATCGATCACGATGACAGGCAAACCTATATCATCCGCCTCGACAAGCGCTTCATGCGCCGCAGCGCCGCAATCAACCGTGATGACAAGGTTTGCGCCTTCGTCTTTGAGGTGTCTGAACGCCGTGCCAGAAGGCCCGTAGCCCTCTTTGACGCGGTCAGGCACATAGAGACCAAACTCACGCCCCATGTGACGGCCCCAGCGTATTATTTGCGCGGCAGACGTTCCGCCGTCCACATCATAATCCGCGAATATTGTGATACTGTCTTTGCGTTCGACCGCGTCTAAAATCAGCGATGCCGCCTTGTCCATATCCGCAAGCGTCGATGGATCGGGCATAAAACCGCGTAAAGTAGGATTTAGATAGTTTTCAGCCTCGTCCGCACTAACATCCCGTCCTGCCAGTAGCCGCGCCGTAAAATCATCCAATCCTGCGGACTGAGTAAGGGCCTGAACCGCCGCATCGTCTCCGCACCGGAAAGTCCAAGCCTGGCCAGAGACGGATTTATCAACACCTAAGAGCGAGGAAGCCACTACGATCTATGGTTCGTCGTTTTGTCGATGAGCGATCAAGAACTGGCGTACATTGCGCGCGGCTTGCCGAATTCTCTGCTCATTTTCCACAAGTCCCAAGCGGACATAGCCTTCTCCGTGCGCGCCGAAACCGACACCGGGCGAAACCGCAACTTCCGCTTTGGCCATAAGCTGCTTTGAAAACTCTAGAGATCCCATGTCTTCGAATCCCTTAGGCAGCGGAGCCCAGACAAACATGGAGGCATCGGGCGAAGGAATATCCCATCCCGCACGCGCAAATGAATCAATCAAAACATCGCGGCGGTTTTTGTAAATAGCCCGCGCATCGTCCACGCAATCTTGAGGCCCGTCGAGGGCGGCGCAAGCAGCAACTTGAATGGGCGTGAAGGCGCCGTAATCAAGATATGATTTCACCCGCGCCAATGCGCCGATAAGACGTTTCGATCCCACGGCAAACCCCATACGCCAACCGGCCATAGAATAGGTCTTAGATAGAGAGATCGTTTCGACAGCGACATCTTTCGCGCCTTCGACCTGAAAAATTGACGGCGGCGGAGCGCCGAAATAAATCTCAGAATAGGCCAAGTCGGAAAGCACGATAATATCGTTGTCTTTAGCAATTCGGACGATTTCGCGGTAAAAATCAAGGTCTGCGACGTGACCTGTTGGATTAGACGGAAAACACACGACGATGGCCATTGGCGGCTTATCGGCGGCGGCAAGCGCGGCTTTGACGCCTGCCAAATATTCATCGGCAGTAATCGCAGGGATCGGCTGTATTTGCGCCCCTGCAATTACGAAGCCGTAAGCATGAAGCGGATATGACGGATCCGGCGCGTAAATCACATCGCCGGGAGCCGTAATGGCCTGCGCGAGGTTCGCGAACCCTTCTTTTGAGCCAATCGTGGCAATGATCTCGTCTTCAGGGTCAAGGTCAACATCGAAGCGCCGCTTATAATAACGCGCACAGGATTTGCGCAGTCCAATGATACCGCGAGAGACAGAATAGCCCGTCGTGCGGGGTTTTTGTACGGTCTCAATCAACTTGTCGATAACATGCTTGGGTGTCGGAAGGTCTGGATTTCCGAAACCAAAATCGATAATATCCATCCCCTCGCTGCGAAGCTTTGCTTTCAGCTTATTCACCTCAGCAAAGACATAGGGCGGGAGCCGTTTTATCCGGTAGAATTCTTCATCATTTCGCATGGCAGTCTCGGGAGGCGTATCTGGGCTGTCAGGGGACAGCTGCTATTGAGGGTCATCTTTTTTGTAAGCATTGACTTTAGCGCGCAAAGCATCGAATTCACGCTGTATTTCAGCTTCGCTTTTTAGCGGCGTCGGGCTTTCGGGCGCGTCAAAACCATCCCGCGCGCGGATCAACTTATTCGCAGCACTATCCCACGCTCCAGCCGAACGCGTATCAGTAGGAATTTGCGGGGCGTCTGCTACGTTCGGGTAATCTTTGACGTTTTCAGCGTCTTCTTGAAAATCAGGGAGCTTCAGAAAATCTACATTTGGCAAGCTGACAGAGCTACACGCGCCAAGAATAGCGGGCAAACTGGCAAGCATAATAAAACGCACAGGGAACTTCATCATTTCGACTCCTTCGACGTCACTATGCCCCTCAAAATCAGGCAAATTCAAGGTAATTCATGTTAAATCGTCATCATGAAGGTGCTTTTATAGGAAAATCCGCTACGGGAAAACACCAGGCGATACAAGGCCAAGCGTTTCGTCCCACCCCTGCACTACGTTGAGGTTTTGTAGGGCTTGGCCAGACGAGCCTTTAGTCAGATTATCGATTACTGCCGTAATGATGATATGACCTGCACGGCGGTCTTCAAACAATCCGATACGGACGTAATTGCTGGCGCGCACATGACGCGTTTGCGGCGCGATGCCTGCGGGCTCGATATGGACAAACGGTTCGTCCTCGTAACGGGCAATATAAGCCGCCCGTACGTCGTCAAATGTCACGCCCGGTTTCAGGGTGAGATAACTCGTGGTGATCATACCGCGGTTCATCGGGATGAGGTGCGGGGTAAATGATACGCAAACTTCTTCGCCGCTCACATGGGAGAGCATTTGGTCGATCTCTGGCGCGTGGCGGTGCGTGCCGACGCCGTAAGCATGCGCGCCGTCTGATAACTCTGAATAAATCAAGTTCATGGACGCTTTGCGCCCTGCTCCTGTCACGCCAGATTTCGCGTCGATGATGATCTGGTCCATCTCAATCATATCCGCATCAATCGCAGGCAATAAGGACAGCAGAGTGCAGGTCGGATAGCACCCTGGACAGGCCACAAGCTTCGCGCCTTTAAGGTCTTCTCGCGCATACTCCGTCAATCCGTAAACCGCGCCGGATAATAAATCCGTATGGTCATGTGAACGGCCATAGGTTTTGGCATAAAGTTCCGCGTCTTTGAGGCGGAAGTCAGCCGAGAGATCTATCACGGTTTCGACCTTATCAATGATCTGCGCAATAGTGTCTTGGCTGGCTCCGTGCGGAAGGCAGGCAAACACCACATCAATATCGTCCCAGTCCACTTCTTGCCACGTCACAATGTCCGGCAGGCCGAGCATGGAAAAATTCGGATATACATCTGCCAAAGCCTGACCCGCGCGGCTATGTCCTGTCAGCGCCTTAAGGCGTAAATTCGGATGCCCCGTAATCAGGCGAACAGCCTCCGCCCCCGTATAGCCGGACGCGCCAAGGATTGCGGCATTCTTTATCGTGTTGGTCATAGGTCTCTCACTTACAGATTTGCTCCTAACATATTCTTAGGATGACGCCAGATTTGATTGCGCATACGCAAATATAGTAATTGCTTTGAGGCCCCTGCGCTCATCGCCGAGTGACTCGGTATGTAGGTGGTCGGTTAGGGCCTTAAGCGCTTACTCATACTTGTCATCCCGCAAAGCCGCAGGCTTATACGGGACCCCGAGAGTTTGGGTGCATTATAACTGCTAGGTCCCGCATCTACGGCTACGCCTTCGTGCGGGATGACAGGTATATGGGCAGCAAAAAAAGCGCCGTCGCGGCGTGTCATCAATTCGGGGTTTCTAGTTTATCTAAAGACAGAGTTTCCTCCGCCCGCTCTTGCTCTCGATTTTGCAGTTTACCCCTCATAGTGGGACGTCCCGCGCGGCCCGCCCATCGGACGGAAAGAATAATACCGTGTGTGTTTTTCCGAAAGGCGCGCAGACTGCTTTGGCAATCCACACAAGCCGCGCGGCGGTGTGTCAGAGACAGGACGCTTGGTTTCCCTTAATCTTGCCAGTCTTTCCTCAAAGCTTTACGCTTTGTCTATCTACTCGCTATTCATTTGAGCGATTTGCTATCGCAAATCTCTGCAATTGAACGGGTCCTCGTAGGGGCAAGCTACGCTCTGTCTAAAGTGGTCCGCTACTTAGGCCGGCGTTGCTGGACTATGGTAGGTCCCTAACCCAAAAGCTACAACTCACACCGTCTATACCGAAAACGATCAACGAACGCTCGCCTGTCCCATTCGGCATAGAAACGAGTTTAATGTATGTTCGTTTTGGGAAGTGAGGATTATATTCGTGAAAGTGCTGCTGTGGCATGGTTTTCGGGCGCTTGGGCGTAGGATTAATAGGACCTGTCATCCCGCACGAAACGCAGTGAAGATGCGGGACCTAGACGTTAGGTCGCGCGATATAACTGCGAGGCCCCGGATCAAGTCCGGGGTGACATACAGAGGAAATTGGGAAAATCAGCAAAACCCCAGATCAAGTCTAGGATGACATTAGAGATGTATGAGCGCCAAACTCCATGCAAAAAAAAGCGCCCCGGCAAAGCCGAGACGCTTGAAAAACAATATATAAACGCTTGTAAAGTTTAGCGTTTTGAGAACTGGAAGCTCTTACGGGCTTTCGCTTTACCGTATTTCTTACGTTCAACAACCCGTGAGTCACGTGTCATGAAGCCAGCGGATTTAAGCGCAGGACGCAAGGCAGGCTCATAATATGTAAGGGCTTTTGAAATGCCGTGACGTACAGCACCAGCTTGTCCGGATAGTCCGCCGCCTTTGACTGTTGCAACGATATCATATTGATCAACGCGCTCAGTAACTTCGAACGGCTGACGCAAGATAAGACGCAAAACAGGACGCGCGAAGTAAACTTCTTGGTCGCGGCCATTGATTGTGATTTTACCGTGGCCTGGCTTAACCCAAACGCGGGCTACGGAGTTTTTCCGTTTACCAGTGGCGTATGAACGGCCAAGCTCGTCAATTTTTGGCTCAGGCAAAGTCGCTGCATCAACAGCTACGCCGCCAGTTCCAGCCGTAGAAGCGTCGCCGCCTTCCATGACCGCTTTAAGGTCTTCAAGAGTATTCGTATCAGCCATGATTATTTCAACCTTACATTTTTAGAGCTAAGCGACTTAAAGTCTACGACTTCAGGGCCCTGCGGTGCATGTGGGTGCTCAGCACCAGCGTAAACGCGTAGGTTTGAGAACTGTTGACGAGCAAGCGGGCTTTCTTTTGGAAGCATACGCTGCACGGCTTTGCGCATAACGCGGTCTGGGAAACGTCCATCAAGGATTTTTCCTGCTGTTGTTTCTTTAATCCCGCCTGGGTGACCCGTGTGACGGTAATACGTTTTATCAGCGCGTTTTTTGCCGGTAAGTTTTACTTTTTCCGCATTGATGATGATGACATTATCACCGCAATCAATGTGGGGAGTATAATCAGGACGGTGCTTACCGCGAAGACGCATAGCCACAAAAGTAGCCAAACGGCCTACGATCGCGTCTTCTGCGTCAATGATTATCCATTTCTTTTCGACCTCTGCGGTCTTCAAAAATTTAGTCGTTTTCATAATGACCTCTAATAAAATCCACACAAATCATCTGCATAGATTACGATTGGCGGCTTCTAGGGGCTAGGCCCTGCCCCGTCAACGATTAAGTTTGGCAAGCTTTGCGAAATAAATTAGATTTTTCAACAGCTTAGCAAAGCGGTATTATTTTACCACATAAAACTTCGTCACGCACACCACTTTGCAACCCGACTAGACACGACTCGCGCCGATGACATGGAAGGCCGCATAATACCCCCAGAACTGCCGCTCCCCATGAGGGAAGGCTAATTTTGGTCAATAAACCAGCCTTCAAGCTCTCTAATCTCATCAGCCTTCATATGGATGCCGAGCTTAGTGCGCCGCCAAAGAACGTCATCAGCCTCAGTCACCCATTCATATTTCATCAGGTATCGCACCTCGGCTTCGGTCAGTCCCTGCCCGAAATGCTGCCCGAGATCGCCGAATGACTTGGCCTCTCCTATGATGAACTTGATGTGCGTTCCATATAGCCGCGCCAGACGCCGTAAATTACCGGCTTCTAACCAAGGGTAAGTATGAGATTGTTTTTCGAAGAAGTCATCAAAATCGCCGTCATGGATATCCCCGCCTGGCAGATGCGCCGTCTCCGTCCACGGTTTCGGGAGTTTCGTAAAATAAGGCTCGAGCTTTTCGAGCGTGTGTGACGCTAGCTTTCTTGAGGTCGTAATTTTGCCGCCGTAAATCGACATGAACGGCGCGCCGTCTGCATATTCGTCCAAATCCAGAACATAATCGCGCGTGACGGCCGCAGCATTCGCCGTCTTATCGTCGTAAAGCGGCCTTACGCCTGAATAGGTCCAAGCCACATCGGACGGAAATATATCCGTTTCAAAATACTCGCTCGCAGCGCTGCAAAGATAGGTAATTTCCTCCTCCGATATTTTTACGGGGCCTTCATCGTGTGTATAAGGCATGTCAGTCGTGCCAATAAGCGTAAAGTTTTCCTCGTAAGGAATAGCGAAAATGATCCGGTTATCTTTGTTTTGGAAAATGTAAGCATGATCGCCTTCGAATAGACGGCGGGTTACAATATGGCTCCCCTTGACGAGCCGCAGAGCCGCATCGTCCTTCTCTGTTTTCAGCCCAGACAAAACTTGATCAACCCACGGTCCCGCAGAATTGATGACACCCTTGGCGCGCACCTGAAATGATCGCCCATTTTCAGTGGTGACATCAGCTACGTATGCCTTACCAGAAGACCGCACAGCATCGACATTCGCGTGTGTCAAGATCTCTGCGCCTTTATCCCGCGCGTCGATAGCGTTTAGGACGACGAGACGCGCATCTTCCACCCAGCAATCCGAATACTCAAATCCCTTAGTCAACCGCGCCTCCAATACACCCTTATGCGGGGCCTCAGTTAGTTTGACAGTTTTCGTACCGGGTAATTTTTTGCGGCCGCCAAGGCTATCATAAAGAAAAAGCCCAAGTCTGAGCATCCATGCCGGGCGCAACCCTTCATCATAAGGCAAGACAAACCGCATAGGCCGGATTATGTGCGGAGCAGCACGCAAAAGCACCTCGCGTTCAATCAGGGATTCACGCACTAAGCGGAACTCAAAATACTCCAAATAGCGCAGGCCGCCATGGATGAGTTTTGTGCTTGATGATGAAGTATGACTGGCGAGATCGTCTCTTTCACAGAGCAAAACGCGTAGCCCACGCCCAGCCGCGTCGCGTGCAATCGCCGTGCCGTTAATCCCGCCGCCGATTATCAATAGGTCGTATAACTCGCTCAAAACCGCTCTCCATAAATACGCGGGCACGCTTACATCTCTACGCGGGAATATAAAGTGTTATGTTTTATTAACCCTATTACGCCACTTTAATATAAACGATTCTTGTAGAATCTAATTTAGAAACTGGGCGAAACTATCAAATGGCCGAGCAAAACATCATGTCTCTGAACCGAGACCACACTGAAGCCTTAGAATGGCTGTCTGTGATAGGCCAAACTACAGACTTTGGCTTCTTGGTCATTTCTCAAGATCGTGAGACCGTTTTTGGTAATGATGCCGCTTATAAATATTTAGATTTCCCCGACGCATCAAGCCATAAACCGCTCCAAGTGGATGACATCATTATTGAGATGTCAAAACGCGGAGACTTTGGAAAAAGTCAACGTGAAGATCATGTAAACACACGGATCACCAACATAAGAGAGTTTCTCACTGGCGACTCGAAAACAAACTACGTTTCTCGAATTGTCCCCCCGAATGGCAGAACTCTTGATATATCCCGCATGAGAACGCCGAGCGGAAAAGCTATTGTTACAATTAACGATGTAACAGAGCGGCAAACTCAGAAAGAAATTTTTAGAATCGCCCTCGAGATCAGTAAATCGGGCATTCTCATTATAAATTACAGCGCGAACAGCATTGAGCTCCACAGCAAATATTTTGAAAGTATACTTAGTACGAGTGAAATGAGGGCCATACGCGAAGAAGGCCTCTGGCCATTGATGCACCCAGACGACATCACAGAAGCGAGAGCGGGCTGGCTGAATTTCCTTAGCAACGGCACGAAATACGAATGCGTTTTTCGCCTCAATACAGAAAACAAAGGCGCGATATGGCTAAAACATTATGCCAACCTACAACGTTCACAAACTGGAGAAGTCTCCACGGCGATATGCCATATTGAAGACGTAACAGAAGACTTCAAGCTACAAGACGATCTAAGAGACGCAAAGAAGCAGGCCGAAAAGACACTTCAGGCTCAGAATAATTTTCTAGCACGTCTCAGCCATGAAATCAGAACACCAATGAATGCCGTCATCGGCATTACAGATGCTCTAGTACAGCACAATCCTGACACAACCACGCTTTCAAAGTTAGAGTTAATTCAAGCCTCTGCCGAAAGCATCATGAATATATTGGAAGGTACGCTTAATCATACAAAACTGGACGCCAATAAGCTCATGCTCAACCCTCAACCCGGGAACCCAGCAGACACGGTCCGTATGGTAAGCAAACTCTGGCAGCAACAAGCCATCAAGAACGGTACCAAAATCAGCTGCCATATCGACAAGAAAGTTCCTAACGATATTACGTTTGATAAATTTCGATATGAGCAATGCCTCAACAATCTCGTCTCTAATGCCGTTAAATTTACGCCCAATGGCCACGTTCAAGTTATTCTTACGGTCTCGGACAAAGATGCCTCTAATCCGCGATTGATACTTGCGGTTAAAGACAATGGCATTGGCATGACACAAGAACAACAAACCCACATATTTGAAGCCTATACTCAGGCCGACAGCTCTATCTCTTCCCGTTTTGGCGGAACGGGGTTAGGTATGAATATCGCAAAACAGATCATCGAAATGATGGGCGGTACAATCAGCGTCAAATCGGAGCTTGGAAAAGGGACTATTTTTGCGCTTTCCCTCCCACTGCCTGTAAAGGCTGAAAAGAAAATACCCCAAACGGCCAACTCTGTAATTCTTGATCAAATGTTTATAGAAAAAGCTCCGGAAGTTACATCATACTCCAATCTTAAAGTTTTGGTCGCTGACGATAACCCCACTAACCATCTCGTCGTCGAGTCTTTATTGGAATCTGTTGTCGGCACTCTTTACAAGGCAAACAACGGTCAAGAAGTTCTTGATGTCCTTGAGGTGCAAGACATCGATATCATTTTAATGGATATCCACATGCCCGTGATGGATGGAATCGAATCAACATTGGCTATTCGCAATTCTGGTAAACATTGGTCAGACATTATCATTATTGCTCTAACGGCAGACCCTCAATATCAACAGCTACGTCTTTGTAAAAATATTGGCATGGATGATTCTCTGGCGAAACCCATTAAACTTACAGGCCTGCTGGAGTCGTTTGATAGAGTGCTAAATATTGACCGTAAAAATGCCAACTATAAGCAAATGTATCAAACCGCAGGATAGTCCGTAGATACGCATATTTCGAAAAAATGACGTTTCCCTTATTGACCCCTCCTCTCCGATAGTATCACTTAGGCCAAATACACTGGTTTAATACTCATGGGGAACACTATGACTTACGCACGCCTTCTATTATCATGTGCTGCAATCACGGCTCTCGCCGGATGCGGGCAAAACAAAAGTCATGATAGCGCAGAGACACCCGCCGATACTGTCGCCACGAGTTGGTGCTTTTCTGGCGGCCCCATTTATACATCCATCGACGCCGCCCCAACGGCAGAGGCTCTGGCCGTAAAAGAAGGTCTCATTACATATACAGCAGCGAATGCACCTGAAGAAAACTGGTGCGAAACTCACGCAGGGGCTGGCGCGCAAAATGTCAACTTGGGCGGTAAAGCGCTTTACTCAGGCTTGACCGATTCTCACGGACACCTTTTAGGTATTGGCCTTCGGGAAATGACGATCAATTTGGAGGGCACCTTATCCGTTACAGAAATGCAAGACCGCCTTAAAACGCCTGCCTCTGAAACGCCAAAAGGCGAGACTATTTTTGGACGCGGGTGGATTGAAACTCATTGGCCAGAGAAACGATTCCCCAATCGCCAAGACCTCGACTCCGTTACAGCGGATCACGCTATCATCTTAACCCGCGCGGATGGCCATGCCGCCGTTGTCAATTCCGCAGCCCTCAAAGCCGCAGGCATAACGCGCGATACGAAAGCCCCCTTTGGCGGTGACATTTTAAAAGACGAAAACGGCGAGCCTACGGGCATGCTGATTGATAACGCAATTAACCTCGTAAACTCTCTTATCCCTATACTCACGGAAGAACGCAAAAAGGAGGCTTACATCAAGGCCTCTGAAGTCTATTCTAGCCGAGGCTGGGCCAACATTCA
Source organism: Alphaproteobacteria bacterium (assembly GCA_051252005.1). Lineage (GTDB taxonomy): Bacteria > Pseudomonadota > Alphaproteobacteria > Caulobacterales > Maricaulaceae > JACOMS01. Next base: position 143,303 of record JBPOEZ010000006.1, on the reverse strand, counting down.
CGCCATGTCCGTGAATATGGACAACCTGCCCCTGATGATGGAATTGTCCCGTTCCGGCGACATCGGCTTACGGGTCTATAATTCGCCCGATATAAAAAATGCCGATGCACTTACACGTCTACAGGCCGTAGATACGTCAAATTCCGACCATATAACTGTTCGGGCTATTAAGCTCTATTCCGACGGCGCTTTGGGCTCACGCGGCGCGGCGCTACTCGCCCCTTATAGTGATGATCCGAAAAACACCGGACTTTTGCTCATTACCAAAGAACGCATCATGCCTATTCTTGAAAGATCGCTTCGCGACGGCATACAGGTCAACACCCACGCTATTGGCGACAAAGCCAATCAATTGCTCCTCGATTGGTATGAAGAAGCGTTCCAGAGTGTTCCCGCGAGCGAGCGGGCCATTGCCGACCCGCGTTGGCGCGTAGAACACGCTCAGATTCTAACCCTGCCAGATCTTAAGCGCTTCCAAGCCTTGGGCATTATCCCGTCTATGCAGCCCTCACATGCTATCGGAGATTTACACTTTGCCAATGATAGGCTTGGGCCAGAGCGGCTCAAAGGCGGCTATGCATGGCGAAGCCTCATTGATAGCGGCAGTATTATTGCGGGCGGATCAGATGCGCCGGTTGAAATCGGCGACCCCCGCATCGAATTTTACGCGGCTGTCACACGTAAAGACCTTAAAGGCTTTAGCGGTAAATACTGGTACCCTGAAGAAAAAGTAACACGCCAAGAAGCGCTAAAAATGTTCACAATTTGGCCGGCCTATGCTTCATTTCAGGAAGACAAAACGGGCTCAATTGAAGTTGGAAAAGCAGCGGATTTCACAGTTTTTGAAACCGACATTATGACCGCGAAGCCGGAAGACATTCTGACGGCCAAAGTGGCTATGACCATCGTAGACGGTAAGCTTATTTACAGCGCAAACGATAAATAGGCTCAATCCATAAAGGTACTAATTTCGGCCAAATCCTTTTTTATCAGGGCGTGGGCCGGAATTTTTGCATCTTCGGCTGGATAGCCGACAACCATAAGCACAAAAGGTTTTTCGGTTATTGGGCGTTCACATATATCCGTCAAAAATCCCATCGGGGCCGGTGTATGCGTGAGTGTTCCGAGACCTGCTGAATGGAGCGCCGTAATCAGCATACCTGTCGCGAGACCAACAGATTCGGTGACGTAGTAGTTTTTCTTATCGTCGCCCGCATTTACGCCGCCCCGCCTTTGCGCGAAGACAGCAACAAGCCACGGAGCCGTTTCTAAGAACGGTTTTTCGTCGTCTGTACCAAGAGGCGCGAGCGCGTCAAGCCACTCCGGCGAGGCCTTCTCCGCGTAAAATGCCCGCTCTTCTTCTTCCGCTGCTATCCGTATTTTCCTCTTGATAACAGGGTCGGATATGGCAACAAAATGCCAAGGCTGATGATTGGCCCCGCTAGGCGCGGTTCCTGCCGTTCGAATACAAGTCTCGATTAATGAGCGCGGTACGGGGTCTGCGGAAAAGTCTCGGATGGTGCGCCGCTGTTTTAGAGACGCGAAAACATCGCTCGCCCGCTGCTCCATCTCCGCTTCGGATAAACGCTCATATCCAATAAGCGGCACGTAATCAGCAGGTTTAGCCATTAAATTTGCGCCCAGTCTAAAATAACCTTACCGCTCTTACCCGTTTCCATAAGGTCAAACGCGTCCTGAAAATCTCTCGCGGCAAAACGATGAGTGATCATGCCCTCCATCTCCAGCCCCCCATCGAGCAGAGCGATCATTTTGTACCAAGTTTCATACATTTGGCGGCCATAAATCCCTTTCATGGTCAGGGCCTTGCCTACAAATTTCCCTAGGTCCATTGGATATGGCTTTGCGGGCAAACCGAGCATGGCGATGTTGCCGCCCATGATCATCAGGTCGAGCATACCGTCAAAAGCTGTTTGTTGCCCGCTCATCTCCATGCCAACATCAAACCCCTCTTCAAGCCCCATAGCATACATAACCTTACGGGGGTGCTCCTTGGTGACGTTGACTGTGCGGATATCCGGCGCAATTTCATGAGCAAAGTCCAAACGCCAATCGTTCACGTCCGTGAGCATAATACGGCGCGCACCGGAGCGGCGAGCAACGGCGGCTGCCATAATACCGATAGGCCCTGCGCCCGTGATCATGACGTCTTCGCCGACAAGATCAAACGCAAGCGCCGTATGCACAGCATTGCCAAGCGGGTCCATGATCGCGGCGATATCCAGCGGGAAGTCCTCTTTAAGCGGGATGACATTGAATTCCGGAAGGACAAGGTATTCAGCAAAAGCTCCGGGGAGATTTACGCCTATGCCTTTTGTGTCTGGGTCTAAGTGAAACCGTCCGGCGCGGGCATTTCGAGACCTGTTGCCGACCACATGGCCCTCGCCTGTGACTTTCTCGCCGACCTTAACGCGGCGCACGCCTGTTCCTACAGCCGCAACCCGCCCGCCATATTCATGGCCAACCACCATAGGCACGGGGACGTTTTTTGCAGCCCAATCATCCCATTTATAAATGTGCATGTCGGTACCACAAATTGCGGTGCGTTCTATTTTTATCAGCACTTCGCCGGGTCCTGCCTCAGGCACAGGGACCTCCTCAAGCCACAGACCTTTTTCGGCTTTAGCCTTTACAAGGGCTTTCATTGTTTTCGGCAGGCTATTGTTTTTGCTCATGAAATCACTCCAATATCACGTCCAACCTTAGTAAATGCCGCTATCGCCTTATCGATATGATCAAAGTCATGGGCGGCACTCATTTGCGTGCGAATACGGGCTTTGCCTTTAGGTACGACGGGGAAGAAGAAGCCCGTGACATAGATGCCTTCGTCTAATAATTTTGAGGCCATGTCCTGTGCGAGCTGCGCTTCGCCCAGCATGACAGGAATGATCGGATGCTCACCGGGCAGAATATCAAATCCGGCTTTTGTCATCCCCGCGCGGAAGCGCTCAGCGTTGGCGAATAGTTTTTCGCGCAGTGCATCGCCGTTCTTCGCCATATCTATGGCTTTGAGACTTGCGCCCACGATTGACGGCGCGAGAGAGTTTGAAAATAAATATGGCCGCGAGCGCTGCCTAAGCATATCAACAACAGATTGCTTGGCGCAGGTAAACCCGCCCATTGCGCCGCCGAGAGCCTTGCCGAGTGTACCTGTCAAAATATCGATTCGGCCTTCTACGCCGCGGTAAGCGGCAGAACCTCGTCCGCCCGTGCCAAGAAATCCTGTGGCGTGGCAATCATCAACCATCGTTAGCGCGTCATATTTATCCGCCAGATCACAAATCTCATCCAGTTTAGCGATATAGCCGTCCATCGAGAACACGCCGTCTGTCGCAATCAAAATGTGCCGAGCGCCGTCAGCACGGGCGGCTTTCAACTTGTCTTCCAAATCTGTCATATCCGAATTGGCATAACGGTAGCGCTTGGCCTTACACAGGCGTACACCGTCAATGATAGAGGCGTGATTAAGCGAATCAGAAATAATCGCGTCTTCCGGCCCTAAAAGCGGCTCAAACACCCCGCCATTAGCGTCAAAACAGGCCGCATAGAGAATCGTATCTTCAAACCCGAGCCATGCCGCTATGGCGTGTTCTAGCTCGCGGTGCTGCGCTTGCGTTCCGCAAATAAAGCGAACCGATGCCATGCCGAAGCCGTGCTCGTCCAGAGCCTCTTTACCAGCTTTGATCAAATCAGGATGATCAGCAAGGCCAAGATAATTATTGGCGCAAAAGTTGATAACATCCTGCGAACTTCCGCCATCAGTCACAACAATATCAGCGGCTTGCTTGCTGGTAATCAGGCGTTCTTGTTTATAGAGGCCGTCGCGCTCAATCGCGGATAGCTCAGATTCAAGATGCGTGTAAAATTGACTACTCATAAGGCCTCACAGGTTCTGTCCATGCTTAGTTACGCGCTTCTTTTGCAAAAATCATTTCATTTATTGCCAAACTCAGCCATAATTTTGTGATGATGGAACCTTTAGATACGCTCTTTGCCTCTATACGAGCTTGCGAGGTTTGCCTTCATGCGGAAAAGCCGCTTCCGCATTCTCCTAGGCCTATCATTCGCGGCACGCCAAAATCAGTCATCCGCATCATCGGCCAAGCTCCAGGAACACGCGTTCACGCTAGCGGCATTCCCTTTGATGACCCAAGCGGAGACCGCTTGCGCAGCTGGCTCGGCATAGACCATGATAAGTTTTACAATGAAGATTTTTTAGCGATTACGCCCATGGGGTTTTGTTTTCCGGGACTGGATAAAAAGGGCGGCGATCTACCACCGCGCAAAGAGTGCGCTCCGCTTTGGCAAGAGCGCGTAATGTCAGCTTTGCCCAATATCCAGCTTACACTGCTTATTGGTCAATACGCGCAGAAGCGCTATCTTGGAAAAGAGATGAAGCGAAACCTCACGGAAACCGTGAGAGCATGGAGAGAGTACGGGCCGGACATCATACCGCTCCCGCATCCGTCATGGCGCAATAATATTTGGATCAAAAAGCATGCATGGTTTGAAGACACGCTAATCCATCTAAAAGCCCGCATCAAAGCTCTTGATGCGACCCCTCGCTAGACTTTACTTAATGTGAACTTTCGTCAGCATACCTTTGCTTTTATTCACATTTTTTGGATTACCATCAACCTCAACTTTGCCTATGCCGTTCGCGCTAACATCAACGCTGTCTGAGGCATAAACGGATATTTCGCCGACGCCGTTCAGGGACACATCCACGCTCTTACACTTAAGGCCTTCGGCGTCTACATTACCGACACCAGAAAATGATGCATCAAGTTTTTTGCAGGTTCCGTCCAGATCAACGTTGGCTACGCCTGATACACTGACATCAAATTTATCAGCTTTTATGCCGCTAATGTCACCTGTCGCCACGCCAGTTACCTGCAAAGCTTTGAGGGACGGGAGCGTTATAACCGCATCAATACCTTTATTATTATTACTTTTTTTGTGTTTACCATCGTCCTTGCCAAGGTAGAGCGTACCGTCTTTGGCGTAGACTTTGATCTTGTTCATTTCTTTTTCACGGCCTGATAAGCTAATGGAATAAGAGGAACCTACCTCAACGTCTAACTTGTAAACACCTAAAACGCTTAGGGCATCGAAGTCCTTTAAATCAAAAGTTTGCGTCAACTCTCCGTGATTATCATCATCGCCGTGCGCATAAGCTGTAGCGCCGTAAAGGCAGGCCGCCCCAATGGCGCCTGTCATGAGTAGTGTTGTAAATTTTGTCATAGCCGTCTCCTTATTATCGTTTATCAATAATAACGACGCCTGTCGAAGTCAAGTGAAATCTATTTGGGCTTCTTCGCCTCTGTCTCTAAGGCTTCGAGGTCTTCATTCGAGGCGACCATGCCGCCTGAAATAATCATCTTGGCGCCCTCTTCCGGAGTCATGTTCAAAATTTTGACATCTTCTTTCTTGACGAAAAGCAAAAAGCCCGATGTCGGGTTAGGAGTCGTAGGAACAAACACACACACAAAGTCTTCACTCAAATACTCAAGCGGCGCGCCTTTGAGTTTAGACGTAACAAAGCCAATCGCCCAAAGACCTTTACGGGGATATTCAATAAGGCACACATCTTTAAATGCACGGTCTTTTTGCAAAGCCATTGTCGTCACGATCTGCTTCATGGCATTATAGATATTGCTCACGAGAGGTACTCGCCCAAGCAGACGTTCTCCAAATTTAATAACGGACGTGCCAATAAAGTTAGACCCTAAGACGCCAAGCATCCACAGGGCGATGACCGCCATTATGAGTCCAAAACCGGGAATGCTAAGCCCTGTCGCCGTCTTAATCCAGATATTGGGATTCCATTCGGGCGGAATGACGCTCAGGACGCGCCCATCAACAAGCCGAACGAACCAAGTCAAAAGCCATATGGTCACCGCAATTGGCAGCGCAATCACAACGCCGGTGAAAAAGTTGTTCCGAAGGCTTATTAAAAACCTAGGCTTGTGGTCATCGCGTACGTGTGTTTCAGGCTCTGCCGATTCGGGCTTAAAAGGGTCAGACATGGCATTTTCCATTAAAACAAAGTCATTTTCAGCGTGAACACTATACACGCCTCTTAAAACTACTAAGCCTATACAAATAAAATTATGACTTTGGTATGACGAAATGCGGTCACGATCCGGAAAATCAATAGTAGCTTTAAGTCTGGCTGTATTTTTAGCCTTTATAATCTCGGCTGCCTTCTTTTACCGTGACGACATTTTTCAATCTCTTCAAGATCCGGGGGAGCCGTTTCAGACCTACAAGAAGCCTGCCGCGCCCGATTACAATAATTCAGCCAGCTGGATTGCGCTTCCAGACCTGACAAAAGACCCTTATGACGCCTCCGCCGCCGGAGACGTCTTCGCTATTGTCCCCTCAGTCTATAGGGGCGGAGAGCACTGGAACCTGCCTGCGACGGATGAACGCCGCAGATTAATATTGCAACGCATCATTCAGCCCAATTATGTCGCCCCTTACGGAAGCGCAGGCCGGCTTTTTGCACCAAATTACAGACAAGCCTCTTTTTACACATTCATGACTAACCGCGAGGATGCACGGCGCGCGCAGGATTTTGCCTATCAGGACATCAAGAAGGCCTTTGAGTATTTTTTGAAACATTCGCCGCCTGAACGTCCGATAGTCATTGCTGGCCATGGCCAAGGCGCTAGCCACGCCGAGAGATTACTGGCTGACTTTTTTCAAGGTAGCCTGAAAGACAGGCTCGCCGCAGCCTACATCATTGATCACCCGCTTCCCCTTGATACGTTTGAGACAACGCTTTCGAATTTAAGCCCGTGCGAGACAGAGACGGATACGGGCTGCGTCGTGGCGTTCGGAGCCTTCATGCCCGCCGACGATGTTATTGCCCGCAGATTCGTAACGCGGCTAACCGTCTTTGACGGAGATGATTATAAAATGGTCGATGGCCGCCCCCTGCTTTGCACAAATCCATTGCTCTGGAACAGGTCAAGTGATTTTGCCCCGAAAAGGCTTCACCTCGGCGGCGTCGCAGCCGTTGGCTTGGACCCTGATATGGCCCCTGCGCCGCAAGCCAAACAAACAGGCGCGCAATGCCAAGACGGTATCTTGTATATTGACCGCCCGAAAAGCCCCGCTCTCAGACGGCCTCTAAAATTTGGCGGGAAGTTTAGAACGCTGCCATCAAATATTTTTTATGAAGACTTACGCGTTAATGCCGCGAAAAGGGTCAACGCCCTTATCGAAAGTGGCAATCTACCACGCCGCGCCAAAAAGCTCGACGACCTAGGCGTTATTGAAATCGTGGATAGTCCCGTAACGCCCGTCAAAAAAGGCAATTAAGGCTCTACAGACCTTTTGCCAAATTATCGAAACGCTTAATATCGCGCAGAAGCGCTTCGAACTGGTCCGTAGGGATCATGTTCGGGCCGTCTGACGGCGCATTATCGGGGTCAGGGTGCGTTTCCATAAAGATCGCAGCCACGCCGATAGCAGCCGCTGCGCGGGCAAGCGGCGGAACAAATTCCCGCTGTCCGCCCGAAGTACCGCCTTGCCCGCCGGGCTGCTGAACCGAATGAGTCGCATCAAACACAACGGGCGAGCCAAAACTTTTCATAATTGGAAGCCCGCGAAAATCAGTAACGAGCGTATTATAACCAAAGCTAGCGCCGCGCTCACACGCCATGACGTTAGGGTTTCCGGCTTCGACGACTTTATTGAGGACATTTTCCATGTCCCAAGGCGCTAAAAACTGGCCCTTTTTGACATTCAATACCCGTCCAGTTTTCGCCGCAGCTACGAGTAAATCCGTTTGGCGACAGAGGAATGCTGGAATTTGCAGAACGTCAACGACTTCGCCGACCAATGTGGCCTGCTCGGCCGTATGAATATCAGTGACACAAGGCAGACCTAATTCGCTTTGTATGGCTTCAAAAATAGGTAAAGCCGCTTCAAGGCCGACGCCGCGAGGTGAATGAATGCTTGTTCGATTCGCTTTGTCATAGGAAGATTTATAGATGAGGTTAAGGCCGACGCGATCAGAAATAATCTTAAGACGTTCTGCGGTCATCAACGCATGATCGCGGCTTTCCATGGCGCAGGGTCCCGCCAAAATCGTTAAAGGCTTATCATTGCCAATTTCGTAAGTTCCGCCGCTAGGCGTAGAAAGCAGAATAGTCGCATTGGCTTTTGTCATATCAGGCTCATTTTCGGTGCATTAGAGTTAGATGTTTTCAAGGTGAAACGTCTTTATCACGCCCGGCCAATAATAACACATTATTTAACAGAAAGCCTCGTCACAACATGTCACAGAGTATGAAGGCTTGTCAGTCTTATGTAGCGTATTATAGTCGCGTGCAAATTGGAGATTATTATGAAAGCTGCGACAGTGTTGGACCTCATCGGGAACACGCCACTCCTTCGCCTCAATGAGGCGTCGAAACTCACCGGATGCGAAATTTACGGCAAAGCCGAATTTCTAAACCCCGGACAATCCGTTAAAGACCGTGCGGCCTTGGAAATCATCCGAGACGCCGAGAGAACGGGCGCTCTGCGTCCAGGCGGCATTGTTGTCGAAGGCACTGCGGGCAATACAGGCATTGGCCTGGCTATGGTTTGCAGCGCGCTTGGCTACCGCTGTAAAATCGTCATGCCCCGCACGCAAAGCCAGGAAAAAAAGGACGCTGTGAGGCTCCTTGGCGCGGAATTGATAGAAGTCGATGCTGTCCCCTACGCTAATCCCGCAAACTACGTCCACGCCTCAGAGCGCCTTGCGAAGGAACTGGCTGAATCCGAGCCAAACGGGGCGGTTTGGGCCAACCAGTTCGACAATACTGCGAATCGGGACGCGCACATCAAAACAACAGGGCCTGAAATATTTGAGCAAACAGACGGAAAAGTCGATGGTTTCATTTGCGCGGTTGGCTCCGGCGGAACGCTCGGCGGCATATCTATGGCGCTAAAAGCTCGCAACCCTAAAATTCAAATCGGTGTTGCAGACCCTTATGGCTCCAAAATGTACGCCTATTATGCCGAAGGCGTTCTCGAAACCGAAGGCGGCTCGATCACAGAAGGAATCGGACAAGGCCGCATTACGGCCAACCTTAAAGATGTTATCGTCGATAAAGCCTACCGGATTTCGGACAAAGAAGCCCTTGAGGTTATTTTTAGCCTGAATCAGCTCGAAGGCATTTGCCTCGGCGGGTCTTCAGGCATCAACATAGCCGGAGCCATCCACATGGCCCGCGAGATGGGCCCAGGCCATACGATTGTCACCATGCTCTGTGATTACGGACAGCGTTATCAGTCCAAAGTTTACAATCCCGAGTTCCTCCGTTCAAAAGGTCTCCCCGTCCCGCCGTGGATTTGCTAAGATGAATAGACTCTCATCGCTCATAACGGCTGAAGAACTCGCCGCCTGTATCCGCAAGCCCAGCATAAAAATTCTTGACGGAACTTGGATAATGAAAGGAGAATCTGATCCTTTACCAGGTCAGTTCATAGACGGCGCGCAGCTTTTCGATATCGACGAAGTCGCCGACCCGAACTCTCAAATGAAACATATGTTACCGTCTTCGGGCGATTTTGCGGAGGCTGCATCCAAACTTGGCCTCAACAATGAAGACCATATTGTCATCTATGACCGCCATGGCGTCCGCGCCGCGCCGCGTGTGTGGTGGATGTTCCAAATGTTTGGCCACAAACGCATCTCCATATTAGACGGCGGCCTTCCTGCATGGTTAAGCGCTGGATATGAGGCCGTAGACAAGCCAGCACCGCCCCAATCAAGAAGCGCTTATTTATCCAAACCCGCACTTAGCGGCGTCGTCTCGCAGTCAGATATTTTGGGCCAGCTCCAACAGTCTCCGCAAATTTTGGATGCGCGCTCTGATGGCCGTTTCTTTGGCACAAGCCCAGAACCCCGCGCGGGGTTGCGTTCGGGTCACATTCCGGGAAGCCGCTGCCTACCATACACATCCATTCTCACCTCAGAAAAACGGCTTAAACCCTTGAGTGAACTCGCTAAGTTAGTTGAAACGACGAACGCCGACCTTGAAAGCCCCATTATAACGACCTGCGGCTCGGGCGTCACCGCCGCTGCGCTAGCGTTTGCTTTGCACTTACTTAGCGCTAAGGATGTCAGCGTCTATGACGGATCATGGACGGAATGGGGTGCGAGCGATGCACCAGTAAGCTTGACCCAAGAATAAACTGGATAAACCTATGAAACCCAGCACAAAATTCGCCCACATCGGACGTCCAAAACCCGAGATTGCTACCGCCGTCAATCCAGACATCACGCGGGCCTCGACATTGCTTTTTGAACGTGCCGAAGACCTCTACCGCTCCGATATTCGCAGCTACGGACGCCACGGCTCTGGCGTACATGATGAGCTATGCAAAGCGTTCAACGCGCTAGAGGACGGTGCAGGGACGTCTCTTGCCCCGTCTGGACACGGCGCTATGACGCTCGCCATTCTGTCCCTGGTTAAATCTGGAGATCACATTCTACTGACAGATTCCAGCTACGGGCCGACTCGTAATTTTTGTAAAGGATACCTCGCAAAAATGGGTATCGAGACAGAGATGTACGATCCCCATATTGGCGGCGGCATTGAGGCCCTTATCAGAGACAATACTCGGCTTATCATTATGGAAAGCCCGGGCTCCCTGACCTTTGAAATTCAAGATATTCCGGCCATTTGCAAAGCCGCGAAAAGCAATGAGGTAGCCACCATCGTCGACAATACATGGTCTGGCGGCATCACTTTAAACCCGCTGGCGCTTGGCGCAGATATAAGTGTACACGCCGCCACCAAATATATTGGCGGGCATAGTGATGTCATGTACGGCGCAGTCGTAAGCCGAACTGATGCCCTCGCGAAAAATGTCGCGGACACACGAAAATTCCTTGGCGTCGCAACGGCGCCGGATGATACTTACCAAATATTACGGGGTTTCCGTTCCTTGCTTACGCGCTTCTGGGCGCAGGAACGCTCAGCGCTTGCGCTTGCGACGTGGATAGAAGGCCGGGCCGAAGTTTCGCGGGTGCTGCACCCCGCTCTGCCTAGTCACCCTGACCACGCGCTTTGGAAACGAGACTTCACCGGAGCGGCCTGTCTTTTTGGCGTTGTGTTAAAACCGTGCTCCGATGAAAGCGTCCTAGCGCTTATCAACGGCTTGAAGCTCTTCGGCATAGGGTTTTCCTATGGCGGGTATGAAAGCGTCGCTATCCACTGCGACCCACAGCTCAAGCGAGAACATGCTAAGCGTTTTGAAGGCCCTCTCATTCGTCTTGGCTGCGGCCTTGAGGACACGGGCGACTTGATCGCCGATGTAGGGCAGTCCCTGAACGCGGCGTTCTAGCTCTATGGCGGCTCAAAAAAAGCCTCGCAGAATGTGGCGCAAGAAACGGGTTTGGGCATTCGTCGCCGCCTTACTTTTCTTACTGCTGATTACGTCATGCAGTTCAACCCGCATGCTCATGAAAACGGCGTCAAACAAGCCCATAGGCGCAGACGCTCGCCCTTCGATTGATGCGGCCTCACTTGCGCAATGGGAAACGGAACGTCCGAAAATCTTAAATGACTTTGCAAATACGGTATATGGCGGCTTGGACGCCGGCCTATCACTCGACCTGCAAAACGTAACCAAGCTCGAAGGCGTGCATTTTGACGGCAGCGCAAAGCTTGAGTTTCATCAATTTAAAACCTTAAAAGACGGCATAGATACACACCGTGATTTTGGCATGGTATTAGTACGGCCTGTGCAGGTAGATGGCCCCGCCCCCATTATCATGATGCAAAACTTTTGCCCCAATCACGATGTCATCCCCCACCCCGCAGTTCCAAGGCCTGAAACGCTAACATTTTCATGCAGCGGCGACAGTTTCCTTTCAGGCATATTTACTTACTTTTTTGGCCGTTACATCACCACGCCGCCGATTGCGGGCATCATGGCCCACGGTTACGCCTTGGCCGTCGTTTACCCAAGTAAATTTGTCCCTGACAGCCGCGCTGATGGCCAAATAGTGCTCGATACAGCCTTCGCGGATCAACCCGAAAATACACGCTCAGGCGCTATAGCTGCTTGGGCCATGCAGTTCTCTCTCCTCACATCATATTTGGACAAAGACGAGGCCGTCTCCGAAAAAATTGCTTATGGTCATTCGCGTTTTGGAAAGTCAGCGCTTTTAGCCGCCGCTATAAACCCGAACATTGACGGGGTCATAGCCCATCAGTCTGGCACAGGCGGGGCATCCCTCACCCGCGGCAAACCAGGAGAAACCCTCACCGATATAACACAAAGCTACCCCTTTTGGTTCAGCAGAGCTTTTGCGGGGTATTCAGGGCACGAAAGCGGCCTCCCCGTAGATCAACACCAGCTTTTAGCATTGATAGCCCCTCGGCCTATCCTGCTGGGCAACGCGAAGCGAGATGTCTGGTCTGACCCTAACGGCGCATTTAAAGCCGCTGAAGGCGCCTCTCCAGTCTACGAACTCTTCGGACGAAAAGGACTATCGCAAGCAACGCTCACCGACTACCAGCCCGCCGCAGACATCGCCTTTTGGATGCGGCCCGGAACACACGGCGTCACCCAAGAGGACTGGCCAGCGTTTTTGGCGTTTTTAGACGCGCATTTTAAATAAGGGAGATGGCAGACCCAGTAGGACTCGAACCTACAACCTGCCGCTTAGAAGGCGGCTGCTCTATCCGGTTGAGCTATGGATCCTTAGAAAGTGCTGCTTAATGCGTCCAAGGGTGCTTGCGGTCAAACGAAAAATTATCAGCGTAAGACCGAGAAACGCGTTTCACAGTCTTTGTCTTGATCACCCGGTGGGGAATATTATTGGCTTTCGCGTAGGCTACAGCCGACTCCAAATCATCAAATTTCAGATCCAACTGAGCCTGCATGTCCGTGGCACGCTTGTTCCCTGTAAGAGGATCAACCTGCCCAGATTTTTTCGGTGCAAATTCAAGAACCCAGTCATGACTGCCAGCCCGGCCCGATTGCATAGCATTGGGTGCAGGTTGATAAATTCTGGCTAACATTAAGAACTCCAAACAATTTTTCTTGGCATAAACCGCTTATCGCTTGATGTAAATATCAGAACGAAAAATCAATGATCGCGATTGAACGCGCCGTTTAGAATTTTCTTTACATCAGAGATAGATTGGCCACGTTGTTCAGTCTGCACGGGCAAAGACCGTCTCAACTCCTGACGCGAAACCCCGCCACTATTAACTGGAGGCGGCGTTCCCATTTCAGACCGGCGGCGTTCATTATCAGGCGAGCGGGCAACGTGTTGACGTCCCCCTGCATCACCGTCTTGCTGGATATTCCTACGCCGCCAGTTTTCAAAAACACGCGACATAAATTGCGGATCGGCCTTATCAACAGACCATAATTCCGTGAACTGAGCACTGGAGCTGTGCGGCCTGTATTCCTCGGCCAGCGTATTCAAAATGACCCGCATAGGCATATTCACGCTTTCCCCGAAGACCATAGCCTCTGCCGTCCCCAGAGACGGTAGGAACGCTAGAAGCTCTTCTGCGCCATCAGGCACTGCAGCCCTGACAAAGTTTTGATCAACCTCGTTACTAAGGCGCATAGAGAAAATCGTACTGCACTGCGATAAAGTCGATGGTTCGAGCTCTGAGGGTCGCTGCGAAATGATTGCGAGAGACACTCCGTATTTCCGTCCCTCTTTGGCGATTCGAGAAATAGCGCGGCGCGTTGAGGCAAATCCCAACGACGAATCGTTCGGGATATATCTGTGCGCTTCTTCGCAAACCAGCAAGATCGGGATCTTACGTTCGCTCCACATGGCTAGATCAAATGCCAAGCGACTTACAACAGAGACCACAATATTGAGTGCCTCTGAGGGAATCCCTGAGAAGTCCAATATAGCGATCGGTTTATTATTAACGGGAATTCTAAAGATAGTGCCGATGATAGCTTCTATCGGCGCAGGCGCGGCCTGATTACGGAAAACGAATTGATAGCGCGGATCCGCCAACAATGAGTTTACACGACGCATAAGCCGCTTATAAGGCGCCAAATTATTGGAATTCTCCAGCTTGCCCATTTCATGATTGATCAACTTAAGAACATCACGAATGCGGAATGGAACGGGCGAATCAAGTGAAATATGTGACCCTGAACGGTTCAGCTCGCTCTCAATATCTAGAATTTTGACCTGAGAGCTAACATTACCCTGCGCGGCTGTACGTTCATAGAGCCGTTTAGCCGCAAGAATCACATCATGTAAGACCTCTTGTTCTTCGCGTGCTTGATCGCGAATTTCACTCGTCAGGAGTTCAACTATTTCCTCAAAGTTGAACATCCAAAGCGGCAAATCAAGTTGGTCATTCCGAATGACAGCCGCCATATCACCAAAGCTTTTGGAATATTCATTATGCGGATCAAACAAGACGACATGCGCCTTTGAGTTAGCCGTCAATATCGCCTGCATCACAAGCGCCACGGTACAAGACTTACCAGACCCGGTTGATCCTAATATGGCGAAATGTTTGGACAGCAGATCATTGGTGCGGACCCGCGCGACAATGGAGTTATCCTGATGCAACCGCCCGACTTCAATGCAGGGTTCGTTTTCACGGTTAAAAATAATTTCGAGATCAGCAGCGGACATATTGAAAACGGGTTCATTCAAAACCGGAAACGTTCTCACGCCGCGATAAAACTGCGTTTTCCGTGTTGTCGCATTTGTCGTGATTTCACCTAAAATATCCAAATGCGCCAAACACCCATCGTGCAGTCCCTCATCATCGGCTGATCCGATTTTAAGACTGGATACCATAGCCACCACGATTGAACTACGCGTCACAATTTTCAGAATGGTTCCCAGCTGGGCCATATGCAGAAGATTATTACGAATAATCGATTTATTGATGGAGACATAAGCTTTCGATGCGCCAACGGAAAGAACGCGTCCAACCTCTACTTGCTTCTGCACCTTTGCAGGCTTCCCCACAGGCGCGGAAAACAGAGGCTTTTCATGTGTTTGTTGTGTTGGCATGGAGTATTCCCGATTCGGGACATCATAGGCCGGAAGTTGTTAGCAAAGGCTTACTAACTTCCGCTGTGAATACAGACATATGATAAAAGTGGTCGTGTGCTCAGTCATGCCCGAACTCGTCTCAGCTATAGATTTCCCTGTTAAACAGGGAATTAACAGGGAATTAACAGGGTAATCTTCTATTTTTGAGCAATAAAAGACTAAATAAGCGACATATTCTCCAGTAAGGCACTGTATTCATTGTGTAATTTTCAAAATTCCCTGCAAAAATTAACAGGGAATTTGAATTTTGGAACAGGGAAAGAATTATTATGGAAGTAAGCGTCCAGTTGTTGCACTCTTGCGGTTTTGAGCGTGAATGTGGTTTTCATTCCGGTATGAAACTGCGGTTTTTTTGGCGGCAGTATTAGCCGGAGTCCCCATTATGTCCCATCTTCCTCCCCGTAAGCGTATGGATTTACGCGAGTTTTGGTTTCGGCATCTTTTAGCCTGGCAAGACAGTGATATGAACCAACGGGAGTATTGTGAGGTGTATGAGCTGCCGCTGAAACGGTTTGGGAATTGGCGTGCGACGCTGAGGCCTGAGATGCCGCCTCCACCAAAAAGACTGCTTTATCGGCGTTCGTGCACGCTTAGACAGATGCCTAGGCATATGCCTAGTAGGGACATTGGAGCTGTCTCTCCGGGTTATATCCCGCCACCATCGGTGTCTCCGCCGCCAGGACGCCGTTACTTCAGTTCGGCTGATAAGCGCAATATTGTGGCAGAGATTGAAAGGCCCGGCGAAACTGTTTCGGCTGTAGCTAAGCGGTATGACATCACCAAAAGATTGCTGTTCAAATGGAAGAAAGCCTATGGCCCGAAACCGGAACCCGTCATCGTTCTGGTCACAATTATTGACGCCGAAGCCCCCGCTACCACGCCTTCGCAGACAGCAGACCTCGCGCCGGTTCGCCCACCTGCAGCGCCCGGCATAGAGATAACTCTGAAGAGTGGGCATCATATGCGCGTCCCAGTCGGTACGGATCCCAAAGCTGTAAGTGCTTTGCTAAGCCAGCTTGAAGGCGCCCCGTCATGATGCTCCCGGCGGGCACGCGAGTGCATCTGGCCGTTGGTAAAACAGACATGCGAAAAGGTATCGACGGTCTGGCCATGATGGTTCAATCCGTCTTGGAACAGGATCCGTTCTCAGGTCATCTGTTCGCCTTTCGCGGCGGGAAAGCTAATCTGGTGAAGATCCTTTATTGGGATGGCAATGGCATGTGCCTGTTCTCCAAACGATTAGATCAAGGCGGCTTCGTCTGGCCTAAGACGCATGAAGTCGGCGGGAGTATCGCCTTAACATCGGCTCAGCTTTCTATGCTCATTGAAGGCATTGATTGGCGTGTGCCCCGGCAAGTTTGGAGGCCTGCTAAAGCCGGATAAATACGCCTTATCGCTTTGGGTTATAAGCCTGACGTGGTATGAATTACCATGCAGATTGATCTCACTGATTTGCCCCAAGACCCGGTGCTATTGCAGCGTTTGGTCACGGATATGGCGACAGGCTTATCGCAGCGTGATGGTGAGATTGATCGGTTACAGCAGATCATCAAAGGCTTGCGGAGAGCGCAATACGGACGGCGCTCTGAGCAGTTGGAGACAGATACAGACCAGATATCTTTGGCTCTTGATGACCTCATGAGCGACGCCGCTCATATCGCGCAGGAGCCTGATGCGCCTGCCACCCTTGATACCAACATCAAACCCAATACAAGCCGTGGTAGCCTGCCAAGTCATCTTCCCCGCGAGGATATTGTATTAGACCCCGCCCATGATGCGTGCCCTGATTGCGGCGGCGCGCTGCGCGGTGCAGGTGAGCACGTCAGTGAGATGCTTGATTGGATACCTTCAAAGCTGCGTGTTATCCGTATCCACAGACCAAAGACAGCCTGCAAAGGGTGTGAATCTATCCATCAAGCCCCGGCACCTGAAAGGGTGATATCAAAAGGCTTGGCGACGCCCGCTTTGATCGCCCAGGTGTTGATCAGTAAATATTGTGATCATACACCGCTCTACCGCCAGTCGCAGATTCTGGCGAGGCAAGGCGTTGCCTTGGGCCGTTCAACGCTGGCGAACTGGGTGGGAAGCGCCTGTTGGTGGCTGGATACGCTTCATGACAGGCTGCAGCATCACATCAATACGGCTACCCATCTGTTTGCGGATGATACCACGATCCCTGTGCTCGACCCGGGTAGAGGCCGAACTAAGACGGGGCGCCTTTGGGTTTACGTCAGAGACGGGCGCGGCTGGGGCGAACGCGCGCCGCCAATAGCGCTATATCATTATGCGCCGGACAGAAAAGCCGTGCGGCCGGAGCTTCACTTGAAAGACTTTACGGGCACGCTCCATGTGGATGGCTACGCGGGTTTTGAAACGTTAGCAGCGAAGACAGAGATAAACTTGGCTGCCTATTGGGCCCATACCCGGCGAAAGTTCTATGAGGTTCATCAAGCGACGGGCTCGCCCATAGCGGAAGAGATGCTTAGCCGCATTGCTCTCCTCTACAAAATAGAAAAGTCTGTGCGTGGGCAATCGCCCGACGTTCGGCTAAACACGCGCCGTAAATATGCACGATCCATCATTGAGGACATGAAGCCGTGGCTGGAAGCACAGCTCGCCCGTATCTCAACGAGCAGCACACTTGCCGGGGCTATCAAATATGCACTTGGAAGATGGGCGGCCTTATGTCGGTTCGTAGCCGATGGCCATATTGAACTCGATACCAACCCTGTGGAACGCGCTATACGGCCCGTCGCTCTGGGCCGCAAGAACCACATGTTTGCAGGCAGTGATAAAGGCGGGCATCGTTGGGCTGTTATCTGTTCCCTGATCGAGACCGCTAAACTCAACAAAATAGAGCCACACGCCTACATCACAGACATCCTCACACGGATGACAAATGGACACCCTGCTAGCCAAATCGATGAGCTCCTACCCTGGAACTGGGCGTCAAGCACTCAATAGGTGCAACAACTGGACGCTTACCGTTAATGCCAGTTTTCAGACATTCCGCTAAGGCATAGCGATGAAAACGCCAATTTACACACGGCACCGCTTCCATCCAGACAACATCAAACGGGCTGTTTGGCTCTATTCCCGCTTCAACTTGAGTTTCCGCTATGTCAAGGAACTCATGATCGAACGCAGCGTCAATGTTTCATATGAAACGATCCGAAGATGGGTTGATAAGTTTAAATCCACCATTGAAGAGCCCTCACTTATCTGGCATCTAGACGAAGTTTATACGAAAATAGCTGGCAAAATGGTCTATCTTTGGAGAGCCGTCGACGATGAAGGCACCGTTTTGGACATTGTCATTCAAAGCCGACGCAACACCAAGTCAGCCATACGTTTATTGCGAAAATTCCTGAAAAATCAGGGTATAAACCCACGAAAATTGTGACGGATAGACTTGGGTCTTACGGAGCGGTGCTCAAAGTTTTGGGGCTGAAAAATTTGCAAGACGTGGGAGGAATAAAGAACAATCGTGTAGAATGCTTACACGTTCCTATCCGGCGAAGAGAACAAAAATTTCAGAGATTCAGATCGGTTAGAAACGCTCAAAACCGCTCTCCGCGCACGGACAAATCTACAACCTGTTCAATCACCGATGCCACCTCATCTCTAGAAACACACTCCGGAAGTTCAAATATCAAGCCAATATTGAATGGAATATAGCGACGGCATCGATGTGCCAGTAAAATCTCAAAATACAGGAAAACAGGCTGAATGCAATTAACGTGACAAAGCCATTTAGGGTACTAGCCTTAACGTAAAACGAGAACCTCCCCGGAGCGGTTGGTACTCTATGCGACCGCCTAAGGCATCTGCGCTAGTTTTCACCAAGTATAATCCAACGCCAGAACCGCTGACGTCACTTTTATGAAAGCGCTCAAACATTTTAAAAATGCGGTGGCGGAATTTCTTATCAATACCCAAACCATTATCTGCAATGGAAATAACAAATGCTCCATTCTCTTCATAGGTTGATATTTTGATGACTGAGCGGTCTTTTGACGGATCTTGGTACTTAATAGCATTTGATATTAAATTATTGACGATGACCTCAAGTCTAAATTTTTTAGTGGATATTGGTTTCTTGAGTTGAAATTCTCTGACGATATCCACGCTCTCGCTTCCTTCCAAATGACTGAACATATTGATAGCATCATTTACCATATCACTCACGTTGCAGTATTGCTCGTCTTCATCATTGAGGCTGATCTGGGTTAAAGACAGTATATCATCAGCAAGTCCGCTAAGTTTTTTCAGCGAATTTTCCATTAGACCCAACAGATCTTTAGACTTTTCGTAATCGCATACATCTGTTGCGCTTCTTATTAATTCCAGCAAAGTAATAGCGGAGTGTAGTGGGGCGCTGATGTCGTGCGAAAGGTGAAATGATAGTTGTTCAAGCTCCTTATTTGCACTTATTAATTTCTGTTGATTATCGCGCTCAGTCGTAATGTTTTGGATTTGAGAGATAAAGTAAAGCGGGGCATTTTCATCGTCGCGAACAAGCGACACGGTAAGCAAGACCCAAACGACCTTGCCGTCTTTGCGGACATACCTTTTTTCCATAGAATATGTTTGAATTTCACCGTTTATCAGGCGGTTAACAAAGTCTATGTCTGCCTCGAGATCATCAGGGTGCGTGATTTTCTGGAAATCAACTTTAAGGAGTTCTGACTCCGTATATCCAATTAGATTGCAGAATGATTGATTGACCTTGATCCAACTGCCGCAGGGTAGTAATAATGCCATTCCAATTGCAGAGTGCTCCATAGCTAGTCTGAAAATTTCTTGACCGTCAAAAGACGGGCTAGAAAATGTTGAGGTCTCTGCGTTTATCGCGCTGACTAACTGACTGGCGGCATTCATGGTGTTAGTAATTTTAGTCATTAGGGCTATTCTCCAGTTAAAATCAGTAAACCCTTAATCGTTTACTTGGTGCTAGTGCGACGCAAATGTAAGCGTGTAACCCTCTTGTATGACCTCTTCGCCCGCATCTAAGTTTTGGGCTCGAGCGAAAAGCATTCCTCATCACAAAAGGCAATAGCAATGAAAAATCATAATCCTCCCTGAAATTCCCATTCATTCAACCGGCATCGAGTCTATTCTGCATCTTGGAAACGGAAGGCGACTCCTTATATTTTAAGGCAAATTGCTTGAATAGCTCTGGCGTTAACGGCCTTGAGAAATAATAGCCCTGCCCAGTCTGACACCCTATAGAAGTCAAAAATTTCGCCGTCATCTCGGTCTCTATACCTTCTGCGCAAAGTGGGATGCTTAGTTCATCCGCGAGAGCTGCAATCGCTTTCATTACAGTTCGTGCGCCTTTGTCGGTGTCAAGATCTGAAACTAAAGCTCGGTCGATCTTAAGCTCGCTAAGGGGCATCCTATAGATTTCGACCAGCGAGGAAAAGCCCGCTCCAAAATCATCCAATGACACGGAAACATTATTAATTCTTAGCCTGGTAAGTATTGCCGTTGCGGCAGGTATGTTAGTCATGACAGCTTGTTCGGTGATCTCTAAAACAAGGTACCTGGGGTCTATGTTTTGGGCTGCCAGACACGTTGCAACACGATCGGGGAGCGCCATATCTGTTAGATCCGACGGCGAAATATTGACTGAAATAGGAAACATGAGCCCCGCATTTTGAAAGTCACGCATGTGCATGATTGCTAGGGCTAGTACCGTATTCGTCAAAGCACTTATAGCATCGGTTTCTTCTGCCAGTGGGATGAATTCGTCAGGGAGGATGAGCCCTAATTGTGGATGGTTCCAGCGTATCAACGCTTCAGCGCCCGTGACGGCATATTTTTTTCCAGGTTCGAGAGTGACTTTTGGCTGAAAATAAAGTTGGAATTCACCGTTCTTGAGCCCTGACCGGATATCGCTTGCCCTAACCGTTCTGTTCGCTTTCCTAATTACATCAAGAATGCCATATATTGCTTTGACCGACACGGGCTTAGTCAATGTGGTTGGCATTTTAAGTCCAAGCATGCGGCCAAGCCGTTGTGCTGTTTGGACAACACGTTCATCTTGACCGCTGGCCAGAATGACAGGACCAAGGTATTTTATACTAGCCAAATAATGTAGCAGTTCAATCCCATCCGTTTTAGGCATTGTTAAATCTAAAAAAATGACAGTCGGAGTCGTGCGCTTGAGAGCAGCGGCAAAAGAAACACTGCACTCAGCTTCTTCAACTGAATAACAAGCGTCTTCAGCTATATCTCGAAAGAGATTTCTAACTGCAGAGTTGTCATCTACGATCAAGGCGTGGTTGGGCCTTTGGGCAGGTGCTTTAGAGCTCATGAAATCATGTATCCCTGTTTAATGTTAATGGCTCTATACCTGCGAGGGCATAGCTCATTTTTTCGGCCAACTCGGATCTGCGATAGGGTTTAGTGACTAAATTACTCGACTTTGTGATCTTGCCTTCACGCAAGACTGCTGCGTCTGCGTAACCAGTAGTAAAAACAGTGGGCATATTGGGGTGAACTCTTCGAACGCGATGAGCTAACTCTGCTCCGTCTATTCCGCCAGGCATGACCATGTCTGTAAAAATTAATTCAATGTCGTCGCGTGAGGCTAAAACCTCCAGAGCATTCTTGCCGCAATCGGCCGTGATAACTCGGTAGCCCAGGTCTTCCAGTAAGCCCGCAGCGATTTCTCGGACTTCGAGTTGATCCTCAACGACCAAAATTAGCTGCCCCCGCCCTAGGACAACTTCTGCTTTACTATCATGCACATTATTAGTTTTGGGCTCAATTGCTTGAACGTTAACGGGTAAATAAAGCCTAACGGTTGTTCCATGGTTTAATTCGCTATAAATTCTCGCGTGCCCACCGGATTGTTTGGTAAAGCCATAGACCATACTTAGCCCGAGTCCGCTTCCGCGCCCCACATCTTTGGTAGTAAAAAAAGGTTCGAAGACGTTTTGAAGTTTATCTTCTGCAATACCTTCACCCGTATCAGTCACCGCTATCATTATGTAATGCCCCGGGGAAACGTCATGATCATGGGAGACACTCTCATCATCAAACTCCACCATCTTTGTCTCAATTGTGAGGTGGCCTCCGTCAGGCATGGCATCTCTGGCGTTTACGGCTAAATTTAAAAGCGCAGATTCCAATTGTACAGGGTCAGTTCTAATTTGAGGGTTTTGATCTGAAAGAATACATTCAAGTTCTATGCCTTCGCCCAATAACGTGACCATGAGTTTTCTCATGCCGGAAATGAGAGCTGCAGTATCTACGGCTTCCGTTTCCAGTTTTTGCTTGCGAGAGAAAGCTAATAGGCGACGGGTAAGTTCGGCACCTCTTTCAACAGCATCTGTAGCTGCGGAAAGACGTCGTATGGTTTTTTCGTCGGAACTTATGGAGCGCTCAATGAGCTGTAGGTTTCCCAGAACTACGCCGAGCAAGTTATTGAAATCATGTGCCAAGCCGCCTGTGAGTTGCCCCACAGATTCCATCTTTTGCGCCTGACGGAGTTGTTGCTCCACGAGCTTACGTTCGGTTACATCTGTCAGCACCGCCAATAAGCTGACCATTTTTCCATCTTCATCACTCTGCGCCACAGCAGTCATCAAAACGTCAATAGTTTCGCCGGACTTAGTGACAATCTGTAACTCTATGCCCTCAAAACCCGTTGGAGAAGAAAAAGCGGTATCTCTGAATTTTTTTACAAATTTAGCGGACTTCCTTGCTAAGAAATCTGTTGTTTTTTGGCCAATCACTTCGCTGCGGTTATAGCCGACTCTTTTCAGAAAGTAGTCACTTATACTTACTATATTTCCGTTTAAGTCCGTCGAATAAAGCATGACCGGTGTGGAATTATAAAGCTTCCGATACTGTGTTTCCTTTTCTAGTAATGCCAGTTCCGCAGTTTTTTCCGCCGTAATGTCTGTGGATGCGACAAAGACGAATCGGTTACCTGTTTCAGGGTCTGTATAGGGAACCTTATCTGTCCGAACCCACCCCCGGGTGCCAACATCCGTATGAAACTCTTCAACGATGCCAAGCTTGGGGCGCCCCGATTGAATAACCTTAAGGTCATCATCGTGGTACTTTTTCGCGAATGCAGGGTAAAGGTCATAAGTATTTTGGCCTTCCACCTCTTTTACAGTGCGTTTAAGCGACCGCGCCGCGGGTTCGTTGGCACGTAAGATTGTATTCTTGTCGTCCTTATAAAAAATAAACATGGGAATATTATTAAAGATGAGTTCGAGCTCGGCTTGATTCCGCCGTAATCCGTCTTCGGCCCTGCGCTTAGCACTAACATCTCGGCCTTCGGCGATCAAATTGATAATCTTGCCGTTTATATCCCAAACGGGACTAATGGAAAAATCTATGGGAATTTGCTCTCCTCCCGATCCCTTAAGGTAGGTCTCACCGCGCAGAAGTTTACCACTAGACGCCATCTTGAGAACTTCGATAAGGCTAGATTTCCTGTCCTTTGGTACCCATGGCATTTCCCAAATTAACTTTCCCCTTACCTCTGCCGAGCTAAATCCGCCAAATTTTTGAGCAGTTTGATTGACCTCAAGAACCCTGCCTTGACTATCTAAAAGGACGCAAAATTGAGCTGTGTGGTCGAAAATTGCGCGGTACTTCGCATCAAGGCTGGCTACATCAGCTTCAGATTTACGCTTTTGGGTTATGTCATGTAAAGTTACAATGGCGCCAATTTTTTTACCGTTCTCATCGCGCATGAGCGAAGCTGTCGCTAAGACGGTTCTGATTGGCTGGCCTTTTGGAGCGATGACCATTTCCTGGCCCTCTACCAATTCACCTTTTAGTGCACGCAACAATGGAATTTTGTCCATATCTAAAGGTGTAACTCCGTCGGCTTCGTACAAACTGTATTCAGCACTCCATTCCTCAGATTGGATAGACTTGAGCGACATCCCATGCATTTTGCGGGCTGCATGATTAAAAAGCGATAGTTTGGCGTCATTGTCACAAGCAATTATGCCATCTTGGGTGTTATCGAGCACAGAGTTAATGAACTGCCTGTTATTTTCAATCTTTGCTCTTGGAGAATAGAGCATTTCAATATGATCAATGACAATATCCGCCAACCCAGCCAGCAGGGCAATGTCGTCTTTACTGAAGGTTGTGCGAGGTTTACTATCCACGAGGCAAAGCGTGCCGAGTGCGAACCCGTTGGAGTTGATCAAAGGGGCGCCCGCGTAAAACCGTGTTTTCAACTCACCCGTTACCAAAGGATGGTGGTTAAATCGAGTATCTTTCGCAGCATCTAGCACGACGAAGACTTCGCTTGAGTTTATCGCACGTTCACAGAATGTACCTTGCCGACTGGTTTCTTGCGCACTGAGCCCGTGCGCAGCCTTGAACCAGAGCCGGTTTTCATCAACTAGAGATACCAACGCAATCGGCACGTTAAAATGCCGTGCTGCCATGCCTACAATCCTATCAAACTCTTTATTGGGTTCCGTATCCAATATTTCGTATTGTTGTAGGGCTTTAAGCCGCAAAGATTGCAAAGTTTTTGGATGTTGTTCGAAGATGGAGCTATCCTAAATTTCTGCCTTGACTTCATTATCTCGGCTAAACGTGCTCCACACACAGTTGTCTTGATAGCTTTAATTGGTTTATAAGTGGTGTATAAAATTTGATGCACTCAATCTATTCGTTAGTACGGGTTGCTTGCGATTTAAAAAATATCGCAAGCGCTTTTAACGTGAACACGTTATTGCAAGCCTCGATTTCACTTTTGACTTTAGCAAACCACTAGACCAGATAAAACCAGAATAGGAATCTTTGATTTTCAACAAAATAATAATGAGGGTAATGAACAGGCCTTAGATTTCTGGCGGCGCATATTCTAAATTTTAGTAGTACCTTCAGGTCAAAGCGCCTCATTGCGTACTGTGTGGAGCAGAACACAATGAGGCTTCTGACAAGCTTGATATTATAGCTCGGTACAGACCCTTACCGTGACATTTCTGTCACCGTTTGTGAAAATACTCGCGCTAGTTAGCAATAAGTTTGTTTCATACAACCTGTCCAAAAGGTTAGGTCGTGCAAAACATATTGTCATTTTAAGCACTAATATTACGAAACTGGCTTTCGAAATCTCTAGAGCTTAATAGTGATTGTTATACCTTACTTCATCGTGCCAACCCAACCCAAAGACTGGCTCGGCTTACTAAGGTTTACGTTCCCACTTCAGCAACCTAGTCGTTAGGTATTCCAGTCCTAGATTCCGGCTTCAATGGCCAATCTAATTGCCTCAGCGGATGTTGAAGTCTCCAAAGTGGTATATGCTTTTGCGCGATGCATTTTTACAGTGCTCTCACTGATTTTGAGAATATGAGCGATTTGTTTGTTCATATAACCTTTTGCTACGAGACTCAGTACTCGTGTCTGTTGAGGGGAGAGTAGATTAACCCTGTTAAGCGCTCTTATTCGCCGCGTTGACGACGTTTGATTGTTGCTTTCTACAAACTCCATTTGAGATCCAAGAAAATACGCGAGCTCACCTTTCTCGTCAAACAATGGAGCAATCATTAAAGCATTTTGAAAAGGAGATCCATCCCGTTTGTAATTTATAAGTTGTACCAGAACAGGTTGTTGGTTTTGAATAGCGTTTTTAATGAGTAGCGTTTTCTCGAAATCCGTATCTTTACCCGTAAGGAACCTGCAATTTTTTCCAAGAATTTCCGCCTCATCATAGCCTGTGAGTTGTGTGAATTCATTGTTGCAAAGTATAATTGGATTATCAGGGAGCCGTGGATTGGTAATAATAAATGGCACCGTGGATTGAGAGATCATTGCTGTCAAATTTGCTTTGAATGTGTCGTCTAAACTATCCATGTTTCTTATATGACATGAATATGTCGAAATAGAAACGCTCTGTATGGCATTGTCGCACAAACTTGGTATTTTAGAGTTTAGCTGTAATTTAGCTCTATGAAAGTCTCTATTTATCACCGCCGCCACAGTGACCTGCGCCCCAACTACCCACCATTTTCTGGTAGAGTCATTTGATTGTTTTGGCCTCATGCGGCCCTCTGTTGCAAGTGTTGATTTTGGGCATATTCACGCGGTGTGAGGTTTCCCAGTGATGAGTGCGGTCTGGTTACATTGTAATCCTCCTTCCAATGATTGATGTGATGGCGAGCTTCCGTGAGTGTTGAGAACAAAGTCTCGTTCAGGCATTCGTCCCTGAAGCTACCCTTAAAGCTTTCAACAATGCCGTTTTGTTGGGGCTTGCCAGGCGCGATGTAGTGCCAACCGACCTTCGTTTCTTGGCACCATTTGAGTATCGCCATACTCGTGAACTCCGTGCCGTCATCCGAGACAATCGTTTTGGGCTTGCAGCCACGTCTGGCGATAATCGCGTCAAGTTCTCTGACCGCACGCCTGCCAGACAAAGATGTATCGCCTCAAGCGCTAAGCATTCGCGGCTATAATCATCGATTACGGCCAGAATGCGGAAGCGGCGGCCATCTGTGAACGCATCACTGACAAAGTCTAGGCTCCAGCGTTCGTTGATGCCGCTTGGCAAAACCATCGGCCTACGTGTACCTAACGCGCGTTTACGCCCACCACGCTTACGAACTTGCAGCTTCTCTTCACAGTAAATCCTACGGAGCTTCTTGTGGTTCATACAGATGCCCTCTCGTTCCAGGATCACCTGAATGCGCCGATAACCGAACCGGCGGCGCTCACGCGCAACATCCCTAATAGCCTTCCTCAGGTCAGTATCATCGGGCCGTACATTGCTGTAGCACACGCTGGACCGATCTATCTCTAGAACTTTGCACGCCCGACGCTGGCTGACTTCGTGAACATCACAAAGATGAGCCACAGCTTCTCGCTTTGCGGCAGGCGTCACCACTTTTCTGACGCGATATCCTTAAGCATCGCGTTGTCGAGCATCTGTTCGGCCAAAAGCTTCTTCAACTTATTGTTCTCAGCCTCAAGCACTTTTAGTTTACGCGCATCTGAAACGTTCAAGCCGCCATACTTGGCTTGCCATTTATAGAATGTCGCCGAACTGATGCCGTGCCTTCGGCACACATCCTTCGTCGGTAAGCCGTTCTTCTGCTCTTTCAATATCGCAATGATCTCTTCTTCGCTGAAACGTGATCGCTTCATATCGGTCTCCTTCGTTGTTGGAGACTCTAACAGAAAATGGAGGAAGTTTAGGGGCGCAGGTCACCGTAGTCCAACCCAGCTTCTAACATCCTCTTTTCAAAAGCATGCCTAAATGAGTAAATTCTCTGCCCTTCGAGTTCAAACAAACCGCGCGCTTTAAATGCCTTCATTAAACTTGATGAAAGTAGGTATCCCCTATCTTTGTAATGAGGAAAACCGTTTGGTGCACGTTTCATGGCTGCTAGGGAAACCCCAACTAAAGGAATTTTCCTTTTTGAGCTCTTAGTTTTGAGTTCTCGGTTCTCTTTTGCACAAATTGAAATATATGGGACATCAACATCTAGGTGAATGTCTTGCGGTTCGAGGTTTGCAATCTCACTTGGGCGACACCCTGTTTCAATTAAGGCCATAACGATTAACTGAGCTTGAGGATGAAGTCCTGATAACGCTTCGGGTGCCAAGGTTTTTGAACGAACCCATTCATCAGAGAAGGCGGGCGTGGGATCACTGTCGGAATCTGAGAACCTAAGCTCTCGAAAAGGGTTTCGGCGGTCCTCTTGTCCTTGATAAGTCCAGTAACTACGATACAGTTTTCGCAAATTTCCAAGGTCGCGATTGGCGCTATTGGGCTTCATGCCTTTGGAGCTATCAGTTGGTGACAAGCGCACGCCCCACCATTCGTAAAACTGGCGAGCATGACACCGCTCAATTTCGTCCATAGAGAGGTTTCCGCACAACGCGACAAAGTGCTCTATGGCTCTCTGCTTTGGCAGGCGCCATTTACGAAGTTGGTCAGGGGATTTACCCTTCCGCTCACCGATTGAGAGAGTTGTGAGATAGAGTTCTAGAGCTTCTCGAATAGTCACTTTAGGAATTTCGATAGTTCCTAATAAAACTTTTGCATCGGAAACGGGGTTATCTGCCTGAGCGACTTTTTCAACTCTCTCGACTAGGTCGATAACATTTTCTGAAGCTAGTAGCTCGTCAATTGGTTTAAAACTAAACCCAAGAGCTAAGGCGCGGTTCTGTGCATGTTTATGACGTTGCTGCATAGCATTTATGTCAATATCAAAGCCATGAATACCTGCAAGACTGGTTTGCCATAGAGCTTCGTCAGCCTCAGCCAATCTGTCCCGCTTTTCTCGCGCGACCATGACACTGTCTGTATTGAGAGAAATTCTGATAGTTCCGCGTGGATCAACTGCTGCGTACTTATTGGGCACGCGCCTGCAATAATACCAGCGTTCGCTGCGACGTTTGATGTAGTGGTTTGATTTCTTAGCCATAGTCCATTGTAGCCCATTTTGTAGCACAGATTGTGGCACAAAAATCGAAGAAATTACAGGAAACTACAGGTTTTCACAGGAAAATCACAGTGTTTTCAACGACTTATGTGGTTGGACTTTGTGGCAAATGGCGCACCGGGGAGGATTCGAGTTGAATTTTTTTGTGACACTTTTGATCCTAACTTAAGACTGGACTTCCGCCTCAAAGGAAGCGCTAGTGTTTTCATGGCCCCCGTGAGTGAGGCCTTGTCTCGGTAGTAACGGACACATTGTGTGGCCGCCATCTTGGAGACTGAACATGACGAAAGACATTAGCCCCCTCACCATAAATCCGCCACGCCCCGGCACGAAACAAGCCCGTCTTGTTGATATGCTTAGCCGCAAATCCGGAGTCTCCCTTGACCAAGCAGCCACGACATTGGGTTGGCAAAAACACACAACAAGCGCGGTGATGACCGGCCTTAGAAAACGCGGTTATAATATCACAAGAACGGATAATGGCGACAAGCCAAGCCTCTATTACATTGCGAAAGCAGCGTAATGGCACCCGCATTACAAAGGCCCCGTATATATAGCGAGATTGAAGACCTTGAAAAGCTTGGGCGTAGCGAACTTGTAACCCGCTGGATTGGGCTTTACGGAAGCCCGCCTTTTAAAGTCGCGCGGCAAGTTTCGCTCATACGCGGCATCGCCTACAAATTACAATGTAAACATAGCGGAGAGCTAGATCGTGCTCTGGAGTTGAGACTGCTAAAACCAACCTCGGCAGGTTCCATAAGTGATCCGGCTTCAAGACCTAAAAAGACGCGGGCCGCTCCCAGCCCTAAGATCAAACTCGGGTCTCGGTTGATCCGTGAATGGAACGGGCGGACTTATGTGGTCAATGTCACGGCGGAAGGCTTTGAGATGGCCGGAACGCGCTATCGTTCGCTCTCTGCGGCGGCCAAGGCGATTACAGGGACGCAATGGTCAGGCCCGCGCTTCTTTGGCGTGAGTAGATAGGCTTTTACGGCCATGACTAAGACTTCCTTCCGCTGCGCCGTCTACACCCGTAAATCCCATGAAGAGGGTTTGGATCAAGAGTTTAACTCGCTTGATGCCCAGCTTGAGGCCTGCCGCTCTTACATTGCCTCTCAGTCGGGTCTGGCCTGGAGTTATAAGGAGACGCGCTATGACGACGGCGGCATATCAGGCGGGCATATGAACCGCCCTGCCCTTCAAAACTTGATCGCAGATGTAAAGGCCGGACTGGTCGATATTATTGTGGTCTATAAAGTCGACCGCTTAACCCGCTCACTCGCCGACTTTGCAAAACTGGTCGATGTATTTGACGAGCATGATGTGTCCTTTGTCTCGGTGACCCAAGCCTTTAATACAACGACTTCAATGGGGCGCCTGACGCTGAATGTGCTGCTCTCCTTTGCCCAGTTTGAACGCGAGGTCACCGCGGAGCGCATAAGGGATAAAATCAAGGCCTCAAAGCAGCGGGGCATGTGGATGGGCGGCACCGTGCCTCTGGGCTATTATGCTCAGGACCGTAAGCTTTATATATGTCCTGAGGAAGCTTTGGTGATTCAAACACTCTTTGAGCTCTATGCCAAGCACAAGAACGTCACGCGGGTTGTAGAGCAAGCCGCAAAGCTTGGATTGTTGACACGTGCGCGGACTAGCAAAGACGGCATCCCTGTGGACGGCAAAGCTTTCACGCGTGGCCAGATTTATTATATCTTGGGGAACCCCACTTATATCGGAAAGACTAGGCATAAAAAGATCATCTATGACGGTAATCATGACGCTATTATTGAGGCTGGTCTTTGGCAGGAGGTTCAAGCCACGCTAAAGAAGAATAAAGCTGGTCACAGCCGTATAAAGAACTCAAAATCCGGTACGCTATTATCAGGTTTGATCTTTGATGAACAAGACCGACCTTTAAAGCCTCATTACACTGTCAAATCAGGGCGGCGTTATCACTACTATATATCAAGTTCTAATGGTTCCAGCTCAGATGTCCCGTCTTCAAAATGGAGATTGCCCGCCGATATGATCGAAAACACTATATGGACGATAGTGAAACAGGCCATTCAAAACCCTCGGACATTGACATTCCCTGATCATTTACAGCCAAGCTTAATGATTGAAGCGGTAGAGGCATTGAGCGCTTATCAACCGCAAATAGCGACATTGCGCATTGATTCGGACAAAACTGCCGTTCGGACGCTTATTGAAGTGTTAGTTAAAAAGGCAACCTTGCACCCTGATAAGATCATTGTTGATCTTCATTTATCCTCGCTTTTAAAAAACCACACCGAAGAGGCAGAAGACTTCAAACTGACCTATTCAAAAGAGATCATAATAAAGCGCCGCGGGCATGAGCTCAAAATCGCTTTAGGAAGTGAAACTCCCAAACCGGTAAATCCCAGTCCCGCACTCATCAAACTTGTCTCGCAAGGATATAGACTTCGCAATGCGTTAGATACCGGCGCTATCAGTTCCATCAAAGGTTATGCCGTTAAGGTCGACTTGGATCCAGCCGATGCCAAGCGGTTATTACCACTAGGCTATCTCGCGCCAGATATAGTAAAGGCTATACTGTCAGGACAGCAGCCAGTCGACCTCACCGCGCAGCGCCTGAAAGACGGATATAGGCTTCCAATCACATGGAATGAGCAACGCGAATATCTGGGCTTTAGCGCTTAAACCTCAACTCAACCTCTTATTAATATAAATAAGCCCTCTCAACGAAGGGGTCACCGAAATCGGCGTTTGAGACTCGCGGGGTAAATACCGGAATATCAGGGTAAAAACGCGTCTCTTCCATCCCACATTAAAGTCTCAGAGGCCTAAGTCCCTGATATCACGGCACTAACTTGGGAAGTGCCGATAGTTGGGTTCGATCGAAGATAAAATGGTCGGGGCGGCAAGATTCGAACTTGCGACCCCCTGTTCCCAAAACAGGTGCGCTACCAGGCTGCGCTACGCCCCGACGAGGACAAGAGGCGTATTATAGAAAGTTTTATAATACGCAAGGGTTTATTCGCTGGTTTTTTCACTAACATTGTTAAAAAATTCGTGCTTCACAATATCACCCGGTACGATACCCAGCTCATTGGCTCTTCCGCCTGGCAATTCAAGCACAGCGCCGACAATCGCTTCAGAAGAATTGCTTCTTTCTGTGTAAGGTTTCGCAGAATGAACAATTTTTAGAATCTTACCGTTACTCCGGATAAAAAGAATATCGAGAGGAATTCTCGTATTTTTCATCCAGATGCTAGAAACTCTAGGACTGTCGTACTCAAAGAGCATGCCTTTATCGGCATCGAGAGTATCACGGTACATTAGGCCCCGGTTTTTCTCTTCGAGCGTATCCGCGATCTCCACAGAGAACGCATGCGTTCCATTGATCGATTCGATTGTTAAGAGTTCAGACGCGCCAAAATCTATGACCGACGGAGCGTCTTGAGCATAGGCCGGCGCGGCAAGGAAAAATAAGGAAATAAGTAAAGCATGTTTCATGACAAAGCCCATACCGAAGTCCTTGTGACTCGCCAAGTGTTTTTTACTTAGGGGGCGTGTTGCTTGGCAGTCCCTAGGGGAATCGAACCCCTCTTTCCAGGTTGAAAACCTGGCGTCCTAACCGATAGACGAAGGGACCGCATCTGCAACGCCGTGCGATATAGCTTTGCTTATTAGCGCATGCAAGTCCGATTATTGAAAAATGTCATTTTTTCACTCACTAATGTTGATCTACGCCGTAGAGCCCCCTGCTTTAGCGTTAAATCGCGATGTTCGGGCTATAATTCACTTCATGAGGGCGCCATATTTAGACAAAGCGCCGAGCTTAGCCATAAATCCGCGCCTGCGCGGCACAGCCTTTTGCGCGTAACTTATCACTTCATACTCCACACCGTCTTCATCGCGAAAATAGAATCGCCGCCCAGGCTCATAATTCTGATGCGAATACGGCGCGTAACCCGCCTTTATTATACGCGATTCGGCCTGCTCCAAATCATCCACGACAATCCCCACATGGTTTAAGCCATTAGCCTCTGTGTAATTTACCTTTACGCCCCTGTTCGGCGGCACGGCGCTATAGAGAGCCATATAATTATTTTTGCCGCCAACATGGACGGAGTAACCACCGTGTATGGACGGCCCAGACCATCTCACATCCCAGTCAAAGACACGGCAAAGCCATGAGGCCGTTTTATCCGAATCTCCCACGGTGAGATTGATGTGTTCTAATTGTGCTACGTGCATAATGTCCTCCAATAAGTGTTATTTGCGTTTGACTTACGCTTACGCTACGACCTCAAGTTAAGGTGAGGTCAAGAACTTATTTGAGGTCGACATGGAAAAAGCGCGCAAAGGTTTTTTAATCGGGAGAATCGCCAAACGAACCGGCACATCCGTCTCGGCTTTACGCTTTTACGAAGAAAAGGGCCTGATTCGGTCGGGCCGCGATAATGGCGGGCGCCGGGTCTTTGCTGCGTCCGATATTCGGCGTGTCTCTTTTATAATGATAGCTCAAAAACTTGGCTTTTCACTCTCGCATATCAAAGACATGTTAGAACGACTGCCCGATGGCAGGACGCCGACCAAACAGGACTGGGAGGTTTTAAGCCGAGATTTCAACCGGGACATTGATGACCGCATTAAAGGACTGTTGCAGCTAAAAGAAAAGCTTACATCCTGTATTGGCTGCGGCTGCCTCTCGCTGACAGCCTGCGCACTGTATAATACCGATGACATGGCAGAAGAAAAAGGATCAGGCCCACGCTTTCTTAAGGGCGACAGCCCGAAAGTCGTAGATACGTTTTAAAGATTAGAAAGCTGTCCCAATACGAATTCACGCCCGCCCTGCTCCCAAAGCCCCAAATGCTCCCCCCCGTCAATGATAAGGTGAGACTTAGGACCTGTATAAGCGTCATAAAGTTTTTGCCCCTGAGACAGTGGTATAACGGTGTCAGCCGTGCCGTGGACCCAAACCAAGGGCATATCCATGTCGGATAGGGCCTGATCTGACCTGTAACTGTCCTTCATAAGAAGCCCAACAGGAAAAACGGGCATAGACATTCGCCCAACATCAACTGCGGAATTAAACGGAGCCTCTACTATTAAAGCCCGAGGGCGTCTTTGTAGCGCAAGCTGAGAGGCAACACCTGCCCCCAAAGACGTTCCAAAGAACAGAATTCTATCCGGACTTATACCTTGGGAGACAACCCAGTCATATTGCGCTCGAGCCCCGTTCACAATCGCGTCTTGGCTTAAACGGCCGCCGCTGCCAGGATAGCCGGAGTAACCCACACTGAAAACGCCAAGGCCGCGTGCGTTAAGATCGCTAAACCGCGTATGGTTCGAATAGACGGCTGAGCCGTTGCCATGGAAAAACAAAATAACGTAGGACTTATCACTGCTGGGCGGCAGCCACCACCCCGTCAGAATGTCACCATTATTGCCTGCAACACTTACCTCTTGAGCCTCCCCTAACCCTAGAGTGGCCGGAGACACGTAAGTCTGGGGCGGAAAGTACAGGAGGCTACGCTGGAAAATAAAAACAGCAATCAAGGGCAAAACATAGAGAACAATAGCCAACGCAATTATTATTTTGATAGGTCGTCTCATGTTACATCACCCCTTGCAGCCTCTAGAATGCGCGCGGACGTGTTAATTGTTTATTTATGGTTTTTCACCGCAATCCATTAACCCAACCCCTTACGAAAAGGTTAATGAGCCTACTGTATAGTCGCTTTGTGTAGATCTACAGAAAGGAGACTAACATGACCTTAATAAGCCCCATAATTTCCCCCGCGTTAGTTCCGTCTAATTTACCACACGCGGACCCCTCCAACTCAAGCCTTTTGGCAAAAGAGCCTCAAGTCAATGCGGTTACTGAAACACGTTCAGGGCCAACATCAGGATCACCTCCTCATTACGAAGCTGAGGCGCTCGCTTTCCCTTTAGCGCCCGCAGGCCGCTTTCCCAATGAGGGCGACCTATTCAGCATGCTGTTTGACCTCGACGGTAACAATGCAATTAGCCTCGACGACTTTGCTCAACCTTCTGAGGCCGAAGCTAAGGAACTTATGAAATTATATGAAGGCTCCGAGCTCAGCGGAGATGGCTCAGATCTCATAGAATATAAAGCCTAAGGCGCAACCTTAGGCCAAAACTCAAGCGATTTTATAAAGACTTGATAATGTCCTCGACCATTTTCTTAGCATCGGCGAGCAACATCATCGTCTTATCTTCATAGAACAGATCATTATCAATACCGGCATAGCCTGGCGATAGCGACCGCTTTACAACCAGAACCGTAGACGCTTTGTCAACATCAAGAATTGGCATGCCAAAAATCGGGCTTTGCGGATCAGTTTTCGCAGCTGGATTGGTCACATCATTCGCGCCAATCACAAAGGCCACATCAGCGTTCGCAAATTCACTATTGATGTCCTCAAGCTCGAACACTTCGTCATACGGCACATTAGCTTCGGCAAGAAGCACGTTCATGTGGCCAGGCATGCGCCCCGCAACAGGGTGAATAGCGTAAACAACGTCTACACCCTCTTCTTTAAGTTTGTCGCCCATTTCGCGGATAGCATGCTGAGCTTGCGCCACAGCGAGTCCGTAACCTGGCACGATGATAACTTTCGAAGCGTTCTTCATGATGAAGGCCGCGTCTTCAGCTGATCCGCGCTTTACAGGGCGCTGTTCTTTGGCATCGCCGCCAGCGGCGCTATCGGCTGCGCCGAATCCACCGAGAATAACCGAGAGGAAGCCTCGGTTCATGGCTTTACACATAATATAAGACAGGATCGCGCCGGACGAGCCGACGAGCGCGCCGGTAATGATCAACGCCATATTGCCAAGCGTGAAGCCTAGTGCGGCTGCGGCCCAGCCTGAGTAGGAATTGAGCATAGAAATTACGACAGGCATATCCGCGCCGCCGATTGGAATAATAAGCAAGAACCCGAGCAAGAACGTCACGCCAATCAAGACCCAGAACAACATAGGGTCAGAGCCGCCAGACTTCATCAACATGCCCACGAGCGCCGCTGTGGCTAGAGCCAAAGCAAGATTGATGATGTGCCGTCCCGGAAGCATAATTGGCGAGCCCGACATATTGCCGTTCAGTTTAAGGAAAGCGATCACGGAACCAGAGAAGGTAATCGCGCCAATAGCCGCGCCGAGTGACAGCTCAAGAAGACTAAAGGGTTTAATGCCGCTTTCTGTCAAAATACCGAAACTCTCCGGCGAGAAGAACGCCGCAATAGCAACAAGAACAGCCGCCATACCAACGAGCGAATGAAACGCCGCGATAAGTTGCGGCATGTCTGTCATCGGGATTTTTTTAGCAATGATAGCGCCGAGAATGCCGCCTACAGCCACGCCCCCGCCGATTAAGATGATCGCCTGCTGCCCCATACCGGCCACGAGCAAAGTCGTGACGATGGAAATGGCGATACCGACCATACCGAAGACGTTGCCTCGGCGAGAGGTTTCAGGCGACGACAGCCCGCGCAAAGCGAGGATGAAGAGAACACCGGAGACTGTATATAAGACAGCCGCAAGATTAGCAGATAATGTCATAACGCCCTACTTCGCTTTCTTTTTATACATAGCAAGCATGCGCTGCGTGACAAGGAAGCCGCCAAATATGTTGACCGCGCAGAGAGCGACGGCCGCAACGCCTGTCCATGTAGAAATTGCGGAGCCGCCATGTGTTCCAGCAGCAACGGCTACAAGCGCCCCGACAATGATCACGGATGAAATGGCGTTGGTCACAGCCATAAGCGGCGTGTGAAGTGCGGGGGTCACTGACCACACCACGTAATAGCCGACAAAAATCGCGAGGATGAAAATAGTGAGCTGGAAGATGATCGGGCTAACGCCCGCGCCGCCTGCCATGATAAGGGTCGTGATCATCTTATTCTCCTGTCAGCCGTGGATGAACCACCGCGCCGTCTTTAGTCAGCGCGCAGCCTTGAATGATTTCGTCGTCCCAATCCGGCGCGTAAGCCCCGTCTTCAGCCGTAACGAGCGGTAGGAAGTTCTTCAGGTTTTTCGCAAACATGTTGGAGGCATCAGCTGCCATCCGTGATGGCCAGTTCAGATGACCCACAATTTTAACACCGTTCTTTGTCGTGACAATTTTGCCTGGCTTTGCGCCTTCGACGTTCCCGCCGCGCTCTACCGCGAGGTCAACTAGAACAGATCCTGGCTTCATCGTATCAAGCATCGCTTTTGTCACAAGGATGGGCGCTGCTCGCCCTGGGATCAACGCTGTTGTAATAACAATGTCCTGCTTAGCAATATGCGAGGCTGTCAATTCAGCTTGCAGAGCCTGATATTCAGGTGACATTTGCTTGGCGTAACCACCGGCTGTTTCCGCCGCCTTAAACTCTTCGTTTTCAACCGCGATGAATTTCGCGCCAAGTGAAGCCACTTGCTCTTTAGTCGCTGGGCGAACATCTGTCGCCGTCGTAACAGCGCCCAAACGGCGCGCCGTAGCAATCGCCTGAAGTCCTGCAACACCGACACCCATAATGAACGTTTTCGCAGGTGCGATCGTGCCCGCAGCCGTCATCATCATCGGAAAAGCGCGGCCATACACGGAACCCGCCTCGACAACTGAGCGGTAACCAGAGAGATTGGATTGTGATGAGAGCACATCCATGCTCTGCGCGCGAGATATGCGCGGAATATACTCAAGCGCGTAAGCCGTAACACCCGACTTAGCGCAGGCCTTGGCGTAATCAGGATTATCCGTCGGGTTCATGACGCCGGTAATACCCGCGCCCTTTTTCATAGCAGCAACCAATTCGGCGTCCGCGCCGTTGATGGACATGACAAGATCGGCAGTTTTTACTGCGGCGGCATTACTCGCGCTGAACGCTGCACCGACATCTTTATAATCTGTATCAGAAAAATCAGCTGCCTTCCCTGCGCCTTTAACAACCGTCACAGTGTGACCAGCATTTACGTAGGCTTTAACCGTGTCAGGCGTAGCCGCAACTCGGGCTTCATCGCCGCCCGCGTCGTTAAGAACAGCAATTTTCAAAGGAACCTCTTTAGATAGTGTCTATTATGTCAAAGATGAGAAGATCAAGCAAAGCAGTCCGGATACGGCCGCGAGCCCAATGATAGAGGCGTACCACGCCCCTTTTAGCTTAAGCGCCATGCCTATCACGATGCCGACAACCAAACTTGTAATCAGCGCAGGAAGCCAGCCAAGATTAGCCCCAAACACGAGTGTCGGGAAAAGTAGAGAAACGACTGTAAAGGCGCCGCCATACATAGTCACAGCCATAAAGCCCTTAAATGTACCCTCTTGCGCAGTCACCGGCATAGTGCCGTGTGTATATTCAGAATGTCCAGCAGCCATTTTATCGTCCTTGAATGCGTAAAAATTTCGATCCGTGATTAACATGCACGCGCTTCCGCCTCAAGCCTTCATGAAGCAAAAGAAATATTTTTCGAGAGTTATACTTCATTAAGGGCATTTTTACGTCTGTGTCCCATATTGCGACGCAGTGGTGACCAGTAAAAGCTGGCAACGGGGGGCATATGCCCAAGAAGATAGGTGAATGAAATGGGAAAAACAGTCCTGATTGTTGATGATGATCCGACTCAGCGGCGACTTATGCAAGTCGTTGTAGAGAAGAATGGATTCTCAACGTTAATGGCCGATAGCGGCAGTCGTGCTTTGGATATGATCCATGGCACTGACGGCGCAAAAATCGACTTAGTATTGCTCGATTTAATCATGCCCGGAACAAGCGGCATGGATGTCCTAAATGATCTCAATGCTAAGAAGCCGGAGCTTCCGGTCATCGTTCTTACGGCGCGCGGCTCGATTGATGCTGTCGTCGAAGCGATGCAAGGCGGCGCGCGGGACTTCATTGTTAAACCGGCTAGCCCAGAACGTATTGTTGTCTCCCTGCGCAACGCGCTAGAAATCAACAATCTTGTCGGCGAAGTTACGCGGCTAAAAAAAACATCGACAGGCGGCCTCAAGTTTGAAGACCTTATCGGCAACGCCCCCGCCATGCGCACAGTTGTCGCCATGGGCGAGCGCGGCGCAAAAGCCAATATCCCGATCCTCATTACTGGCGAGTCTGGCGTTGGTAAAGAAGTCGTAGCTCGCGCCATTCAAGGCGCGTCCGAACGCTCTGACCGCCCTTTCATTACGGTAAACTGCGGCGCGATCCCTGAAAACTTGGTCGAAAGCATTTTATTCGGCCATGAAAAAGGCTCGTTTACAGGCGCGAACGCCAAACATCTTGGGAAATTTCAAGAAGCCAATACAGGCACGCTTTTCTTAGACGAAATCGGCGAGCTGCCTCTCGATATGCAAGTTAAGCTTTTACGTGTACTCCAAGAAGGTGAAGTTGACCCTGTCGGTTCTAAGCGCCCTGTCAAAGTCAATGTACGCATTGTCTCCGCGACAAACCGCAATCTAGCAGAAGCTGTCAAAGCGGGCACATTCCGAGAAGATCTCTATTATCGGCTTAATGTCTTTCCAATCCAAGTGCCGTCTCTAAAAGAGCGCAAGGAAGATATTGCCCCCCTCCTCGACCATTTCATCAAACGCTTTAATGCACAGGAACGGCTGAACGTGACGGGCGCAGAGCAGTCAACGCTGGAAATGCTGAGAAACTTTGAATGGCCGGGCAATGTCCGTCAACTAGAGAATGCGATCTTCCGCGCCATGATTTTATGCGACGGGAACAAGCTCCAACCGCATAACTTCCCGCAAATCTCAGGCCTCTCGCCGATCCTACAGCCGAGCACATCCCATCCATTGACGACCCTCGTTAGCGAGAGCGACACAGGCGGAAGCGATGCTGTCAATATTTTGGACCCTGACGGCCACCTCAGAACGCTTGAAGACATTGAGCGCGATCTCATTCTTTTTGCCATAGAAAATTACAGTGGACATATGTCCGAAATTGCTCGGCGCCTCGGCATCGGGCGCTCAACACTTTACCGCAAAGTTCGTGAACATGGCGTGGACGTGGAAAACGTTCGCTCAGCTTAATCCTGTGGGGGAATACATGACTAAATCACTTAAAATGTCACTTTTAATGACGGCTGGATTTGCAGCTGTCGCTATTCCCGTTCTTGCGGGTCAAAACATGACGCAGTTACGCGGCGCGTTTCCAAACAGTTACGGCGCAACAAATCAGGCTTATGTCTATGCCGATCCAAATGCTTGCGGGAATTGCGAGCCATCTTGGCATTCGCAAACGCTTCGCCAAATGGTGGAGTATCAACAGCCGCAAGATAGCCATTACCATCAATCGCAATCTCGGCATCAACCTCAGCCCGTACAATCGGATTGCGGAACCTACACATATTCAGGTCAAGGCTGCGGCATGGCAGGCGCTAATTACGCGCAGACTTATGCGCCTGCCCCGACTTACGTCGCGACGAATACCAATGATTTTGGCCTGCGCGGGTTCTCCAATCCGGGCGGCGTCCAATACAGCAAATCTGCGGCCAATGCGTTTAACAACTCCCGCCATTTCAATGTCGGCGGTGTCAGCGTTCGTACAAGCGCCTCGCACACTGAGCGCATGCTAGACTGGCAAGAAAACCAAACCGGTAAAGCCCTCACCCTTTTGGCCAACCGCGCAAATGGCGTCTTACAAGACAACTCGATTTATTTAGGCGGCGGCGTTCAAGGTGGCTTCATGTATCAACGCACTGATACAGCGGGCGCCTTCCCTATCCTGTCACGCTTCCCTGACTTTTCGGCGTCTACAGACCGCGAAGCCGGGGTGTTCGCCATCAATAACGCGGCATTGTCTTTCACGAGCACATTTGGCGATTGGACAACGCTCTATTTACAGCCAGAATATTCTGAAACGGAATATGGCCGTGAACAGGAAGAATTCCAACTCCGCAAAGCCTATGTTGTCTTTGGTAACCTGGAGAAAACACCGTTCTACGCCGCTTTTGGCCGTAAAAACATCGATTTCGGTAATTTCGACAGCTACAATGCATTCACGCACAGTGAAGGCGCACATTACTTCTTAGCCCACTCAGATCAGCCTGTTCTAGAGCTTGGCTTTTACAAAGACGGCTTCAAGCTTGTCGGTTCAGCCTTTTCTGGCGGACGCCAGCTTCGCGTCGCTTATGCGGGCGAAGAGAACAACATCGCCAACTATGCCTTTAACGCGGAAAAAGAATTCCGCTTCGGCCACAACAAAAACAAGTCCTTTACGCTTGGCGGCGGTTATCTACACGATACGATTTACCGGAATAACTTTACCGCCCACACATTTGCGGGCATTGCTACCGGAACGCCTCCGGCCAACTTCATTGAGTATCGCAACAGCGCGGTTAGCGGCTTTGCTGAATATAATAGCAAGTTTCTTGACATGATGGTTGAGTATACAACGACGCTTAAGCCGTGGGGCGCAGCTATCCCGCAAGACGTTAACGGTATCGTCGATCCTGCTTATATTATTGATCCCCTTGGATCGCCAAACGATCTCAACAACATCAACTTTGATCAGAACCTTGAAGTCTTGGTCGCTCAGGCCCGTATCAAACCGATGGTCAAGGGCAAGCCGCTAACAATCGCGGCGACAGGATCATGGGGCAATATTGCAGATGATTTCGTCGGAACAGGTATCGGCGGACAGCCAACGACTTGGAAGAACAATCAGCAGCATGCGCTATCCCTCGAATACCCAATCTCGCCCTACCTCGAGGTCGGCGCGGAATATGTGTATAATAAGGGCTTCATACCATTTGTAGCGCCGCAGCTCATTTCGAATGATGCCGTCAATGCACACGCAATCAATGTCGGCTTCAAAGCCAGATTTTAGCGCTCAGAACTTAGCGCAATAGAACAAGCGGTAGTATGACCGCCGTGAAGAACTCACTTGGGGCCTTTTGGCCCCTTTTTCTTTGGGGTGTCTTTGCTTGGCGTTTTGGCACTTTTACTGCGTAGCGCCCTGCCCTTGATAATCGCGTCCTTCCCGAATTTGGCCCGCGCAGCATCCGAGGCCCGTTCAGCCACGCCGCGCTTAAAAGCAATAGGGTCCAAAAGATCACCGCTGTCGCCCACAGGTAAAGCCAGATCAGAAATGCCTGCGCCTATAAGGCGGAATTTCCGCCCATTTGCCTCGGCTTCAAGCAAAGGCTCAAGCGCGCGAAAGATCGTATCGGCAAGCTGAACGGGCTGCGGCAATGTCCGGCGGCGGGTTAAGCTCTCAAAATAATTGGTCTTGAGCTTTAATGTGACCACCCGCCCGGCAATGTCTATGGCCTTGGCACGGTCTGCCGTCTTCACACAGGTAAGCCAAAGTTTGTCCTTAAGCTCTTCAATATCCGTAATGTCCGTATTAAAAGTGGTCTCTGTTGAAACGCTTTTACGTTCGGATGTTGGATTAATGCGGCGAAAATCTTCGGCGCGCGCCAGACGTGCCAGTCGTAATCCGGATTCGCCGAATTGTTTCATCATATGGGCGTCAGACCATTTGCGAACATCACTAATTTTAAAAAGCCCAAACTTGGCCAGTGAGCGCGAAAACGCTGGCCCGACGCCGAAGATAAACCCGACAGGCTTGTCCGCTAAAAACTCGACGGCGTCCGCTTTCCCGAGCACGGCAAAGCCGTTTGGCTTATCCAAATCAGAGGCCGTCTTTGCGAGAAACTTATTATAGCTCAGCCCAACGGACACGGTCACGCCGACCTCTTTCGATATATCATTTTGCAACTTTATGAGGCTTTGCGCGGGGCTGCGGCCATGAAGCCTCTGTGTTCCCGTGAGATCAATGAACGCCTCATCAATCGACAAGGGCTCGACCTGAGGCGTCAAGGCTAACATCATGTTTCGAATACGTTTTCCTTCAAAACTATACTTATTCATGGACCCGCGAATAACAACGGCATGAGGACACGCCTTAAGCGCCTTGTACATCGGCATAGCCGAATGTACCCCGTAGACGCGAGCCGTATAACACGCCGCAGATACGACCCCGCGCGTCCCGCCGCCGACAATAACGGGTTTGTTCATCAGCTCCGGATTATCTCGCTTTTCTATAGAGCAATAGAACGCATCGCAGTCCACGTGAGCAATCGATAGGCCGTGAAGTTCAGGATGGCTAACCGCTCGCAACGATCCGCACGCCGAGCAAGCCTTCGCCGGTTCGACTGGAGCCGCGCAGTCTCGGCACAGCGCCGCTTCCCGCTTTATGTCCTCACTCTTCGGCATCTACATTCAATCCCGCCACGTTAATGTTCCTTTTATGTTCTTTAAGTAATTCTAAAGACCATGCATACCCTTGATTAAGGTTATTCGTGTTAAATAGGGCCATAATAGAAACTGCGTAAGCAAGCGCAACAGTAGGTGAACGGGACACATGTTACAGATCATGCCAAAGAAAATACTTATCGTTGAAGACAATGAACTGAACATGAAGTTGTTCTCAGACCTTCTAGACGCTCATGGCTACGAGACCTCCCAAGCCCGCGAAGGTCTTAAAGCTATTAGCATGGCAAAAGAAGTCAAACCCGATCTTATCCTTATGGATATTCAGCTCCCAGAGGTCTCTGGTCTTGAAGTCACGAAATGGATCAAAGACGACGAAGAACTCGCCAACATCCCGATTATTGCCGTAACGGCTTTCGCTATGCGAGGCGACGAGAAACGTATTCGGGACGGCGGCTGTGAAGATTATATCTCCAAGCCCATCACAATTACCTCGTTTCTCTCCACTATCCGCAAATTTGTAAAATAGGACACCTCCGTGAGCGCCCGTATTCTTGTCGTCGATGACCTTGCCCCGAACCGGCACTTGCTGGAAGTCAAACTGGCCGCCGAATATTATGACACGATCATGGCATGCAGCGGCGAAGAAGCGCTTGAAATTGCGGATGTTGAGAAAATAGATCTCATCCTTATGGATGCAATGATGCCCGGCATTGACGGGTTCGAAGCCTGTCGCCGCCTCAAGAAAAATCCAAAGACCTACCATATACCAGTGATCATGGTCACCGCGCTCGAAGAGACTAAAGATAGAATTCGCGGCCTTGAAGCCGGCGCAGATGATTTCATCACAAAACCTATTGAAGACTTCAACCTCATGGCCCGTGTGCGTTCCATGCTCCGCCTTAAAATGGTGACTGATCAACTCCTCAGCCACACAGGCCACTCCTCCGGTAACTCCCGCCCTATGCTCGAAAAAATCGACAAACGACGCGGGCATATTATGGTTATCGAAGACAACCAAACGCGCGCGGATAAAATCACAAAACCGCTAGAGGGTTGCCACGAATTCACGGTCATCGCAGACCCAAAAGACGCGATTGATCGATCAAAAACTGATATTGACCTTATCATTATCAGCCTCGTCTCTAACGCATTTGACGGCCTCCGAATTTGCGCCTCCTTGCGCTACGATCAATCTAGCCGAGATATCCCGATCCTAGTGGTCGGCGATACGGAAGACGAAACGCAGCTCGTCCGCGCCTATGATTTGGGCATTAATGATACGCTCATGCGCCCTATTGAGAAACAAGAGCTTGTTGCACGCGTGAATACACAGCTACGCCGTAAATTCTACGCCGATGCTCTGCGCGAAAACTTCAACGAAAACCTTGAAATGGTCGTTGCTGATCCGCTGACAGGCCTTGGTAACCGCCGCTACTTTGAGCACTCTATCAAGCCTATGTTTGACGCCCTCAACGAGAAAGACAGCATTTTCTCGATCATGGTCTTCGACATTGATCATTTCAAACGGGTCAATGACATCTTGGGCCATGATATGGGCGATGAAATCCTCAAGGAAATCGCAGCCCGCCTCGTGACCAATATGCGCGCCATCGATATTGTCAGCCGTTACGGCGGCGAAGAGTTTATGATCGGCATGCCAGATACTAACGAAGCCGATGCTATTCTGGCCGCTGACCGTGTCCGCGAATTTATCGGCGGAACGCCGGTCTATGTTGACGGCCAAGCCCTCAACATCACCACAAGCGCCGGTGTCGCACAGGTTGAAAAAGGCGAAAAGCTAAGAGACGTGTTCAAACGCGCCGACGACGCCCTGTACCGCGCGAAACATAACGGCCGGAACTGTGTCGTAGGAGCCGCCCCCGTAAAGCAAGAAGCGGCGTAAGTTTAGCTTACTTTACCGTA
The DNA here is from genome assembly GCA_051252005.1 of Alphaproteobacteria bacterium. Lineage (GTDB taxonomy): Bacteria > Pseudomonadota > Alphaproteobacteria > Caulobacterales > Maricaulaceae > JACOMS01. The sequence goes on along the minus strand of JBPOEZ010000006.1, from coordinate 98,644 downwards.
ACTTATCAGAATACCCTAAAGTCCTTTACTCGGGTCGAAGACGCCGATCCTAGAGAAGCCTCTTGGCGCTAACCTTCCGGCTCCGGCTCTACTGCCTTCTAGGGTTTTCCAGTCTGGGACAGCATTGGTTCTTCCCGAACTGTCGATGAAGCTTAGGCCGTCTTCTGCTTTAAATGTCGAGACATCCGCGAGACCACCGTCTTTGTATTTCTGTAGGCGCACGCCTTTGCCGCGCCCAAGCACAGAGATTTGCTCGGCGTCATAGATTAGGATCTTGCGGTTTTCGCCGATCACGGCCACTTTGTCGCCGGCCACTTCGATACACCTGACCGCCTCTGCGCCGCCTTTAACGTTGAGGACCTGTTTCCCGCCCCTCGTAGAGGCGATAATGTCGGCCTCGCTGAGACGGAAGCCGTAGCCTTCGGAGCTTGCAACAAGCAATTCGCGCTTTGGATCATGGACGAACAGCCCGACCGGAATGTGGTCATCTTGCAGGTCAATCATCAACCTGATCGGCTCGCCGTTCCCGCGCCCGCCGGGGAGTTTATCCGCCGATAGCGTGTAGAACTTACCATTGGAGGCGAACATAATGATTTTGTCCGTCGTCTCGGCCGGAACAACGAAAGCGGCCTCATCCCCCTCTTTAAATTTCAGGGTCGAGACATCGTCGACTTTGCCCTTCATCGCGCGGATCCAGCCCTTTTCCGAGAGCACAATCGTGGTTGGCTCTTTGGTGATGAAAGCAGTAGCCAGATCAATTTCGATCTCAGGTTCATCAGAGAAGGTCGAGCGGCGCTTACCGATCATCGTCTTCGCGCCGTAAATGTCACGGATCTCGCGGATTTCTTCGGCAATGGTTTTCCACTGAATAGCTTCGGAAGCCAAAAGCGCTTCGATCTCTGCCTTCTCGGCGGCGAGCAAATCATACTCGGACTTGATCTCAATTTCTTGCAGTTTGTTCAAAGCCCGCAAGCGCATATTCAGGATCGCGTCAGCTTGGCGTTCCGTCAGGTTAAACCGTTCAATCAGCTCTTGTTTCGGCTTGTCGGCAAAACGAACAATCTTGATGACCTCATCAATATTGAGAAAGGCAATCATATAACCGTCGAGAACTTCTAAGCGGTCATCGATCTTGCCGAGACGTTGACGAGAGCGGCGCTGCAAGACTTCGCGGCGGTGATCAAGCCAGGCCTGTATGACCTCGCGCAAATCCATCACGCGCGGCGTGCGGCTGGCGTCCAAGACATTAAGGTTCAGCGAGATACGGTTTTCAAGCGCAGAGAGCTTAAACAGGCTTTCCATGAGCATTTCCGGCTCAATGTTTTTGCTCTTAGGTTCAAGCACAACCCGAATATCTTCGGCGGACTCGTCGCGCACATCGGCAAGCCACGGTACTTTCTTAGTTTCAATCAGCTCCGCCAGTTTTTCAATTAGGCGGGACTTTTGAACCTGATAGGGAATTTCCGTGATTATGATTTGGTACTGCCCGCGTCCGACGTCTTCGGTGTGCCAACGCGCGCGAACTTTAAACCCGCCCTTGCCCGTCTTATAAGCCTCAAGCATCGATTCTTGCGGTTCAATGATGATGCCGCCCGTCGGGAAATCAGGGCCTTTGACGTATTGCATCAAAGTCTCAATCCGCGCGCCCGGTGTCTTGATAAGGTGCAGCGCAGCGTCGCACACCTCAGCCGCATTATGCGGCGGAATGGAGGTCGCCATACCAACGGCAATCCCCGTCGAGCCATTGGCAAGGAGGTTTGGGAACCCCGCAGGCAGAACCTGCGGCTCTTGATCTTCTTCGTTATAGGTCGGGATAAAATCTACGGCGTCTTCGTCAATGCCTGCGAGAAGCGCAACGCCCGCCGCTGTCATCTTGGCTTCGGTGTACCGCATCGCGGCGGCGCTATCGCCGTCAATATTACCGAAGTTCCCCTGCCCGTCGACAAGCGGGTAACGCGCAGAGAAGCTCTGCGAGAGCTTGACGAGCGCGTCGTAAATAGAGCTATCCCCGTGCGGGTGATATTGCCCCATGACGTCGCCGACAATCCGCGCGCATTTCTTGTGGGCGTTCTCTGGATTCAGTTTAAGCTGCCGCATAGCGTATAAAATACGGCGGTGAACAGGCTTGAGACCGTCGCGCACATCCGGCAAGGCGCGCTGCGTAATGGTCGAGAGCGCATAGGCGAGATAGCGCGAAGACAGCGCCTCATCAATATGCTCCTCGATCACACCCTTATCTTCGGAAGGGCCATTATCTATCGTCGTCGTATCGGACATACATCTCTCAAATCATTGATTCGTAGGACTATACCACTTTGAAACAAAAGCGCTAAAATTTCGGGATGGAATCTTCTGGAAAACTTTGAGGTTTTTGCGCATTAATCCTCACTATATCCTGAGAAAACCCGCTACAGATCGGTTCGGACTTTTCCGGCTAGCGCCGATATCTCATGCGCCGAAACAAGTTTCGCGCACACGGATGTGCGCGTCACTGCCGTGAAACGTGGCCATCGCCTTCCTTAGACCCCAGCCTGCCCCGCTAACGCCGGACCTACTTCGCCCCAGAGCCAACATCGCGGCCATTCATAATGACGACTCGACCGGTAATAGCCTGGCCATGCAACGCTCCGCCATTGTTCGCTTGTCGCAAACGATACAGACACAGCATGTATCATTGAGTTTCGATCTTGTTTTAGCAGACTTGATGCCCCATCACGTAAGCTCTGATTTCGCGCCTCCCTGTTATCAATAGGACCGTCAAGCCAACAACTGTAAAAAACTCTTGATTACGTGCCGACATAGTGTAAATGACGCGCCCCCGCACGCATGGCGTGTTCACGTTCGATACATATACACTTTAATAGAGCACGCTCACTATGGCGCATCACTCAAACAGCAGAATAACTTTAGAGCACTGGACACCTTTAATGGGCGCTCTGGGTTTTGCGATTAACAAACATACCTATCACAAATTGATTACAGCCTATTTGGAACCACACCGCGCTTATCACACGCTTGATCACATCAAAGCCTGCCTTAGGCATCTTGATGATACGCGGTCACTTGCAACAAATCCCGCCTCTATTGAACTGGCGCTCTGGTTTCATGACGCGATCTACAAACCTTATTCAAAGACCAATGAAGTAGACAGCGCCGTATGGGCCAAGGCCTTCCTAGAAGAACAAGGCGCGCCGGAAAAACTGGCCGACGATGTTTACGACCTCATATTGATGACTAAAGATCACATTGCTCCGGAAGCCCCAGACGCGCAGCTCATGCTAGATATTGATTTAAGTATTTTGGGCACGCCAGAGAGTGTTTACAGTCATTTCGAAAAAGGCGTCAGGTATGAGTACAAACGCATCCCATTGTTCCTCTACCGCAAGAAGCGCAAGAAAATATTGCAGTCATTTATTGACAGGCCGAGAATTTACTACACGGATTACTTCTTTAAAAAATTCGAAACTCAGGCCCGAGAGAACCTCGCAAAAGCCATAGAAAGTTTATAAGACTTTAAGGCGCTCAATCATACGTGAGCGGGCTTCTGGGAGTGTTCGGTTGACGCCCCATTGCAGACGCGTTTCCAGAAAATATCCGGTAAGTGCTAATCCTGCCTCCACGTCTCCATCTTCGGAACTAATCCCGCCTTTCATAAACGGCGGCAGGACAAACAATTTATCAATATAAGGTGCAGCGGCTTCGGCGCAGACTGCGCGGCCTGATCGCGGGGAAACATGGGTCAAATCATCCGTCACACCAGTAGACGCGCAGCAAGACAAATCGAGCCCGTAACCCATAGCGGATAAAAGCCCAGCTTCCCACTTAACATAAAGAACAGGCCAAATATTGGGGTCATGAAGGTGCTCTAAAAGAACTTCGAAAGCGTCATAAAGCGCGGGATGCGCTTCGCGCTCTGGCAACGTTTCCCTTGCCACGGCGCAAAGGCCGTTCAGACCCGCGAGCGATAGGCGGTCATCCATAAGGTCAGCCGCTCTGGCATTCATCGCCTCGACGGTAAAGTAGCCCAAATGCTCAGACAGACGAGCCGTCCAATCAAGTTTGACTTTATTCCCCGCTTGCAAAACGGGGCGCATACGCCGCCCGACGCCGCCACGAACAAGCCCCATATGGCGGCCACGGTCACGGGTAAAAACTTCGATAATCGCAGAGGTTTCGCCGTGCTTACGAGAGGACAAAACATAGCCTTCGCCAGACCAGTTCATAGCAGAGTAGCAGCAAGTTTCAGGCGCAAGACGTAAGCCGTTTTAAACATCAAACTCCAGACCGCTTTCCACATAGCGGGCGCGGTCATCGCTCCATTTTTCGCGCACTTTAACGAACAGGAACAAATGCACTTTTGTCCCAAGCCAGTTTTGCATTTCATGACGAGCCTGAGCGCCAATATCTTTGATCGTTCGACCGGCTTTGCCGAGCACAATCGGTTTTTGCGAGTCGCGCTTCACGTAGATAATTTGCTCGATGCGAATATCGCCGTTCTTTTGATCTGTCCATTTTTCCGTCTCAACCATAGAGGCATAGGGCAACTCGTCATGAAGACGAAGGAACAATTTTTCGCGCGTAATTTCTGCGGCCATAAGACGGAGCGGAATATCGGCAGCCTGATCTGGCGGATAAAGATAAGGCCCTTCTGGCATCACTTGAGACAAAGCCTTTCCCAAATCATCAACGCCGTCGCGGTTAAGCGCAGAAATTAAGAAGATTTCAGCAAACACCTCTTCGACGTTAAAATGCGATATAAGCCCTAGTAAATTCTCGCGTTCGATTTCGTCGATTTTATTCAGAGCCAGATATATTTTAGAATTTTTGCGTGCGGTCAGTCCGGAAATAACACGCTGCGTATCCTCGGAAGACAAGCGATCTTGAGCATCACCCTCGCCGTCCATATGCCGCCGAAAGGCCGGAGCATCGACCACGTGCACAATCGCGTCGGCGTCATCAACGCCGGTCCAAGCCGCATGAACCATAGAGCGCGCTAAACGATCTGTGTCCTTGGGTTTGAAAATTCCGGGCGTATCCACCAAGACAAGCTGAGCCGTACCAAGCATTGCAATGCCGCGAATTTGAAACCGCGTGGTTTGAACCTTGTGAGTAACGATCGACACTTTTTCGCCGACCAAAGCATTGACGAGGGTAGACTTCCCCGCATTTGGCGCGCCAATTATGGCGACGAATCCTGAACGTGTTGGGCTCATGATGAAGCCTCCCATTGTGTGAGTAAATCAGCGGCAGCGAGTCTCTGCGCTATTTTTTTTGATGGGCCCGTACCATGCCCTGTGTTTTTTTGGGAGTCTGCGCCTTGCACGGTAACACTAACTATAAATTCCGGCCGATGATCTGGCCCGCTTCGTTCGACCAGATCGTACAAAGGCGGGTTATACCCCTTTAAAGCCGAGAGTTCTTGAAGCTGTGTTTTCGGGTCTTTATCAGACTTGGTCAAGACGCGGTCAATGCGAGATTTCCAGTGCGCGCTATAAAAGCTCTCCGCCGCTATCATGCCGCCGTCGAGGTAAATCGCAGCCAACAGAGCTTCGCAGGCATCGCCTAAAATTGACGTCTTCTCCCGCCCGCCTTGTTTTTCTTCGGACTTGGACATCTGGAGAGCGTTCGGAACGCCGAGGTCACGCGCAATATCCGCGCAAGTTTCTTTGCGAACAAGAGCGTTTAAGCGCCGCGCCATAGAGCCTTCCGCTCCCGCAGTGCCATCATAAAGCATCCGCGCTGTCAGCAGTCCCAATACGCGGTCACCTAAAAATTCAAGGCGCTCATTATCCGCAACCTTGCGGCGACCATCTCCATATGAAGAATGTGTCAGCGCCGTTGATAATAAGCTACGGTCCTCAAACACGTATCCCATGCGCGTTTCTAACGCCGAAAACTCTTTGGGTTCACGGCTCATCGAAGGCCCTTGAAAAAACGGTCGCCGCGCATATTGCCCCAAGTCCAAGGCTTTATGAGCGAGAAATCTTCATTCACAGACAAAAGAACAAACTCCGCACGGCCAATAATGTTTTCAGCAGGGACATAATCCGCCCCGCCTTCGCTTGTCGGCACTCGGCTATCGGCGGAATTATCGCGATTATCCCCGAGTAAGAAATAGTAGCCAGCAGGCACAGTATAAACTGATGTATTGTCCGTTGGGCTTTGCTTTACTTTGTCATAAACTAAATGCGAATGGCCTTCGGGAAAAGCCTCAGTCCATCTTTCCGCAATGTCCACTTGTCCCAAAGCGTTCTGTGTTTCGTCCTGCCCCTGAAGGCTTAAAGTTACAGGCTTGCCGTTTATGTGAAGAACGCCGCTTTTCATTTGCATTTGATCTCCCGGTAATCCGGCAAGGCGCTTAATGAAGGTTTTCTTATTGTTGATAGGCTTAAAGACGAGCACATCACCGCGCTCTGGTTCGCGCTCAAAAAGTCTACCTTTTTTCTTTGGAAACGGAAGCGGATCAGCCGCATACTTACCGTAACCTACGGAATATTTAGAAGTGATTATGTAATCGCCGACCAATAAATTTGGCTCCATTGAGCTTGACGGAATATGAAACGGTTGGAACAAAAATGTACGTAAAATCAGAGCAATGCCCAAAGCCCATATCACGACGGAGAGGCTTTCTTTAATAAAAGCCCCTACACTTTGCTCAGGCTTTTTTGCCGCCTGCTTTGATTTCTTCTTGCCCATGCGAGGCTCTTTTCTAAGACTTATTTATGCGGAATCGCCGCTGGGAATAGATTCAATTATGACAAAGGCTTGTGCATAAGGAAAGTCATCCGTCAAACTAAGGTGAATGCGGGCGTCATGACCCTTAGGGGCATTTTCATTTTGGCGTTTGAGAGCCCCGCCAGTTAGTTTGAGCGTAGGCCGCCCTGACGGATCGTTTCTAACTTCGACGTCCTGCCATGAAAGGCTTCCCGTATCCGCGCGTGCCAAAGCTTTCGCAGCCGCTTCTTTTGCGGCGAAGCGTTTGGCATAATAAGCGGCCTTCCCAGATTTACCGTCACAATAGGAGCGCTCATGCGCCGTAAAAATACGGTCCAAAAACCGCTCACCATATTTATCGATCGACCTTTCAATCCGGCGAATATCGCAAAGGTCTGTCCCTATGCCCAAAATCATGAGGCGGCATTATTGGCGCGGGCTTCATCAATCAAAGCTCTCATTTCTTGAATGACGGATTCAAGCCCCATGAAGATCGCTTCGCCGACAAGGAAGTGGCCGATATTAAGTTCCTTGAGTTCTGGAATGGCGGCGATGGCGGCGACATTTTCAAAAGTAATACCGTGGCCTGCATGCACTTCAAGGCCGAGGTCATGCGCCAGCCTCGCGCCGTCTTGCATAGACTTTAAAATAGCATCAGCACGGTCAGTGTCGCCGGCGTCCAAAGCATGGGCATAAGCCCCCGTGTGAATTTCAATGACTTGGGCACCGCTACGCGCGGCCGCTTTTATTTGCTCGACGTCGGCTTCAATAAATAAAGAAACACGGGATCCGGCATCCATAAGTTCACGGACGATTGGAATTATGGTGTTATGCAAGCCAGCAACATCAAGCCCGCCTTCCGTAGTTCGTTCTTCGCGTTTTTCCGGCACTAGGCAGATAGCGCGAGGTTTTATACGCTTGGCGATTTCCACCATGTCCATCACGGCGGCCATTTCCATATTCAGCGGTATATTTGTGGACTGGCATAAAGCTTGAAGGCGTTCCATATCATCATCATTGATATGGCGACGGTCTTCTCGAAGGTGTGCCGTAATACCGTTAGCTCCCGCCTGAATAGACGCAAAGGCTCCGGCCACAGGGTCAGGGTGCGTCCCGCCGCGCGCATTTCTGACCGTCGCAATATGGTCAATGTTGACACCTAGGCGCAAACCAACTTCGCGTGTCATGACAGGCCGCGGCTTCCGGGCTTTATGGCAGGAACAGCAGCAAGTACGGCCGGAAGCGCGTCCGGTTCATAAGCAGGGAACTGTTTTGCTGCTAGGCTAACAAGAGGCACGCCAATATCGGCTTTGCCGCCTGAACGGTCAAATATACACGCGCCGCCAATCACCTTGGCTCCGGTTTTTTCGATGCTTTTAATGCACTCACGCGAAGAAAGCCCTGTTGTTACAATATCCTCAACCATCAGAACTTTTTGCCCTGGCTCCAAGGAAAAACCCCTGCGCAAACAAAACTCGCCGTTTTCGCGTTCCGTGAAAATCGACTCTAGCCCCATATGACGAGCCGTTTCGTATCCAGGAATAATTCCGCCCATTGCCGGAGCGACAATAATGTCCGGCATAACGTCCAAGGTGTTTTTTACTTTATCGGCCAAAGCCTTGCAGAGCTTCTCTGTAAGGGCCGGGTTTTTGAAAATAAATGCTTTTTGCAAGAACACAGGACTGCGCAATCCGGAGGACAGAATGAAGTGGCCTTCCAGGAGAGCGCCCGCTTCGCGGAATATAGCTAAGACGTCGTCAGTGTTCATTTTCGTCATTCTTTTGTCTCTTTCGTTTCTCCGCGCGTTCTATGCGCTTCGGCCACATAGATGCTCGCGCGCATCGCTGCAATGATTTGGGATAGATGGCGATTATCGCGCACATCGACAACCATTATCATATCAAAAAATGTGGAACTTCGTTTCAAAGTCTTGATAGATGTGAGATTGCCGCCCGCCTCGCCTATGATTTTCGTAACGTCCGCTAGCGCGCCGGGAACATGTTCGAGGGTCGCTGTGATCCGACTTGATGATGCAGCATGTTCAGCCGTTCGGCGCCAGCCAATATCGAGCCAGTCCTCAGGCTGTTCTTCACTATGCTCAAGCGCTTCGCAATCGATTGTGTGGATGATAACGCCCTTGCCTTTAGACTGAATTCCTACAATCCGGTCACCCGGTATTGGCGAGCAGCAATCTGCAAAATGCAAACTCACACCAGCCGTCAAACCGTCGCCTTTCACATAGAGCTTGGCCGTTTCGTCGCTGATAAATTCACGATTTGCATAATCTTCGATAGGATTAACATCACCCCGTCCAGGGAACACCGCGTTCATAAAAGCTTTAACGGAAAGGCTGCCCTCTCCGAGAGCCTTATATAGTTCTTCTGGCTTACTAAATGATAACCTTTTAAGGGCGTCTGACAAAATAGTTTCGCTGAAGTCCCTGTCTTCGCGGACAAAGGCATGCTCCGCAAGCATAGAGCCCACGCGGATGAATTCCTGTGTTTCGCCCGCCCGCGTAAGACGGCGCAGGGCTGATTTAGCCTTACCAGTAACAACCATGTTCTCCCAGCCAGGATGCGGTTCGGCCTGTCCACCGCGAATAATTTTCACGACATCAAGATTTTGCAGCGGGGTACGCAAAGGCCGCTGCCGCCCATTAATCATCGCCCCAATGCAGGTGTCGCCAATTTTCGTGTGCAAAGCATAGGAAAAGTCCAATGGTGTTGCCCCGCGCGGCAAAGCGATCAAGTCCCCTTTGGGTGTAAACGCGAAAACCTGATCAGCAAACATTTCCAGCTTCACATGTTCTAAAAACTCGTCAGCATCGCCGCTTTGTTCCATCATTTCAACAAGCGGGCGCACGCGGCGCAAGGGATCGCCGCCGCTATCTTTGGCGCGCTCTGGATCATAAGCGTAGGATTGATTTTTATAGGCCCAATGCGCGGCCACGCCGCGTTCAGCGACATCTTCCATTCGTGCTGTTCGGATTTGAATTTCCATTCGCGTATTATTGGGGCCCAAGATGGTCGTGTGCAAAGACTGATAGCCATTGGGTTTTGGCACAGAAATGAAGTCCCGAAAACGGGCCGGAACGCATCGATAATGCGTATGGAGAACGCCGAGAACACGGTAGCACGTCTCAACATCATCTACGATCATACGGAAGGCATAGATATCGGCAACGTCTTCAAAGGTGATGCCTTGGCGGTCAAGTTTTCGCCATATGGCGTAAGCCCGTTTTTCGCGGCCATAAATTTTCGCCTCAACCTTTTCTTGGTCCATCAAATCCCTGATTGCGACAGACATTTGCGAAATAGCTGCCGCCTGCCCTGAATGCCATGCAGCTAGACGGCTGGAGATATTTTCAAAAACGACAGGCTGTAAATGCTTGAACGAAAGATCCTCAAGCTCTGACACGATCCGGTCGACACCGATCCGCCGCGCGAGCGGCGCATAAATATCCAAGGTCTCGGTCGCAATGCGTTTGCGCGATACCTCTTTCGGATGATGGTCTAGCGTACGCATGTTATGCAGACGGTCACAGAGTTTTACGAGCAAAACGCGAATATCACGGCTCATGGCGAGAACAAATTTTTGGAAGTTTTCGGCCTGCTGCCTCTCTTTGGTCGCATTCGGATTTGACAATCTCGCCCGGCCGAGCTTGGTTACACCTTCAACGAGTTCAGCGATTTCTTCCCCAAACATGTCTGACATCTCTAAATAGGTCATGTCTGTGTCTTCGAGAACGTCATGCAAGAGCGCAGTGCAAATACTCGGAACGTCCATGTGCAGCGAAGCTAAAATTCCTGCAACAGCCACGGGATGCTCATAATAAAGACCGCCTGAATGACGAGTTTGGTCCCCGTGTGCGGTTTTGCATTGTGCGTAAGCCTTTTTGATAAGCTCAGCACTTGCGGAAGGATCATATTTTCGCACCCGCTCAACAAGTTCGTCTTCCGAAAGGAAGTCAGGATCCCTCGCCTTTATGTCGGATAACTCATTCATAGCCCAAGCTATAGGCTTGCTGCGCCAAGGGGGCAAATAGTATCGCCGCCCGAGGCATAAGAATATTCACAATGGAACAAAGATCACGATGATGGTGGGCGGTAACGGGTTCGAACCGCTGACCCTCTCGGTGTAAACGAGATGCTCTACCAGCTGAGCTAACCGCCCCCAATTCATACCCCAAATCAGGGCGTCGTGAACCGCGCCTTAATGCGACGGACGCTGCCCCACGTCAACCTTTTCTCCAAGAATAATGTTAGTTAAATTGGTCTGATCGTTCGTTGTCCACTCAATTTTGGTCATTGGACGTACCAAAGCGTGTTTTAAGACCTCATCAACATTAGAAACGGGAATAATTTCAAGGGCTGACTTCACATTTTCAGGGATATCGGCCAGATCTTTAGCGTTATCGATGGGAATCAATACGGTTTTTACGCCGCCACGAAGCGCTGCCAGGAGTTTTTCTTTCAGGCCGCCAATGGGTAGAACACGCCCGCGCAATGTGATCTCGCCTGTCATGGCAATATCTTTACGCACAGGGATGCTTGCAAGCACAGAAACCATAGCTGTAATCATGCCGACACCTGCTGATGGACCATCCTTTGGTGTCGCGCCTTCGGGGACATGAACGTGAATGTCTGTCGTTTGGAAAGCCCGAGGGTTGATTCCAAAATCTGGCGCTCTGGACTGCACATAGGAGTTTGCCGCAGAAATGGATTCTTTCATCACATCTTTGAGGTTACCTGTGACTGTCATTTTGCCTTTACCGTTCATAGAAACGGCTTCGATCGTCAAGATGTCTCCGCCGGCCTGTGTCCAGGCCAAGCCGGTGACTACGCCGACCTGATCTTCTTGGTCAGTTTCGCCGTAACGGAACTGCTTCACGCCAAGATAATCAACAACATTTTCGGGCGTAACAGTGACATATTTGACTTCGCCGCCAACAATCAGGCGAATAGCCTTACGGGCCAGCTTAGAAATTTCGCGCTTGAGGCTACGAACACCGGCTTCGCGCGTGTAATACCGAATAGTTTCGCGGATTGCATCGACACCCAGAATGAACTCCTCAGCTTTGAGGCCATGGTCTTTTATAATTTCGGGAATCAAATGACGTTGCGCGATTTCAATTTTTTCGTCTTCTGTATAGCCAGGAATGCGGATGATTTCCATCCGGTCAAGGAGCGGCTGGGACATATTCAAGGAGTTCGCCGTCGTAATAAACATAACATCAGACAGATCATAATCCACATCAAGATAATGGTCATTAAAGGTATTGTTCTGCTCTGGATCAAGAACTTCAAGCAGCGCCGCAGACGGATCACCGCGGTGATCGGAGCCCATCTTATCAATTTCATCGAGCAAGAATAGCGGGTTGCTATATTTTGCCTTCTTCATGGATTGTATAATCCGGCCCGGCATAGAGCCGATATAGGTACGGCGGTGACCCCGTATTTCTGATTCGTCCCGCACGCCGCCCAAAGATACGCGAACGAATTCACGGTTTGTCGCCCGTGCAATGGATTTACCCAAGGAGGTTTTGCCGACGCCCGGAGGGCCTACGAGGCACAGAATTGGGCCTTTGACTTTTTTCGTACGGGTTTGAACCGCGAGGTGCTCAATGATCCGGTCTTTGACTTTTTCGAGGCCGTAATGATCATCATCAAGAAATGAGAGCGCCTCTTTTAAATCTTTGCGTACCCGCTTTTTCTTGCCCCACGGCACAGACAGCATCCAGTCAATATAATTACGTGACACATTCGCTTCTGCGGACATGGGACTCATTTGATTAAGTTTTTTAAGCTCAGCCTCGGTCTTGGTCCGCGCTTCTTTGGTGAATTTTGTCTCGTCGATCTTTTTCTTAAGCTCGGTCATTTCATCCGGTGCATCGCCGTTACCAAGTTCACTCTGAATGGCTTTCATTTGCTCGTTCAGATAATATTCGCGCTGCGTTTTTTCCATTTGCCGTTTTACGCGGCCCCTAATTTTCTTCTCTACCTTAAGCACGGAAAGCTCGCCCTCAATGAGCGTTAAAAGCCCCTCAAGGCGCGCAGCTACGCTGCGCTCGGAAACCAACTTTTGTTTTGCTTCTATGGGTGCATTTAAGTGAACAGCGATAATGTCGGTCAGCTTCGCTGCCTCTTTAGTCTCAGAGACAGACGCCACGACTTCTTCGGCAATTTTCTTGTTGAGTTTAGCGTATCTTTCGAACTGCTCCAGAACCGTGTTTCGCAGAGCTTGAGTTTTCACATCGTCAGAAACATCATCCTCAGAAACCTGTATTTCGGCTTCAATAAAGAGGTCATTACTCAAAAACTTATCGATCGAAGCGCGCTGTTCACCTTCAACGAGTACCCGTACTGTTCCGTCGGGCAATTTCAAAAGCTGAAGAATTTTCGCGATACAGCCATTTTCATGAATATCGCCCTGCTCAGGCTCATTATTTCCGGGATCTTTTTGGGTGACAAGGAAGATACGCTTTTCAAGGCGCATGACTTCTTCGAGTGCCTTGATAGACTTTTCCCTGCCAACGAATAGTGGTACGACCATATGCGGAAAAACCACAATGTCGCGAAGCGGAAGAACAGGAAGCGTCACAATCTCAGACATGTTTTATCCTTTTACCAGAACACAGCCAAGCACTGGCTCCTAGTCTGTGTAGGTGGGATCAAACCGGCGATATTCAACCCTTTTATATGTAAAAAGTTACCACCGTATGAGAGAGATAAAAGCGCCTTAAGACGCTTTTTCTTTCGACGGCTTGTTATCCGCATAAATTAGCAAAGGCTGCGCATGCCCGTCGACAACTTCGCTATTAACCACGACTTCTTGAACGCCTTCGTAGGATGGGAGATCGTACATTGTATCAAGCAAAATCCCTTCCATGATGGAGCGCAACCCGCGCGCGCCAGTCTTACGTTTAATAGCGCGCTTAGCGATGGCACTTAGGGCGTCATCAGCAAAGCTCAACGTTGTTTCTTCCATAGAGAAAAGCGTCTGGTATTGTTTGACAAGCGCGTTCTTGGGCTCAGTTAGAATTTTGATCAAAGCCGCTTCGTCTAGGTCCTCGAGCGTTGCGATAACCGGCAAGCGCCCTACAAATTCAGGAATAAGACCAAATTTCAAGAGATCATCCGGCTCAACTTCGCGCAGAATAGCGCCGACACGGCGGTCATCAAGGTTTTTGATGTTCGCGCCAAAACCAATCGTAGACCCTTCGCCGCGATTTGAAATAACCTTATCAAGGCCGGCAAACGCGCCACCAACAATAAAGAGAATATTCGTTGTATCCACTTGCAGGAACTCTTGCTGCGGATGCTTACGTCCGCCTTGCGGCGGTACGGAGGCGACTGTGCCTTCCATAATTTTCAGAAGCGCTTGCTGTACGCCCTCACCAGACACATCACGCGTGATAGACGGATTATCGGACTTACGGCTAATTTTATCGACTTCATCAATATAGACGATACCGCGCTGGGCGCGTTCTACATTGTAATCCGCGGATTGTAGCAACTTCAAAATGATGTTTTCCACGTCTTCGCCGACATAACCTGCTTCGGTTAGTGTTGTGGCATCTGACATTGTAAACGGGACGTCCAAAACTCGGGCTAATGTCTGCGCCAGAAGCGTTTTACCGCACCCTGTTGGGCCGACGAGAAGGATGTTGGATTTAGCCAGCTCGACGTCTTCGTTCAATGCGGCATGATTCAGGCGTTTATAATGGTTGTGAACAGCAACAGACAGAACGCGTTTGGCATAGGCTTGGCCGATGACGTAATCATCAAGCGTATCACAAATCTCTTGCGGCGTTGGCACGCCCTCTTGAGCTTTATTGATCGAGCCCTTGCCCTCTTCTTTGATGATGTCCATGCAAAGTTCAACGCACTCATCGCAGATAAAGACCGTTGGACCCGCAATAAGCTTGCGAACTTCATGTTGGCTTTTGCCACAGAACGAACAGTAAAGCGTGTTCTTAGAGTCTGTTGTTGTTTTGCTCATCGTTCTTATCCGTTCTGTTGCGCCTTACGCCCTGTTTGCAAGTGCAATGCCGAAACATTCTAGGGCATTCTGTGCCATACTACGACAGTTTTATTACTTATGCCTTACCATTAGGCACATTCGTACAAATTTTCAGGCCGTTATCAAGTTACAACGGCCTAATCACTTTATCTTTACTCAGCGCCTTCGCCGCGGTGGGAATAGACATTATCGACAAGACCGAACTTTTTAGCCTGTTCTGCTGTCATGAAATGATCGCGGTCGAGTGTTTTCTCGATGGTGTCATATTTCTGGCCTGTATGCTTAACGTAAATCTCGTTCAGGCGCTTTTTCATAGCAATGATGTCCTTGGCGTGACGTTCAATATCAGATGCTTGACCACGGAAACCACCAGACGGCTGGTGAACCATAACCCGCGCATTAGGTAGCGCAACACGCATGCCAGGCTCGCCCGCACTAAGCAATAATGACCCCATAGACGCGGCTTGACCAATACAAACGGTCGACACAGGGCAGGTGATATATTGCATCGTATCATAGATCGCCATGCCTGCTGTCACAACGCCGCCTGGAGAGTTGATATACATCGAGATTTCTTTCTTAGGATTCTCTGATTCCAAGAAAAGAAGCTGTGCAACAACAACACTGGCCATTTGGTCTTCAACGGGGCCGCTGAGGAAAACAACGCGGTCGCGCATAAGGCGCGAGAAGAGATCCCACCGGACATCCCCTTTACTGGAGGATTCAATAACGGAAGGGATCGTAAAGTCAGTAATCTCATACGGGTTTGGCATGTTCTATCCTTAATTTTTGTTTCACGAGAATCACCCGCGCTTAAGAGCGTACTCTTTCTTGAAAGTGTTACCTCTATATTGACACAGATAAGAAAACTTCAAGATAGCGAGGATAATATTATCATTATTCAGGGTATAAGCAGTAAAAAAGTGAAAATCAGTGGATTTCCAGCTCGCAGTCCCGATGATCAGCGACAAGGCGCCCCAAAGCCACAAACAGAAAAACCCGGCCAAAAGACCGGGTTTTCATAATTCAACGTGTTAGCCGGAACTAGATCATGGCATCTTCTTCGAAGAGCTTTTCTTTATCGACGGCTTTGTCTTTGATCGTGGCCCTCTCTACGATTAGATCGACAACTTTTTCTTCGTAGATCGGCGCGCGAAGCTGAGCGATGGCCTGCGGGTTCTTTTGGTAGAACTCAACAACTTGTTGCTCTTGTCCAGGGTATTGACGAGCTTCGGCGATCATAGCTTGCTGAAGTTCTTCATTTGAAATTTGGATTTCAGCTTTCTGGCCCATCTCAGCAAGCACCAAGCCAAGGCGAACGCGTCGCTCAGCGATTTTACGATAGTCAGATTCGAGAACTTCATCAGACTTAGCAGCGTCTTCTTCGTCAAGCTGTCCGGCTTCCTTTTCGGACTGCACTTGTTGCCAAATATTACCGAACTCGGCTTCAACCATGCCCGGCGGCAATTCAAAATCATGCTGCTTGTCAAGCTCGTCTAGGATAGCGCGCTTAAGCTTCATGCGAACTTGCATTTCATATTCGCCGTTAACTTGCTCTTTGATAACTTCCTTGAGCTTCTCTAGGTTTTCCATGCCAAACTTTGCAGCAAGATCATCATCGATCACAGCGTCTTTTTCGCCTTGCACTTCAAGAACTTCAGTTTCGAACACGGCTTCCTTGCCTGCTAGATCTGCTGCTTGATATTCTGCTGGGAACGTAACGGTCACGTCAAGCTTGTCTCCAGCTTTCGTACCGATAAGCTGATCTTCAAAACCCGGAATGAATGTACCAGAACCAATCACGAGCTGATGACCTTCCATCGCGCCGCCGTCAAAGGCTTCGCCGTCAATGCGTCCCGTGAAGTTAATCAGAACAGCGTCGTCTTTTTTAGCTTTCGCTGTTTTGGCTTTCTTCTTGTAAGTTTTCTGGCCAGACGCAAGCTCTGTTAGGCGTTCGTCTACGTCAGTATCCGCAGGCTCACATGTGAGGCGCGTGAATTTCAGGCTTGCTGGATCAACAGGCGCAAACTCAGGAATCATCTCAACAGTTAGCTGATACTCAAGATCCGCTTTGCCGTTTGTGACGTCTTCGCCGTTAGCGCGTAGATCAATCTTAGGCTGACCCGCAGGACGGATTTTATTGTCATTGATGGCCTGTTGGCTTGATTCGTTGACTGTATCCTCAACCACGTCCTTCATGATTGACGGGCCGAACATCTTGCGAATGTGGCTTACAGGCACTTTACCAGGACGAAAGCCTTTAAGGCTTACCTGTGGCTGCATTTCTTTTATTTTAGCAGCAAGCTTGGCTTCAAGCTCTTCCTTAGGGACAGTGACCGCGTAAGTACGGCTTAGGCCTTCGGCTTTTAATTCTTCGATCTGCATAATGGCATCCATCATTCAAGTGCATATCAAACATGTCGCGTTAGCTTATCCGCCACGCTACACATCCAACTGAGCATAGGTGAAATTTGGAGCGCCTTATGTCATGGAGTTTCCCTCGACGCAACACGGGACATGTCAAATTTGGAGCGAAAAACGAGACTTCTCTTGCATATTTGAGACTAAATTGCATGGTTGAGCGTTCAAAGCTGTAAACAAGGCGCTTTTTCTATGGACTTTCTTCTCGATTCTCCCATGTGGCATTTCTACCTTGGCGTCCTTTTGGGGCCGTTTGTTCAAGAAGACACCGCCGTAATTGCAGCCGCCACCCTCTCATTAACGCAAATGGCCAAGACATCCACTCTCTTTATTTTAGTAACAACCGGCTTATTCATCAGTGATATCTGGAAATATTGGATTGGCTGGGCCGCGCTTAAAAACAAAAGCGGCAGAGCCTTTGCCGATAAGAAACATATTGCTAATATGGGAGACAAAGTTCTGTCCCATACATTTACAAGCCTCATCGCTGCGCGGTTCATTCCAATGACGCGCATACCAGCCTATATCGCTTGCGGGTTCTTTGGTGTTCCTTACATGAAATATTGTTTCTACATTTTGATATCAGCCATTTTATATGTAGCGGTTATTTTTTCACTCTTTCATGCACTTGGAGAAATTCTTGGAGAGAAACTGTTGTGGATAATGCCAGTTATCGCACTGTTAAGCTTGGGCATATTTATGGGGTCAAGTTGGTTGAAAAAACGGTCTCTGAGCGCGCATATAGAGAGTCATAGCCCGGACGCAGATCAGCTGAGATGACATTAACCAT
Organism: Alphaproteobacteria bacterium; assembly: GCA_051252005.1. GTDB lineage: Bacteria > Pseudomonadota > Alphaproteobacteria > Caulobacterales > Maricaulaceae > JACOMS01. Next base: position 80,697 of record JBPOEZ010000006.1, on the reverse strand, counting down.
ATCTATAATTTATTTTGAAATTTCAATGGATATGGGTTGAACTTAAGCGAATCAGTCTCATAGTGTATATGTGACTTTTCGAAAGAAAGGTTACAGGTGGGTGGCCTGGTTGCCCCACATCGGCTGAGTCACCCGCCGCTATATCTTTGGCTGATAATTCTCGTCATGTTTGGCGAGAACATCACTAGCGGTCATTGCATCCACACTATCCATTGTCCCCGTTATGACCACTCCCTGCCCTTCGCGAAATAAGTCAGGCAAAATTCCAGTGTAGGTAATTGTGACATATCCGCTTTTGACCGGCGCAATTTCGCCGTCCTCTGGAAAATCGCCAAGATGGAACGTCGAAGTAAGCCCCGTACCCGTCGCCAAAGATCCGGGCAACACCAAGCCGCCAACTCTGATTTCTGGTGATTTCGGCGCAAAATCCGCTGCTAAAATCTGCGAAGGGTTATAAAAATATTGCGTATTTTGCTTAAGCGCTGAAAAAAGCATAACAGCGCCAACGGCCAGCAGTCCGCCAAAGAAGGCGATCATACCGATACGGCGATTTCGATGTTTAGGTCTCATGCGCCTCAATACCCAACTCTTGCCTCCGGCGCAAACGTGACGCACTGACGCGGCCTATATTGGCTTCGCCAAGGCGTTGAACTATGGTAACGACGTTTCCTATGTACTCGGTCTATCCATCGACATCCATCTGTTTTGATAATGTGAGCGCCGTGCGCGGCACGCAATCATTGTTCGCAGGTCTCTCTTTTATGATAAAATCCGGAGAACTCATGTGGATACAGGGCTCAAATGGTATAGGGAAAACCACGCTCTTGCGCCTCGCCGCAGGACTATCCCGCCCCGCAGAAGGCACTGTGTCATGGCATGAGGCGGGCGAAACCTGCCGTTCAGACCAGATCATCAGCTACCAAGCACACTTAAACGCACAAAAACGGCACCTGTGTGCAAGGGAAGACCTCCAGTTCTGGGCGGACATTTATGATTTTGACGGCGATATTGCCGCCCCTCTCGCCTCTGTTGGCCTCAAAGCCAAGGCGCATGTGAAAACTGGCGCGCTATCCGCCGGACAGAGCCGCCGCCTCGCCCTCGCCCGTATGCTAATCAGCGATAAACCAATTTGGCTAATGGACGAGCCTGCCGCCGCCATGGACGCCGAAGGTCAAACGCTTATTTTTGATGTTATACAACAGCATCTTGCGCAAAATGGTGTTGTGCTGCTCGCGTCACATGAACCCGCCCGCGCCCTTAAAACTCAAACGCGCAAACTGACACTGAAAGCGGCCGCCACGTGATTGCCCCGCTGTTAAAACGCGAACTCATGCTTATGGCGCGCACGCCGTCCTCATGGATGCTTGGCCTCGTCTTTTTTGCACTATTCTTACTGCTTTGCGTCATAGCGCTCGGTGGGCGGCAAAGCGTCATGCAGCCGCTTGCACCCGCCCTAATTTGGCTCGCCGTTATTTTCAGCCAGCTCCTCGCCTTCAACAGCGTGTTCCAATCCGACTATGAAGACGGGAGCCTAGAGCAGCTCGCCCTCTCTGGGGTCGGCATGTTGCGGATCGTTTTGGCTAAGGCCGCCGCGTTTTTTATCTTCGTCTACCTGCCGCTTCTGTTCGCCATTCCCATTGCGGGGATTGGGTTTGCCTTATCGCCGTCTACTTTAGCCGCCATTTGCCTATCGCTTATATTTGCCGCGCCCGCCCTCATCGCTTACGGGGTTATGACTGCCGCCATGATGGCAGGTCGTCCGCAAAGCGGGTTCCTCAGCGTAATCATCACAGCTCCTTTTTTGGTACCGGTTCTGATTTTCGGCCTCGCAGCCATAGACAATTACTTTGTTTCCGGCATAACAGGCCTTGAATTTCAAGCCCTTGCTGGGCTTAGCTTTATTGGATGCGCCTTAGGGTTTCCCGCCGCCTCCGCCGCTCTGTCGACCCATTTGGAATAGTCATGATCAGCTATCTCGCCAACCCTCAAAGATTTCTTCGATTTGAACGCATCGCTTCGCCTATTTTCGCGTTTCTTACGCTTGTGCCGCTCGCCGTAGGGCTTTGGCTCTCTCTTATCGGTTCTCCCGCCGACTATCAGCAGGGCGAGAGCGTTCGCATCATGTATGTGCATGTTCCCGCCGCGTGGTGCGCCATGATGGCCTATACATCGCTTACCGTCGCTAGCTTCGTTAGCTTTGTTTGGCGACACAATCTTGCAGACTGCGCAGGACGAGCCTTTGCGCTCTGCGGGGCAGCGTTTACGTTTCTCGCTCTGATAACCGGAAGCCTTTGGGGCAAGCCGTCCTGGGGTACGTGGTGGCAATGGGACGGCCGCATGACCTCCGTTTTGATCTTGTTTTTCATCTATATTGCCTATCTTGCGATCTGGCAGATGTTTGATGATAGAAAACGCGCGGCCCGCATGGCCAGTATTCTGGCCATGGTCGGATTCATCAATATCCCTATTATCAAATTTTCCGTTGAATGGTGGAACACGCTGCATCAGCCCGCCACGATTTCCAATATAGGCGCGCCGGGCCTTCCGCCGGAAATGTTATGGCCGCTTATTATTATGGTCATTGCTTATTCGGCTTTGTTTGGGTGGCTATCCCTTAAATTCATTCGCGCTGATATTATCGCCCTCAAAGAAAAACGCGGCGCGGCCTCACGCGCGGCAACCGCCACCGTCGAAACCCTGTGATACAGAAAGACCACTATGCTTGATTTTGGCAAACATGCTATATTCATCTGGGCGGCTTACGGCCTATCGGCGCTCGTTCTCGGCGGCCTCGTCGTCACGGCGCTTAAGCGGAACAAGCATGACTGACATTAGCTTTTTAGGCGCGACCCCCTTTGAACGGGTTAAAGCCCTCATGGCCCGTTTACGCAATCCAGAGAATGGCTGCCCGTGGGACGTAGAACAAACGTTCGAAACTATTGCCCCCTATACAATCGAAGAGGCTTACGAAGTCTGCGATGCTATAGCCCAGAACGATATGAGCGCCCTGCGCGAAGAACTTGGCGACCTCATGATGCAAGTCGTCTTCCACTCTCAAATGGCGGACGAGGCCGGAGACTTTGATCTCGACGCGGTGTGCGACGGCCTCACCCGCAAAATGGTGCGCCGCCACCCTCATGTGTTTGGAGGCGGAGATGACAGAACCGCAGCAGAGCAAACGGTCGCTTGGGAAGAGATCAAAGCGGCAGAACGGGCGGAGAAGTCAAGCAGCGAAACAGACACTACGCCTCCAAGCGTTTTGGACAATGTTCCCCTCGCCTTTCCGGCCCTAACGCGCGCACACAAGCTCCAAAAACGCGCGGCCCGCGTCGGCTTTGACTGGCCAGACATTTCCGGAGTCCTCGATAAAATCACGGAAGAAGCAGGCGAAGTGGCCGAGGCTGCAAGCCAAAACGACCCAGATGCTATAGAGGACGAAATCGGTGATCTTCTGTTTGCTGTGACAAATCTCGCAAGACATTTGGACATTGATCCAGAAAAAGCGCTGCGGAGAACGAACCGCAAATTTACGCGGCGGTTTCAGTTTGTTGAAACATCCGCTCAAACGTCAGGGCAAGCGCTCTCCGATATGCCCCTAGAGCAGCTAGAAGCCCTTTGGCAGGCGGCGAAAAAGACAGAGTGAAACGGGCTTCCAGACTTACTTTTTCTGCGTCAACCCAAGTCCAAATAGCACTTCAATAGCGCCGACAACGCACGGGGTCAGAAGCAGGTTTTCAAGCGCAGTTTTCGCCTTTTAAATGTCAATGCTCTCTACTGCACCAAAATACCGAGGCCTGTTAAAAGTTCCGTTGCTTGATGCTTCGATATGACCGCGCCTTTTAAAACGGCGGCATCGGTTAGAGAGAGACTGCCGAGGTCGCAGCCCCTGAGATCTGCGCCTTGAAACTTTGCAAGCTTTAGGGACGCGTCCCGTAAGCTGCAATCGTCGAATAAAGCGTCGCGAAAATCCGACCCAGAGACATCCGCCTCAGAAAAATCAAGACGGCGTAAGTTAGCCTTGCGGAACGACATGTTTTTGAGGCTCGATCCCACGAGGACGCATTCTTCAAAACTTAGCCCAAGGGTTTGCGTTCTTTGGAAATTCGAGCCGGTTAATTTACAGCCCGTAAACTTACAAGACGTTAGCCGCGCGCCTTCCCAGTCGGTCAGGGAGACGTTACATTTTTGGAACGCCGCGTCGTCTGCGTTTACATGTTTGAACTTTGCATTTGCGGCCTTACAGCCGATAAATTCCGCGCCTTCTAGGATCGCCCCTGACAAATCAGAGCCGCTAAAATCGCAATCTTTAAAAACGCGGTCGCTGAGGTCTAATTTCGTCAGCGATGCGTTTACAATATGAAGGCCGCTTATTTCCCGAGCGCCCTTCGCGAGAAACGCCTCAAAGCTTGCACGATTAGCAGTGATAGATTCGTTGGTCATAAATTTTAATTCGCGGGGAACACCTGAGGGTATCGACCTTTAAGCTTCCCTGCGTCCGCGTCGCTAAGTTGCACGTCCATTTCGCAGTACCCGTTGTCCAGCGTTTCTTCGGACAGAACATGGCCTTTTTCGTGAAGCCACGCGCGAATTTTGTAATCTTTCGGCGCGATAGTCACGCTGACCACATCGTCTTTTTCAGTCAGCGCGCCTTCAATACCGTTCTGTAAAACCTCGATACCCGTGCCAGTTTGGCAGCTAATGATATAGGCGCTCATAGCCGTTTCAGACTCTTGCGAAGCTTTGGCGCGCTCTTGTAATTTTGCGAACTCATCGGGGTCAAGCAGGTCTGCTTTGTTCCAAACTTCGATCATTTCTTGGCCGTTCTCAGTTCCGGCTTCAAGCTGCGAGAGCACATCGAGAACATTCTGTTTTCGCGCAATTGATAAAGGATCTGAAATATCGCGCACATGAACGAGCAAATCCGCCTCGGCTACTTCTTCGAGCGTCGCACGGAAAGCCGTGATCAAATCTGTCGGCAAATCCGCGATAAACCCAACCGTATCAGACAGAACCGCGGGCTTTCCGTTAGGCAGCGGCAATATGCGGTGTGTAGTATCAAGCGTGGCAAAGAGCATATCTTTCGCCAGAACGCCGCCTTCGGTTAGAATGTTAAACAGGCTCGATTTACCAGCGTTTGTATAGCCGACAAGCGCAACAACCCGTTCCGGAGCGCGCTGTCTTTGTTGGCGCTGCAATCCGCGCGTCCGGCGTACACTTTCAAGATCGCGGCGCAGTTTAGTCACTTTATCGTTTAGAATCCGGCGATCAGATTCGATCTGTGTCTCGCCCGGTCCGGACATCGCCCCCTGCCCGCCGCGTTGCCGCTCAAGGTGGGTCCACGTCCGTACAAGCCGCGAGCGCTCATAGCCGAGCCTCGCCATTTCAACCTGCATAGCACCCTCTTTGGTCGCAGCCCTCAGCCCGAAAATTTCGAGAATAAGGCCCGTCCTGTCAATGACCTTCACGTCCCAAGCGCGCTCTAAATTACGCTGCTGGATTGGTGTTAGAGACGAATTGACGATGACCATATTCGCTTTTTTAAGCTTGATGGTGTCTTTTATCTCGTCGATTTTTCCGCCGCCAAAATACTTACTGGCATGCACTTCGCGAAGCGGAACAATCGTAGCGTCAGCGATTTCTACACCCAAAGCCGTCGTTAGACCTACCGCCTCTTCGAGATCATAGGCGTTCCGCTCTGAGGCCGCATAGGGCCTCGGATGCAAAACAATAGCAACGTTCGGATCCGAATCGAGATCAATCAAATTGCGCCCCGAGGTAAAACAAACCCACGACTACTCATCATCTTGTTCTGATTCAAACATTTGAACGGGTTCAGACGGCATAATTGTGGAAATGGCATGCTTATAAACAAGCTGCACCTGACCATCACGGCGTAATAATACGCAAAAATTGTCAAACCACGTCACAACGCCTTGTAATTTTACGCCGTTGACCAAAAAGACGGTCAAAGGTGTTTTGGACTTCCGAACTGAGTTCAAAAATGTGTCTTGGAGGTTTTGTTTTCTCTCGCCCGCCATGATATTTCCTTATTGTTGTAATTTTTTCATCAACACGTTGTGATTATTCACTATTAGAAATTGGTTTGCGCGTAGATGCAAGCCCCTATGCGAAAAGAAGTATGAATAGAATATGACAATCCTAGGAACGCCATAATCCGGGCGATAAAATAGCAAAAGCGGCTAAAACTTCAACACGGCCAATCAACATCAAGACCGCCGCGATCACCTGTTGCGGCACTGTGAACGCCGCGTAAGTCTGCGTGGGCAGCGTTGCATCCAAAAGCGGCCCCATATTAGCCAGAGAAGACGCGCTGGCTGCGACGGCCACCTGAAAGTCCTGCCCAGCAGCGCTAAGCGCCATGATTCCCGTCGCAAAGATAATCGTGTATCCAAAGAAATACATCCAGATCGAGAGGAAAGCTGTGTCCGGAAGCGCTTGACCGCGAAACATAACGGGCATTGTCCGCGACGGGTGACTAAGGCGGTTAAGATCCGTTCCTAAATGCCGGAACAAAAGAAACAGGCGAATAAGCTTCACGCCTCCGGCCGTTGAAAGCGCAGAGCCGCCGATCAAGGCAACCGCTATAAGAAGGACAGATGGGATCATTTCGAGGCCAATGACGTGATAATCAAAGCCGGCAGAGCTGACAAAAAATACACCCTCTATAAACACAGTAAAAAGATGCATGTGTCCTGTATAAATAATACCAAACAAGCAAAGCACCGCAAAGAGAACCGCCATGGCGCGGAACTCAATGTTTCGCCCCAAGGCTGCAAGACTACGAACATTTCGCAAACGAACAATGTCCCACAAGATAGCAACATTAAACGCCCCTAAAAGACAGCTTATGCCAAGTGCTATGGCTCCCACGGGATGAACGTAATTTGCAAGAACGCCGCCTCGCGGGGTCAGCCCGCCCGTTGATACGGACGTCAGAGCCAAGCAAAGCGATTCAAATATAGAACTCCCTGTTATCAACAAACCCATAAAACAGAACGCAGATATGACAGCATAGATACCCGCGATAACGCGGCCAATCCCTAAGAGGCGTCCAAAAAGCTCCCCCTTTTTGAACGTGAACAGCATTGATCTATGGACGCCCGTTCCGCGCAAGTTAAGCGCCGCTAATATAACCACAGCAAATGTCGCTGCAATAACTCCGCCCATCCACTGCAAAAAACTCCGCCATATATGCAAAGATCCAGAAAGTTGATCCGGGTCTAGCGTGCTTGCGCCTGTGGTCGTCACAGCAGAGACGGCCTCGAAATAAGCCGTATAAGGGCTCATGGCAGGTCCAACGACTAGGTAGGGGGCTGCGAATATAACGGGCAACACAATCCAGAAAATGAGCAAAAAGGCCAAGGCATCGGTCTTACTTTCGCGCCCCGGTGTATGGCGCGTTGTCGCCGTAAAAATAATACCCACGAGCCCAATGCTCAGGGTAAGCCCCGCAAACAATACGGCCTCGGTAAATTCGCCAAGCGCAACCGCGCTCATTGCCGTCATGGCCAGCATGCAGGCGACGAGAATCAGGCTATTGCCGAGCCATAATATGATGCGGTTAAACGCCATGTTATTGTCCCAGGGCCGAGGGCCTAAAAATAATCCATGCTGACACGGAACATATGCTCTACTTTTTTAAGACTGGACTTCTCAGCCAGTAATACAATCTGGTCGCCGGAGCGAATGACGTAATCAGGATCCGGATACATAACCTTATCTTTGTGCATAATCGCGCCAATGGCGATGCCGTCCATATCCTCTAAGTCATCGAGGCGCTTACCGCTGAGCGGTGAGGTTTCGAGTACTTCGCCCTCCATGATTTCCGCACCGCCATTTCGCAATGTGAAAACATCCAAAATCCGTCCCCGTCTCACATGCCGCAAAATCGACGACACCGTGGTCGCTCTGGGGTCAATAATCATATCAATACCAAGCTCATATTTAAGGTCCTGCATAGACACTTCATTGATGAGGCTAGCAGAGCGTTTTGCGCCAAGTTTTTTCGCCAGCACGCCTGACAGGATATTCGTTTTGTCGTCATTGGTGAGACAAAGAACAACTTCGGCGTTATGGACGCCTGCTTCCTCTTGAATGGCCGCGCTCATCGCGTCCCCGTTCAGAACAACAGTACGTTTAAGGCTTTCAGCTGCTTTTTCAGCGGCTGCCTTATCCCGCTCGATAATACGAGTACGTATCCCCGGAATGGCTTCAAGTTCTTTGGCAACATAGGCCCCAACATTCCCGCCGCCGATTATGACAACGTGACGTACCTTCTCGCTTTTCGTACCGACAATTTCGAGTAGCCGGCTTTCTTGCCCCGCCTTAACGATGAAATAGGCATCATCACCGGGGTTTAACGGATCATCTGGCGACGGCGCAAATATATCGCCGTCGCGGCTGACGCCAACAATAACGGCATGAAGGTCGGTGAAAAGATCCGGTATTTGCCGGATCGGCATGTTGATAATCGGGCAATCCTCTTCGATTCGGACACCGATCATTTTCACCCTGCCATCCGCGAAAGGCACGACATCTGACGCGCCCGGCGTATTTAGCCGTCTTAAAATCGCTCGCCCGATTTCGACTTCCGGAGAAATAATAATATCAATCGGTAGGTTTTCACGGTTATACAAATCACTCCATTCTGGATCCAGATAAGCCTGTGACCGTATGCGGGCGACTTTCGTTGGAACATTAAATAAAGAGTGCGCAATTTGGCAGGCCGTCATGTTGACTTCGTCAGAATAGGTCACGGCGATGAACATATCCGCCGCATCGCAGCCCGCTTGCTTCAAAACTTTCGGATACGCTCCATGTCCCACGATGCCTCTGACATCAAGGTTTGTCGTAATATTGTTAATTAGCTCTGATGACAAATCGACAATGGTGACCGTATTATTTTCACTGGCTAAGCGGGCGGCGATACCCTGCCCGACTTGTCCTGCACCGCATATAATGATTTTCACGTTTCATCCCCATCGTTTCGGCCAGAGGCATTTACCCCCAAGGACTTTAGCTTTCTATGTAAGGCGGATCGCTCCATACCGACAAATGATGCCGTACGCGATATGTTTCCTCCAAAGCGTTCAATCTGAGCCTGTAAATACTCACGCTCAAAATGCTCCCGAGCATCCCGAAGGGGTAGTGAAATCATACGCTCATTTTCATTTGCGCCTGTTGCCCGCCTCACAACGGACACTTCTGGCGGCAGGGTTTCAAGCGTGATGGGTTGCTGAGGGTCACCTGTTGCTAGAATAAGGAGCCGCTCCACATTATTGCGAAGCTGCCGGACATTGCCTGGCCAGTCATGCGCTTGAAGCGCAGCCATTGCGTCGGCGCCGATCTTACGCGACGGCAAGCCTGTCGATGACGACAAACGGCCAATAAAATATTCGACAAGCTCAGGAATATCCTCGCGCCTGTCTGTGAGCGCAGGCGACACGAGCGGCATCACATTCAAACGGTGGAAAAGGTCCTCTCTGAAACGGCCGAGCGAGACTTCTTTTTCAATATTACGCGATGTCGAGGTCACAACACGTACATCAACTTGCACATTATCATCCCCGCCAAGACGCTGAAACCGCTGCTCGACTAAAAGCCGCAAAAGTTTTCCCTGCGTTTCTAGCGGCATATCCGCCACTTCGTCCAAATACAGCGTTCCGTTATGCGCTTTTTCCAACAGCCCAGATTTCACGCTTTGCCCATCATCTGACATCCGGCCAAATAATTCCTCCTCAACCCGTTCCGGCACCATAGAGGCTGCATTGACAGCCATGAAAGGGCCGTTAGCCCGGCTAGAATGGCCGTGCAAAATCCGCGCGATCAACTCTTTGCCAGATCCTGACGGTCCCGTGATCAGCACGCGGCTATTCGTCGGCGCGACGCGGGCAATTTTTGACCGAAGCTGCGAGATAACGCCGGAACAGCCGATGAGTTTATCCTCGGCAATCGTGCGCCCTTTAAGCTCTTCATTTTCACGGCGCAGACGAGCATTCTCTAGCGCGCGCGTCGCCGTAACCAGAAGTTTTTCAGCTTTAAACGGCTTAACAATATAATCGAAAGCCCCTTTGCGAATAGCCGAGACAGCGGTTTCCACAGTGCCGTGCCCGCTTATAATGATGACAGGTAAATTTGGATAACCCTTTTTCAGATGGTCGAGCATTTCGATGCCGTCCATAGAGCTATCTTTAAGCCACACATCCAAGATGACCAATGACGGCACACGGGATTTGACAGAAATAACAGCCGCGTCGCTCGTCGCCGCTTGGCGCACGTCATATCCCTCGTCTGAGAGTATACCCGCAATTGTGTCGCGAATATCATCTTCATCCTCAACGATTAAAATGTCATATTTCATATAGGTTTACCCGCATTATCTGTGGTCTTTTTTTTCGTCTTTATCGCCGACTTGAATGAGGCAATCGGCAACCGAAATTCAACATGTGCCCCGCGCTCTCCGTCTGGACGTTTTGAAAGTTGCAGCTGACCTTGGTGATCCTCCGCAATTCTGCGCACGATAGCAAGGCCAAGGCCTGTACCTTCGCTTCGCGTTGTCACATAAGGTTCCATCACGCGTTCAATATCAGGAAAGGGCCAGCCGCGGCCATTATCAGAGATTGCGATAATGAGCTGCTGTTTTTCGCGGGACAGACGCGTCACTATTCGGCCATCCGGTTCATCTATGCCCGCATCATCAACACGGGCCGCGATAGATTCGGAAGCATTTTTATAGAGGTTTGTTAAAGCCTGCCCGATCAACCTCTCATCACACAAGACGCTGAGCTGGCCTCTAAACGCTGTTTGCAGGTCAAATTTCACGGCTGGGAACGCAACGCGCTGCTCAAACAAAATACGCTCCATGAGGTCTTTAGCATTCGTTTGCGCAAAGTCAGGGGCCGGCATTCTCGCAAAAGATGAGAACTCGTTGACCATCTGCTCTAGGCTCGCAACTTGCCGCAAAATTGTATCCGTGCAGCTATCAAAAACATCTGGGTCGGTCGTGATTTTCCCGCTATACTTACGCTTTAAGCGCTCGGTAGACAGCTGTATCGGAGTCAGCGGGTTCTTGATCTCGTGGGCGATGCGGCGCGCGACTTCTCGCCAAGCCGAATGACGCTGCGCGGTCACAAGACGCGTCATGTCATCAAAGGTGAGCACCCAACCCGTATCTTGCCGTGTTCCCTCATAGGCTGATATGCGCATATCAAAGTTTCTGGTTCCGGCAGAGGTTTCCATGGTGACTTGGTGTTCTGCGCGCGAAGCGATATTTTCTCGTCCGGTTTTAAAGGCCGCGGCAAATTCAGGAAAAACCGTATCCAGCGGATGACCTAATATATGGGTAGATTTATGCCCAGTTAGGCGCTCCGCTGACGCGTTCATCAGGGTAATTCTTCCATCTTGCGTCAGCCCCATAACACCTGCCGTAACGCCGGAAAGGACGGCTTCTGAAAATTGGCGCCTTTGCTCCGAAATATCATGCTCCCGCACAAGGTCTTCACGCTGAGTGCTCAGCTGGCGGGTCATGCGGTTAAACGCACTGCCAAGGTCGGACATTTCCCCCCAGTCGCGTTTCACGCTCACACGAGCGGACATGTCGCCGCTACGCACAAGCTCTGCCGCGTATATTATACGGCCCAACGGCTCAATAATTGTATTCGCAAGCAAGATCCCAAGCCAAATAGCAGCAATGACGATCAACAGCACGGTTTCGATAAACGTCAGCAAAAATATTTTTCTCATATTACCAAGTTCACCGCGCTGCCTGATCAAAGCATCCTTAGTGTCCTGAATGCCGGACAGACTTGACAGCACCCCTGCATCTGACTGCAAATATTGGCCGACCATGATGTAAACATCGTCGTAACCTCGGAGTTTGGTCAGCCCGATTAGATAGTCTTTTTCGTCTTGGGTTTGCACGCCGATTCGGCCAGCTTTTTCCAGTTGATCAAAGACAAAAGGTGCCGGAATTCTAAAGTCCGCCTGTACGCCGCGAAAGCTTGAAAAAATAATACCTTCGCGGTTCATAACATAAACAGCGTCAACATTCAGTCCTACGGAGAAACGTTGCAGACCATATGTATAAGTAATGCGGTTTTCAAAAGCACCTTGATTGATCTCTAGGAACCGCTGTATTTCAACGACCTTTTGCCTCAAACTCCCAAGTTCTCCGGCAACATATTTGTTCAAGAATTCATAGGAGTTATCAAGAATGAGGCTGACATCTTCGCCGTAAACATTGTTGATATTTCGGGAAATAAGCGATGTCGAAAACGATCCTACGAGAATGGCCGGAATAAGCGCCGCTAAACTAAAAAATAGGACAAACCGGCGATGGAGAAGTGGGGCTGAACGGAGGTTTTTTTTACTAAAGAGTATGTTCCAAATTCGAAACCCTAAATAGGCTCCAAGACATACGACAAGGGCGAGGTTAAACAGCAGTATAGGATAGGCTTGCGCTAGGCGGTCTTGTACATCTGATAAGGCATACAGTGTTCCCAGCCCCGTGAGGAACGACGCGGTGGTAAACCAAACGCCAAAAAAAGCTGACTGCACAATTTGAGGCGTGCGCGCAAAACGACCGGAAACCGCAGCGACAGGCTTTTGTGACATCTGATTCACAGAGTTATGCGAGAAACGAACAGATCATACTGTCGCGAATTTACATCAGTGTTGCAAATAATCAACTACGTTCAATCACGGATGATGTAAAAACACCGCCCGCTTTATTCCCATTCAATGGTTCCAGGAGGCTTTGACGTAACATCATAGACAACGCGGTTTACGCCGCGCACTTCGTTGATGATACGGGTTGCCGTTTCGCCTAAAAATTCATGTGAATAGGGGTAATAATCAGCCGTCATGCCATCGGTGGATGTCACTGCGCGTAGCGCCAAGACATTTTCGTACGTCCGCTCATCGCCCATAACGCCGACTGTTTGCACAGGAAGGATCACAGCGAAAGCCTGCCAAATACTGTTATAAAGGCCATGTTTGCGAATTTGGTCGAGATAAACCGCGTCAGCTTCGCGTAGAATGTCTAGACGGTCTTTTGTAATCGCACCGGGGCAACGAATAGCGAGGCCTGGCCCTGGAAAAGGGTGCCGTTCAACAAAATCTTTATGCAGCCCAAGTTCTTGGCCAAGTGCGCGGACTTCGTCTTTGAAAAGCTCGCGCAACGGTTCGACAAGGTCCATATCCATACGCTCTGGCAAACCGCCTACGTTGTGGTGGGATTTAATGGTAACAGACGGCCCGCCGTCAAACGATACGCTTTCGATAACGTCAGGGTAAAGTGTGCCTTGAGCGAGGAACTTTGCGCCTCCGGCTTTCTTGGCTTCGCGGTCAAAAATATCAATGAATGTCCCGCCGATGATTTTACGTTTACGCTCAGGGTCAGACACGCCGTCAAGAAGGTCTAAGAACTCATCGCCAGCATCAACATGAATCAAGTTCATATTGTAATGTTTTGAAAACAAAGAGATAACTTGATCAGATTCGCCCTTACGCATCATACCTGTATCAACATAGACACAGGTGAGCTGATCGCCGATCGCTTCGTGAATCAAAACCGCCGCAACAGAACTGTCCACGCCGCCAGACAGGCCGCAAATGACTTTTCCGTCGCCGACCTGCGCGCGAATAGCGGCAATCGCCTCATCCTTAAACGCGGCCATCGTCCAGTCGCCTTTAAAGCCTGCAATCGCATGCGTGAAGTTACGAAGAATTTTCGCTCCGTTTGGTGTGTGAACCACTTCAGGGTGGAATTGCACAGCGTAAAACCCGCGATTTTCATCAGCGATACCAGCATGCGGCGCGTTTTCGCTCTCAGCAATGATCTCGAACCCTTTGGGCAACGCTGTGACGCGGTCGCCGTGGCTCATCCAAACCTGTTCGCGGTTTCCTTCAAATAGGCCGTCGAACAAACGAGACTTTGCAACAGGAGAAATAAAGGCGCGGCCAAACTCGCGGTGATGTCCGCTCTCAACTGTACCGCCAAGCTGCTGGGCCATAGTTTGCTGGCCATAACAAATGCCAAGCACAGGAATACCCATTGCCCAAACATGATCATTCGCACGAGGCGTTCCTGTTCCGGTGACGCTGCTGGGGCCGCCGGAAAGTATAATCGCTTTCGGTGCGAAGCTTTCAAGAAAAGCTTTATCGACCTTATTAAAAGGATGCACCTCGGAATAGACGCCGCTTTCACGAACGCGGCGGGCAATCAGTTTTGTAACCTGCGAGCCAAAATCAATAATCAGAAGCTGTTCGTGTTCGGCCATGCTCTATCCTGCTTGTTTTTCCATTACGGCAAAGAAAAATCCATCTGTCTTTGTCGACGCCGGTGTGAGCGTCAACGTACAACCATCTTCGGACCAAGGTTTGTCACTATCAGCACCAAACTTTTCTTCATAAACTTCTCCGGCTGAGAGAAGTTTGAAATCATCATTATCTTCAAGGAACTGATAGACCTGCCCCTCATTTTCTTCCGCGAGCATGGAGCATGTCACATAGAACATCAGTCCGCCCGGACGCACATAGGCTTTGGCTTGCGCCAAGACTATGCGCTGCTCTTTGAGGCGGCGCTCAAGTGCCTCCTCTGACAAACGCCACTTAGCGTCCGGTTTTCGCCGCCATGTGCCAACGCCCGTACAGGGCGCATCAATGAGCACTTTATCGACCTTGCCCATCAAATCATTCAAACTTGTCAACGGAGGTTGGCGCACATCAACCATCGTAGCGCCGGCGCGGGTCGCACGTTCATACAAGGGTGCAAGACGGCGTTTATCAACATCAAAGGCGTGAATATGGCCATCATTCTTCATCTCACCAGCAATCGCCAAAGACTTCCCGCCGCCGCCCGCGCAATAATCAAGCACGGTTTCGCCCGGCTGAGCATTGATCAGTTGGCTTACGATCTGTGAGCCTTCATCCTGAATCTCGACGCCGCCAGTAAGGTAAATTTCTTCAATTTGGATATTAGGAAGCCGTCCGTCACCGCTCGGCGGGGCAATCCGAAAACCGATAGGCGATATAGGAGATGGTTTGGCATCAAACCTTTCCAGAATTTCAAACGCCTTCGCATTATCTGTCTTGATGGCATTGACGCGCACATCTAGAGGCGGCCTTTGTGTAAGGGCTTGCCCCTCTTCAACCGCGTTCTCGCCAAAATTATTTTCAAACGCAGGCCAGAGCCATTCCGGTACGTCCGCCTTGACCCAATCCGGTGCATCTTCCAAAGAAATGGATCCCGAAAGGAGTGATTTTTCTTCGCTGCTAAGCGGGGGCGGCGCAAATTTATCGCCGTCAAAAGCTTCATTGAGATCGGATACGCTATGGTGACCACCAAAAACGACTGTACCCAATATAATACGGCGCGGGCTTTCTCCGTCCATACGCCAAGCCATGGATGACTTTAGACGCAAAGCATCATGCACATAATTGCCGATGGCTGAACGGTCTTTCGATCCTGCGAAACGGTGAGCTTTGCCCCAATCGCGTAGCGCTAAGCTAACAGGGGTTCGTTTACCTAAGACATCCTCGAGAACCTCGATCGCTGCCTGTATTCGTCCTGCAAGGCGCATTTATCCGGCTCCATTCGCGAGGGCTTGGCTAAAAGCACAAACCAACATAACGGTTAGAGCGACACCGCTTACGAAGAACACAAAGAAACGTGTCGGGAATATCGTATTTTTGGTGCAATGAACCAAAGCATGTAAAATGCGAAAAACAACGAAAACCCATGCCGCAATGATGAGGCACTGTGTGGTCTCGCCAACCGCAATGAATGCCAAACAGAGCGCATAAAATACGACTGGCATCTCAAATTGGTTTTTGAGGCAATCGCTCATATTTTTAACACTCTCAGTAAACCCGCCCACTTTGCGCAATCCGGCAACGCCGCCAGCCTTTTTAATCGCGCTAACACGGCGAAAAGCCAGTATATAGAGTATAACAATAGGAATGCTCATTTGTATAAGCATTGGCAGTATGAGCGGATGGGTCATTCTTTATCCCGGTGTTGAATAATTAGGCGCTTCGCGCGCGATGGAAACGTCGTGGACATGGCTTTCCCGTAGTCCGGCATTGGTAATGCGGACAAATTCAGCACGTTCATGCAGGTCAGGAATAGACGCAGCCCCTGTATACCCCATAGCGGCGCGGACGCCGCCAATGAGTTGGTGCAGAATAGGTTCGACTGACCCCTTATACCCTACTCGGCCTTCAACGCCTTCGGGTACAAGCTTCATAGTGTCTGAGACTTCCTTCTGGAAGTAACGATCCGCAGAGCCGCGGGCCATAGCCGAAACCGAGCCCATACCGCGGTATGACTTATAAGACCGTCCTTGGAAGAGGAAAACTTCACCTGGCGACTCTTCTGTACCCGCTAGGAGTGACCCGACCATACAGCTCTCGGCTCCGGCAGCGAGAGCTTTTGCCATATCCCCAGAATATTTGATGCCGCCATCAGCAATAATAGGCACGCCTGCCGCTTTTGCGGCTTTGCAAGCATCCATAATGGCTGTCAGTTGCGGTACGCCCACACCCGCAACAATACGAGTTGTGCAGATTGATCCTGGGCCAATACCGACCTTAAGAGCGTCTGCTCCTGCATCGATAAGCGCTTGCGCAGCGCCCTCTGTTGCTATGTTACCGGCTATAACCTGCGTATCAGGATAGGCCTTCTTAATGCGCGCAACTTGCTCGATCACTTTTATAGAATGGCCATGGGCCGTATCAATGACTACCGCATCTACACCGGCCTCGATGAGCGCAACCGCGCGGTCATAGCCTGCGTCGCCAACTGTCGACGCCGCAGCAACGCGCAAACGCCCCTTAGAGTCCTTACACGCGTTCGGGTGCGATTCAGCCTTGTCCATATCTTTGACAGTAATCAAACCAACGCAGCGGTAATCATCATCAACCACAAGAAGCCGCTCAATACGGTGCTTGTGTAGTAGTGCTCTGGCCGAAACTTCGTTCTCGCCCTCTTTGACCGTCACAACATTTTTGGTCATCAAATCGCTGACAAGCTCATTTGGGTTGGTGGCGAAACGCACATCACGGTTCGTCACAATACCCACTAATTTACCGCTTTTCTCGACTACTGGTATACCGGATATTTTATGATGTTTGCCAAGCTGGCGAAGTTCGGCAAGTGTGGCTTCTGGATGAATTGTCACCGGATTAACAACCATACCTGATTCGTAGCGCTTGACTTTACGAACTTCTTCGGCCTGCTCTTCAATCGTAAGATTACGGTGAATCACGCCGATCCCGCCCGTTTGCGCCATCGCTATTGCAAGCGGTGCTTCGGTCACTGTATCCATGGCCGCCGATACGAGCGGCACATTTATTGTGATGCCACGCGTAAGCCGCGTTCGCAGATTTGCATCTGCCGGTAATATGTTTGACGCGCGGGGCTGCAAAAGCACGTCATCGAAGGTAAGTCCTTCTCGAATCTCCATCGGAGTCTCCTATCACTTTTGCAAGCGGGGGTTAGCAGAAGAGAAAGCAGTACGCAAAGGAAAGTTTTAACGAGTGCATAAAAAAAGGCCGCGAGAACGCGGCCAGTCAAAGGGGAGGATTGACTAAGAGCATAACCCTTGGTCTCAATTTATATGGGTATCTTCTCAGAAAATTCAAGAACGGCTGCGCCGATTTTTCATAACAAAGTGCCCCATAATGAGACAGGCAGTCCACTTTTCGCGCGCAGCATGTCCATATCCGCGCCATTTCGCTCCCTTTTAGGGGGAACAACCCCTAGCAGAGTTGGCACGGGCCTTGCTCCCCTCATTGGCGAAGCTGTTCTCCCACGGCGACCACAATGTTAGGATGACCATGACCAACGAAATCGACTTTTATGTAGGCAAACGTCTACGCCGCAGACGTAGGCTTCTAGGCCTCACACAACAAGCCCTCGGCGATAAAGTCGGTATCCGCTTCCAGCAAATTCAAAAGTATGAGTGTGGTGCCAACCGAATTAGCGCGGCAAGATTGTTTGAACTGTCTGAAGCGCTTTCTGTTCCAATCCAGTACTTTTACGAAGGTCTCATGGATGACGACCTTGAGATGGATGACGGTGTAGAGTTCATCGCTCCTGACGTTCTCTCCAAAAAAGAGACAATGGATCTTGTCCGCGCTTATTATTCTATGGGCGAGGCTCCGCGTAAACACTTGTTAGATCTGGCGAAATCACTCGAAAATGGATCCAAATCGCCCAAGGCTGACCTGCGTCTCGTCGCACCATAAATTACCTTAGAGCGTTTAAGCGCGCTCTAAGCTCTGGTGTCCCGCTGGGCGGCATGATATGCCGCCACGCATGACAAATTACCCCTTAGAGGCGCTTAATAAACGCCGCGAACTTATGAACGCGCTGCAAATTCAAGCGCGGGACATAACGCTCCCTCTCTATAGCGGAGGCATGACCGTTATAAACAAAGCCGACAACGGCTATGACCCTGTCACCAATGCCGATACGGATGCTGAGCGGAAACTCCGCGAGATGATCCTAGGCGCCTGCCCCGATGACCACATTGCTGGTGAAGAGTTTGATGATGTGATCGGTTCGTCTGACTGGCTCTGGACGCTCGACCCTATTGACGGTACTCGCGCTTTTGTGGCTGGCGTACCCGTGTGGAGTACGCTAATCGCACTAAGCTATAAGGGGCAGCCTGTTCTCGGTCTTATTGACCACCCTGCTCTTGACGTGTCTTATTGGGGCGCGCTAGGAAAAGCGTGGAAAATCACGGGCCAGACCAAAACCTCTATCAAAGCTCGGCCGTGCGGCGCACTTTCAGATGCAATATTAGGGTGCACGGAGCCCCTATCAATGCTGCATGCTGGCGAACTTGCCGCCTATAATGTCATAAGACGCGGCACGAGATTCTCTCGCCTCGGTCTTGACGCTTACGGTTATAGCATGGTGTCCGAAGGCCGCATGGACATTATAATCGAATCTGGGCTCAAGCCATGTGATGTCAGAGCGCTTATCCCCGTTATTGAAGGTGCAGGCGGGAAAATAACCAACTGGCACGGCGGATCGTGCATAGATGGCGGCGCAGTCGTGGCTGTTGGCGATGCCGCTTTATTGCCCGAGCTTTACACCTATCTTGGCCGAGCCATGAAACCGTGAAATAAGACGTTATGAAATCAAAACGGCAAAAGGACCAGATCATGTTCGAGACTAGCAATGTTTTTCGCGTTTTAACGGTCAGCGCCCTCTGCGGGCTTCTATGGGCCTGCTCAGCCTCTGAAGATCCGAGAACCTCTGATGACATTGAGGCTTTATCCACCCTGTCTTTACGGGTGACCTCCGATATTGATACGCCAGAAACCATGATAAAAGCAGGGTTTATTCCCAAAGCCGTAAAAACCGAAGGCTCAAATTTTGTATTAAGTCTTCCCGGACAAATCGTGGCGCTCGCTGATACTGGTAGCTTATGGTTCTCAAGCACAGAAGGTGAAAGCTTCGCCCTCATATCGGTTGGGCCATTTACTGATTTTCATTCGTCTGCCAAAAAAAACGGACAGAGCCTTATTCTCGCTGTGAAAGAAGACGGCATTATATCCGCATTTTCGCAAACAGGGGATGATAACTTTTCGTCCCTTCCCGTTTCTATTGCCTCCTTACCTCTCGAAGGCTTTTGCTCTGGCGGAGAAACCGTAGAATCGCACTTGATAGCTCGAAATGGAGACGTTCACCCCTATTCTGTAACTATCTCTTCTGACAACGCAGCAGAAGTAAATGTCGGCCAAGCTATAAAGTCAGATGCCAAAACCCTATCGTGCCGTAGCGAAACTGACGGTAAAGTTGTCACCTCATCCAGAAACAACAATTCCTTCGTTTGGAATCGGCTGTCAAACGGGAGCGTCGAAGCCCTACCCGAACTTATAAATACGTCAAATGCCATTCAGGTCAGCGTCGACGTATATATCGGGCTAGATAGCACCACTCATGCGGTATTACTCACCAAAAAAACCAATACTCACAAGCTCATAATAGAAGATGGACTCAGCATTCGCGGAATTAAAAAATCCAGCTTTATAGCCTATTCCTCCGCACCGATGGGGACCGTATTTGGGGACGGCGTAATTCTACTCAGCGATCATGAGGACAACAGAATAGTGCTCATATCCCTAGATTACGCGAACCGAGAACTAGCGAAAACATTTTAGACCTTAATGTCCGCGCCGTGAGGCCCGCATCAATCCAATCGCCGCCAGAAAAGCGAGGATGCTTGAGAACTGATGCAGCAACGACAAATTGAGAGGCGCAACAGCCAACAGCGTCCATATGCCCAGCCCGACCTGCCAAACCAATAGCGCCAATAAAAGTCCTGTTTGTGCCTTAAGCTGACCCGATTTTCTTGCGCGCATAAACATCCAAATAGCCATGGCCACTATAATATAGGCCAAGACACGGTGATTGAACTGAATCGCGGCTGTGTTTTCGAACACATTTCGCCAAAAGGGCTCGCGCGCGCCGTAACCGCTAGGAACAAACCCGCCATCCATAAGTGGCCATGTATTATATGCCTTACCAGAGTGTGTTCCGGCGACGAAGGCTCCGGCTAACACCTGTAAATAGACTAAACCTGCGAGGGTCGGCGCGGCCAACGAGAATACGGGGTTTGACATGCGGAACGACCACTCTTCTTTCTGATCACGCCATGTCCAATAGAGAAGAGCGAGAATAATAAACGCCATGCCGAGATGCGCTGCAAGCCTATACTGGCTGACATCGACGCGCCCGTGGGTCAGTCCGCTTGCAACCATCCACCAACCGACGACGCCCTGCAATCCGATAAGAAGTAAAACGGCCGTAAACCGGAAGGTTTTCCCCCTCGGGAGACGGCAACGGATAGCAAAGTATAAAAATGGTAGAGCATAAGCCAGTCCGATTAGTCGCCCAAGCTGCCTGTGGCTCCACTCCATAAAATATATGAACTCAAACCCTTTCAAATCCATACCAGGGTGTTCAGCCATAAATTCAGGAATTTGCTTATATTTTTCAAATTCAGCCACCCAATGATCATGGGTTAAGGGCGGTAGCGCCCCAGTGATGGGCTTCCATTCCGTAATAGAGAGACCGGAATTAGTCAGGCGAGTCGCGCCGCCAAGAACAATCATGACAACAACCAATATCATGACAAAAAACAACCAGCGCGCAATGTTACGGGAGGATTTTTTCGCTGAATGGATAGTCATAACAAGCCTATCTAATAACCGCACGGTTACAGGTTAGACGTAAGGCAATGGTCGGAGTGATAGGATTCGAACCTACGACCCCACGCCCCCCAGGCGTGTGCGCTACCGGACTGCGCCACACTCCGTGACCGACTGCCTTACGTAAGCGGCTCTATAACGAGGAAGGCCAGATGGAGCAATGGCAAAGATGCCGCATCGGCTCCCTGCGGGCTTACTTTTTAAATTGTTGCCAACGGGCTTTCAGTGCAAGCAATGTTTCCAAGGCCTCATCTAACTGCTCAACATCGACCGTGTTTTCTTCGTCAGCCTCAGCTGATTCATCATCGTCATCATGCTCATCCGGCACGTCTTTATACTCAATCTCAGCAGGCTTCAGCTTGACAGTTTCTTGCTTTACGGGCGTAGCCTCTTCTTCCGTATCAGTAGTGGAAGCAGTCAAAATACGCTGCGGCACCAAAACGGTGTCTTTGACGTCTTTTGGTCTGGCAGCCGCTTCTACAGAACGCCCAAGTTCCACAATCCTGTCAGCGCCCTTAGCACGGATAAGTTTTTGAACGTCTTTAATCGGGTGCTTTTCATCGTGCAATAAAATTTTAATGCCGCGAAGAAACTCAATATCTTCCGGCCGGTAAAAACGGCGTCCACCGCCGCGTTTTATGGGCTTAATTTCTGCAAATTTAGATTCCCAGAACCTTAAGACATGCGGCTGCAAACCAAGCTCTTCGCCCGCTTCGCTAATCGTTCTAAAGGCTCGCGTTGTCTTGGATTGCATCCGACGCCCTCTTTATTCTTGCTTGGGTGTCAAAGCGGCATCGACCCGCTCCCGCACGACTTGAGAGGGCTTAAAGGACAAGACACGTCGGGATGTTATAGGTACTGCCTTACCTGTTTTGGGATTACGCCCCATACGCTCTGCCTTATCCCGCAAGGAGAACGTTCCGAAGCCAGCGAGTTTTACGGATTCGCCGAGCAAGAGCGCATCAATAATGTTTTCGATTACAGATTCGACGAGCTGCGCGCTTTCCGTACGTGACAAGCCAATTTCGCGGTAAACCGCTTCAGCTAAATCTGCGCGCGTCACAGTTTGTGTACTCATAGTGTCGTACCCCTTTATTCAGAGGCCTATATAAGCCAAAAAAAAGCGCTCTATGCAAGAAAAAACGAATATAAGCAGGTGTTTAGAACTGTTTAATACCGGAAAAGAGCTGCGCCCCATGTGAAACCACCCCCGAATGCCTCAAGCATAACAAGCTGCCCTCGTTTTATCCGGCCATCCTCTATGGCAGCCTGCATAGCCAGTGGTACAGATGCGGCAGACGTATTCGCGTGAAGCGCAACTGTAGAAACAACCTGCTCAGGCCGTAGCTTTAACTTTTTAGCGACCCCATCCAAGATGCGCTGATTGGCCTGATGCGGGACAAACCAATCAATATCAGAGATCGCAACTCCCGCACGGGCTGCACAGGTTTCCATAGCGCCTGAAATATCGCGCACGGCATACCGGAACACCTGCTTACCCACCATGCGGACATGGCCAACAGTTTGTGTTTTTGATGGACCTCCATCGACATAAAGCAGTTCTCTGTGACGACCATCCGCACGAATATACGTATTCAGAACTCCGGCCTCACCGCCCTTTTCCGCAGACATAACAAAAGCACCCGCCCCGTCGCCGAACAGTACGCAAGTTGTTCGATCTTCCCAATCGAGAATACGCGAAAAGGTTTCTGCGCCGATAACAAGTGCATTCTTAGCTGTGCCGGATTTAAGCATCGAATCGACAACGCTAACTGCATATATGAAACCGCTACACACAGCCTGAATATCAAAGGCCGCTCCGTGATGAATGCCGAATTTTTCTTGAATTATTGTGGCCGTAGACGGAAAGGTATAGTCTGGCGTTGTCGTCGCCACGACGATTAAATCTATCTCTTGCGCGTCCATACCAGCATGGGCCAAAGCCCGTTTTGCCGCTTCAAAACCCAAATCAGATGTGCATTCACCGTCCGCTGCAATATGGCGCTGCTCTATACCTGAGCGGTCTTTAATCCATTCATCGGACGTATCCACGCGGGTCGCTAGTTCTGTGTTGGTCACAATCCGTTCTGGCAAATAAGCACCAACACCGCGAATAATAGATTTTATGTTGGTCATACTATAAATCCGATATTTTCGTCTTCATCATGCAGTGCAAGCAGCGTGCGGTCAATTTCGTCCATAAAACTACTCTGCGCCAAATCCGCTGCAATGTTAAGCGCATTAGCGAACCCAAGCGCATCGGTCCCGCCGTGGCTTTTGATCATCAACCCATTCAGCCCCAAAAACACACCACCATTAAGCATGCGCGGGTCAATTTTCTTAGAAAGCCGCTTCAAAACCGGATAGGCCACTAAGGCCGCCAGCTTTGACAAAAGATTTTCGGTAAAAACTTCCTGCAAAAAATGATGAATAAGCTTCGCGGTCCCCTCTGCCGTTTTGAGCGCGACATTGCCCGTAAACCCGTCGGTAACGATAACATCGGCATCGCCCATGGAAATATCGTTACCTTCGACATAACCCACATAATTTAGGCCAAGCTCGCTCTCCGCTAGGCGCTCATGCGCAGCCCGTATGATATCATTGCCCTTGAGTTCTTCAGTCCCGTTATTGAGTAGGCCAATTTTTGGCTTATCGACATTATAAAGCGCGCGGTAATACGCCTCGCCGAGAACCGCAAATTCTGTGAGCTGCGCCGCATCGCATCCAATATTTGCTCCAGCGTCCAGAACAACGCACATACCTTTTTTTTGTGGCCAGAGCGCGGCAATCGCTGGGCGCTGAACGCCCGCCTTCATCCGCAGTTGCAGCTTTGACATTGCCATCAGTGCGCCCGTATTGCCCGCTGAAACACCGACATGCGCGTCGCCAGACTTCACATCCGCAATCGCATTCCACATGCTTGTACCCTTACCACGCCGAAGCGCTTGGGATATCTTGGCTCCCATGTCGATAACTTTATCTGTATGGGAAACATCACATTGTTCTTCAGTCAGGCCCGCCTGCTCGAGCAAGGGCCTGATTTTTGCTTCGTCGCCATGCAGATTGAAATGCAAGCCGCGTCCTTCGCCCTGATGAGCAAGAAAATGCGCGATTCCATCAACCACGATCTGGGGCGCCGCATCGCCGCCCATTGCATCAACAGAAATTATAAGATTGCTTGGCATCAAGCCTCCGGCAGAATTGTCGTCTTCTATACCTTATAGAGGACCCCTCGGCGAATAAAAGCAGGCTTTACTTTTAAAACTCAGGAAATTTGAACTTCGCTTGCGCCAAATCCGCAAGTGTTTGTCCCGAAAGGTGAACGTCATAGGTGGAGGCATATTGGGCGAGCTTATACGAGAAAGTGTCCAGGCTTTCGGTTTCGATCTTTTTCGCATGCCCTTTGCTAATTGCCTCTTGCAAGGCGTTCACATCTTGACTGTCCGTAAAGGCTCTAAGCCGAGCATAGAACAGGCTCACTATAGGTTTTATCCGGCGCTTTACGCCAGAATCAGTCAAGCCTTCTTCTCGGAGGGCTATATCAAAGTCATCTACCATCGTGTCAAAGAGAGCCTGAGAAAGCCGCTTCCCGCTTTCTCCGTGGGTGCTCAGGGCCTTCATAACGAAAGACATATGCAATGTTAGCACCTCGACTCGGCCATCATACGAATCAGGCATATTGCCTTCCCCGTAAAATTCGGGCTGCCGTGACTGCGCCATGAGCCGTTCATACAGACGCGTCGCGTCGCGAACCTGCGGGCGCGCTTTACCGAAAATGCGGGACAGCATACCCATATCTTACACTCCGTTAATTTACGCACAAACAGCCTTGCCTCTGCGCGCTGCATTGGGTAGGGGATTGCCAAGCAAGTTGCAAACAAAAGTGGCCTATGTTTCGTATTTCATCTAAGTTAATTCTTATCACCGTGGCGGCAGGCCTTTTATCAGCCTGCAACCCCACTCTGAGGACTCATGGCTATATTGCTACTGAGGACAAGCCTCAAGCCGTCGAACCTGATTCCGACACAAAAGCTAGTGTGCTGGCGCGTCTTGGCAGTCCGTCCGTTAAAGGCACGTTTGACGAAGAGCTTGAAACCGATACGTGGTATTACATGACCTCCGTGCGTCAACGCTTTGCCTATCTCCGTCCGCTCGTAGAAGAGCGCAGCATTACAGCCGTGTCCTTTAATAAAGATGGACAAGTGTCAAAAGTTGCGGAATATGGTATTGAAGATGGACAATATGTAAATTATGTAGATCGCAAGACACCGACACGCGGACGCGAACTGTCCGTACTCGAACAAGTTTTTGGAACGATTGGACGCTTACCGACCGATAGAATCGGCGGTCAAAACCAAGACGTTCCAGGGGGAGGAGGCGGACCCGGCGGCCGTTAGGCTGAATAGAGGTTTGCACAAAGAAAAACCCAGTTTAGGCATATACCTGAACTGGGTTTTTTTATGATTACAAAAAAGTGGCTCTAGCCGCGATCCCGCATCAGGCGGGCTTTTTGCTTTTGCCAATCGCGCGTTTTCTGTGTGTCGCGTTTATCGATATTGCGTTTACCCGTGCCCACACCGATGAGCAATTTCACAAACCCGCGGTCATTCATATAAAGCTTTAACGGCACGATGGTGCGCCCTTTACGTTGAGTTTCACTGATTAACGTACTGATTTCCCTGCGTTTTAGTAAAAGTCGTCTATGGCGCTTCGGCTCGTGATTAAACTGGCTCGCGGGAGCATAAATCGGAATGTTAGCATTGATCAGATACACGTCGCTGCCTTCAACAGAGGCGTAGCTTTCTGCAATATTTGCTCGACCTTCACGCAAGGCTTTAACCTCAGTCCCGAGCAGAGCGATCCCTGCTTCGAAGGTTTCTTCAATAGCATAATCAAACCGCGCTCGGCGGTTTTCAGCTATCGCCTTATTTTGTGATGCGGGCTTTTTAGGGGCCATGATTAAAACGTCACCCCTGCACGGGTCATAGCCGCTTTTACCGTGGCCAAAGTAGACTCTCTGCACGGCGTAATCGGCAGACGCACATCTGTTTGGCTTCGCCCCAATAGCGACAATGCGTATTTTGTAGGCGCAGGACTAGGATCGATGAAAAGATCTTTGTGAAGACGGTCAAGACGTTCATGAATATCTATGGCGGTCTTAAAGTCCCCTGCTAAACACGCATTATGGAACGCCGCATATTGAGCCGGCGCCACGTTTGCGCCTACGGAAATCGCTCCAACACCACCGTGAACAGCATGCCCTAAAGCCGTCCCGTCATCACCGGAAAGCTGAATAAAATCCGCGCCGCACATGTCTTTCAAAGTCGTCACGCGGGAAATGTCTCCCGTGGCATCTTTACAGCCAATCACCGTTGGCAGACTTGCAAGCCTCGCCATCGTTTCATTTGTAATATCAACCACGCTCCGTCCTGGTATGTTATAAACAATAATCGGAATATCAACAGAATCAGAGATAGCTTTAAAGTGTTGGTAAATACCTTCTTGGCTAGGCTTATTGTAATATGGGGTCACCACCAAAACGGCGTCCGCGCCAAGGTCTTTCGCATGTTCCGAATAGGCTACCGCTACTCGGGTCTCATTTGAGCCCGCTCCGGCAATGACAGGTACTCTGCCACCCGCAGCATCTACGCATAATTCGATAACACGGCGATGCTCGCTATCGCTCAAAGTCGGCGACTCGCCTGTGGTTCCGCAAGGCACCAAACCATGACTGCCTGACTCGATTTGCCAATCAACAAAGTCCTGAAATGCTGTCTCGTCAACAGCTCCATCTTTAAACGGCGTGATAAGCGCGGGAATAGATCCTTTAATCATGTTTTTCTTTCAAAATTCGGCATGACGATTGCATTGCTCTTGCCAGTATAGTCATATAGATTCTTAAATATAGGGTTTGCGCGTCATAGCTTTGTTCACACACACTATGCAAGACTAAGGAATAATCTACTTTCATGTTTTCATTGCTAAAGAAACCGACACACATTGCCATAATCGGCATGATTATGGCTTTTGTGGGGTTACTGCCAACTCTTGCCGCAGCGAATGTCCCCTCTCCGCGCCTGAAACCCATGGCCCCAAATACGTCAAATTATCTTAACTCTAATGATGCAAAATTATTCCGTGCGGCCCTCAGCGCTTCAAAAGATAGGAATTGGACACAAGTTCGCCGCTTGGAGGAGCAAATTTCTGACAAAACGGCGCGAGACCTCATAAAATGGATTACAACATCAAAAGATCCCAGATCATCATTTAGCGAAATTGATTACGTCGTTCATCAGCTTTCTGATTGGCCGCGCATGACAGGCATGAAAGCCACAGGCGAAAGCATGATCCTCGACACGCGTCAATCTCCGCAGAAAACCTTTGAT
Organism: Alphaproteobacteria bacterium; assembly: GCA_051252005.1. GTDB lineage: Bacteria > Pseudomonadota > Alphaproteobacteria > Caulobacterales > Maricaulaceae > JACOMS01. Next base: position 53,065 of record JBPOEZ010000006.1, on the reverse strand, counting down.
TGGTTCAAAGGGCAAGACCCAATTTCAGGCGAAGGCCGCGCGGCATTAGCCCGCGCATTTTACCAAAGCGGTAACAATGCAGAAGGCCGAAAGTGGCTTCAGAAAGCCTGGCGCGAGTCCAAGCTAACGCGCGAAAGACAGCGCGACTTATACCGTGAGTTCAAGTCCAAGTTAACAAAAGAGGACCACGCCGCTCGCGCTGATCACCTCATATGGCTCGGCAGAGCACATTTCGATAAGGCTCAAGGGCTCTTACCTTTAATGCATAATTCTGATCATTATTTGATGGATGCCCGTATGCGGGTTGCCAGCAACCGTTCAGGTATGGACTCCGCCATCAGACGCGTCCCAGCCCGACTGCAAAACGATCCAGGCCTCTTGTTTGAACGTGCCCGTTGGCGCCGCCGGAAGCAAAACAAAACCTATGCTTTGCCCATGTACCTTCAAATCAAAGCTCCCGCTATGAGCGAAAACGGGAAGGAGCGCATGTGGCGTGAAAAGAAAATTATGGCCTATTGGGCGATAGAGCAAAAACGCTTTAATGATGCCTATATGCTCACACAACATGTGGGTCTCACACGGGGTGCTGCATTTGCCGAATCTGAGTTTTTAGCAGGCTGGCTCGCCCTAACAAAACTCAACCAACCCACACAGGCACAAAGGCACTTTGAGCGCCTAAAATCCGGCGTATCATTTCCCGTTTCACTTAGCCGCGCGAGCTACTGGCTCGGCCGCTCCTACGAGGCCACAAACAACACACAAGCAATTTTGCATTATGCTGATGCCTCTCGGTTCTCGAATACATTTTATGGTTTTCTCGCCGCAGAGCGCATGGGCGGACCGAACATGACAGTAAACCTGCCTTACGAAACGAACCCGACTTACCTTGTCGGGCAATTCGAAGCTGACCCTCGGGTCAAAGCTATGCATTTACTCGGCGAGGCACAGGAAGAGCGGTATTTCACACAATTTGCTTTTCATCTTGATGATGTTCTGGAAACACCCGAGCACCTTACCCTTCTCGCAGGTCTTGCAAAGAAATACGGCTACATGAAACCTTCATTAAGAGCGGCGAAGCAGGCCTCACGCTTCCAAGGCATGCTCACTGAATCGGGTTACCCTATGCCAGATGCGATTATGACCCTTCCAACCAGCTTTGATAAGGCCTTCGTCTTAGCCATTGCACGCCAGGAAAGCGAATTTAATCACCGCGCTGTTAGTCACGCCCGAGCCTATGGTCTCATGCAGATGATCAATGCCACAGCCGGCGCAACAGCTCGCAAACACCGTATCCCCTACAGCCGCTCCCGTATGACCTCAGACATATCGTACAGTGCAAGGTTAGGGGCCCTACACCTGCATGACCTATTACGAGACTATGATGGTTCTTATATCATGGCCGCAGTGGCTTATAATGCGGGCCCACGCCGCGTCAGCCAATGGACAAAAACTTATGGTGACCCGCGTAAAGGCGAAATCGACGCCGTCGATTGGCTTGAGAGCATACCGTTTTCAGAAACTCGGAATTATGTACAACGTGTTATGGAAAACACTCAGGTTTACCGTGCAAGGATGAACGGTAATACAGCGCAAAACCGAATTTATCGCGACATAACAGTTGGTGCGTTTTAAAGTTAAAGCCTAAAATTTGTACAGTTCTAATAAATTATAGCGGAACATGTTTCCGCTGCGCCTTCGGCTCCATCGGAGTTACTGTTTAAACTCTCCGCAAAGCCTCTCTCCGCTGAAACGTTGGCCATGGTTTTTGCCCGCTGAGCGATGGACTGTAAAATCTGTCCGAGAGCGCCGTCATCCACAAACCGACCATCGCTACTTTGCCGCCTATTGGTCACGGCTTCAGCTTTTTTCATTAGGTTTTTATAATCAAGAATAACCGCCTGCCCCTGATCGGTCATCTGTAGGATTTTTCCGCGATTGTCAGTTCGGCTCCGCATTGTTGTAATATATTTTTTACCGATAAGGACAAGCGTTGAGCGTGTCATCGTTGCGGGGTCTTTACGCATAACAGTAGCAATATCGGCGGAAGTAACAGGTTGGAGCGCGCTTTGTATGCAAATCAAGACAAGTAACTCGCGTATTTTTATTTCATGCTTAGCCGTTATTTCAGGCATCACAGCATTTTTTATGAACTCTTCATAGTCTCGAACAATCTGGCCTACCATAAAAAATAGGTCCATGTCTTTGGATTCGAGATTATATTGCATGCGGTTGTGGGGCATTAAATGCTTTCTTACTCATTCATAAAAGATATGTTGCCGAACCGCTACGATCAAAAGATCATGCTTCCTCTCCCACAAAGAAGAAATGTGCTATCCTAGCACTCTTAACGCATTTGGCATTTAGAGTGACATTACCGACATTCCGTTAAGGATTTATGTCTTCAACTCAAAAAACATTATTTTATACCTAAAACGGTTCTGACGAGACTGATCGAAGGCAGTCGAGTCAAAAAATTCATAGTAGAATCGTCTATTTTCTCATATTCGAACTTGGGGGCTGAGCCTAATCTACTAAATATACCTACCCAAACAAAACAATATGTTCTACTTATGTTCCGAGCCAATACTGGCCAAACATAGGTTCTATCGACATGTATAAACCAGAAGGCATTGCTTGTCTCTATATCGATTTTGATGCTTTCTTCGCCAATGTTGAAAAGCAGCTCGATCCTGCCATACGGAATAATCCCGTCGGCATTACCTCACTACAGTCAGAAAACGCCACCTTGATTACCTGTTGTTATCAAGCCAAGCGCGTAGGCGTTAAGCGTGGCATGCGCGTTTTTGAGGCCAAGGCCCTCTGCGGCGACTTAGTCATCCGCCCTGCCCGCCATGATGTGTATGTAAAAATGCATAACAAAATCGTTGAGGTCGTGGGTCAGTATGTCCCTGTCACAAGAACATGGTCGATAGATGAGGTTGAATGCACCCTCATCGGGCGGGAGAAACGCGAAGCGCTCGCACTAGCAGAAAACATACGCGAGGGACTAGCGGAGCAAATCGGCCCCGCTATAACTCCGTCCATTGGGCTTGCCGCCAATCAATTCCTCGCCAAGGTCGCGGCAGAAATGAATAAACCTAACGGCTTTACCATCTTACATCCTGATGATCTGCCTCGTGCCATAAAGGGACTGAGCTTACAGGACTTACCAGGCATCTCTTCTGGCATGCAGTCGAGGCTAAACAAAGCCGGCGTCGTATCTATCGACGATTTTTGGAATATATCTGCCAAGCATGCGCGCTCTATATGGGGCAGTGTTGAAGGCGAACGTATGTGGGCACAGCTACGCGGTTACGCCGTTTCGCGCCCTGAAACACAGCGGAGAATGTTCGGCCATAGCCGCTTACTCTCTGGGAATTGGCAACACCCGCAAAAAGCCAAAGATTGCCTACGTCTTCTAACCGTCAAAGCCGCTTACCGTATGCGGCGCGAGGGATTTACCGCCGGTAGCATGGCCATTTCTGTAAAAAACACGAAAAGCGGGCGGGTTGGGCGGCAAACCGGATTTGCCGCCTGCTCGGATGATCACAGCCTTGCAGGACATATGGAAAGACTTTACGGGCAGATTATCCACGCCCTAGGGACACGGGCTCGCATTCAGAGCGTATCCGTCACCCTTTTCGATATTGTGCCTGTTGGGCAGCGAACGGGCGATATGTTCGAAGACAGCACAGCCCACGCCGGAACGCGGAAATGGGACGCACTCACAGCAACAATGGATAGCCTGAACGAAAAGCACGGAGCCTGCGTGGTGCACCTTGGCCCGCGCGCGGTTCTGCCTGGCGGTTATGCAGGGGCGAAAATTGCTTTCGGCCGTGTGCCTGACGCCGGAGATTTTTTCTAACCCTCTAGATCTAACGCTTTAAAACGGATTAAGCGTATAGCCGTCTTGTTGAAGTAGCGCATGTGCCGTCATCGCCGAAAGCGCCATTTCCACCCCCGGAAGCAGCACTGACTTTTCAATCTTATGGTAACCCGCTGACTGGCCGCAAAGAATGAACCGCACGCCTTGCTTTTGCAGAGCCTCTATAAGCCGCGCGCTAAGATTTGACTTGTGATCATTGCCACTAGCAAAGAATGCGTCCTCAGTCAGGTCAAACGACGCTTTCCCGTGGACGACAATCGCAACCTGAATGTTTTCTTGCGGAACGCCTGCAGCTACATGCATATTTATGAACCGCGCCGCACTTTCAAAACTGCGGTTAAATCCTTCCTTAGCTGCTGGCTTAGCGACATCGAACACAACATTGAATTTCGCGCGCTCTGGAATTTTGAAATTCGCATCGACCTTGGTGACTGGACCGTAATTTTCAAACACTGGCCCCTTTTGAAACTCTGGAGTTTGAGCCAAAGCCAGCGGCTGCGCGAAAAAACAGACGAGGATGGTAGGTACAGTAAAAAATAAAAATCGCATGAGAAACCCTTTTAATAAGGGTCTATAATACACGAACTGATTATGGGCTCAACGTATAGCGAAGCCTTATGCTGCTCCGGACAGCTGTTGCAATCCATCGAGGCGCTCCAAAAACCACTCTTGATCCCCTTCAGATAGATCATATGGCAGTGTGAGCATACGCTCGATCATCAACGACTGAAAGAATGTTTGGTCATATTCTGTTCCGCACGCCTCTAAATCATGGAACATCGCACAGGCCGCCCGAATGACTTTCGTTTGCGCCAGTGTCATTCCAGCACGCTCGCATAACGCTTTAAGACCAAAAGGTCCGCCGTCATGAATCATCAACGCGGCTTTTGCTGGGCGAATACCTGACAGTGCGGACAGAGCATACTTTAGAAGCCGCATCCGTCCAAGACCGGCCATGCGAATAACAATAGACGGCATAAGGCGGCCTTCCTGATGAAGGCGCTCGATCAACAATTGCATATCGCGTTCGCCCATATCATCACCGACAATATCAAGCGTGGCACGTTCTCTAGCGCGTGTCGTCAACTCTACAGACAAATCCATAGGCAAGTTGTGACGGCGATTAATAAGCAGAGCCGCCTCATCGCTTACCATTGCAATAAGCTTTTCCATCACGCGAACCGGAAGGTCGCGGCGGGCGATAAAGGCTTCTTTGATCAAATCATCATCATGGTAGAGATCAAGCATCGTGGCCGCAAACGCCGGATCAATAATTGCGCCGTCATTGGCCGCTACTTCGGCGACGGCGTGACTGTCGCCGAAGCGAACAATCTCGCGAACGAGCGTTCCGCTAACCTTTGCGCGCTTAGCTATGGCAATTATTTTGGAAGCAGCTTTTGACCGCAAAACTTCAATCAAGTCTTCATCCGTTAGCACAGGAGAATTCACCAACACCGGAATGGCTACATTATCAATGTCCGCGATGATCTTTTTCGCAATCTCGCGTGGCAGTTCAGGAGAGTTCTTAAGCGTAATCGATAAGGTGCGCCGGACAATAGATGCGGCATCTTCGACCATGACCTGTAAGAGCTTGTGGGCGAAAGCACGTTCTTCTTTCGAAAGGCTTCCTGCTCGAACTGTTCGGCATATGCGCTGGCCCGCGCCCGCGCGTTTTTCGGCGTCTGAATGCTTTAAAAGCACCCGTACATCGTCTTCTTTTATATGCTCTAACAAAACAGTCGTCATAAGAACTCCATTAGGTCGAAACCTAGATTCTTATGGTAAAGGATCTGTTTACGATACTTAAGGAAATGGTACCGCCTCTCAGGTTTGAACTGAGGACCTCTGGTTCCACAAACCAGCGCTCTAACCAACTGAGCTAAGGCGGCACATCAAGATGCGTTAGCGGCGGTATCTATACGAAGCCCCGCCCCCTATCAAGTCGTGTTTTGAAATATTTTCTCTGTAAAAGGTTAGCTCATCCCGGCATTTGGATAGATTGCCACCCTTGGCTGCCAAGTTGCTCTTGATATTTAATATATTCGTGCAAATCACGGGCGCGGCGTGCAGGATCCGGGTGAGTAGACATGAATTCCGGCTGACGGCTCTCACTGTCCGCTGCCATCTTCTCCCAAAGCTTTACCGCCTGATACGGATCGAACCCCGCCTTGTACATATATTTTGCCCCGAGCAGGTCCGATTCGCTTTCGTGGCGACGTGAATAAGGCAAAGAAATCCCAACCATAAACCCAAGTCCCATAGCTTGTTGTAGCAACTGAGTTTTTTGCTGAGCGCCGCTCATACATTGATTGTATTCGACTTGAGTCCGAGAGGCCTTCTTACATTTATCACCCAACACCGATGAGCCAGCGATAGCTACTGCGCCTTGCCCCAAAGCTCCGGCAGTTTGTATACTCATCCGTTCTCTCGCATGACGGCCTGTCACATGGCCCACTTCGTGCCCCATGATTGCAGCTACCTGATCATCATTATCTGTGAAATCCATCATGCCAGTATAAAACGCCACGCGGTTCCCCGGTAAAACAAAGGCGTTTTTCGTATCTTCGGCGATAACCCGGTAGTCCCACTTTTCGGTATGTTTATTTGCCCCCTTAGAAACCCGCTTACCCACATTTTTAAGGCGTGTTGTATAGCGAGGGTCATTTGACTGTGGTGTTTTCGCTTTAATTTCATTCCATGATTGCGCTGCAGCCTGGCTCAATGCGGCGTCCCCAGGTGCAAAAGCGACGAATTGTTTGGCGCCCGTTTCAGGATTCGTCGTACAGCCCGAAAGACTCGAACTAGCAACCGTCAGAACTCCGCCTGCGGCCAAACCTTGAATCAAGGTTCTACGGCGGTGCATGTCCCGTATCTCTTGTGTCTGCGTTTCGTCCGTATGATGATCATGAATACACATAAGTCCTCCTAATATTTCCCCAATGCTACACAAAGCATACACGAACCGTCGCAAAATATACAGAGTTTGACTGCTATTTGGCCGCCATGACCGCACACCCTGTTTTGCTCTCATTCATAATAAGCGCTATAGGGTCGTGGAATCGAAAACACACAGCCTTGGAGGCACCCATGCGCAAAGTATTCATTGGCCTGTTCATCATCATAGGGCTCTTAGTCGCCGCAATCGCTATAGTCCCCTCGCTCATTCCCTCCTCTGTTTATAAAGAGAAAATTCAGATGCAGCTCTCCAAAGAGCTGGCCCGCGATGTCACCATAGACGGCGAGGTTAAACTTTCTGTCTTTCCATCGATTCGAGCAAAAACAGGACGTGTTGTCATTGCTAACCCTGACGGCTTTGAAAGCGCACACTTTGCGTCTATGGACGGCCTAGACGCAAAAATTAAGCTCATTCCCCTTCTCTCAAAACGAGTCGAAATTGCATCATTCACGCTTCGCAAACCTGACATCAACCTTGAGAAAAAAAGTGACGGCGAAGCCAACTGGGTATTAGGCACGCCTAAGACAGACGAAGAGGTCTCCGCAGACACAAACACCGTCGACGATGGGCCGTTCAAACGTGATGGCCGCTATGCTGAGATCGACCCCGCAATCGGGCAATTCACTCTCGAAGACGGCGCCATTTCCTATAAAGATGCAACGACGGATACCTCTTACGATCTTCGTAGCGTAAATTTACGGTTCTCACTACCCAGCCTTTCAAAACCCGTTGAGATAACTGGCGATGTAATCGTAAATGACGAGCCCGTAAAAATTGACATGACGCTCAATTCTCCTCGGGCGTTTCTTGACGGCAAGCAGGCTCCCGTCTCGTTGAACCTTTCAACAAACTTCATGGACGTTAAGGCCAAAGGAGAATTTTTACAGTCAGAAGCGATTGCATTTAAACTCAATCTGGACGGAAACATTTCCGACGTCGCGGCCCTGTCGCTCTATATTCCGAGCGAACTTCCCGTCGCGCAAATCGCTAAGACTGCTTCACTTAAAGGCGACTACCACTATGATGGTAGCATCTTCTCAGGCTCAGGCACTGATATACAGGCGAAAGGTGACTTGATCGACGCCGTGTATAGAGGGTCTTTTACTCTGGCAGACAAACCCGTCTTGGACGGCGAAGTCAGCCTTGATGCAAAAAACATAGCCAAACTCGCAAGTCTTTTCGGCAAGCAGATAAACGGCTTAGAATTAGCACAATCGGCCAAAGTGACCGCATCACTAGCGGCCAAGGGAACAGGGTTTACAGCCAATAATATTGATGCCGCCATCAAAGGTGATGGTATTGATGCTACGTTTAAGGGCTCAGGAACTTACGCCGAAACGCTTTTAGCAAACGGGAATTTCACAGCAACCGCCGCGTCTATACCGGCTATCATTGACGCTCTGAAGCTTGACATCCCTCAAGCCAAAGCCGCTAAGAACCTCGATGTAAAAGGAACAGTGGTTTATAACGGAAACACCACAAAACTTTCCGGACTTGAAGTTGCATCTAAAGGCGGCGTTGTGGAAGGCCAGTATACAGGCGACATCACCCTTGGCGAAGCGCTTGCCTTTGCTGGGGTCTTTGACAGCCAAGTCACATCTTTGGATGAGTTTTCTGCTGCCTCAGGTATGGATATCCCCTACGCAAACGCGATTGGTAAAATATCGGCCAAGGGCGCTGTTAACGGCGCGGAGAAATCTGTAAAAATCACAGAGCTAGAGGCTCAGTTACAAGACGGGGATATCAACGGCAGCTTTCAGGGCGGCGCATCTATGAATAACGGTTTCTCCGTTGACGGGCTGTTAAATGCCGACATACCCTCCATAAGAACCCTTGCCACAAAAACTGGAACAATTCTGCCTGCAAGCACGCAGATAGGACCAATTTACGAAGCCTTTGCCATTTCCGGAAACGTCAAAGGCACACCGTCGGACATTGGTTTCACTGGGGCCGACATTACGCTCGACCATTTGAAAGGTAAGGGCAACTTCTCTGTCGATCTCAAAGGGGCTAAGCCTTTTGTTAGCGGCGTCTTGGATATGGAGGGGCTCGATCTTCGGCCCTACATGGCCAGTTACGCTGCGCAGAACCCGACAGGTGAAATTCAACCGTGGAGCGATCAACCTCTTAATATGACTATGTTGAAAGCGATTGACGGTGATTTCAAGTTCAACACACCGAGCATGACAACGGACAGGCTTAAAATGGGAGCCGCCAATGTCGACGCGAAACTACGCAACGGCATCTTGAACACGGAAGTACCTAAGCTCAACATGTATGGCGGCCTTGGAAGCGTCACGGCTTCGCTCAATGCTAATGGCGCAGTCCCCGCCGTTGCGCTCGACTTGAAAATGTCTGACCTCAATTCAAATGCTTTCTTATCAGCTGTTGCGGGCTTTACTAACGCCACAGGCGAAGGCGGCACCGTTGTTTCCATACGCGGCAGCGGAGCCTCGCAAGCCGCCCTCATGAAGTCCCTATCTGGGAGCGGCGACTTTAAACTGCTCAACGGCCAAATTTCAGGTGTCGATTTAAGCCAACTTTTAACGGGGCTCGATCAAGCTTTAACAAGCCGGACACTCCCGTCGGGCATAGGGTCGCAATATACGACCAAATTTAACGATATTGCTGGCCTCTTCACCATCGAAAACGGCGTGGCAAAAATCGGTAATTTTTCCCTCAGCGGCCTAGGCGTAGCGGCGCAAGGCGCAGGCGAAATTGACCTTGGAGGCCAAGCTGTTGATTTCAGCCTCCGCCCGCATTTGACAGGGAAAAGTGCCGGGGATTTGGCTAGTTTTGGTATTCCTATACGGGTTAAAGGCGGCTTTGGCGATGCATCCGTCGGACTAGACACGCAACTTTTAACACAAATCGCAGCTGCAAAAGCAAAGTCCCGCCTCCAGCAAGAACTTACAAATCAAGTTGGCGGCTCTGTCGGTAATATTCTAGGCGGCATCTTGGGCGGCAACACCCAAACGCCCTCTACAGAAACTCCGACACCGACAACCGAAACACCGGCGACCAAAACGCCTTCGCAGCAACAAAGCACTGAAGAGGCCGTGTCAGATTTACTGGGAGGTCTGTTTGGCAAAAAAACCAAAGAGAAGCCAAAGCCCGAAACTGAAAAGAAAGAATAGCCCTCAGAAGAATAGTCATAGCGACAGCCCCCGGTAGATCGTCCCTTACCGTAGCTTTCGCCCGACAATTTTTGGCATAAATTTATGTGATTTCACGAGTTTATGAGTTTTAATTTCACACATTAAACCTTATGTGGGAAACATGACACATGAAGGCGCGAAAAATGGCAATAATTGACCCCGTAACTGCCGCGCAAACACCTGCGGCAGATTTCACCATTAAGCAATGCTGGGAGGCCTACACGCCGGAGGAGCACGCGATTTGGCAGAATCTCTATCAACGGCAAATCAAGGTTATAAAGAAACGGGCCGTGCCTGAGTTTTTCACGGGTCTGTCAGCCCTGAACCTTAATGAAGGCGGCATACCGGACTTTGCTCGCATCAATGACGCACTCTACAACTTGACGGGCTGGCAAGTGGTGGCTGTGCCGCACCTTGTTCCCGATGATATTTTCTTTGAGCATCTCGCAAATCGCCGTTTTCCAGCGGGGCGGTTTATGCGCGCCAAAGACCAGATGGACTACATTCAAGAACCGGACATTTTCCATGATGTATTCGGCCATGTGCCTTTGCTCGCTCAACCCGTTTTCGCGGATTATATGGAAGCGTATGGCAAGGGCGGATTACGGGCATTGAAATATGATTGTCTCAAAAACCTCGCACGGCTCTACTGGTACACTGTCGAGTTCGGGTTAATGCAAACATCAGATGGCCCTAAAATTTACGGTGCCGGCATTATGTCATCCCGAACAGAAAGTGTGTTTAGCCTCGAAAACCCCTCACCTAATCGGCTGCATTTTGATCTCGAGAGGGTTATGCAAACTGATTACCGCATTGACGATTTCCAGCAGGTCTACTTTGCCATCAACTCTTTCGAAGAATTATTCGAAGCGACACAACAAGATTTTGGGCCGATCTATGAGTTTATGTCACAATCTAACGCCGTTCACAGCATCACAGATATACTCGCCACAGACAAAGTCTACACGCGCGGCACTCAAGCATATGCCAACTCAGGCGGACGGTCGGGAGTGGCCCTCTAGACGTCTAATCTTTTGAGGCCTGAATAACCCAGCCGAGCTGATCTTGCATCACCCCAGCCTTAAACACTGCCGCACCATTGAAACTTAATCCATAGTTTTCAAAAGCTTGATCAATACTTTTAACATCAGATTCTGACAGAGCGACATCGATCATACTTTGCATGCGATTATAGTAAGCCACGATTTCATTAGCCATGCCGTCAAGCCAACCCGTCATATCTTCCAGTGAATAATTCAGGCGTTTTGAGTATAAAGTTTGCGTCCCCTCGTAAAGGTGAGCTGCAAGACCGCCAGAGGACTTTGCGATCGCTAAAAGCGCGTCTTGAGCTGGCCTAAAGCTGTCCAAGGCCGCGGCAAAGCCTACATCATCCCCTAGCCTTTTATCCGCTTCGAATAAGACCTTAGCGTGTTCAATAAATCCCGTATCGATAATGGCTTGAATTTGATTACGTTTTTCAGCCACTTCGGTTTCGATCACACTGCCCTTCATATGGCAAAGGGCAATAAATCTTCCGCCCGGGGCTAGAAGTCGGGAAACCTCTGGAACAACACGCGTTGCGCCCGCGTATTCAAACCCAAATTGGCTGGCTATAAGCCCGTAAGCCCCATCAACGAGCCCCGTGGCATTCGCCGGCGCAACAATGCCTTTTGCTCCAGGGCAATTTTCGGCCAGCGCTTGAATTGCACCTTCGGAGACGTCGACGCCTGTAACATTAGAGCAACCACTTTTTTGAGCGCGGCTCGCCACAGCCCCAGCCCCGCAAGCTAAGTCTAAGAATGGTGTATTGGGCGCAATAGGCGCAAAAAAGTCATCCCAAAAAGCATGTATATCTTCATCGCTCTCAATGCCGGCTCCTACAGACATAGCACCGTTTTTTGTGACAGCTCGACCCTTCCAGTAATCACTCCAGCTTTGTGCCTGTACGTTATCTTGCATGATTTTTGAGCCTAGCCCCGCTGAAATGGGTAAAAATCTGACCCTAGGTTCATGATCCTAGTCAGTTCATCGAGCGCTGTAAAACTTTCTGTCATTAATGATGGGTCGGGTAAATCCTCTGGCGACAGCTGATCTCGGTAATGTCTATTGATCCAGCTATCAAGCACCTCATGCAACTCCGCGTTAAATATCATTTTTCGATTCACTTGGTCCCATTCTGGCTGCGTGAGAGTAACACGTAAGCGCAAGCATGCAGGACCGCCACCATTGCGCATAGATTGACGAACATCGACAAACTTCACACGCCCAATGGGGCCGTTTCCTGATGTGAGTTTTGCACAGTAGCGCCGCGTCGAATCCATTTCTTCCGTTTCAAGCGGGGCCACAAGGGTTAATCTATCATCACCGGGAAATTTAACGAGCATCGAATTAAAAAGATAAGCCTTGATCGCCTCCGCCATAGGAACATCGCTATGCGGGACTTCAATGAACTTAGGCTCGAACACATCTTGCGCCGCCTTCTTTATATCCGCATGTAGTTTGGCCGTGTCAGCAAAAGCCAACTCATGATAAAAAAGCGTATTCATAGACCCGACGCAAACCACATCATTATGAAAGGCTCCTGCGTCAATCGCTGTGTCTGACTGCCGTGCAAATACGGTTCTCGAATCATCGAGTCCGTGCGCGCGAGCAATCGCATTGACGGATTGCAGGGTTTGCCTTGCAGGATAACCGGCACGTTGCGGATCATAACCATCACGACCATAGACGAAGAGTTCAACACCCTGCTCTGAACGATTGCCGCATAACCGCACATGATTCGCTGCGCCTTCATCGGCAAACACATTTTGCTCAGGCAATACGTCATGCACGCATGCAAACGGAAACGCCGCCCGTAATGCCCGCCCCGTTTGTTCATGTTCGATAGAGCGATGAAGCATTGTAGACAAGTTAGCCGGTGTCAGATGAAGTGTTCCATCTTTACAATCAGGAGACGGGCTGACCGTCGCAGCATTCGCGGCCCACATACTTGATGCAGACAGCGTGTTCTTAGCAAGACGCGGCGCATTCGCCCACGCAGCTTTGTATACTGTTTCATCCGATCCACTAAAGCCAGCACGTCTCAATGTCGGCAAATGCGGACGCTGGTGGGGTGGCAAAACGCCCTGCCAAAGCCCTGTATCATGCATGGCTCGCATTTTCTCAAGGCCTTGTAAGGCGGCTTGTTTCGGACTGGCAACAAGACCTGCATTTTTTGCAGAGGCCAGATTTCCATCAGACAAGCCGCCATAATTATGAGTTGGCCCAATTAGGCCGTCAAAATTAGCTTCGAAGGCTACGGTAGGCTTGTCTCTCATGCTTTCAGGCCTTGCATAGGCATAAATTCAGGCATGTCTGCGACTTGGCTCGCCATGGGCCACGCACAAAAATCAGCGGCATAATAAGCGCCGGGATTATGATTGCCTGACGCGCCAGGGCCGCCAAACGGCAAGAACCCTGCCGCGCCTGTTGTCGGGCGGTTAAAGTTCACAACACCGGCTCGAATACGCGCCTTGAAATTATCCCAATGCTCCATTTTGTCAGAAATAAGACCCGCTGCTAAGCCAAACTTAGTATTGTTTGCAGCTTTGATAGCCGCGTCCCAATTATGTTCGCGGACAACCTGCAAAACGGGCCCAAATATTTCCTCATCAGGAACATCACACCCTGTGACATCGTAAATACCCGGCTCGACGAAAGCCGCGCCAAGAGGAGAGATTTTCGCGGGCTTAAGTGTCTTAGCGCCAAAATCTTCAAGAGCAGCGGCGCTTTTTACAACGAACCCTGCAATATCAGCGCTGATGACGGGGCCGATTGACGCCGTTTCAGCAGCATTCCAAGCCCCAAGTGTCAGTGCATGCGTCATGTCTATGACTGATTTTAGGATTTTATCTCCCGCAACGCCCACAGGAATTATGAGACGGCGAGCGCATGTACATCTTTGGCCTGACGTCACAAATGCCGACTGAACGATCATGCTAGCCGCCGCCCGCGTGTCTTCCACATCCCAAGCAATCAGTGGATTATTGCCCCCCATTTCCAAGGCCAAAATAATTTCAGGCCTGCCGCCGAACATTTTATGAATGAAAGCGCCCGTCTTGGCTGATCCCGTAAACAAAACACCATCAACATCAGGATGAGAAAGCACAGCCGCGCCCGTATCACGGCCACCTTGTACCATATTAATAACGCCCGCAGGAAATCCAGCTTCCGCATAAAGTTTTGTCAAGGCCTCGCCAACGGCGGGACACTGTTCACTGGGCTTAAAAACAACCGTGTTGCCAGCGATCAATGCAGGCAATATCTGGCCATTGGGAAGATGCGCCGGAAAATTATATGGCCCCAACACCGCCATAACGCCGTGCCCGCGGTGCTGCAATGAGGCCCGGCCAAACGCCGTTTCTCTCTCCATACCGCCTGTTCTGTCCTTATAAGCCGTAACAGATATATCAGCTTTGCCCGAGATTGCGCCGCCTTCACCTGTGGCATCCCATAAAACCTTGCCTGTTTCACGCGCGATAAGCTCCGCCATATGTGGCTTTCCTTCAAGCGCAATGGTTTTGAAGCGCTCAACAATAGCGAGTCTCTCTTCTACCGGCAGCATTGACCACGTTTCAAAAGCCGACTTTGCGGCCTTAAACGCCTGATCAACATCATTTTCAGAGGCACTATTGCCGGACCAGATGACTTCACCTGAAGCTGGATCGACGCTATTAAAGCTGTCACCACTGCCTGTTTTCCACTCTGCATTTACAAAAATCGTCTTGTTCATTTTTTTATCCATATGCGGGCCTCGTCGCCCGCCTTTATATTAAGAGCCTGCATTGCGTCCGCAGACAGGCGTCCAATTTCACCGTCAAAAACAACACTATCGAGTATACATCGAAAACCCTCGATCTTATTATTACTGATTAGAGCCGTTAAGGAAGCCTCTAACACTGTATTTCGTTCTTGAACCCTCACGGTTCGGCTCTCGCGCACGGTCCGAATATCATCGCGCGGTACACTCATAGACGGCCCCGCATCAAATATATCAATCACACCATTATACCGAAAACCTTCGGCCTCAAGATAACGCTTTGCCCCTGCTCCCGCAGGATGGGTTTGCCCCATAACAGCTTGGGCGTCTTCCGGCAAAAGTTCGGCATAGATAGGATGTTTGGGCATCAAATCTAGAATGAACTGATTATCCTTCTCGGCACTAATATGATCGGCTTCAGTGAAGTCCATATGGAAAAATTTACGCCCTATCGCCTCCCAGAACGGCGAAACTCCAGCTTCATCAACATTACCGCGCAGCTCAGAAATTACCGTAGTGCCGAATCGATCCGGATCGCTGGCCATAAGCATGTACCGAGCTTGCGAAATAAGCCTCCCTGCCCCAGTTCCTCGCATATCAGGCGACACAAACAAAGTTCCGACCTCTGACGCACCGGAATATTCATTGACGAGAATCAGAACTTCCATGTCAAAACGGCGGTCAGTTACAGTAGATTTTTGCGCCGCATTCACGATTCGAAAATTGAAAAATGGATCTCTCAAACCAATCTGAGCCTTAACAGCACTCAAGCCGACGATTTTCTGTGTTTCGTTATCTTCGATAACTAAGAGATAAAGGTGCTCAGGTGAAATATCATTTGAATCAGAAAATGTGGTGATGGATTTTTTAAGACGCTCTTCCAATATAACATGGCTTACTGCTAAAGACGTAAACCCTGGTCCGGCCTTTTCCGCAAGCCCTATGAACATACCAAAGTCATTAACGTCTATCGGGCGAACAACTAACATGAGCGCGGATCTTGGGCCATTTTTTTGACTGCGACAGCATCAAACTCACCGCTAGCCAGCTTCATCAGAATGACTGTGGACAGGCGCACTCGTTCAGTGAGGCTAGAAAGCTTTATAAATTCACGGTCAGAATGAATATCCCCGCCTCGCACTCCGAGCGTATCCACGTTTGGGCAGCCAGAGGCCCACAAATTATTACCCTCGCAGACACCACCGCTTGGAGCCCATCGTATATTTTGGCCGATAAGCCGTCCGGCTTGCTTTACCCAATCAAAAACTTGGGCATTTGCGGGAGCCATAGGCTTTGGCGGACGAGTAAACCCGCCTGTGAGTTCAGCGGTTAAGCCGTCCTTAGCTGCAACCGCAGAAACCAATGCTGATAATTGTGATTCGATCCACGCCATATCAGAGGTTTCAAGCATACGGACATTGAAACGGCCAATCGCAAGCTCCGGCACGATATTAGGCGCGCCTCCGCCATCGACTTTAGCAATGTTGAACGTAACGCCTTCGCGCTGACCGTTCAGAGCGTCAAGCGCGACGATAAATTCAGACAGAGCTGCAATGGCATTCCGTCCGAGATGATGTTCGCGGCCCGCATGAGCCGCCCGGCCGCGTACAATAAGTGCAAAGTTTCCGCTGCCTTTTCGCGCGCCAGCCATAGAGCCGTCAGCCAAAGCCGGTTCATAGGTAAGACCAACATGGGCTTTGCGGCCAAGCGCGGCAAGCAGCGGCGCAGAGCCCGGAGAGCCAATTTCTTCGTCCGGACTAAGCAGAATATTATAACCCACATTGGATGCATGGGTGTATTTTTCTAGCGCGCGCAAGGCTTCTGCCATAACCAAGATCCCGCCCTTCATATCAGCAGTACCAGGGCCATTGACTGTATCATCGTCAATATAGATTGGTGTTTTGAAGTGGCTGTCTCTTGGAAAAACCGTGTCGTAATGGCCTGTTAGAACAAGCTGAACCGGAGCTTCAGGTCGCACAGTTAGCTTAAGGCCCGGCGCATAGTCGACTTTAGAAATGACGCCGTCTGGGCGAACATGTTCTCCAGACCCAAGGACAACTTCGGATACATGACCGGGTAAACTTGAAAAATATGTCTTGAGCATAGACCGCATAGTGTCGAGGCCTTCGCGGTTATGGCTTCCAGAGTTTTGAGCAGACCAAGATAATAAAGTCGAGACCATGGATGACTGTTGATCATCGATAGCATCAACAATTCTCTGCTCGGCGTTGGATAATGAGAGGGAGTTCAATTCGGAGGTCAAAGGGGCACCAAGGTTGCAAACAAGAAGGCCTTAACAATTATAGTCCTATTCAAACAAATTCCATCCAAAAAAACACTTATAGAAAGAAGCCTTTGCCTCAAAAAAAAACGGCCCGGTTATAAACCGAGCCGTTCAAACTTTAATGAGTAAAAATTCTTAGTTAGCAACGCCAACTTCAGAAAGCTGGATCAGAACTTCTGTCCGGCGGTTTTCACGTTCCTTAACATTGTCACCAGTTTGAATGCGTGGCTCAGTTTCGCCTTTGCCTTCAGATGTGATGATCGCAGGGTTCATACCTTGACGAACGAACTCTGTACGAGCGTCCGCAGCGCGGCGCTTGGAAAGAGCCAAGTTGTAAGCCGCTGGACCTGATGTATCTGTGTGACCAACAACGCGGATGTTGTCGACTTTACAGTACTGACCTGTATCAAGAACATTTTGGATTGTGTTGCGTGTCTCAGCAGACTGACCTTTATCGAACTCATAGTAGATGATTTCGGAACGAAGCTGCTCAGCACAAAGGTTTTGCACATAGATCAAACGACAGATTGATTCGTCGGAAACGATAGATCCATCAGGACATGTAAATGTCGGGCGCGCCGGACATGTTGCAGACGCGAGAATTTCGCTTCCATTCCAACATGTTTGCATTGCTGGCGGCTGCGCAACACACGTGTCGCTCGCAGGGATTTCATCCCCATTCCAACAAACTTTCATGCGGACAGGCTCAGCAGCACAGGTCGCAGACGCAAGAATGGATGATCCATCCCAACATGTTTGCATTGCTGGCGGCGTAGGCGCACCGAACTTATAACGGAAACCAGTCATTACGCTATGAGCGCCAACATCTTCCATGCTGAATGCACCAGCTGCATTATCAATTTGACCTATGAAGTCGAGGTTTGTCGCGTTCAAATAACGGTACTGCGTATCCCAAGTAAGGTTGTCAGAGACCTGATAACCAAGACCAGCAAGAAGCTGCCAACCTAAGCCAGTGTCTGTATCTTTAAAGCTACAAACTGCGCCAGATGTACAAGCAGGGTTGTTTACGTTTACAACACCTGGAACAATCGGCGTCGCGCTTGGAAAATCATGAACTGCAGTGGATGTGCGCGCACGTACAATACCAATACCAGCACCGACATACGGCTCCCAACGACCAAAGTCATTGAAATCATAAATTGCATTAAGCATCGCTGTGTTGGTTGTGAGCTTTGAAGCTGTGTTAGGATAGCTACTAACTTTACCCAAGTCAGTGAACAAACTTGCGCCGTCCAACTCTAGGCGCCAGTTGTTACCAAATTCGTAACCAAGACCTACTGAGCCAGTCGCATTGCCTTGACTTTCAACATCACCAGTGATGTCTCCAGTAAGATCCATTTCAGTATGAACGCCGTAACCCGCATTGCCGCGAAGATACCAACCGGCATCATCTGCGGACGCGAGGGATGGCGCTGCCATCAACGCGGCTGTAGCGGCCGCTGTTAGAAGCTTGAGCTTCATATTCTTTCCTCCGACAGCGGCCAAAAAGCCGCAAGTTAAATTTACGCTTAATTGCGCATAGAACAGGGATCACGCAAAACGCATCCAATGTTATTTAGGTTGGCTACACGATTTGATTCCGTTTGACCACCCTCTGAATACCACTATTTGCATATATTCAAACGATTATTATTGAAAAGTTGCTAAAATGCATCACTAAACAATTCTTTACGCTAATAGGTTGAATTGCCTACCACCTCCAAAAAAAGTTAACTATAGGTTAACCTTAAAGAGATGGTGAGCCCGCACGGACTTGAACCGTGGACATCCTCATTAAAAGTGAGGCGCTCTACCAACTGAGCTACGGGCTCCCTTGAGAGCGCGCGATAATTAGAAAGGGTTTGACCAAAGGTCAACCCCAAATAAGGTGAAAAATTGGCTTATTTTGACTCAATCACTAAGCACGCAAGAACAACAGGAATATTGGCAGGCCTTTGCCTATGCAGTTGCGCCTCCGTGCCTAATCCTGCTGCCATGCCCAACGGCAATTATTCCAACAGTGTGAAACACATCCCCTACGCCGCAACTGCACCAATCAGAGATCTAAACATAGGCATAAAGCCCGTTCCGAGGCAGCTCGCACTTCTACAAAACCCTTACGGCACCGACACAACAACGTCCTGCACAGCGATTCTTCGGGAAACGCGCGACATTCAAAAAGCGATAAAACTTAACGAACGCCGATTAAACGGTCCTCACTACGACCGTAAGACAAGAGCTGGCAACATTGGCGAAGCCGCACACGAAATTATCGAAAGCGCCGCAACATCCATCATACCGTACCGCGGCATTGTTAGATATGCGAGCGGCGCATACAGAAGACAACAGGAAGGTCAGGACGCAGATAAGCGCGGCAGAGAGCGGCTTAGCTTTCTGATCGGCGTCGGCGTTTCGCGAAAATGTCCAGGATTTTATACGCCGCCCCAGCAACGTCAGCGACTTCCAAGACGATGACCTTAGACAGTAAGGACTAAGTGTTCAGGCCTAGTCTAAAGTCTCTTACAAACGTCTCAAACTCACCCTTAGCAATACTATCGCGCATGCGCAGCATGAGGTCTTGGAAATAGGCGATATTATGCCAGCTAAGAATCATTGATCCTAACAATTCCCCTGAACGGATAAGATGGTGAACATAGGCACGTGAGTAATCCTGCGAAGCCGCGCAATCGATCCGGGCATCCAGAGGGTTCTGATCCTCAGCAAACCTCGCGTTTTTAATATTAAACGGGCCAGTATCAGTCCACACTTGGCCGTGCCGCCCAGAACGCGTTGGAATCACGCAATCGAACATATCGACGCCGCGGTAGACAGCCTCGACCAAGTCAATTGGCTTCCCAACCCCCATAAGGTAGCGCGGGCGATCTTCTGGAAGTGCAGGTACTGTATAGTCCAAAGTTTCGCACATAGCGTCATGCCCCTCGCCTACAGCGAGGCCGCCAATCGCAAAACCGCCATAGCCGCCTGATATTTTCTGGTCGACGCTCGCCTGCGCGCTTCTAAGCCTTAGCTCGGGGAAAGTTGACCCCTGAACAATCGCAAATAAAGTCTGATCTTCGCGCTCTCCGAAAGCCTCAAGCGAGCGCTTACCCCACCGCAAAGACAGCTCCATTGACCTCGCCGCTTCGTCATAAGGAGACGGAAACGCCGTGCATTCGTCGAACTGCATAGAAATATCAGCCCCTAAAAGATCAGCTTGAATTTCAATAGACCGCTCAGGCGTAAGGACGTGTTTGGACCCATCAATATGGCTCTGGAAGGTTACACCCTCTTCGCTCATTTTACGTAGTTTCGAGAGCGACCACACCTGAAAACCGCCCGAATCGGTTAAGATAGGGCCATCCCAACCACCAAATTGGTGTAATCCGCCTAGTTTCTTCACGCGCTCAGCCCCTGGGCGAAGCATCAAATGATAGGTATTACCTAAAATTATATCAGACCCAGCGCTACGCACTTGATCCATATAGACGCCCTTGACGGTTCCCGCCGTGCCCACTGGCATAAAAGCCGGTGTGCGAATATCACCGCGCGGGGTTCTAAGAACTCCAGTACGCGCCTTGCCTTCTACTGCATGAATATCAAAAGGAAATACTGCCATGGTCTAAGCTTTCCACATCAGACTAGAATCGCCGTAGGAATAAAACCCATAACCTGCCTCAATCGCATATTTATAAGCGCCCTGCATCACCGAAAGCCCCGCCAGCGCTGAAACAAGCATGAACAATGTCGATTTTGGTAAATGGAAATTCGTCATCAGCCCATCTATCGTTTTAAACTTGTACCCGGGCGTTATAAAAATGTCTGTTTCTCCGGCGTAAGCTTTTAAACCCTGCCCCGTCGCCGCGCTCTCAAGCGCCCTCAAAGCGGTTGTTCCGACAGCGATAACTCGTCGCCCTTCGTCTTTAGCCTCATTGATACGCCCTGCCGTTTCCTCATCAATAGAGAACCACTCACTGTGCATGTCATGATCATCTGTATTATCGCTCTTTACGGGCAGAAACGTCCCAGCACCGACATGTAACGTCAGACGTTCAATTTGGACACCGCGTGCCTTGAGATCTTGAAAAACCGCATCTGTAAAATGTAAGCCCGCTGTAGGAGCGGCTACAGAGCCCGAATCGTTGGCGTATATTGTCTGGTAGTCTTCAATATCCTGAGTATCCGGTGCGCGCTTGCGGGCAATATAAGGCGGCAGAGGCGGCACGCCCGTTTGCTCAATCGCAGCATCCAGCGCCAAGCCCGACACATTAAACTGCAGAACTGTATCGCCGCCAGCATGCTTTCCGGTAACAGTAGCCTTTAAAGCATCAGACATATGCAAAATATCGCCAACTTTGATGCGCTTGGCAGGCCTGACGAAGGCTTGCCACGAATCATCCGATACACGCTTATGTAAATTGATAGATAAAGTAACAGGTCCGCCGCCACCGTGAGCGCGAGCTGGCCGCGTAGCCGTTAGGGCAGCTTTTAAAACGCGCGTATCGTTTAAAACCAAAACATCGCCGGCGCGGAGCAAGTTTGGCAAGTCAGACACGCGGTGATCACTTAGGCCGCCACGGCTCTCAATATGAAGCAGCCTCGCCGAATCACGCGGGCTCGCCGGGCGTAGTGAGATCCTGTCGTCAGGCAGGTCAAAATCAAATGCATCGACATCCATAATGACATACTGCCTTGAGCTATAATCGGATAAAACCCGCCAAACTAACGCGGTTGATACCGCACAATAAAATTATTGCGCCGTAACTTTCACAATTTTGCCAGGGTAACGCGGAGGCTCACCTTTTGGAAGCGCGTCAACAAGGTCCATACCAGATTCGACTTCGCCCCAAACTGTATATTGACCATCAAGGAATGTCGCATCATCCAGACAGATAAAGAACTGACTGCTGGCGGAGTTAGGGTTAGATGAACGAGCCATAGAACAAACGCCCCGAACATGCGGCTCACGAGAAAATTCAGCCGGAATATTTTCAGACGCGCCGCCCATGCCCGTTCCATCGGGGCAACCACCCTGCGCCATAAATCCGTCAATCACGCGATGGAAAGTCAGGTCATCATAGAACCCTTCTTCTGCGAGGCGGGTGATTTGCGCAACATGCTTAGGTGCGAGGTCAGCGCGAAGCTTAATGACGACGTCACCAGTTTCGCCGGAATTAGAATCGACAGAGATTATAAGTTTTTCAGCCATGAATATAGTCCTTTAGAGGTTAATGCGTGCCTAAGGCTTGATGCGTGTTGGCACTTCAATATCGCAGATGTCGGGATAGCTACCGTCATCTTTTTTATAGGTTTTCAAATAATTTTTAAAAGCCGAGCTAGCTGTATCCAGAACTTGAATCTGTAACCGTTCTGATTCTGGCAAGTCGGCGGCTACGCGTACAGTGTCCATCTTATCAGGCACAAAACTTGGGTTGTCACCTTTTGAACCTATTTTTATCTTTGTAAGATTTTCACGTCCAAAAACGGTATTGCCCCAAATCGTATAATTTGCGTCTAGGTGCTCTGCTTTCCCGCGCATAAGAAAAAACTGACTATTGGCGCTGTTCGGATCTGTACCCCGGGCCATAGATGTGACGCCTTTACAGTGAAGACCAAAAGCATGGACTTTACCGTCTTTTGTCGCCATCGCCTGCGCAGATGGTAACGATGCTACGGGCATCCCTTTATAAAATCCAACGCCCACTTCCCCCATAGTGGGGTTACCCGTCTGCAAAGGACGCGTTCCAACTAAGGTGACACCCATGCTCGGCGAACGCCGGAAAGAGAACTCACCTTCAAGGTCAGGTAGGTCAGAATCGCCAGTTCCGTCGCCTTTAGGGTCACCAGTCTGGTTCATAAACCCTCTGATGACTCGGTGAAACGTTATGTAATCATAGAATTTTTTTCGGGTAAGCGTTTTAATCCGCGCCGTATGTTTTGGCGCAATCTCTGGGAACAACTCCACAACCATGCGGCCATGATTAATATCAATATAAATCGTATTTTCAGGATCCACATCACGCCATGCAGCGTCTGGCGCGGTAAAACCTGTATCAGTGACAGCATTAGACACAGCTTCAGCGGAAGACGGGGTATCTGAGGTTGGAGAATTTTCTGCCGCGCAGGCAGAGTTAACGAGTGTAGCCGCAGTAATAAGCGCTAATGAAAAACGTGACATCATGTATATTTATCCTTCAATCGCAACTCCACCTCAGGGGTAACGAATTGCGAAATATCACCGCCCAAACGAGCAATTTCTTTAACCAACCTTGACGCTATTGTTTGGTACTGCGGGTCTGCCATTAGAAAAACAGTCTCAATATTAGGGTTCAATCGGTCATTCATTCCGGCCATCTGAAACTCATATTCAAAGTCAGAAACAGCCCTGAGACCACGAACTATCATAGTCGCCCCGACCCTTTCAACAAAATGAATCAGTAGCTCTTCAAATGGGCGCACCTCGACATCAATATAGTCACGAAAAGGCGCAACAGCCATTTCCACCATTTCCACACGCTCATCGAGACCGAAAAGCGGGTTTTTATCACGATTTATAGCTACAGCAATGATCAGCTTATCGCAAAGCTTACTGGCACGCTTCATAATATCGATATGCCCCAAAGTCATCGGGTCAAAAGTTCCTGGATATAATGCAACGCGTTTTTTCATAGGGGCTTTATACCTACCACATTCCCATAATCCAGTGTGAATTCGGTCATCTTTCAAGAAAACCCTCGTGTGGTGCTCCGTGTTGAATATGCCGCAACACACGCACTTGAAAGCCCTAGAAACACAAGCAAAAGTAACGCACACATTTATAGGTTGAAAATGTCAATTTAGAGTTATATCCAAACACGTTAAGGTTTGAGGGACTTGATGACAATTATTGCGATAGATTTGGGCACAACCAACTCACTCGTTTCCGTTTTTACGGATGACGGCCCTGTACTCATCCCGAATTCTATAAGCGACATACTAACCCCTTCCGTGGTCGGCCTCACGGATAAAGGCGAGCTTATTGTCGGCCAAGCCGCCCACGACCGCCTTGTAACGCACCCAAGGAAAACCGTAGCCCGCTTCAAACGCTATATGGGGTCAAACCGTGACTTTCGGCTTGCACGAAAAACTTACCGCGCCGAAGAATTGTCCGCAATGGTTTTGCGGAGTTTGAAATCCGACGCAGAAAGTTACCTTGGGCATTCCGTCGAGCGCGCTATTATATCCGTCCCAGCCTACTTTAATGATATACAACGCAAGGCAACCTATGCGGCGGGGAAAATGGCCGGACTGACAATAGAGCGCTTAATCAACGAACCCACGGCAGCGGCTCTGGCCTACGGCCTCAATAGCAAAGAAGACGAAAACACATTCTTAGTTGTCGATTTGGGCGGCGGGACGTTTGATGTCTCAATTCTTGAAATATTTGACGGTATCATGGAAGTTCGCTCTTCCGCAGGAGATGCCTTCTTAGGCGGCGAAGACTTCACGGATGCCATAGTCGCCCACTTCAGCCAACAGCTCGGCGCAGACATAGCCCTTGACGACAAGAAAAAGGGCTTATTGCGAGACCTCGCCAACAAAGCCAAATTACAACTCAGCACAGCCCATGAAGCCAGTGTCAAAATCACGGGCACAGCGGCAAATGAACAAACTACGCTCACCATTACCCGCGCAGACTTTGAAACGATTTGCGAAAAGCTTGTTAAACGGCTGAGGCAACCTATTTCTCGGGCCATCATGGATGCAGGTCTTCGCGCGGAAAACATTGACCGTGTTGTCCTTGTTGGCGGCGCAACGCGCATGCCCGTCATTCGCGCCATGGTGACACGACTTCTGAAACTGTTCCCTGAGCACAACCTCGACCCTGACCATGTGGTTGGCTTAGGCGCTGCCGTGCAAGCTGGCCTTGTAGGCCGTCACGCCGCGCTTGAAGACGTTGTCATGACAGATGTCTGCCCTTTCACACTGGGCACGAATGTTTCGGTTCAAGTTGGTCCGGATATGTATGAAGGCGGCCACTTCCAGCCTATTATCGAGCGAAACACGGTCATCCCTGTAAGCCGTGTTGTTAGAAACTCGGCCCTACAAAAAGGGCAAAACGAGATCAACCTCTCGATTTATCAAGGCGAGTCGCCCCGCGTTGTCGACAACGTCCTCTTAGGTCACCTTAAGGTTTCCATTCCCGTCAACACAAAAAGTCAGGAAGATATTGACATACGCTTTACCTATGACGTCTCGGGCGTTCTAGAGGTTCTCGTCACAATCATTTCTACTAATCAAACCAAACGCCTCATCATTGAAGGCAATCCAGGAAGCCTGTCCGCAGCCGAGATCGAAAAACGTTTCAAATCACTTGAAAACATAAAAGCTCACCCCAGAGACGGCGCAGAAAACACTGCGCTTGTTGCCCGTCTTGAACGGGCCTACGAAAACCAGCTCGGCAATGTTCGCCAAATTATTGGCATGCGCCTCACAGAATTCCAAGCAACCATGGACCGTCAGAACGAAACCGATATCAGCTTAAGCCGCAAAGAGATCAGCGCGTGGCTTGAAGACATTGAAAATATGGACGTGTTTTAAGCGTGAGGTCTATGTGGGACATTTTAGGCTTAGAAGAACCAACAGGTGATTTGCGCGTTATCAAGAAAGCCTATGCCAAGAAGCTTCGCGTTACGCGGCCAGAAGACGACGCCGCAGCTTTTATGGCCCTTAGAGACGCCTTGGAGCAAGCCAAGCATTACGCCGCGTTCAATAACAGCCAAGGTCATGATGTCTTCATTGAAAAACAAAGCGCAGATAGTATTGACGATAATTTTTCTGCACCCCTTCCCGTTAGAGCCGTTGTTTCCGGCATTGATGAAAGCCCTCATTACCGAGAGAATATTTCGCCAGTAGAGGCATTAATAGCGAACATAGAGGCACTTCTTAAAGAACCTTTCGCCAGAACGAGCCATGCAAAATGGGCTGAGATATTCAACGATGATCGCCTAGACCCCATTGATACTATGATTGATTTCGAAGATGCCTTTCGTAATTTTTTATTGGGTTTGTTTGGCTATTTTGACGGCGACACCTCCAAAGCTAACAAAAGCCGCCATCCAGCTTTGATATCAACGCGCATCGGTACATTGATTTTCACCACCATGGGATGGCGTGAAGCGCATGGCCGTCCACTCTACATACAAGACCAAATTGAATGGCTTCGCCAGGATTTAGACGTTCTCAATCAATCGAAGATATGGCCAGTTCACCAACAACCCGTTTCAATAGAAGAATCGGATGATTCCTATATCTGGCTTGCAGTGAAAGTCGTTTTAGTGATTTTTATCGTTTGGGGCATTAACTACGTGCTGTAAAATAGGCCCAATCAAACAGCTTAACCTTATTTCTCAATTTCGCGGCGTGCCGATACCAAATCTGCATGAACAGATTGAAGTCTACGATTGAACTGGGCATTAGAGGACGAGCCCTCACGCATCAAAGTTTCCAGGTTCGAGACAGCCCTATCCAAGTGTAAAGCCGCTTTGTCTTTTACGAAGCGTTGCCCACCGTGATCATGCTTTTGTGGCATATTCTCAGCGCTTAAAGCCTCTATGCAATAGGCCACAGTCAAACCAAAAGGTAATTGCGTGTCAGGACTGCCGCACACACCGTCAAGCTGTGATTGCTCAAGGCCGCCAACTTGGGACATATTGGCACCGGATATATTCGCCCCTGTAAACGTAACATTCTTAAGCACGGCATTACCGAATTGTGCATTTTTAAGCACCGCTCTATCAAGCTTAGCGCCTTGAAGGTTGGCATGATCAAAGCGCGCGCCAGTGAAGTGAGAATCTTGGAAATTAACCTCGGACAAAGAGGCGCTACTAAGGTCTGCATTTTCAAAATTACTCGCAACAAACTCCCCCCGCGTCAGATCAGCTCTGCGCAAATCCGCACCGGTCATCACAGAACGGTTGAATTTGGCTTCCATCAACGTCACGTCCTGCATATCCGCCTTGGCGAGATTAACTCTATCGCCTTCAACCCGCACGAGGAAGGCCTTCTTAAAATGCGTGCCGGATAAATCAGATGTGAAAATTCGCCCGCCCGATAAATTAGAGCGGCTAAAGCTCGATCCGGAAAAATTCGCGTTGCGCAATGTCATGCCTGGCATATCTTTGCCGGACAGATCACATTTCGAACAAGACCCCGAAGACGTATGAAGACTCACCCGAGTTTGCGCAAAAGACTGCGTTGCAAACACTGTTAAAAATGCCGCTAAAAAACCAGCCCTGTGGATCATACGTTTCATCATGGCGGCTTTATATAAGCCCCTTAGTTAAAGCGCGACTAAATTTGCCGTAATGTACAGTAGGCTGTAAAACGGGCCAAAAACAGAACACCTTGACATTTATGTGAACATCCGTAGAACAAAATGTGATGTTGCTAATTTGTTCAAGGTGATTCCATGTTAACGCAAAAACAAAAAGATCTTTTAATCCTGATTGATACAAAAATAAAAGAAGCTGGAATTCCGCCTTCATATGACGAAATGAAAGATGCGCTGGGTCTGGCCTCAAAATCTGGCATTCACCGGCTTATTACCGCGCTTGAAGAACGAGGCTTCATTCGAAGACTTCCAAATAAAGCTAGAGCCCTTGAGGTCATTAAGTTACCAACAGATGTTAAAGAAACCCAAGCCTCTACCCCGGCTAATGACACGGCAGAAATTCCTTTTGTTGGCAAGATTGCCGCCGGCAATCCCATTATGGCCTTGGAAGATAGCTACAACATGATCAGCGTTCCGCCTGGTATGATGGGACGAGGTGATCATTTTGCCTTAGAAATTGAAGGCGAGTCCATGATCGGCGCAGGAATTTTAGACGGTGACCTTGTGGTTATTCGCAAAGCCAACTCTGCGCGCAACGGACAAATTGTCGTCGCCCTGGTCGACGGCGAGGACGCCACACTCAAGACACTAAGAAAAACTGGACAACACGTCGAACTTATTCCTGACAATCCCGATTTCGAAACCCAAACCTTTGGGCCGGACAGGGTGGAAGTTCAAGGCATATTGGTCGGCCTCATCAGAAGCTACCAATAATAGGGCTTCGACGGAGATAAAGTCACTGTCCCCATGGCCTGCGCCGCCTACCCTTCGTGATAGACGGCGTAATTTTTATATTGTTTTCGGCGCCTAGCATTATGTTTAGAGCGCCCTCTTCGTTCAATTTTCGCTTATCAATCAAAATAGCGTTCTGGCATTTACGGCGAGACACTGGCCCAGAAAAACGCTGCGTGAGAATAATAACATCTGAGGTTTCACATTCTTCCCTTACTTCCGACGGATTTGCGGTAACTGAGATCACTCTCCCTTTTAACAATATGCGGCACGCCATCACATCACAAGACGCGACGGATGTCTTGAAGAGCTCGAGTTCAGGATCGTCTGCTCCGGCTCTACGAATAAATTGCTCGCGCCCGTAACGATCGGCTCGCCGCCTATCAACATAGAGTGTTTGCTGCTTTCCGCTTGCCCAAAAAGATACGGCTCCGTCTTGCGATACGCGCAGATCCGGCAGCGGTGCGCGCGTCCAAAATAAAACGCAAATGATCATAGCGAGACAAGACACGATCCGCGTAAGAGCAAGCCCTAAACACACGCCTGCAAAGGCGAGCCCGTAAACACCAATAACCCACCCAGGCGCCGCCGGAATATGAGCAAGCGCCCCGCTCCACCCTGAAACCCAGTTCGCTGTGATCAAAACCCAGTCCAGCCCCTTGCCCATTACCGCGAGCGGGATATCTTCTTGGCCAATCAGGATTGCTGGAAACACGGCAATCGCAGCGGGCATGACCCAGAATGTGAAGAGCGGCATAGCCAAAAGGTTTCCGGCAAGTCCATACGTCGCCATGCGGTTGAAGTGCAGAATTGCAAAGCCGGATGTCGCAAGCCCCGCCACAAAGCTTGTCACCGACAAGGAAAGAAAAGCATTTCGTACTTTTGCGATGAATCCAAGCTGCCCCTGCGTTCGGTGTGCATCCCACGCTCTGTAGACAACGACAAGCGCCGCAACGGCTGCGAATGACATCTGAAACCCCGCACTCATGAGCGCTTCGGGATGCCAAATCAGCGTGATGAGCGCGGCCACAGCCACAGACCGAATACTGAGCGCCCTACGATCGAGTAGCACTGCGAGAAAAATAATGAGCGCCATAATAAAAGCCCGCTGTGTTGCCACGGACGCGCCGGATAAAACCAAATATGAGGCGGCCGCTACCCCGCCAATAATGGCGGCAGGTTTTCTCACGTCGATACGCCGAGACAGAGGCGCAACACAAGCAAGCATTAACGTTGCCATAAAATAGATACCCCCAGCCAGAAGTCCCATATGCAAACCAGAAATTGCCAAAATATGAGCAAGCCCCGCAATCCGAAGGTCTTCTGTTTGCTCCTTCGGGATATAGGTGCGAATACCGGTCAATAAACTCGCTTGAAGAGCAGCGGTATGTTCCGGCGAAGCAGTCATGATGCGCTCTGCCATTGTGTACCGCGCCCTGACTACCGCCCTCTGAATGCGATCCGGCCATTTCAAATCGAAGTCAGAAAGCTTTTCGGGCTTTGATATGGAATACCCAAACCCGCCGATTCCCTTAAAGTAAGCCGCGCGGCCTGGATCATATCCCCCCGGTACAACTGGCGGCGGAGGCGCGCCAAGCACCGCCCGTATGCGAATAGAATCTCCGGCCCGAATGCCCTCGCCCGTTGCTGACGTTCGAATATAATCCGGCGTTTGCGCGGAGTCCCTGCCCTCAATATTTTGCACGGCCAGAAGCCACCGCGTTCTGGTGCCTGATGCTTCAATGGCCGCGACCCACCCTGTCACCGTGTAGGCCCGTTCATAAGTTGGCAACCGCGGCGTCTCCGAAGACGCCGTGTGGCGCGCGCCCCACATCACCCCAAGCACGACAAGCAAGAGACCAATGGCCAGATATAACCACGCCCGTTCACGGCTCTTACCATACCAACAAAGCCCAAGAACTATCACAAACGGGATTACAAGGTAACCAAGGGTGGGTTCGAATGGCAGGCTAAAATACAGCCCAATACCGCAGGCAAAGGCCACGGTCCCCCATTCAAACCCTAAAAGCCCCTGACTTCTGTTGACCCAGCTTATTCGCGCGCGAAACAAATCGAGAAAATTCGCGTTAGGAGACGGGATTGTCCTGTTAATCTGATCCGGCATATGAGATAGGACACCATATATTGACGCCCCTTAACTTAGAGATGAATACCCTTAATGACTACCGCAAAAGTTATCACGAGATTTGCTCCGTCCCCAACGGGATTTTTGCACATTGGAGGCGCTCGAACAGCTTTATTTAATTGGCTTTTTTCGCGCCGTATGGGCGGTGAGTTTCACCTCCGCGTCGAAGACACAGACAAAGCCAGATCTACGCCCGAAGCCACGCAAGCGATTCTCGATGGCATGGCATGGCTAGGCCTAAATCATGACGGCCCCATCGTTTATCAAAGCAAAAATGATAAAGCCCACATCGCCGCCGCGGAAAAACTCGTAGAGCTTGGCGCGGCATATCGCTGTTATTGCACAGACGAAGAGCTTGAAGCCTTAAAGAAAACGGCTTGGAAAGCGGGTAAAGGTCTGCGTTCCCCTTGGCGTGATACACAAACGGGCGCACCAGATGCGCCCTACACAGTGAGATTTAAAGTGCCCGACGGCACGACATCGATCAGCGATCATGTCCAAGGCGATATTTCTTGGGACAATGAGGGGTTTGATGACCTTGTACTTCTACGGGCTGACGGTTCGCCAACCTACATGCTAGCCGTTGTCGTGGACGATCACGATATGGGCATCACCCATGTCATAAGGGGCGACGACCACCTCATCAATGCAGGACGGCAAACACAGATTTATGGTGCATTAGGCTGGGTTGTTCCGGAATTTGCCCACTTGCCTCTCATTCACGGCCCTGACGGTAAAAAACTCTCTAAACGCCACGGCGCTTTGGGCGTCGAAGCCTATCAAGAAATGGGGTATTTACCGTCAGGTCTACGAAATTACCTACTTAAGCTTGGTTGGGCACATGGCGATCAGGAGCTTTTCTTTGGCGATAGCGCAGCAGACGTCTTTGACCTTGCGGGCATCAATGAAAGCCCCGCGCGACTAGATTTTCACAAAATGGATTTCATCAACGGGCAGCACATTTTAAACACGGAAGATACCGATCTTCTTAAATTGGCAATGCCGTTCTTGGAATCAGAAAACGGCGAACCATTGGACGCGCTTAAGGAACAACGGATCACGGCGGCTTTGGACACATTAAGACCTCGCTCCAAGACCCTCAAAGATCTTGCAGAGCAAAGCCAATACCTACTTGTGAACCGCCCGCTATCTATAACAGGTAAAGCGAAGAAAAGTCTCAGAAATGATGCATTAGAGCATTTACAAGCTTTAAGCTTGAGGCTCTCCGCTTTAGATTATAAAGTATGGACAGCAGATACGATACAAACGTGCCTTCAGTCATATGCTGAAGAGCAAGTCATTGGCTTTGGTAAGATTGGACAGCCCTTAAGAGCTGCGCTTACTGGCGGCCTTCCGTCCCCGGATCTCTCGCAGGTTTTATATTTACTAGGCCGTGATGAAACCCTTGGACGCATTAAAGATACACTGACGCATGAAGAATAGAACATACAATATTGGAGTAGAATGATATGGAAAACAAAATAAAAAACACCGGCACGGCAACACTAAAGATCGGCGAAAACAGCTACGATCTGCCAATCTTTCAAGGCTCAATGGGCTCCCCTGGCATCGATGTACGGGCTCTTCACAAACAGTCTGGACATTTCACGTATGACCCTGGGTTCACATCGACCTGCAGTACTGAGTCGCAGATCACTTTTATTAATGGCGGCGAAGGCCAGCTCCTTTATCGCGGATACCCGATTGAGCAACTTGCCGAAAAATCCACATTTCTAGAAGTCGCATATCTTTTAATGCACGGTGAACTACCGAATAAATCAGAGTTCACCGCGTTCGACGCGACAATCACGAACCACACAATGCTACACGAACAGGTCGAGCGCTTCTTCCACGGCTTCCGCCGCGATGCTCACCCGATGGCGATGATTTGCGGCACAACAGGCGCACTGTCTGGATTTTACCATGACGAAACAGACATTTCTGAAAATGTAGCCCGCGATCTCGCAATGCATCGATTAATTGCTAAAATGCCAACAATCGCTGCGCGTGCCTACAAATATTCAATTGGACAGCCGTTAGTCTACCCTGACAACTCCCTCTCCTATTCTGAAAACTTCTTAAATATGTGTTTCGCGGTTCCGGCTGAAAAGTATTATGTTAGTCCGACAATCGCGCGCGCGATGGATAGAATTTTCATCTTGCATGCCGACCATGAGCAAAATGCGTCCACATCAACTGTGCGTTTGGCCGGCTCTTCTGGTGCCAATCCTTACGCCTGTATCGCGGCAGGTATCGCCTGCCTTTGGGGTCCGTCACACGGCGGCGCAAATGAAGCCTGTCTTAATATGCTTCGCGAGATTGGATCCGTTGACCGTATCCCTGAGTTCATTGCACGCGCAAAAGATAAGCAAGACCCGTTCCGTCTTATGGGCTTTGGTCACCGTGTTTATAAGAACTTCGATCCGCGCGCGCACGTTATGCGTGACACATGTCACGAAGTCTTGGGCGAACTCGGAATCAAAAACCCAATTTTGGATGTTGCCATGGAACTTGAGAAAATCGCCCTTGAAGATGAGTACTTCATCGAGAAGAAACTCTACCCGAACGTCGACTTCTACTCAGGCATTGTGCTGAATGCTCTCGGCTTCCCTACATCCATGTTTACGGTTCTCTTCGCCCTTGCCAGAACTGTAGGCTGGATTTCTCAGTGGAACGAAATGCTTGAAGACAAAAGCCAGCGTATTGGTCGCCCTCGCCAGCTTTATTCTGGCGCGGTCGCAAGAGACTACGTTGATCTGTCTAAGCGCTAATAAGCTTAAGAACGGTTTCGGCGGCTCTGGCACTAGCTAGGCCGCCTTTTCCTTGCATTTGCCCTGCTTGTTTACGCAGAGCTGATGATGCCACGCCCCGCGTTTCGGCGTCATTTACATAGGCTAAGATAGCCTTAGACAGAGACGCGCCGTTACAGTCTTCCTGAACGAATTCAGGCATTAAAGGCTTATTTGCCGCAATATTCACAAGCGAAATATAATCAGGCTTAAATAAGCGCTTGGCAAAGAAGTATGTCACAGCGCTCAATTTATACCCAACGACGGACGGAACGCCGGCACATGCAAGCTGCGTTGTAACCGTGCCTGAACAGGCTAGCGCTGCATCAGCTGCGGCGAAAACATCAAGCTTATCGCTCTCCGGCAGCATAATGACATCTTGAAGCCTTGGGTCACTGCCCGCGGCAGCTAATACATCCGTAGCGATGGTCTCGGATAAAGGGCTAAGGAAGTGAACGTCCGGCCTCTCGGCTTTCACTCGCTCTATAACGTCAGAAAAGGGCCCCGCAAGACGCTGAATTTCAGACAGCCGGCTTCCGAACAACACTGCAATGACAGGGTCATTTGCACCAATATTGTACCGCCGTCTTAAAGCTGCGCCGTCGCCGGACGTGTAGTCAGTATCAAACATAGGGTTGCCAACATACGTCACCGGAAGGCCATGTTGCTCAAAATAATGAGCATCAAAGCTGTGTATGGTCAGAAGGTGATCCACAGCGTTTGCTAGAACTTTTGCCCGTCCTTCACGCATAGCAAACACTTGCGGGGCGACGTATTTTATAATCTGTCCGGCGTATCCAGATTTTTTAAGTCTGCGCGCGACACGGACCATGAACCCCCAGCTATCAATTAAGACAACAGCATCAGGAGCTTCGGACATAATAAGTTCAACACTTTGCCGTACCTTTTCCATAACAATAGGATAAGCCTTAACCGCTTCAGAAAACCCCAAAATGGCAAGCGGAGAAATATCGATATTGCTTTGAACGCCGCGCGCCGCCATAGCGCCGCCGCCAATACCTTTTAGAGCCAGTGTATCACCTCGAAGCCGCAGTTGATCAATCAGAGCCGCGCCGAGGTCATCTCCAGAGCGCTCTGCGGCCACTATGAAAACTGAGCGGCTCATGCGCCGGTAGCAGGCAAACCTGCGATAAACAGACCTGCTTCGTTCGCCGCGTCTATAACGGCCATTTTTTCAATGATGAAAGCCCGCCCCTCTTCCGCAACAATTCCGGCGAGGCCGGCCGCCGCCGCAAGCTTCACAGTCTCAAGCCCAATTGTTGGCAAGTCTACGCGGGCCTCTTGCCCAGGCTTCACCATTTTTGCCAAAATGCCTTCGCGTTTCTTCGCGCTCCCTCGAAGGTCATCAGGAAGGGAGGCCACGCGCCGTAGCATCGCATCTGTACCTTCCTGCGCTTCAACAGCAAGAACCAAGCCCCTGCAAACTACAGCGCCCTGCCCTATATCGAGCGCGCCAATGGACAAAGCCGTCTGGCACGCCTTCTCAATGTCTGAGCGGTGTGTACTGGCATGCTTAACATCGCCAAAAAAACCCGAAGGCAGCAGAAGATTTTTGCACAAGTCTTGTGGCGCTATGATCTCAAAACCGTCTTGCTCAAAAACGTTCAATATATAACTAAGGAGACTGTCATCACCTGATTTTGCGGCCTTAATAGCGCCCGGCAAATACCGAACTGCTTTCATGTCAGGCCTTAAAGTTTTGAAGTCTGGGCGCGCAACGGTTCCCGCAAAACAAACATGTGTGCAGCCATTGGCTTTAAACAGGGATGATATTTTTCCAAACTCAGCGAGTCCAACAACGTCGCAGTCACTTGAAAAGTCTTCCCGCGCGCCAAATCCGGCAATCACACAAATGAAAATATCATGGCCGTCTTGTTTGGCCCCATGTTCGACAGAAAGCGGAAGCGCGCCGCCGCCAGCTATCAACCCTATTTTCACGTCAAGCTCCGGTATGCGGCATGCAGATGGGACGTTTTTGTTGATCGCGAATAAAGTCTACAATTTCCATCACAAGGACTTGGTCTTTATAGAGACGAGCTGCATCAGCAAGCCGTTCTGCAAACGTACCTTCTGGCGCAAAAAGCAGGCGGTAAGCAGACCGTAAATCACGAACGGCTTTGCGGTCAAACCCGCGCCGCTTCAAGCCAATCACATTGAGGCCGGCCAAATGCGCAGTGTTGCCAATAACGGAGCCATAGGGAATTACATCGGTTGTCACAGTTGCCATGCCGCCAACAAAAGCGTGAGCGCCAATACGGGTGAACTGATGCACGGCGCACAATCCGCCTAAAATCGCATGGTCGCCAATGGTTACGCAGCCGCCAATTTGCGCGCCGTTAGAGATAACGACATTATTGCCCATATGTCCTTCATGAGCCAAATGACTACCGACCATCATGTAACAATCATTACCTATGATAGTATCGCGCTTCCCTGCATCCGTGCCGGGGTGAACATTGACGAGCTCTCTGAAGATACATCGTTCACCAATGATAAGCCGTACGTCGCCGCCTCGGTGCTTAAAATCTTGCGGCGGATGGCCCATAGAAACAAAAGGGTACAGCTCACAACCCGCCCCAATTGTCGTATTTCCGGCCAAATTAACTTGGCTGACAAGCTTCACATTTTTATGGAGCTTGACGCCTGCACCAACCACACACAATGGCCCGACAGAAACCCCGTCATCAAGCTCTGCCTTGGGATCAACTATGGCTGTGGGATGTACCTGAGTGGCCATTACGTGTCCTGCTTAAAATCCATTTGCGCTGCGGCAAACTTTAAAGTCGCGACAACTTTATCGCCAACACGCGCTGTTCCAGAAAACTTATAAAAGGGTAAGCGCGCGCGTACAATTTCAACATCAACAATAATCGTTTCGTTTGGATACACGGGTCGCCGAAACTTTGCTTCCTCAACATTCGTAAAAGCAATAAATTTATCCTTATCGAGCCCCTTGGTCAGAGCGACGCATAAAACACCGGCTTGCGCCACGGTCTCAACGATGAGGACACCAGGCATGATAGGGAGATCTGGGAAGTGCCCTTTAAAAAAGGCCGCGTCGGCATCAACGTCTGATTCTATGGTAATGTTCGTTTCGCCCAGAGCCGTCACACGGTCCACAAACAACATGGGATCACGGTGAGGCAGGAAATCCATGACCCTCTCTCGGTTCATCGGTAGAGCATGGGTCTTGGTCATAAAATCACTTTTGCTTTTGAATAAGCTTCTTCGTCGCGGAGATAGTACGCATATGGTCTCTGATTGGCATAGCGGGAATACCGCTCCACGTCTCG
Organism: Alphaproteobacteria bacterium; assembly: GCA_051252005.1. Taxonomy (GTDB): domain Bacteria; phylum Pseudomonadota; class Alphaproteobacteria; order Caulobacterales; family Maricaulaceae; genus JACOMS01. Next base: position 16,633 of record JBPOEZ010000006.1, on the reverse strand, counting down.
CCGGCAGGGATATCCTTCATAACGCCAGCATAAGCTGCAACTCGGGCCCCGTCACCAACATTTATATGATCAGCAAGGCCCGCTGAGCCGCCCATCAAAACACCCGCCCCGACATTGCAGCTACCGGATAAGCCGACATGCCCAGCAAGCATTGTGCCTACCCCTAGAGTAACATTATGAGCGATTTGAACAAGATTGTCGATTTTCACGTCATCATTGATGACCGTATCGCCAATAAGCCCGCGGTCAATAGATGTATGACAACCGACACTCACTCGGTCCCCCATTATAACTCGGCCGATGTGGGGAAGGTCAAAGACACCCTTTTCGTCGCCGTCAACACCAAAGCCCCGTGAGCCGATAGACGCATGCGGTTTTACAAAACAGTTCTTTCCTATGACCGTGAAGTGTATTGTAACGTGAGAACCGATTTTTGAACCTGCGCCAATCTCTACGCCCGGACCGATAACGGAATAGGGACCAATTTCAACATCTGGTGCAATCAATGCGGTCGCCGCAATTACAACTGTGGGATGTATCTTTGGGTTGACAAAATCAGTAGAATCCATTTCCCCATCGGTGAAAAGTGTTTTCTCAGAAACAAGGCGTGCTGTGACACGGCCAAAATGAGTCCGTGGAAAATTAGAGACCAAAGGAATAATCCTCGCGGCACCCGCAAGTGAGGCAAGGTTTTCGGGTACAAAACAGGCCGTTGCTTTGGCAGTCTCAAGTCCCTCTATATATTTTTTTGATTGAAGAAAGCTGATCTCATTGCGGCGCGAGTCAGAAAGCGTTGCAACGCCCTCAATAACTTCGTCCAAAAATTTAGGCTCAACATCGACAGCAAGCCCATCGATCAATTCGCCAAGAGGCACAGGGCCCAAGGGCTTATAGAAGCGCGGATCTAGCATGTTTCGCGCCTCAAACTCTTCACCTTATTGTGCAGGGGCTTTACGCGGCAAACGCTCGCGAACAACGCTAATGCGAGTCATTTCTTTGTTCAAACGGTCCATAACTGCGTCCGTGATATCGATCGGCGTACTATAAATAGTCACTGATTTATCAAGAACGAGATCAGCGCCGCGTTCTTTTGCAATCGCTTCAATAATTTCTTGAACTTTATTCGCAATTTGAATTTTAGCCTTACCAGATGTAATCTTAATTTCAGCTTCTTTCACCTTTGCATCTTGACCGATTTTTTGCTCATTGGTCATGAACTCAACATATTTTTTCTGCAGGTCAGGGCGTGATTGAATAACTTGCTGTTGCTCAGCAGGGGTTTTTCCTTGCAGCTCAGCATTAAGGCTTTGACCCGAGGCTTTAAGTGTAGATGCGGACGATTGGAGTTCAGCACTCATGGTTTTTGAGATAGCTTCGACCTGACGGGCCACATGCTTACCAACTTCGGATTCGTTTACGACCTTACTAGAATCAACGACGAGAACCTTGGTTTGCGCAGCAGCTGTTACCGACATAACCAAAGCGATGGCAACGCCCATCGAGGTGTTGCGGAATAATTTGAAGTTAAACATATTAGAACCTTGTACGTGTCGTAAATTGAAATGATTTTCGCTCATCATATGGGTACTTCTTGAGCGGTTGTGTGAAGTCGAACCGGATCGGTCCGAAAGGCGATTCCCAGAATATACTGGCACCAACTGTAGCACGGATAGAAAGATCATCGATAATCTCTGTCGTCACATCGCCATTTACCAATTCAAATTTGAATTCATCGTCAAGCAGACCCACTGTGCCTGCTTCAACGAACAAACTACCTAATAAATTTGCAATTGGAAGAGGAAAACTCACCTCTCCGGTCGCGAGGCCAAATGCTTTACCACCTTGAGCTTGCCCGCGAAGAGTTGTGACTTCACCAGTGATGGGGTCGACTGTTGTCTGCAAAATACGTGGTCCTATACCAGCGTTATCAAAGCCGCGAAAGTCATTACTACCCTTAAAATAGCGGTCGTTAATTTGGACGGGCTGACCACCCCAACCAGTAATGTAACCACCAGAAATACTCGCACTAGCAATTATATTTTTATAAAGGCCGCGATAAATATTACCCCGAACGTCAGTTCGTAGATATTTCACATCACCGCCGACGCCAGCAAAATCCTGCGAAAGACGAAGGTCAAACCCGCGTGTCGGTGTGATTGGGTCATTCCGACGATCCCAAGCAAAGGTATAGCCCAAAATGGAAGACAATCGCTGCCCATAAGGCAATCCGGTTGTCGGGTCACACAAGCTACTTGCATTGGCTGCCTGAGTGCTTGGATTTCCGGTACAGGTACCAGTAGGAACCTCAACATCTTCAGTCCTAAGCGAATAACGCGTTGAAAGTGATGTATACTCGGTCACAGGAAATGCGAGACTGATTAGGCCGCCTGTTCGGGACTGTCTAAAACCCGCCTCATCCAAGAAGTCCAATGTCACATCAAACAGTTCAACCCCTGCCGCCAAGTTCCGTCCTAAGAAACGAGGTTCAGTGAAGCGCAGGTCAATTTCACGCCTGTTCGAACTACCACGGATAACGAAGCGCATAAGCTGCCCTCGTCCACGTAAGTTTCTCTGCGTGATCGAAAGATCAACAAGGAAGGCGTCCGCTGATGAGAAACCCGCACTGAAAGACAGCTCGCCGGTCGGCTGTTCTTTGACCTTAACTTCCACAATAGCGCGATCAGCCGAGCTACCTTGAGTCTCTGTGATTTCAACGTCTTCGAAGAAACGAAGCGCCCGAACGCGGTTCCGTGATCGATCAAGAAGGATACGGTTAAAGGCATCACCTTCTACAAGCTCAAGTTCGCGGCGAATGACATAATCCAACGTGGTCGTATTGCCTACAACATCAATCCGCTCAATGTAGACACGCGGTCCTTCCACGAGATTAAAGACCAAATCAACCGTCTTCGTGTCGCGGTTCCGTTTGATGTCTGGTTGAATATCAACGAAGGCATAACCGGATGTTCCCGCAGCAAATGTTAAGCTTTCAATCGCCGTTTCAACAGTACTGGCCTTATAAATGTCACCGCTTTTAATACCGACGATCCGCTCGAGAAGGCCTTTATCCAAAGTCTCAAGTTCAGTTTCCACGGTAATTTCGCCCCACCGGTACTCTTCGCCTTCATCCAAGGTAAAGGTGATATAGAAGTCTTCTTGATCCGGTGTTAGCTCCGCCACAGCAGATACTACACGGAAGTCAGCAAATCCACGGTCCGTATAAAACTTGCGGAGCTGTTCTCGGTCAAATTCCAACCGACCTGGATCATAATTGTCATTCGAGGAGAAAAACTTCCACCAAATAGATTCGGCTGTGACGATCTCTTTACGCAATACGCTATCTGTATATTCATTGTTGCCGATCATATTGATTCGCTTCACGCCCGTTACGGGGCCTTCTGTAATTTCAAAAATCAGATCAACACGGTTCTGGGGTTGCTGAACAACTTTCGGGACAACATTGGCCGCGAAACGGCCCGACTGGCGATAAAGCTCGATGATACGCTGCACATCTTCTTGAATTTTAGATCGCGTGAAAATTGATCGCGGTGAGGCCTCGACTTCATCAGTAATTTTTTCGTCCTTGAGGGACTTATTCCCCTCCAGAATAACACGGTTTATGATTGGGTTTTCAATCACTTGAATGAGAACGTTGCCATCACGGGGGTCAATCGCTACATCGGCAAATAAGCCTGTAGAATATAGCGTTTTAACTGACAAATCGACCCGCGCTTCGCTGAACGGATCGCCAGGAGCAAAGAGCAAGTAGGAAGCAACCGTATTAGCTTCAACACGTTGATTACCCTGCACTTGAATGGATTTGATTATAGTCGGTGTCTCAAAGACCTCCGGCGCATCTTGCGCGGAAGACAGGCTACCAAAGAAGCATCCCATCAAGAGAACGGTTACCGCTACGCAGTGGCGGGTAAAAATGCGCTGAAATTTAAAAGAAATTCCCATAGAATCGACCATTTAGGAGAACATGCTACGGACGTAGCTAATATCATTAATAGTAAGAAAGACCAATGCGGTAAGCAATAATGCAAACCCTATCCGAAACCCAAACTCCTGCTTTTTTTCACTAAGCGGACGACCCGCAAGCGCTTCATACCCGTAGTAGAGCAAATGTCCACCGTCCAGTGCCGGAATTGGCATTAAATTTGCGACACCTAAACCCACAGAAATAGCCGCCGATAAGTATAAAAGTGTCCGGAAAAGTATTTTCATCTTGTCGGCAAAGGGCACATCCATCTTTGAAATATCGACCGCCGTTTTTCCTGTCATCGTTGCAATACGCCCCGGCCCGCCAAGTGCTTTGCCGTTTTCACGGCCTTGGAAAAGCCGTTTCACATAAGTCCCTGTCATGGCAATTGTTTGCCCAACCTGCTCTGTACCGTAACCCAAAGCGGTCAGCGGGTTATAGCTGTATTCCGTGACTTCTGTACGCGATCCCACATAAACGCCCGCCGTGCCTATAGCGCTTACGCCGCCGAGCCAGTCCTTACGCTCCATACGACGAGGCGTAATCTCCAAGATAACAATCTCACCGTCCCGCAAGACCTCCGCCGTCATCGTCTCGTCACTGCGAAGGCTCACATAGGCAACAAAATCAGACCGTTCTTTCACATCATGCCGGTCGAGCGTTAGGAACTTATCGCCCGCCAAAACGCCCGCAGCTTCTGCCGCGCCGCCAGGAGACACACCTGTAACAACAGAGTGCGGCTCTGTACGGCCATATAAAAGCGCAAGAAAACCAAAAATAACAATCGCTAAAACCAGATTAGTTATCGGCCCCGCTAAGACAATCAAGGTGCGCTGCCACAAGGGCTTAAAGTGGAAGCACTCGCTGACGACATCCCCGCCATACTCAGTTTCAAGATTATCCTTTATGGCTTCAAGCTGCGAGGTATCAGGATTACTCGCCGCCCTTGCATCCCCAAGAAACTTCACATAGCCGCCAATCGGGAGACGGCCGAAGACCCACTCTGTGCCAGACTTGCCTTTCCAACGCGCAATCGGTTTCCCGAAGCCAATCGAGAACCGCTCAACAGCAACATTAAAAAACCGCGCAACTGAATAATGTCCTAGCTCGTGAAAGAAGACGAGGAACGACAATATCGCCAGAAAACTAGTTAGAAAAATCACAGTTGAAAAAATCAATGACACTACAAAGCTCGAAATAAAATTATCGTTAGAATTTGACCTATTTCACACATGATCACAAGGCCTTGATCAAATCACTCGCAGTACGGCGGGCCTGTTCGTCTATGGCGATAATATCCTCAACGCTATGTTGTATTTTTGCAAAGTAGGAGCGCCCCGCTTGTATTTCTAAGGTCCGTTCCACGACTTTAGCAATATCCAAAAACTTTATCCGATTCGCCAAAAATGCTTCTACGGCGACTTCGTTACTGGCATTGAGAATGTTTGGCGCGGCTCCGCCAGTCTCTAATGCATATCTTGCTAGTGCCAATGCGGGGAATTTATCCATATCCGGCTCATAAAATGTCAGATCAGACATGGCCGTTAAGTTCAGCCGCTCGACCGGCGCGGGCATACGCTCAGGCCAGCCCAAAGCATAAGCAATGGGCGTTCGCATGTCTGGCGACCCCAACTGCGCCAGAACCGATCCGTCAACATACTCCACCATCGAATGCACGATAGATTGCGGATGGATAACAATATCAATGTCCGCGCTCGGACGATCAAAAAGATAGCTCGCCTCAATCAATTCAAGGCCCTTATTCATGAGCGTAGCAGAATCAATGGTAATCTTAGCGCCCATACTCCAAACAGGATGATCAAGCGCGTCCTCACGCGTAACGTTTGCCAGGTCTTCTTTAGAAACCGTTCGGAACGGCCCCCCGCTTGCGGTTAAAATCAAGCGTTTAACACCCTTGGGATTCGCAGGTTCTAAGACTTGGAAAATAGCATTATGCTCGGAATCTACGGGCAAAAGCGTCGCCTTGGCAGCCTTTACGCGGTTCATGAAAAACCCGCCCCCGCACACAATGCATTCTTTATTGGCAAGTCCGACATGAATGCCTTGGTCAACGGCGGCCAGCGTAGGCTTCAGCCCCGCAGCGCCAATGATAGCAGCCATGCAAAAATCCGTCTCTCGCGCAGCGGCTTCAATAAGGGCCTTGGGTCCAACACCTATTTTCACGTCATGACCGGCCAGGGCATCTTTAAGCTCTGGCCCGAACTGGGGGTCAGCAAGCGCTACATACTCCACGCCAAACTCTATGGCCTGCGCGGCCAGTTTTTGCGCGTTGGAATTGGCCGTCAGCGCCGTAATGCGAAACTCCCCCGGAGCGCTGCGCCGTATAAGGTCGAGCGTACTATCGCCAATAGACCCCGTAGAGCCTAGAATTGTTAGACGCCGCGTAGCCATATTAGAGCGGCCAAAGGCCCGGCCAGACCGCCAAAGCAATCGTCGCTACGAAAACAACCATCATAAGCGAATCGACACGGTCCAAAAGCCCGCCATGACCGGGCAGTAGCTCGCCCGTATCTTTAACTTCCAAGCGCCGTTTCAAGCCGCTCTCAAGAAAGTCACCAATGACAGAGAATATAATAACAGGCCCAGCAATAAGCGCGCCTGTGATCGGCGAAAATCCGGTTATCAGTGCAAAGGCCGCGCCGAACAAAGACCCCGCAATATAGCCAGAAACGAAGCCTGACCATGTTTTCTTAGGGCTAAGCTTCGGCGCCATCTTTGGGCCCTTAAAGTATGACCCGCCGAAATAGGCACCCGTATCAGCCGCCCCGACAACGATAATCAGGAATGTCACCAATAAAAAGCCTTGCGCAGCAAATCCGGATTCGTTTCCGCGAAGTAAAACAATCAAAGCGCAAGGCACCGCGACATACAGAAACCCAAAACCAGCCCACAATCCGCCCTCGCGCCGAGACCTCTCAAGTACAGTTAAGACCGCCGTAGTAACAATGATAATAGCGCACGCGAGTATCATACCAGAATAAATGTAGGTCAGAGCCGCAAGTAATCCAAAAATCGGCAGCGCGTAGGAAAGCCAATGCGGCGCAGGATCCGCCATGCGCACCCATTCCCACACAAGCCGCGAACCCAGCAAGGCAACGAGAGCCGCCCAAAGCGCGCCGCCAAAATAAAATGGAGAGAAACATATGCCAACAAGAATAACTGCAGATAAAGCTCTTACGCCAAGGTTCTTCCAAGTCGACTTTGAGCTTGCAGTTTTTTCTGACACATCATTCATAATTACTACGCTACCTCGGCATCGTTTACACTGCCGAAACGGCGATTACGGCTTTGAAAGTCAAGCACGGACTCTTCCAAATCTGAATTGGAAAAATCTGGCCACAGCACATCTGTGAAAACAAACTCGGCGTAAGCCGCCTGCCAAAGAAGGAAGTTGCTTATGCGTTTTTCGCCGCTCGTACGGATAACAAGATCCGGATCGGGAATATCCGCCGTATCCAGATGGGCTGAAAGCCCCTCCTCTGTGAGAGCCGTTAAATCCGCGCCGCTCTGCGCCGCTTTACCGATAGCTCTTAAAATGTCATCCCGGCCGCCATAATTGAAGGCAATGTTGAGGAAAAACTCTGTGTTATCTTTCGTGGTATCTTCAACGCGTTTTATGACGCTGAGCAAATCATCTCGCAAACCTTTGCGCCGGCCAATGATACGCACGCGCACATTGTTTTTATTCAGCTTCTCAAGATCAGAATCCACGTACTGTTTCAACAGAAGAAAAAGTCCGGAAATTTCGGCCTTAGGGCGCGTCCAGTTTTCAGTCGAAAAGCTATAGAGTGTCAGACACTTAACGCCAATGTTTGCCGCATGCTCAACAACACGCCGCACGGTCTTTACGCCTTCTTGATGACCGAATATTCTTGGTCTGTGGCGAGCTTTTGCCCAGCGTCCATTGCCGTCCATAATGATGGCAATGTGGAGGGGGACACTCGCAGAATATTTGGGCTCAGAACTCATATAGACCTATACTAGCAAAATCTCTTCGGTTTTAACGCCAAGGGCATCATCAATGATCGTAACGACCGCATCTGTTTCTTTTTGAACATCACCGGAATGTGCTTTTTGCTCGTCTTCGCTCATAGAACCGTCTTTCTCAAGGCGCTTAAGCGTTTCCATAGCGTCGCGGCGAACATTACGAACGGCGATTTTCGCGTTTTCAGAATAGGTTCCAGCAACCTTTACAAGGTCTTTGCGGCGTTCTTCGGTCAGGGGCGGCATGGGAATTCGCATGGTTTGACCATCAACAACAGGGTTAAGACCAAGACTTGATTCGCGAATACCGCGTTCAACAGCGCCGACCAACGACTTATCCCAGACGCTCACCAACAGCATGCGCGGTTCAGGGACACTCACAGAGCCGACTTGATTGATCGGTGTCGGCGAACCGTAAGCTTTCACCATAACATTATCGAGCAAAGCGGAGTTAGCACGGCCTGTACGCAGACCAGAAAACTCTGTCTTCAACGCCGCAATTGCGCCGTCCATACGGCGACGATATTCTTTTAAATCAAATTCAGACATTAAATTTCCTTTCCAAGTTTTGACCATACCATCACGGCAGAATTAAGACTTGATAATTGTACAATCCCCCTCGCCCCGCAAGACGGCATCAAATCCGCCTTTTTTATGAAGTGAGAAAACTATAATGGGGATTTTATTGTCGCGCATCAAGGTCACAGCTGCAGAGTCCATAACGCGGAGATCATCGGCCAAGACTTTTTGATATGATAAATTGTCAAACCGAACCGCATCAGGATTGGTTTTTGGATCAGAATCATAAACTCCGTCCACTTGCGTGCCCTTTAGAAGCGCTTCGCAATTCATCTCAGCCGCGCGCAGCGCAGCCGCTGTATCGGTAGTAAAATAAGGGTTACCAGTACCCGCTGCAAAAATAACAACGCGGCCTTTTTCCATATGCCTGACAGCGCGGCGGCGAATATAGGGCTCGCACACCGTTGTCATTGGGATGGCTGACATCACGCGTGTATGAATACCTTGGCGCTCAAGCGCGCTCTGCATAGCTAGCGCGTTCATGACTGTGGCGAGCATTCCCATGTAATCTGCGGTGGAGCGTTCAATGCCGCCCGCAGCCGCAGACAGCCCTCGGAAAATGTTACCACCGCCAATCACGAGAGCAACCTGCATCCCCTGCTTATGCACGGCGGCAATCTCGCCGGCTATACGATCTGTGGTAGACACATCGATACCGTAATCACCGCTGCCCATCAAAGCTTCGCCGGAGACCTTTAGAAGGACGCGTTTATAGGTGTGATCTCGACTCATAATAACTCTCACGTAATTTTCTGCCCGATATAGAGGCCCCGATTCGAACAATCATAACGAACGAAGCCCCGCACACCAGAAAAATGGCAGACGGGGCTTAATTTTTTTACAGAAAGAGGATTTTAAGATCCGGCAACTGCCGCAGCGACTTCAGCCGCAAAATCTTCTTCTTTTTTCTCAATACCTTCGCCAAGTTCCATCCGGCTATAGGCTGTAAGCGTAATATCGGCGCCGATTGCCTTGCCTTCGTCTTCAACAACTTGCGCAATAGAGCGCTCGCCATCCATGACGAAAATTTGCGTCGTAAGAACTGATTCTTTAAAGAACTTCGTCATCCGGCCTTCGACCATTTTGTCGATGATAGCTTCAGGTTTTCCAGATTCGCGGGCTTCGTCGCTGAGCATTTGGCGCTCTTTAGCAACAACCGCGTTGTCCAAATCTTCGACGTTAAGCGCCAGAGGGTTTGTCGCCGCGATATGCATAGCGATTTTTTTACCGAGCTCATTAAGCTTAGCAACATCGCCGGACGACTGAAGACCGACAAGAACGCCGATTTTGCCCATACCGTCCGTAACGCTGTTATGGATATAACCCGTCACAACACCTTCGGACACTTCAATTTTGTCCATGCGGCGCGCTGACATGTTTTCGCCAATTTTAGCAACAAGATTTGTCAAATGCTCTGCAACGCTCACACCTGCTTTTGTTTGCGAAGCTTGCAAGCCAGCAAAATCATCAGCGGCTAAAGCGAGTTCAGTAATTTCTGCTACAGCGCCTTGGAACTCACCATTACGCGCAACGAAATCTGTCTCAGAATTCACTTCAACAACAGCGCCCTTTGTCCCAGCAAGCGCAATAGCAACAAGCCCTTCAGCGGCAATACGGCTGGCTTTTTTGTCAGCTTTAGCGATACCCTTGGTACGAAGCCAATCGATCGCGGCTTCAAGGTCGCCGTCTGTTTCTGTAAGGGCTTTTTTGCAATCCATCATGCCTGCGGACGTTTGGTCACGCAGGTCTTTTACAAGCTTGGCTGTAATCTGAGCCATAATACTCTCCATGAAATAAGCGGCAGGGAGATTATCCCTGCCAATGTGTTTGGGTTAGGCTTTAGCCGCCGCCTCGTCTGGGTTTCCAGCCGGCGTCGCAGCTTCAGCTGCAGCAGGTTCCGCAGCCTCAACAGGGGCTTCAATCGCAAGCTCAACAGGGTTTGCAGACGCGCCAATGTCAACACCGACATTTGCTTGTGCTTCTGTCATGCCGTCTAGAACCGCGTCAGCGATGAGGTCACAGTAAAGGCTAATCGCGCGGGCCGCATCATCATTACCTGGAATTGGGAAGTCAGCAGCATCTGGATCAGAGTTTGTGTCCAAGATACCAATAACTGGGATACCCAAACGGCGAGCTTCTTTAATCGCGATGCCTTCTTTGTTTGTGTCGATAACAAACATAAGGTCAGGCTTTCCGCCCATATCTTTAATACCGCCAAGAGCTTTCTCAAGCTTCTCAAGTTCGCGTGTAAGCTTCAAAGTCTCTTTCTTTGTAAGACCGTGCTGTGCGTCGCCGCTCATCATAGCTTCAAGTTCTCGAAGGCGTGCGATAGATTTTGAAATCGTTGTCCAGTTAGTCAGCATTCCGCCAAGCCAGCGGTGATTAACGTAATATTGCGCGCAACGTTTTGCGGCAACAGCAACAGGCTCAGACGCAGCACGCTTTGTGCCTACAAAAAGAACGCGGCCACCTTTAGAGGCAACATCACGGGCCTGAACAAGCGCTTGGTGCAATAGCGGCACAGTTTGCGATAGGTCCATAATATGGATGTGTGAACGAGCGCCAAAAATATACGGGGCCATTTTTGGGTTCCAGCGGTGTGTCTGGTGACCAAAATGTACGCCTGCTTCTAGCAATTGACGCATTGAAAATTCTGGTAGTGCCATTGGATATCTCCTGTTTCCGGTTGGCCTGTACACGGGGCGTGAAGACATATGTCTCACCGGAATCGATAAATGCCTATATGGCAAGCACCGTAACCCGTGTGCGAATTGAGCGCGCTACATAACAGGATTATCCCCGCAAGCAAGCCCTAATTTACGCTGCGATCTCGTCTATGGTTTCAACTATCTGGTTTGCCTTAATGGCTTTCTGGATCGCGGCGTCAATACCGATGCGCCTTGCAATGCGCCAATGCCCTTCCCTTTGCGCCCCCAAAGGAATGATAACATCCAGATAGCCCATGGTCGTGCACGGCATTTCTTTAATGCCCTCGATACAGGATTGCAGAATATCAAGGCTATCTGCTGTACCGGAACGCAAACGAACTTCTAGCCCCTTAACGCGCTGCTCGTCCTTTGCCGCCTCAAGAGACGCGACCTTATTGGCAAATATTTTGAGCTCTCCGTCGCGCTCGTCCACCGATGCCATGAGCTCAATGACGGAGCCCGCAGAGAGTATCTCGCGATTCGGCCCCAATAGGTCTTCCCCGAAAAACACTTCATAATCCCCCGTCGGGTCAGATATATTGACATAGGCAAAGCGTTTATTGCGCTTCGACATGCGTTCTTGGCGTTTACGCACGACACCAGCGAGCCGCATAGCCCGAGAACCCTGACGATAACTGTCCTCAATATCAACGGCCATAATCGTCTTTTTACGTTTGAGCTGTTCAGTGAAGGTTTCAAGCGGATGCCCGCCTAAGTAAAACCCAATCGCTCCAAGCTCATGATCAAGCTGCTCAATATTGCCCCAAGACGGCGGCGACGGCAGATTTGGCTCGACCATATCAACACCCTCCCCACCAAACAGGCTATTTTGTGCGGAAAGCCTCTCTTGCGAAGCCCGAGCGCCGACGGATTGCAGAATAGACGCCGAAGCCAAAGACCGTGCGCGGTTCGGCTCTAAGCAATCAAATGCTCCTCCGCGCGCAAGATTTTCAAAGGCGCGCTTATTGACGATGCGCGTATCCACACGGCGGGAGAAATCAAACAGGTCTTTAAACGGCCCGTCCTTTTCGCGTATTTCTACCACATGCTTCATCGCCTCGACGCCAACATTTTTGAGCGCGCCGAGCGCGTAGAGCACCGCGCCGTCTGCGACCTCAAAGTCAGCAAAGGAGCGGTTCACACAGGGCGCATAAATTTCAATATCCATGCGCTTGGCTTCTTGGTAAAACTGCGCAAGCTTTTCCACATTGGCAATATCAAGGCTCATGGTCGCCGCGACGAACTCCGTCGGGTGAAAGGCTTTCAGATAGGCCGTCTGAAATGAAATCATCGCATAGGCGGCAGCGTGTGATTTGTTAAAGCCGTAGCCCGCAAACTCATTGACGAGTTCGAAAATGCTCGCCGCTTGCCCCGCGTCAACGCCGCGCTCTACCGCTCCGTCGACAAAGCGCGCCTTTTGGCGGTTCATTTCAGCTTGGTCTTTCTTACCCATAGCGCGGCGGAGCATGTCCGCTTCGCCGAGTGAGTATCCGGAGAGAACCTGCGCGATCTGCATCACTTGTTCTTGGTAGATAATAATGCCGTAGGTTTCTTCGAGTATCCCTTTAAGGGATTCGTGTGGATACTCAATTTCGATACGGCCAAATTTTCGGTCGATGTACGTATCAATATTCTTCATCGGACCAGGACGATAAAGCGAGATCAGAGCTGTCAGCTCTTCAATCGTATCCGGTGCCATTTTTCTAAGCGTATCGCGCATGCCGGAGCTTTCCAGCTGGAACACGCCCGCCGACAGGCCGTCCGCGAGAGGCTTATAAGCATCAGGATTAACAGGACTGACTTTATCAATATCCAGCTCTATGCCCTGCGCCTTTAAGTATTTGATGGCGCGGTCAATCACCGTTAGCGTCTTCAGTCCGAGAAAGTCAAACTTGACCAGACCCGCTTTTTCCGCCCACTTCATAGTGAACTGCGTGGCGGGAATATCCGAACGCGGATCACGATAGAGAGGGACGAGCTCCGTTAGCGCCCTATCCCCGATGACAACCCCTGCAGCGTGGGTCGAGGCATTGCGGTAAAGCCCTTCAAGCTGCAAAGCAATTTCTAGGAGCTCACGCACAGCCGGCTCACTATCACGGGCTTCTTGCAGACCCTTTTCAATCTTGATCGCCTCATTAAGCGTGACAGGGCTAGCGGGGTTCGACGGCACAAGCTTTGCGAGGCGGTCTACTTGGCCGAGCGGCATTTGCAACACGCGCCCTACATCGCGCACAACCGCGCGGGCTTGAAGCGTACCGAAGGTAATAATGTGCGCGACTTGCGCGTCGCCATATTTTTTCTGCACATAGCGAATAACTTCGCCGCGGCGCTCTTGACAGAAATCAATATCGAAGTCGGGCATAGAAACACGTTCAGGATTAAGAAAGCGCTCAAACAGAAGCCCGTACCGCAAAGGATCCAAATCCGTAATCGTCAGCGCCCAAGCCACAACAGAGCCCGCACCAGAACCCCGCCCCGGCCCCACGGGAATCCCTTGCATTTTTGCCCATTTGATAAAATCCGAAACGATCAGAAAATATCCAGGAAAGCCCATTTCGGCGATAACGCCAAGTTCGAACTCAAGCCGCTCAAAATAGGCCTCACGGCTCACGGCGGGCTCAACAGCCAAAAGCCGTGCCTCAAGCCCGTCTCTGGCTTGGTCCGCAAGTATATCGCCTTCGCTTTGAGAGCCGTCGCCAAAGTTCGGCAGAATGGGGGCCCGCTTCTCAGACTTAAACGAACAACGCTGCGCAATGACAAGAGTATTCGCTGTTGCTTCGGGTAAATCTTCAAATAATTCAAGCATTTGCTCTTCAGACTTGAAGTAATTTTGATCGGAAACCTTACGCCTGTCCTTCTCAAGAACATAGCTACCCTCCGAAATAGCTAATAGAGCATCATGGGCCTTATGCATTTCTGGGTCTAAGAAATAAGGTTCATTCGTCGCAACAAGCGGAAGGTCTTTTTCATAAGCCCATGAAATCAAAGTCTTTTCAGCCTTAATTTCATGCGGCAAGCCGTGCCGCTGTAGTTCCACATATAACCTACCAGGAAAAAGCCATGCGAGCTTATCTAGCCACTTTTCAGCCTCTTCTAAACGGCCGTCACATATAAGTCTGTTTAGCGCCCCATCCGGCCCGCCCGTCATGGCAATGACATCAATGGTTCTGCCCTCAAGCCGAGAGGCCGCAACATGCGGTAAATCCGTAGCTTCCACGTCCAAAAATGAAGCGCTAGATAGCGCCATAAGGTTCTCATAACCAGTTTCAGTTTGCGCTAGAAGCGCCACAGTTCCGTCCGGGTCATGGCGTAATTGACCGGGCTGCCGTTCTAGCTCTAAATCAAGAGACAGGGTCACGCCGATAATCGGCTGCACGCCCTCGCCTGACATAATTTCAGAAAATTCGAGCGCGCCGCACATATTATTTGTGTCGGTCAGCCCAAGGGCCGGCATCCGCCAACGGCGACAACGCGCCGCCGTTTCTTTAACTTTAAGGGCGCCCTCCAACATAGAATAAGGAGAGCGTGAGCGCACATGTACAAATTTCGGCTGCCTGCGCGCCATAAGTCACCTTCTTGTTAACCGCCAATCACCATCATCCAGATGGTCATCATAGACACGAATCCGGCCATAATGATACCCGCACTAATATCCATAACAAGTTGTTTCATGATGTTATCCTCCAGATTATTAACATGTTCACTTTGTGTTCTGCACATATACATATGGAACAAAATAAGAACAGTCAATCTTTTTCTGGACAAAACTATGTTTCCCCGCAAAGTGCTGCGATGAAATCATTTTACACCCCGAAAACAGCCGCCGCCTTAATTATCGCCAACATGGTCGGGATGGGCGTCTTCACCAGCCTTGGCTTTCAACTCCTCGAAATCCAAGACGGGTTCGTAATCCTTATGCTCTGGTTTTTAGGCGGCGTAGCCGCTCTATGCGGCGCGGCGTCCTACGCAGAACTCGGAGCAGCTCTGCCCCGTTCCGGCGGAGAGTATAACTTTCTAAGCCGTATCTATCACCCAATCGCTGGATTTATATCCGGCTGGGTCTCCGCCACTATTGGTTTTGCCGCGCCCGTCGCCGCTATCGCTATAGCCTTTGGCGCCTATACGGCCGAGGTTATCCCAGGGGATCATAAAGCGTTGATTAAACCGCTCGCGATCGGACTTGTTGTCTTGGTCACGCTCATTCATGGACGAAACCGAAAAAGCAGTAGCCGCTTCCAAATTATCTTCACAGCCCTCAAAGTCGGCCTCATTCTGGCATTCTGCATTGCCGCACTTATTTTGGTTCCAGAACCGCAAGCGGTACGGATCCTTCCGGCTAAAGGCGATCTTGCCGTCATGACCAGTTCTACATTTGCTGTCGCGCTGATCTATGTAACCTACTCCTATACGGGCTGGAACGCCGCGACTTACATTACAGGAGAGCTTGAGAACCCGCAGCGTGACCTCCCCAAAGTCTTGATCTTAGGCACAGGGCTTGTCATGGCCGTGTATGTCCTGCTCAATTATGTGTTCATGCGCGTCGCTCCGGTTGCCGAGATGGCGGGACAAGTAGAAATCGGTTATATCGCCGCGAAGAATGCCTTTGGCGATATTGGCGGCCGGTTAACCGGCGGCATCTTTGCCTTGCTTCTCATCTCTTCCGTCAGCGCCATGACACTCGCAGGCCCTCGCGCCCTCCAAGCTATTGGTGAAGATTTTCACTCGCTTAGAATACTCAGCCGCACCAACAAAGATGGCGTCCCGCATATCGCCATTTACCTGCAATCCTTCATAGCAGCCCTCTTCATTCTCACATCAAGCTTTAAAACCATTATGGTATTTGCTGCCGCGATGCTCGCCTTCAATAGCTTTTTGACCGTGTTCGGCGTCTTCGTCTTGCGTTGGAAAGAGCCTGATTTAGACCGACCTTATAAGTCATGGGCCTATCCACTCACCCCCATTATTTTCCTCCTCATCACAGGTTTTACGCTTATCTATGTGATACAAGACAACCCCTTCCAAGCCTTAGTAGGGCTCGGTGTCATCATGTCGGGCGCACTACTTTATTGGGTGACGAAACCGAGAAGCTAGGGTTCACCCCCGCACCCGAGCGGGGTCCATCACCAGAAGCAAGCGGTAAGAGATGGATCCCTGATTATGTCGGGGATGATAGCTATTAGGGTTGGGGCGCGTATTAATCCTCATGTTAAGTTTTAAAAAACCATATTATTTCAATCGCTTATAAAATAAATGCGCATAATAATCCTCGTCATCAAAACTTGGGGTACAGTTCTATCATCAAATTTAAGCATCGGAGTAGCTCCCGCCGTTTGGATTTGTGACTAAGTTCTCCGCTACA
>JBPOEZ010000005.1:0-317954 GCA_051252005.1 Alphaproteobacteria bacterium | reverse complement strand
AGAGAAGCTTCGCTTCGCTATCCGTGAAGGCGGACGGACTGTTGGGGCGGGCGTCGTTTCTAAAATTATTGAGTAGACTTTAAAATATAGCGGGCCGTTCCTATCTTGTGTAGAAGCGACCCGTAGCCTGAACGGCTTTAGGGGTGTAGCTCAGTTGGTAGAGCATCGGTCTCCAAAACCGAGGGTCGTGGGTTCGAGTCCCTCCGCCCCTGCCACTAAGGCCGAAACGAAATTATAACGCGGACAATGGGACAAAAGTCCCGTCCGCGTTTTGGAGTATAAGAGAATGGCTGAAGCTAAGCCCGTAAAAAAAGACAAGGTTGGACCGGTTAAATATCTGGGCCAAGTCAGACAAGAAGGCCGTAAGGTTGTCTGGCCAACGTCGCGTGAGACAATCACAACGACAATCCTTGTTCTGATTATGACGGTGCTTATGGGCGCGTTCTTCTTTGTCGTGGACTTTTTCGTGGCAAAAATCATTCAACTCATTCTCGGATTGGGAGGCTAAGGCACATGGCAGCGAAATGGTATATCGTCCAAGCTTACTCAAACTTTGAGAAGCGCGTAAAAGAAACGCTTGAGCGCGAAGCTAAAGAAAAGGGCCTTGAGCACCTCTTTGAAGAAATTCTCGTACCGACTGAGCAAATCATCGAAGTCCGCAAAGGCCGCAAAGTTGAGAGCGAACGCAAATTTTTCCCCGGTTACGTCCTTGTTAAAATGGATTTGACCGACGCCGCCTATCACTTGGTTAAAGATACACCGAAAGTCACCGGATTTTTGGGATCAACCAACAGACCTAGCCCTGTCTCCGAAGCCGAAGTGGCGCGGATCGTTGGCAAAATCGCTGAAGGCGTGGATAGCCCGCGCTCTATGATCACGTTTGACATTGGCGAAACCATTAAAGTTATCGACGGTCACTTCCAGTCCTTCAACGGAACTGTTGAGAGCGTAGACGAAGAACAAGAGCGCCTTAACGTGCTTATCAATATTTTTGGCCGGAGCACTCCGGTTGAACTCGAATATACGCAGGTCGAAAAACAGACCTAGTATGTAAAAGTTTGTGGGAGGCGGGCATAAGTCCATGTCTTTCCTGACCACGAACACCACAAAGGCTGCGCATGAGGTGCGGCCGTTTAACCACACGAGCGAGAGCTCAAAAGGAGTGGAAAATGGCAAAGAAGATTGAGGGCTACATCAAGCTCATGGTCCCGGCGGGTGCTGCTAACCCGTCACCGCCTCTCGGGCCTGCATTGGGTCAACGCGGCGTTAATATTATGGAATTTGCAAAAGCGTTTAACGCGAAAACAGCGGACATGGAAAAATCTATTCCTATTCCAACTGTGATTACTGTTTATGCCGACAAATCCTTCACATTCGTCGTCAAGACGCCCCCTGCCTCTTATTACCTTAAGAAAATGGCTGGCAAAAAGTCTGGTGCTAACCACCCGGGCCGCGAAGTTGGCGGAACTGTGACTGCGGCTCAGTGCCGCGAGATCGCTGAACTAAAAATGGCTGACCTATCTGCAAACGATTTGGACCAAGCCACAAAAATCATCGAAGGCTCTGCCCGCTCGATGGGTTATGAAGTGGCAGGATAGACCATGGCTAAACTCGGAAAAAGATCACAAGCTGCTCGCGCCGCTTACGATAAAAACACAGATTACACGATTGCTGCTGCGACGAAAATCGTCAAAGCCAATGCAACCGCTAAATTCGACGAAACTGTTGAAGTTGCGATCAATCTAAACGTTGACCCTCGCCACGCTGACCAAATGGTTCGCGGCGTCTGCAACCTACCAAACGGCACAGGCCGCAGCGTTCGTGTTGCTGTCTTCGCTAAAGACGCCAAAGCTGACGAAGCCCGCGCTGCGGGTGCTGACGTTGTAGGCGCTGAAGATTTGATGGAGCAAATTCAAGCTGGCGACATGCCGTTTGAACGCGTTATCGCAACACCTGACATGATGCCTCTTGTTGGCCGCCTTGGTAAAGTCCTTGGCCCTAAAGGCATGATGCCAAATCCAAAAGTCGGAACAGTGACTATGGACGTTGCCAAAGCTATTCAAGACGCCAAAGGCGGCGCTGTTGAATTCCGCGCTGAAAAGTCCGGTATCATCCACGCAGGCGTTGGTAAATCCAGCTTCACTGAAGATAAGATTGCCGAAAATGTCGGCGCGTTCTTGAGTGCCATTCAAAAAGCGCGGCCATCTGGCGCGAAAGGCATCTTCATTCGCCGTATTACGCTTAGCTCTACTATGGGCCCTGGCGTCAAAATCGACTCAGCTGACATTTCAGCGTAATAGAATTTAGTTTTGCCCCTTCAATAATCTAGGGGCGAAACTTAATCATAGAGGCTTTAGCTTCTATGCTGTCCGAGACTATTGGTGCCTTCGTTTTAGGCTTAATTGACGCCAATACAGACAGAGTGAGACTGATTTACCCCCTTAAATGGGATGATCGGTTCGAGCCCTGGGACGGAAACCGCTTATCGGTAACCTTAACCGGAAACTGATGAGCACTTGGAAGGCTTTCGCATGGGGCGAAGGCCATAACAGGGAGACCGCAAATGGATCGTAATCAAAAAGAGGACATGGTCAAAGTACTTAAGGGTATTTTTGATGGTGCCGGATCCGTAGTGATGGCTGAATATTCAGGCATGACTGTTGCGGAAATGACGGATTTACGAGCACAACTTCGTGAGAAGGGTGCTTCAATCCGTGTTGTTAAAAATCGCCTTGCTAAAATCGCACTAAAAGGCCAGCCCTTCGAGGCTGCCGGAGACATGTTAACTGGCCCAGTGGCCGTGGCTTACGCCGACGACATGATCAGTGCGCCGAAAGTAACAGTGGAATTCGCCAAAGAGAGCAAAAGATTCTCTATCATTGGTGGTTTCATGGGCGAGGAAGTCTTTGATCCTTCTGGGATTGAAACACTTTCCAAACTGCCTTCGCGTGAGGAACTTATCGGAATGGCTGCTGCCCGTCTTATCGGCCAGGCTTCCGAAGTGGCTCAGCGCCTTATGGCCCCTGGCTCAGCATTGTCTGGCGCCATCAAGGTCATCGAGGAAAAAGCAGCGGCTTAAGCAACACACATTCTCGCAAAAAATCGAACTGAAACCGAACTTTAACTAAGGAAACTATCATGGCTGATGTAGCTAAACTCGCTAAAGAGCTAATGGATCTTACCATTCTCGAAGCAAAAGAACTAAACGACATTCTCGAAGAAAACGGCATTAAAGCCGCAGCTGCTGTTGCAGTTGCTGGTCCAGCCGCAGCGGCAGAATCTGCTGCTGAGCAAACTGAGTTTGACGTTGTTATGACATCTTTCGGCGGCAACAAAATTGCTGTTATTAAAGAAGTCCGCGCCATCACAGGTCTTGGCCTCAAAGAAGCTAAAGAGCTTGTTGAAAGCGCACCAAAAGCGATCAAAGAAGGTGTTGAGCAGACTGAAGCTGACGGCATCAAAGAGAAACTCGAAGCCGCAGGCGCGACTGTCGAGATTAAGTAATCTCTTTATCTTTTTGTCTGGCAGGTTTAGGCCTGCCAGACATCTCCCTGCCTTCTTCTGTCGGTGGGGCCTTTTGAGTTTTGAGGATCAAGACTTTCTGATTGAGACAGGCTAACACTCAAACGAATTTATGACGGGCTGACGATCACTGCAGGATCGGGCGGCTTAGAAAAAAGCGGAAAGGTGCCATTTATGTCGCTTTCATTCACGGGTAAAAAACGTATTCGCCGAAGCTTTGGCCGTATCCCTGAAGTGGTACGTATGCCGAACCTGATCGAGGTTCAGAAAAGCTCATACAATCAATTCCTTCAAAAGGGTCAGCCACACGAAGAGCGCGGCGACCGAGGCATGAACGGTACGTTCAAGTCAGTCTTCCCTGTTCGGGACTTCTCTGACCGCGCTGTACTTGAATATGTCTCTTTTGAGTTCGATCCGCCAAAATTTGACGAAGAAGAGTGCCAGCAGCGCGACATCACGTTCGCAGCGCCGCTCAAAGTCAAAATGCGTCTCGTTGTTTTTGATATTGATGAAGACACAGGTGCGCGCAGCGTTAAAGACATCAAAGAGCAAGACGTCTATATGGGCGACATTCCGCTTATGACGGATAAAGGTACGTTCATTGTGAACGGCACTGAACGTGTTATCGTGTCTCAAATGCACCGCTCTCCGGGCGTTTTCTTTGACCATGATAAAGGTAAAGGCCATTCTTCTGGCAAGTTCCTGTTCTCCGCGCGGATCATTCCGTACCGTGGTTCATGGCTCGATTTCGAATTTGATGCCAAAGACATTCTTTATGCCCGTATTGACCGCCGCCGGAAACTGCCTGCGACGACAGTGCTCTACGCACTTGGCATGACCAAAGAAGACATTCTGCGTCAATATTACGAAAGCATCGTTTATAAGCGCGATAAGAAAACTGGTCTTTGGACTCTGCCGTTTAACGCTGAAGATTATCGCGGCGCGAAACTGCTATCCGATTTGGTTGATGCCAAGACCGGCGAAGTTGTGGCCCCTGTTGGCCGCAAGCTTACAAAACGCGGCGCGAAGAAGCTTGCCGACGATGGTCTCAAAAATGTCAGCATCACGCCGGAAGCTTTGGCTGAACGTTACGCGGCGGCTGACATTGTTAACACCGAAACGGGCGAAATTTACGCAGAGGCCAGCGACGAGCTGACCCCTGAAATCATTGAAGAGATCGTCGAAGCGGGTATCAACGAGATCCCTGTTCTCAACATCGATCACGTCAATGTAGGTCCTTACATCCGGACAACTTTGGCTGCGGATAAAAATGATAGCCGCGAAGGCGCGCTTGTCGATATTTACCGCGTCATGCGCCCAGGCGAGCCGCCCACACCAGAAGCCGCAGAAGATCTGTTCCACAGCCTCTTCTTTGATCAAGAGCGTTATGACTTGTCCGAAGTTGGACGGGTAAAAATGAACATGCGTATGCAGCTAGACGCCGCACCAGAAATGCGCGTGCTTCGTACCGAGGATCTGCTCGCTGTTGTTGATACGCTTGTGAAGCTTAAAGACGGCATCGGCTCTATCGATGATATTGATAACCTTGGAAACCGCCGTGTGCGCTCCGTAGGTGAGTTGATGGAAAACCAATACCGCATTGGTCTTCTTCGCATGGAACGCGCGATTAAAGAGCGTATGTCTTCAGTCGACATCGAAACTGTCATGCCACATGACCTTATTAACGCGAAACCTGCTGCGGCAGTCGTTCGTGAGTTCTTTGGCTCTTCTCAGCTTTCACAGTTTATGGATCAGACGAACCCATTGTCTGAAATCACCCATAAACGCCGTCTTTCAGCGCTTGGGCCTGGTGGTCTTACGCGTGAACGCGCAGGCTTTGAAGTCCGCGATGTTCACCCAACTCACTATGGCCGGATTTGCCCGATTGAAACACCTGAAGGCCCGAACATTGGTCTGATTAACTCACTCGCCACACATGCGCGCGTGAACAAGTACGGCTTCATCGAAAGCCCGTACCGTAAAATCGTCAAAGGTAAGCTCAAAAACGAAGTGGTCTATCTCTCCGCTATGGAAGAAAGCCGCTATCAGATTGCGCAGGCCAATGCTGAAATCAATGAAAACGGCGAACTGGCTTCTGACTTCATTACTTGCCGCGTAAACGGCGATGTGACCTTGATTGCTAAGGAAGATGTTGATTTTATCGATGTGTCTCCGAAACAGTTGGTGTCTGTTGCTGCCGCTCTCATCCCGTTCCTAGAAAACGATGATGCGAACCGCGCCTTGATGGGATCAAACATGATGCGCCAAGCTGTGCCGCTATTGAAGGCCGAAGCGCCTTTGGTCGGTACTGGCATGGAATCTGTTGTGGCCCTCGATTCAGGCGCGACGGTTGCTGCGAAACGCGAAGGTATCGTTGAGCAAATGGACGCCCGCCGGATTGTTATCCGCGCGACGAAAGAAACTGACCTTACAAAGTCAGGCGTCGACATTTATAACCTTCTGAAATTCCAGCGTTCTAACCAGTCGACCTGTATTAACCAGCGTCCTCTTGTACGCGTTGGCGACGAAGTGAAAGCCGGCGACATTATTGCCGATGGCCCGTCCACTGATTTGGGCGAGCTGGCTCTTGGCCGTAACGTGCTTGTCGCGTTTATGCCTTGGAACGGCTATAACTTCGAAGATAGTATCTTGATCTCTGAACGGATCGTGCGTGATGATGTTTATACATCAGTTCACCTCGAAGAGTTCTCCGTCATGGCCCGCGATACAAAGCTCGGCCCTGAAGAGATTACACGCGATATTCCGAATATTGGCGAAGAAACTCTCCGCAACCTCGACGAAGCCGGTATTGTTGCCGTTGGCGCCGAAGTTCATGCGGGCGATATTCTTGTCGGTAAGGTCACGCCGAAAGGCGAATCTCCGATGACACCGGAAGAAAAGCTTCTTCGCGCTATCTTTGGCGAGAAAGCCTCCGACGTTCGCGATACATCGCTTAAACTACCGCCCGGAGCCTCCGGTACGGTTGTTGAAGTGCGCGTCTTTAATCGCCACGGCGTAGACAAAGATGAGCGCGCGATGCAAATCGAACGCGAAGAGATCGAATCTCTCGGAAAAGACCGTGATGATGAGCTTAAAATTCTTGAGCACTCTATCTATAATACGGTTGAGAAGACCCTTATCGGTAAAACGGCTGTTTCTGGCCCGCGCGGCTTTAGAAAAGGCCCTGTAAGCGCAGAAACACTTGCCGAAGTCCCTCGTTCTGATTGGTGGCGCATTGGCGTTGATGATGAGCAAGCCATTGGCGAGCTTGAAGCGCTTAAAGAGCAGTATGACAACTCCAAAGCGCGTCTTGATGCCCGTTTTGACGATAAAGTCGACAAGCTACAGCGCGGCGACGAACTTCCGCCAGGCGTTATGAAGATGGTTAAAGTCTTCGTTGCTGTTAAGCGTAAGCTACAGCCCGGTGATAAAATGGCGGGTCGTCACGGTAACAAAGGTGTTATCTCTAAGATTAACCCTGTCGAAGACATGCCGTTCCTACCCAATGGTAAAGCCGTTGATATCGTACTGAACCCGCTTGGTGTTCCGTCGCGTATGAACGTCGGACAAATCCTTGAAACGCACCTTGGCTGGGCCTGTGCCGGTATTGGCGAATTGATCAACACCGCGCTTGAGACCTACAAAGCTGAAGGCAGCATGGAGCCGATCAAAGAAGCGCTTACAATCGCCTACGGCGAAGGGGCAGAAATGCCACGTAAGAACTCGGAACTGCTCGAGCTTGCAGGCAATTTGACCAATGGTATGCCAATCGCAACGCCTGTCTTTGACGGCGCGCGCGAACCGGATATTGTTGAAATGCTTGAAAATGCTGGATTGCATTCTTCTGGTCAGGTCACATTGTTTGACGGACGCACTGGCGATCAATTCATTCGCCCTGTAACTGTCGGTTATAAGTACCTTCTTAAACTCCATCACTTGGTGGACGATAAGATCCATGCCCGTTCAATTGGGCCATACTCTCTTGTTACGCAGCAACCTCTGGGCGGTAAAGCTCAGTTCGGTGGACAGCGCTTCGGGGAAATGGAAGTCTGGGCACTTGAAGCTTACGGCGCGGCTTACACATTGCAAGAAATGCTCACCGTTAAGTCTGATGACGTGGCGGGACGGACGAAAGTCTATGAAAGCATTGTTCGCGGCGATGACGCGTTCGAAGCCGGCATTCCGGAAAGCTTTAACGTTCTGGTCAAAGAGATCCGCTCTCTAGGCCTAAACATCGAGCTGACAAACGGCTAAACCTTAACGCAGAGGTCCAGATGATTTTTCTGGTACCTCTGCTATATTATAAGTGATTTTTCACGACTCGGATGGACGCATTCGAAGTCAACTGAAAGGAAACACCATGAACCAAGAGGTCATGAACATTTTCAACCCTGCGCAAGAAGGCCCGACCTTTGACCGCATTAAAATCTCGCTCGCGAGCCCAGAAAAGATCCATAGTTGGTCTTTCGGGGAAATCCGCAAGCCTGAGACCATAAATTACCGGACGTTTAAGCCCGAGAAAGACGGCCTTTTCTGTGCGCGTATCTTTGGCCCTGTTAAAGATTACGAATGTCTTTGCGGCAAATATAAACGGATGAAGTATAAAGGCGTCGTCTGCGAAAAATGCGGCGTTGAAGTTACCGTAACCCGCGTACGCCGTGAGCGTATGGGCCACATTGAGCTCGCCTCCCCTGTTGCGCACATCTGGTTCTTGAAATCATTGCCATCGCGTATTTCGACAATGCTCGACATGACCCTTAAAGTCGTTGAGCGCGTGCTTTACTTTGAAAGCTATGTCGTTACCGAGCCTGGCCTGACCTCACTATCTGAGCGTCAAATCCTGTCCGAAGACGAATATCTCGAAGCGCAAGCTGAGTTCGGCGAAGATAGCTTTACCGCCGGTATCGGCGCGGAAGCGGTTCGCGAAATGCTTATGAACCTCGACCTTGAAGCCGAGATCGAGCGTACACGCTTTGATATGGGCGAAACGGGTTCTGAACTTAAAATGAAGAAGTACTCCAAGCGTCTTAAACTGCTTGAAGCGTTTGTTGCCTCTGGCAACCGCCCGGAATGGATGATTCTTACCGTCGTTCCTGTGATCCCGCCGGAACTTCGCCCGCTTGTACCTCTTGACGGCGGCCGTTTTGCTACGTCTGATCTAAACGATCTTTATCGCCGAGTGATTAACCGTAATAACCGCTTGAAGCGCCTTATGGAGCTTCGCGCGCCTGACATCATCATCCGTAACGAAAAGCGGATGCTACAAGAATCTGTTGATGCTCTGTTTGACAATGGCCGCCGCGGCCGCGTGATTACAGGCGCCAATAAGCGTCCTCTTAAGTCTATGTCAGACATGCTTAAAGGTAAGCAAGGCCGCTTCCGTCAAAACCTTCTCGGTAAGCGTGTTGACTATTCCGGACGTTCAGTAATTGTGGTTGGACCAGAGCTTAAACTCCACGAATGTGGTCTGCCGAAAAAAATGGCGCTTGAACTGTTCAAGCCGTTTATCTACGCGCGTCTTGATGCCAAAGGTCTTTCTGGCACTGTTAAACAGTCCAAAAAGCTTGTTGAGAAAGAACGCCCTGAAGTTTGGGATATTCTCGACGAAGTGATCCGTGAGCACCCTGTTCTATTGAACCGCGCGCCAACGCTTCACAGATTGGGCATCCAAGCGTTTGAACCGAAGCTAACCGAAGGTAAGGCGATCCGTCTTCACCCGCTTGTTTGTGCTGCGTTTAACGCTGACTTTGATGGTGACCAAATGGCGGTCCACGTACCGCTCTCTATTGAAGCGCAGCTTGAAGCGCGTGTCTTGATGATGTCGACAAACAACATCTTGTCACCAGCCAATGGTAAGCCGATTATCATTCCGTCGCAAGATATCATTCTAGGTCTTTATTACATGTCGCTTATGCGCGACGGTGAAAAAGGCGAAGGCATGGTCTTTGCGAACATGGCCGAAGTTGAAGCCGCTCTCGATAGCAAAATCGTCACGGTTCACTCTAAGGTTAAAGGCCGCTTCCCTGTTACGCACGAAGATGGCTCTACAACTTACGACGTTGTTGAAACATCTCCTGGCCGCTTGCAAATCGCGGAATTCATGCCGCGTCACCCGCTTGTCCATTACGATGTGTTCAACCGCGTACTGACCAAGAAAGAAATTGGTAAACTGATCGACGTGGTTTACCGCCACGCTGGCCAGAAGGCGACTGTGATCTTTGCTGATAAAATCATGGGTCTTGGTTTCCGCGAAGCTGCGAAAGCCGGTATCTCGTTTGGTAAAGACGACATGATCATTCCAGCCGCCAAATATACATTGGTGAACGAAACACAGGCTCTCGTGTCTGATTTCGAGCAGCAATACGCAGATGGTCTCATCACAAAAGGCGAGAAATACAACAAAGTTGTCGACGCGTGGTCAAAGTGTACGGACAAAGTGGCGGATGCCATGATGGACGAAGCCGCGAAACCGCGCCAGACTATCAACTCAGTCTTCATGATGGCTAACTCCGGTGCTCGGGGTTCGAAAAACCAAATGAAACAGCTTGCGGGTATGCGCGGTCTTATGGCCAAGCCATCCGGCGAGATTATCGAGACACCGATTACGGCCAACTTTAAAGAAGGCCTAACCGTGATGGATTACTTTAACTCCACCCACGGGGCTCGTAAGGGTCTTGCTGATACCGCGCTTAAAACAGCGAACTCAGGTTACTTGACGCGCCGTCTTGTTGACGTCGCGCAGGACTGTATCGTTACTGAGCAGGATTGCGGAACGTCTAATGGTATCGAGCTTAAGCCCGTTGTCGACGGCGGTGATGTTGTTGTGTCTCTCGGTGAGCGTATGCTTGGCCGTAACACAGCAGAAGAGCTACAAGATCCTCGCACAGGCGAAATGCTGTTCCCTGCCAACACCTATATCGACGAAGACCTTGCCGGCGTCATTGATGCGTCTGGCTTGCAGTCTGCTCGTGTGCGTTCAGCCCTAACCTGCGACACACGCTACGGTATTTGCGGCACCTGTTATGGCCGTGACCTTGCGCGCGGTACGAAAGTCAATATGGGTGAAGCTGTCGGCGTTATCGCGGCTCAGTCCATTGGCGAACCGGGTACGCAGCTCACCATGCGGACGTTCCACATTGGCGGTACAGCCTCTGTTTCTGATAAGTCAGTGGTTGAATCCTCTAACGAAGGTAAAATCGTCTATGAAGACGGTAACTTTGTAGAAGACAAGCACGGCAGCTTCATCGTCATGGGCCGTAACATGAAAGTTACGGTTGTTGACAGCGAAGGCAAAGAGCTTGAATCTCACAAAGTCTCTTACGGTACGCGGATTTCTGTCAAAGACAAATCCAAAGTCAAACGCGGCGGACGGATTGCAGAATGGGATCCATATGCCACGCCGATTATCTCTGAAGTTGGCGGTACTGTTCGTCTTCTCGATCTTGTCGAAGGCGTTTCTGCCAAAGAAGAGACCGACGAAGAAACAGGTATTTCCTCTAAGGTTATCGTTGACTGGCGCGCCAGCGCTAAAGGCTCTGAAATTCAGCCTGTTGCGGTGATCGAAGACGAAAACGGCGAACCTGTAAACCTCGGCAGCGGCAACATTGCCCGTTATATGCTTGCGGTTGGCGCGATCCTCTCTGTTAATGACGGCGACGTCATTCAGCCCGGCGACGTGCTGGCTCGTATCGCCAAAGGCGGCGCGACGCAGCGTGATATTACCGGTGGTCTACCGCGCGTGGCCGAGCTCTTCGAAGCTCGCCGCCCGAAAGACGATGCGGTTATTGCTGACATTGACGGTAAGATTGAATTTACGCGTGATTACAAAAACAAGCGTAAGATCTCCATCCTGCCTGAAGACGAAAGCCTTGAGCCAACAACCTTCTTGATCGCTAAAGGTAAGCATATGCTTGTCCAAGACGGCGACCGTATCAAGAAGGGTGACTATCTTATCGATGGTAACCCGGCTCCGCATGACATCCTTCAAATTATGGGCGTTGAAGCTCTGGCTGAATATCTCGTGGACGAAGTGCAAGGCGTTTACCGCCTACAGGGCGTTCCGATTAACGACAAGCACATCGAAGTGATTGTCCGTCAGATGCTACAGAAAGTCGAAGTCACCGATCCGGGCGAAACAGCGTTCCTTAAAGGCGACACGATTGACCGTATCGAATTCATCAAAGCTAACGAAGCTCTGTTTGAACGCAACAAAGACGGACGTCCCGCAGAAGCAACACCTGTTCTTCTCGGTATCACCAAAGCGTCACTTCAAACGCGCTCCTTTATCTCCGCCGCCTCTTTCCAAGAAACCACACGGGTTCTTACGGAAGCGTCTGTCAGCGGTAAGGAAGACATGCTCGAAGGTCTTAAAGAGAACGTTATCGTGGGCCGCCTCATCCCGGCCGGCACTGGTAGCAACCTCCGTAAGTACCAGAAGATCGCCAACGATCGCGACCAGAAGCTCCTCGAAGAGCGCGCGGCAGAAGCCAAGCCTCTCGAAGAGTTCCCAGCCGAGATCACGGACGACGCCGTTGCGGAATAGGCCCGCAACCCATACCTAATAAAAAAGCCGCTCTCGGAAACGAGGGCGGCTTTTTTCATGGGGTACTATTTTTCGAAGGAATAGTTGGGCCATAATTATAGCGTCAATACCAACTGATGTTGCGCGGTATCCGCAGCGATTAAAGGCGTCATCGACCGCAAATCGGTCTCTTTGTGGGAAGACCTACGTGTGGGGCGTATCGCAGTCGATGACATAAAAAGTGTGGTTTAGGTGAAAACATTGGTTGGGGCGGCAGGGGAAGGCCGCCCCAACTCTGGGCCGCTCAGGAGGGATTAAGCGGCCTTATGCCATTCAAACTTTTGAAAGGCAGTGTCTACAGGTGTCTGCGCAATGTGATTAGTATAGTTCGAAATCGTCTTATGGGCGGTTCCAAGAATCACTTCTAGGACATGCCGTTTCGTGTAGCCTGCCGATAAGAAATTATTGACAGCAACATCATCAACTTCGCCGCGATTACGCACAACGTTCAAGGTAAAATCACGCAAGGCTTCAAGGTGGGCGCTTGGCAATGGTGTTTCGTCTCTAAGAGCGTCCGTTATGGCATCGTCCACCTTCATGGTCTTGGCAATGCCTGTATGGGCCGGAACGCAGTAATGGCACGCATGTTCAACATTGATGGTTTGCCAGACAACTGTGAGCTCGTCTTTATCAAAGCTGCTATCTCCCAGTAACGTACCGAGCACCTCATAGGCTTCAAGTAAGCCTGGGGCTTCGGCCATTGTGGCGTGTAGGTTTGGAATCATCCCATATGCCTTTTGAGAATCTGCCAGTAATGGCTTACTGGCATCAGGGGCTGTTTCTTCAGTGTGTAATGTAAAATCAGTCATCATAACGTCCTTTAAAATCTAGGTGTCTCCGTGATCGGATAAAGCGTAAGTAGGGAGTGTTGATTAATCACTCAAGATGATTATTGAGTGATCACTCAAATGTGATACATCAGTGAGGAATGTTCCGTGACACAGATGGACGCAATGATTAAAAGGCCCATATGATCCGTGCTCGTCCCTATGACCGCGATACTGCCCTAAATGCCGCCATGACCTTATTTTGGGCGAAAGGCTATCACGCCACTTCTCTTAAAGATCTCGAAGCCGCCTTAAAAATGAAACCGGGCAGTATATACGCAGCGTTTAATAGCAAAGAAGATCTGTACCGCGCGACACTGGAACGATACTTTCAAACTCTGCAAAATCAGTTTCAATCTCTTTTGGAAACCGAAAATTCCCCGCTTAACGTCTTAACGCATAACTTACGGGAGGTTGGACGCCCTCTGAAAACCGGCGAGCCCTGTCACGCTTGTATGTTGATTAAAACTATATTGGGCGAAATGACATTAGACACGGCCATAGCCGAAGACGCACGGCGTTATCTGGCACAACTGAATTCTGTCTTCGTTGATCTCTTCGACAAAGCTAAAGCCATGGGAGAAATTCCTCAGGACACCGACTGCAGAAGACTGGCTCTACGTTACCAATCCAGTTTATCAGCCTTGAAGATTGAGCATCAACGCGGAACCGACGCGCGAGATATAGAAAATCTCGCAGAAGATATGGCGCATGATTTTGAGCGCCTCCGTCGTTAAATCATTCGGCTTAGACTAACACTAAGTACGCCTATAAGACCCTACAAAATTCGTGAAAACAGGGCAACAAAGCGCGTCGCAATGAAACCTATATTTATGCGGGCGAGCAGGATATAAACGGCACAACATTTACGCGGCAGACATAATATAATCGCCGCTATCATAGGGGCCCATCATGCAAAAAATCATTCCTATCCTTCTCACGCTATCACTGTCGGCTTGCGCTACTGCTCCGGCGAAGACAGTCCTTGATGTAGACGCGCTGCATGCTGGCCTCACAACGATAGACACGCATGTGGATATTCCGCTGACCTATATGACCGAAATTGACCCCGGTACGGCGACGGATTTGCAAGTCGATTTGGGCAAGCTCACAGCCGGCGGGCTCGATGCCGCGTTCTTTATTGTTTACACGCCGCAAGGCAAGCTCACAGCGGAGGGGTATACAACAGCCAGCAAAATTGCCGAAACCCGCATTTCGGCCATTCAGGCCCTGAACAAGAAATACTATAATCAAGTCGAACTGGCGAAAACTGCCAGCGACGTTCGCCGCATCATAGCCAGCGGTAAGCATGCCGTTCTTGTCGGCATGGAAAATGCCTATCCGCTCGGAGAGTCTCTCGATGAAGTCCCAAGCTGGGCCGAACGCGGCGTGCGCTATATGGGCATCACCCATTTCGGTCACAACCAATTTGGCGACAGCTCCAATGCTAACCCTGAGCGCGATAATGGCCCCCGCCATAATGGCCTCTCTGAACTGGGGCGCTCCCTTGTTCTCGCCATGAACGAAGCGGGGATCATGGTTGATGTCTCTCACGCCGGAAAAGAGACCATGATGCAGGCGGCGGATTTATCGCGCGCGCCTATCATTGCCTCGCACTCCGGCGTCAAAGCTATCGCCGACTCGGCTAGAAACCTTGATGATGAGCAGCTGCGTAAAATTCGCGATGTGAACGGCGTCGCACAGATTGTGGCCCTTGATGCCTATGTTAAGCCCTATACGGCAGAGCAAGACGCCTTCCAAGAAGACCTTAAAAAAGAAATGGGACTTGATACGCCCGAAGCTCGTTCAATGATGAGCAGCGCAGCTCAAGCCGACTATGAAACTCGCCTGAAAGGTATGTGGAAAATAGAACCGCGCGCCTCTGTTGCCGACTTTGTCGACCATATTGATCACGCCGTAAAAGTCGCCGGTATCGACCATGTCGGCATCGCGTCCGATTTTGACGGCGGCGGCGGCATTGACGGGTGGGAAGACGCGTCCGAAACAAAGAACGTCACTGCCGAGCTTGTCGCGCGCGGATATTCCAGAGCCGACATAGCCAAAATCTGGGGCGGGAACCTCTTGCGGGTCATGGAAGCGGCTGAAAAAGGCAAAGCGCCCTAGCGGCTCTGGCCATCCATCCAGCCTGCCCCCAAAGGTGAGCCACCCTCTCGTTCATCTCCTATTCAAGCCTTGTCTTCGATATATTCATGGGGCTTCGCGTTCGCACTTTTGCGGCGCATATGAATCTAGAGGGATATTATGAAAAAGTTTTTAGCAGAGTTTATCGGGACGGCAACGCTCGTTCTGTTTGGGTGCGGCGCAGCCGTTTTGGGAGGCGCGGAAATCGGACAAGCCGGTATCGCAGCCGCCTTTGGCCTCGCGATTGTTGCAATGGCTTACGGCATTGGACCGATTTCGGGATGTCATGTTAATCCGGCTGTTTCCTTAGGCGCTTTCATCTCTGGCCGTATGAGCGTTGGGGCAATGCTACAATATTGGATCGCGCAATTTATGGGCGCCGTCACTGGCGCAGCGCTCGTCTATATGATTGCTAGTGGCAAAGCGGATTACGATTTGGTCGTCAATGGTCTTGGACAAAATGGATGGGGCCCAGGCTACCTTGGGGAATATTCCCTTCAAGCCGCCTTCCTATTCGAAGTTGTCGCCACCTTCCTTTTTGTTGTCGTTATTTTAGGCGCAACACATAAGAAAGCGCCCGCCGCTATGGCCGGACTCGCGATTGGTTTGACATTATACGTTATTCACCTCGTTGGTATTCAGGTGACAGGCGTCTCCGTCAATCCGGCCCGTAGTTTTGGTCCGGCATTGTTTACAGGACTAGGCCAAGTTTGGCTCTTCTTTGCCGCGCCGGCTATCGGCGCAGTCCTTGCGGGCCTTATTTTTAAACTCGGCTTGCTCGAAGATAATACATAATTATGCGATTATAAGTCAGCGTCTTTGGCGCTGACTTTCACTACCCGCTTTACTCGTCCGGCTTTATTGCGGCCTCATCTTTTGTATCAACGTCTTGGGTGAAGCCGTTAAAGTAATCCCAGATGTCATCTTCTGAACGGCTATCCGCGTTACGCCATGTCGGCGCAGTGTCTAGGTTCAAGACGGTTCCGTCCGTGTCCACGACAAAGACGGTTGGCGTCCCGTAAATGGCGTCCACACCAAAGTTTTGCGCAATGTCGATATTGCGATCCCTTTGCCCTACATCCACATAGACAAGTTCGTAATGATCTTCGAACAGCGGCGTAAACCGTTCTTTCTCAAACTGCGCTGCAAGCCCTCGGCTATCATGGCACCAGTTCGCACCCATGGCGACGATCGTCATTTTGCCCTCGGCCTTCGCCGTTTCCAAAGCCGCTGCTACGTCAGCTTTCGCGTCGCTTTCAGCATTATAAGGTCTTGGTTCATCATGAGCTTTGGGCATGGATGTATGGAAGAGATCCGTCGCCTCTTGCGGCTGGGCCATCGAAGGCGCCGTCGTGCACGCCGTTAAACTTGCCGCCAATAAACCTGACAGTAATATTCTCACATAGACCATAATTATCTCCTTTGAGATACGATAGCACGCTCGGCTCTTGTGTAAATGCTCCGCCTCATACAGAGTAAATTCATGCCTCTATTTCCTTTATTCCATTGGCCTCGAAAACGCACGCTGCCTTCTTCGCTTCCAGCGCCCGTTGTTAGCCCTGCCCCTGTGTCCCGCCGCGCTATTGATCCTGTCTGCGATGTTAAGCGGCACTTTTACAATGAGCGCGGCTTTCAGTGTTACGCGAGCTTCTTTGCCGCTTGGGATGGCTGGATCACGGCGGGGCATGTGCTGACTGATGCTGGACATAAATGGCCGGACTTTACGCCCAAAAATGCAAGCGAAACGATTTGGCCTGCGGGCCTCGACGCGGCTTTTAAAGGCTGCACACTGCCTAGCGCGCCGCCCCCTCTCCCCGTAAGAGGGCAGTCTGTGACGGCTTTCGGCTTTCCTGCGGGGGCGCAGTCTATGGAGGCTAGAACGGGCACGGTTTACCTCGAACGCGGCCAAGGCTCTGGCATATGGATCATGCATATTCAAACGCCAGACGAACCCGTCGTCACAGGCATGAGCGGCGGCCCCGTCATCGACACGAAAACGGGATTACCCCTTGGCATCCTC
Organism: Alphaproteobacteria bacterium; assembly: GCA_051252005.1. Lineage (GTDB taxonomy): Bacteria > Pseudomonadota > Alphaproteobacteria > Caulobacterales > Maricaulaceae > JACOMS01. Next base: position 300,862 of record JBPOEZ010000005.1, on the reverse strand, counting down.
ATTACCCGCAATTCCCCCGCCGACCTCAACGCCGATAGAGACCCAGACGAAAGCTGTGATTTCGTATCCCTAAGTGCAGTATGGGACGCAGTTCAAGCGGCCTCAAATACGGCTTAGCCTTGCCCTAATTCTTTGGCGCGTTTTAGGGCGGCGCTGACGGTTTCTCGCATGAGAGGCGGTAGGCCTTCTGCGCTCATCAAAACATCAAGCGCGGCTTGGGTTGTGCCGTTTGGCGATGTGACCGCTTGCCGAAGTTCTGTCGCGCTGAGCGGGCTTTCCTTGAGCAAGGCCCCTGCGCCGATAATGGTTTGCCGCGCAAAATCTGGCGCAATATCTTCTGGCATTCCGTTGCTGATCGCGGCGACTTGCAAAGCTTCCACCATGTGGAAAATATAGGCGGGGCCAGAGCCGGAGACTGCGGTGACGACATCAATTAAATGCTCATTTGCGACCTCGTGCACCTTCCCGCCTGCGGACAAAAGCTTACGCGCTAATACGCGCTGCTCATCGCTCACATCAGGGGCGCAAGTAAAGGCGGTAATCCCCGCCCCAATAGAGGCGGGTGTATTGGGCATGGCGCGAATAATGGCTTGTTCTGGAAATATAGCGCGAAGACTTGTCATCGTCGTCCCCGCCAAGATTGAGATGATAAGACAGCCTTTGGGAAGGTGTGCCGCAAGCGCAGGGGCTAAGACGTCAAACATTTGCGGCTTTATCGCCAGCAGAACGCACGACACAGTGCGAAGGGACGCGTCAGGGTTTTTGAGGTAGACCGCGCCGTTTTCAATCGCCGTGAGAGCCGCTTCGCTTGGCGAAGGGTCAATAATGGTAAGCTGCTCTGGGCGCATGGCTTTTCTGCGGCCTTTAATCCAGCCAGATAATAGCGCGCCGCCCATACGGCCTGCCCCAACAATGAGGAAATCCGGATCTTCCATATTAGGGATACGCCGCCAAATCGACGAGCGCCGACGTCAGCGCGTCCTCAGGAGACTTTCCGGCCCAGACTACATACTGACAGGCTGGATAGCCTCTTTCAGCCGCGTCGAGCGCGAGAGCGATCAGGTCTTGCGCCTGTTCCGTCTTCAGCCGGGCGCCGCCGCGCAGGGATTGCGCATTACGGTACACGAGCGTGCCGGTTTTATCCCAATAATCAAAATGCCCGATGCTCAACCGTTCATTGATAAGCGACATAAGCCGGCAAATATCGTTGGAGCGTCCGCCGGGCGTCCGCCCATCGAAACTAAGAATAAGCTTTATTTGTTCGGTCTGGACATCCCATGTCAGGGTCACATCGTGATGACACCAAAGACCGGGCAAGGAAACATGAAGCTCTGTATCGGACACGCGCTCATATTCATAATGCTCGGCAACAGACAACCGCTCAAATACAGAGAGCGGATTATGCCGCGCGGCAAGCAAGCCCTTTAGGCTCGCTTGTGGTCTTACTTGTTGTTCGTCTGCGAGGTTCATAGCGCCGCATTCCCACCGTTACATTTATTAATGATACGTTAAGAAATTGTGCGGAAAATACAAGATATAGTTATTCAATCCCTGTTGATAACTATATTTAGCTATTTTGGGGATAGTTTTGCGAAAAACTAAGCCTTCTTCAAAGCTTTTACCTGCCGGTCAAGGCTTGCAACCTTTTTAGCTAACGCTTCGTTCTCGGCCTTTGCGGTTAAAAACATCTCTTTCAAGATTTCAAACTCATCGCGGCTGACAAGATCCATATCCGAGATTAGGCGTTCGGCTTGCGCGCGACCCATCGCTTTCATTTCGTCCCCAACGCCTTTCACCGCGCCGACAGCATTCGTGACAAGATTAGTGATGTCATCAAGGGGTTTTGATTTAGATTGCATGGCTAGCCTCACAGATGGGTCAATTTTGACTTTCTTTATATATAGTAGCCCTATAACACAAAATCCATAGACACCCCTGAACGAATTGCCGCGCCATGATTGACCTGCTGACAAATGCCATCACCTTCCCGCCATGGATAAGCGATACCGCCATTCCCCTGCCTGGCCCGCTCAGCATCAAATGGTATGGCCTGTCTTATATTGTCGGTATTTTAGCCGCTTATTATTGGGCCGTAAAAACCTCCCGCAATAAAGCGCTTTGGATCCCCGAAAGCATTACGCGCGGGTCAGAGATTATTCCCAACAAAACTATGCTCGAAGACTTCGCGTTTTATTGCTTGCTGGGGATTATCCTCGGCGGACGCCTTGGCTCGGCCCTTCTCTATGATCTCGATAAATACATTGCCGATCCCCTCGCCATCCTGCGCGTATGGGAAGGCGGTATGGCGTTTCATGGCGGCTTTGCCGGTGTTTGTCTTGCGGTCTTATATGTTGCCAAAAAACACAAAGTCAGTTTGTGGCGCTGGGCCGATATGGCCGCGATTGGCGCGCCGCTTGGCATATTCGCTGTCCGCCTTGCCAACTTTGTCAATCAAGAGCTTTACGGCCGCGTGACCGATGTGCCGTGGGCGTTCATTTTTAAAACGGATCAAAGCTCGTCTCCCCGCCACCCCAGCCAGCTTTACGAAGCCGCGCTCGAAGGTCTCGCTATTTTTGCCGTGCTCTGGTTTGTAACGCGAAAGCGTAAAGCCCTCACCCGCCCCGGCATTTGTGCCGGATTATTCTTTGCCCTCTATGGCACTTTTCGCATATTCGTGGAGTTCTTTAGAGAACCTGACGCGCCGCTCTTTGGCCCGCTGACGCGCGGCATGAGCTATTCCCTGCCTATGGTCATCATCGGTCTTTGCATCGTGATTTGGGCGCGCCGTAGGCCGCCTGCTGCGCCTAAACGTATTGCGGAAGAGCCGAAAGAGAAGAAGGCTTAGCCCGAAGACATGTCTTTGCTAGACCGCCTCACCCGCCGCCTCAAAACGGAAGGCCCGATCAGCGTCGCCGAATATATGACGCTTTGCCTTCTTGATCCCGTTGACGGATATTACCCGACACGCGACCCGCTCGGCAGCGACGGAGATTTCATCACCGCGCCGGAAATGTCGCAAATGTTTGGCGAAGTGCTTGGCCTTTGGGCTCTGCAAACGTGGCAGGATATGGGACGCCCCGAAACCGTGCAGCTTGTGGAGCTTGGCCCGGGGCGCGGCATTATGATGAGCGACATGCTCCGCGCCGCAAAGCTTGACCCGGACTTCATCAAAGCCGTGCGCGTCACACTGATCGAGGCTAGCGCCGCGCTCGAAGCCGTACAGGCGCAGACACTGGCAAATGTGTCCATCCCTGTAAGCTGGGCCGCTGATCTTTCGCAAGTGCCCGCTGGCCCCGCGATTATTATCGGCAATGAATTTCTGGATTGCCTCCCCGTGCGGCAGTTCATCCAGAAAGACCGTTTCGCGGAAGCGGAAGGGTGGCATGAGCGGCTTGTGATGCTCGACGAAGACACAGGCGGGCTTGCTTATGCCGCTTCGCCTGTTGCGATTAGCGAGACAGTTCAGGCGCTACTCCCCGCCGCGCATAGCAAAGCCAAAACCGGCGACCTGATCGAAGTCTGCGCTTCGGCGCATCTAGTGCTCGACCAGATTAAAGCCCGCTTTGACGCACATCTCGGACGGGCGCTTTTTATCGATTACGGGCCAGCCGAAACAGAGTTTGGAGATACGCTACAAGCCCTCAAACGGCACGAGAAAGTCGGCGTCTTTTCGGACCCCGGCAATACGGACCTTACCGCCCGCGTTGACTTCGCCGCCCTGCAAGAGTTTGCCGAAGAGATAGGCCTCGCCTCGACAAAACCGCAAACGCAAAGCGCGTTCCTCTCGCGGCTCGGCTTAGAAATACGCGCCGTCGCCCTCGCCCGCGCTAAACCCGACGCCAAAGCCAAACTCGCCCGCCAAATGGAACGCCTCATGAGCGCCGACCAGATGGGCACGCTTTTTAAGGCGATCTGTTTTCAATCAGGAAAGCTAGGTAAACCGCTGGGGTTTTAAGGTCTGATGCAATCGATAGGCCCTGGTGACCAAAAACATGAACTAGGAAGTCAAAGAGTACAAAATAAGCAAGCCGCCTTGAATACAACCCGAAGCCGTTCTAACGACTATTATGGCTGATAATTCTGCACGTTTTGATCCTGACGCCGACAATGTGTTCGCGCGGATCGCCAGTAAATATGATTACTTGTGTGATATTTTTAGCCTCGGCGCTCACAGGCTTTGGAAAAGGAAAATGTCGGCGGAGATAGCGGCAGTTTCAAACGGTATAATTCTTGATATGGCAAGCGGCACTGGCGACATTGCCCTACGCGTCGCTAGAATTTTGGAAACAACAAAAAACAATGCAGCCGTCATTGCGTCTGACATTTGCCCTGAAATGTTGAAAATCGCAGAAGCAAAAGCCCGTGGCCGAGGAATTTCTGAATCTATTCTCAGTTTCGAAATATTAGATGCTCATGACCTAAAATCTATCGCCGATAATTCTATTGATATTTATGCCTTATCGTTCGCAATGAAAATTTGCGACCGCGACAAATTAATCCCCGAAGCCCTGCGCGTATTAAAACCCAATGGCATGCTCTATTGCCTCGAAGCCTCCCGAATACCTCTAAAACCCATACATTGGGCTTATCTGAAATATATGGAGTGGTGCATTCCTGTCATCGCAAAGATCGCCACAGGCGGTGATCGGTCAGCCCATGATTACTTACTCAAAGGCATTCATGACATGCCAGACCAAGAAACTTTCAAAGCTGAGCTAGAAACCTACGGCTTTAAGAAGGTTAACTTTCAAAATTTAAGTTTAGGCATAATAGCGCTACACAAAGCGCAAAAACCGCCAACGAACTCGCAATAGTAACCTCGAGGCCGCCTAGAGTTCCTATTTTGCCTAACTCGAGATCTCCGCTGTTTCCGAATGATCATTGGTCGCTTCATGCCTCTCGGGAGGGTATGGGTAGGCGACAATATCCGCTTGGCTAAACTTAAGCAGTGTCTTACTTTAGGCGAGTTTAAGCCGCTCATTAAATGTTTCAGTGATTTAACTTCTTTATCCGAATCCATTGTCGACCTGATGGGAAAGTCAATGTTTTAGCTATGCTTTAATAGCAGTCATCCTTGCAACATTGCTCATTGCACTATCATATTTTTCCTTAAGAAGTCTCTGATTTAAAGTTCCTAGTTTAATTCGAAGAATTGCATTTCATGAAGTTATCTATTCCAGCCAACGCATTAGCGATCGCTCTAACGTCTCTCACATTCAACAACACTGGCATAGCCTTCGCTCAGGAAGGCTATGATGAGGTTATCGTCACAGGCACAAAAATAGAAAAGAGAGTTCAAGACCTTGGCCTAAGTGTCAGTGTTATTGACGGCGACGCCTTTTCACAATTTGACGGGGCGGAAGACCTTACCCAGCGCGTGTCAGGGCTTCAGGCTGCTGTTGCCAATGGCAGCCAAATCGCGTTTCAAATTCGCGGCATCGGCGCGGTTGATCACCAAGCCCTCACCCCAACAGCTGCCGCTGTCTATGTTGATGGCACGTATCAAGCGACCAATGTCCAAACCAGCCCATTATTGTTTGATATTGACCGCGCTGAAGTCCTTAAAGGACCGCAAGGCTCACTTTATGGCCGCAATTCTTCGAGTGGCACGATCAACTTTAATTCAGTTTTGCCTAGCGATACGAAAACCGGATATATCGGCGCGGAATATGGGACATATGACCGAATCAATATCACAGGCGCGGCAACGCTCCCTATAAGCGATATCTTTTCTCTACGTCTTTCTGGGCGTTACCTGAACCAAGACGCGGCTTTAGATAATATAGTTACCAATGACACTATAACAGCGCCTCAGAAAGCTGGCGGAAAACGCGACGAATTTGGCCTACGCGCCATAGGCCGCCTTCAAACTTCGCCGAACACCGTAGTCCTCCTCAACGCCCATTACGCTGAAGATAACGGCATTAATCAAGCGCCCCTCAATAGCAGCCTCAACGTTGACAAGCATGAAATTTCTATCGGGCCAAATGGCATTCAAGATACCGACAATGAGTTTTACGGCACATCAGTTAATGTTACTCATGACTTTGGTGATTATACCCTTGTCTCGCACACCGCTTATACGGGCTACAATCAACGATATGGCTTCGACTTTGATGGTACGCCTGCCCCTTTTAATGACGGGAGCCTGAACGCCAATCTCGCTTATGACAGAGATTTTACGCAAATCAGTGAAGAACTTCGCCTGAGCTATAACACGGATAAAGTAGAACTTATGGGCGGGCTTTATTTAGAAGCCGAAGACTTTGACCAAGAGTACCTGATCTGGTGCGGCGTGTTAAACCCTGACACATTACTGGGAACTTGCCGCTATGTCGGCGCGCCGGGACGTGCTGGCCCAACACCAGCTTCAACTGGCACAGCGACAACGCTAAATTCTCTTATTACGCAATCCCGTAAGACAGCCGCCTTGTTCACTTACAACACTATCAAGATTGCCCCTCAGCTTGATGTCGTTCTCGGCGGACGTCTAACCCATGAAACTATCAAAGGACGCGGCGAAGGGCGACATTATTTTGATGACGGAATTATCGCGCTCAATAATCGAGATGGTCTTGGCCTTGCGGTAGGAAGTAATAAAATCTCTGATACACGCTTTTCCGGCAATATAGGCTTGAACTACACACTTGCGGATAACACGCTTCTTTACGCCTCTTTTTCAAACGGGTTTAAGAGTGGCGGCTTTAACGGCGAGGTTATCAATAATGCGACCCATTTCTCTGATGAAGGCCTTTTCGGCCCAGAGACAGTGGACGCGCTCGAGGTAGGTGTTAAATTTTCGCGCGATACGCTCGCCTTTAACCTTGCTGGCTTTTATCAATTTTACGATCGCCCGCAGGCGCGTATCTTTGTACCTTTCACGACAGAAAGTGGCGGGTCTTTTACGTCTAACTCGCTCTCTAATCTGGATGAAGCTACCTCTTATGGTCTTGAGGGCGATATCACTTGGACACCGATTGAAGGGCTTGATCTCTTTGCAGGCGCAACGTGGCTAGATACAGAAATCAACCAAGAAGAAAACCCGAACATTCCTCAAAATGCGGCAAGTTTTGACGGCAACCCTCTCCCCTTTGCTTCCAAATTTTCAAGCGTTATGTCTGTCCGTTATGAATGGAAGGTCAACGAGTCTCTGAAGGCCTCAATTGAAGGTAATGGCAATTATCAAAGCGCCTTTTTTCTTGATGCTGAAGGCCTCGAAGATCGCAGCCAATCCGGTTACGAAGTCTTGGATGGGCAAGCGCTCCTGCACTTCAACAATGGCACTGATGTCGGTGTTTGGGCCCGTAATCTCACCAATTCAGATTATGCCGTCTCTGGCTATGGATTCATCGGCTATAATACCTTTAGAGGGGCCCCGAGAAGTTATGGCATCTCTGTAAAATATAGTTATTAGCCAGTTTACTGAACGGCCTTCTTTGAACGTGCCAAGTCAAGCTCGTTCAAAGCTCAGCCTTTAAGGCACAGTATGGACTGTGTCGTAACAGACGTAACGCCCATACTGATTGGTATAGCACCGCTCTACCACAATAGGGCGGCGGGCATATTGGCGTGACCATTCTTGTAGAATATCGCTGATGCTGGGCGGCGGCGGCGGGGCATTGGCGTAATCAATAGCGAGTTGACGTTGACGTTCAGCTTCCTCGGCCAAACGGATTTCTCTTGCCGCTTGTATGCGGGGCATGAGATCCGCTTGCAAAGGCTTGGGAATCCCTGCGCAAATTTCCCCGTTTGGCCTACGAGTCTCTGGATAGAGCACGCGCATATTATAGCCTTGCATCCAGCGCGCAAATTCTCCGCCCATATGGTCATTTGCAATCACGCGCACAGCTTCCATGCAAACATCAAGTTTTGCTGTATTGGCGTCATAGGCAAAGGGCCAGCCATTTTGCCAAACCCAATCTTCGCCCCATTCCGCGATCCGTTCTGGGATAGGGTTACAAATGCCGCCTGTCTCGCGTGCGGCTTTATAATGCGCCATCCACGCAGCTTCCTCCGGTTTGGGTTTCGCCAGAGGCGAGATTTCAAGCATCATCGTGCCGCCTTGAATACTGGCCTCGCACTCACTTTGCAGGGGCTGAGCCGCGTTGAAATCCAGCGAAGACGTGAACTGGCGGAAATGTTCAGGACGGCCGAGGTCAAGCGGCATAGACGCATAGGGATCCGTGGTCGCAAACGTGTTTCTCAAGAGAGCTTCCGATGGCTCCTTGCAAAATCGGCCTTCTGCTAAATCTTCCTTATATTTGATTGCCCATACTGTATCTTTCATCGAGACGGTTTCAGGGCGCGTTCCTTTGGCTTCGAAAAGGTTATCGTAAGCCGTCGCGCACCGCTCTTGGCGGGCCTTCAGGTCGGGCGAAGCCGTGGCCAGTTCATATTCAAACACGGATTTTATCATATCCGGCGTCATGCCGCATGTGCCCTTTTCCGCTTTGTAAGCGGCTAAGACCGTGACCGGAAGGCGTTCAGGCAATACCGTTAAAAGTAAGGCTTTATATTTTGCCTTGTTCTTCCGGTCCGCATTGATGAGAGCCTTTTTATGCTTCTTCAAATATTTTTTGGTTTTTTTATCCTCTTTCCATTCGGCCGGTATTCCGCAGTTGCGATGAGCAATGCAGAAATGTACGCCCAAGTCGGCGTCGTCGTCACTTAATGCGGCGTCTAGCCCGTACTCGTACCAGTATAAGAATCCATATTGATCCAAGGTTTCCGAAGATCTGTCGTACTCATAATCATGGGTAGGATCTATTCTCTTATGAAATTGAGGAATACAGTCACTGGCTTGGGCCGAGCCAAATAAGGCCAAAGACCCCGCCGAGAAAGACAGGAAGAGTAGAGTTTTAAGAAGTTTCATAAGAGCGCCCGCTGAATAAACTTGTTGATTTATAGAAACTTCATGGGAAGCTGGCAAGAGGCGCACACAGCTCCGCCGAATTCACTTGCCTTCAAACCTTTATAAAAATCTTCTTTCGGTAGAGTAACCACATCAAGAATAGCCACAATCCGATAAAGCATACCGCGTAGAATAAAGACGCGTTCATGGACGATGATAATGGCGCAAAGAGAGCATTAAACAGACTTGTTTTCAAGGAGAGCACCTGCCCGTCGGAGCCCGTCCCTGCGGGGATATAATTTAACAAACGTCCCATCATGCCCGTGCCGACAAATAAAGCCAAAGCATTGACGCCGAAAACCACGAAGGGCCCAGTCCACCATTTTAAGCCCTTTATATCGACGAGCCAATAACACGCCGCCAACACGCACATCGCTAGTCCCGACATGAAAACCGCATATGAACTCGACCACAGACTTTTATTGATGGGGAAAAACGCGCTCCACATCCACCCTAAAGCCATAAGCGCGAAGCCCCAGACGAACATCTCGGATACTTTTTCGAAGTCGCCTTTAGTGGACAGTATCAAACGGCCAGTCATCACGCCGAAAAGGCACGTCGCAATGGCTGGCAAGGTGGACAAAAGCCCTTCTGGATCAAAATGCGGGGAGCCAACCCACATATGGCTTGTCCCAAGTATCATGCGATCAATAAGGCCAGAGAAATTTCCTTCGGGCGTCAAATCCCCGCCTCCGCCGATCACCATCACGGCCCAATATCCTAAAAGCAACGCGAAGGCCGCGCCCAATAATGCGCGAGGCGAAAGCCAGAGAAATAAAAGCGAGGCCAATAAATAACAAAGCGCTAGCCGCTGCAGAACGCCCATGATGCGTAAATGCGCCGGATCAAACCAGCGCATCTCCATCCAATTATAGAAAGGGAAACACGCCAAAAATAGCCCCAAACCAAACAGCGCAGCCGTGCGCCGCAAGAGCTTAAGATAGATATCTCCGCGCGCGCCGCCAAGTGCCCGGCGTTTCTCCAGCGCCATAGGAATAGCGATACCCATGATAAAAACAAAGAACGGAAAGATAGTGTCCGTAAACGTCCAGCCGTTCCACGCGGCGTGCTTGAGCGGTGGATAGATCGCGCTCCACGTACCGGGATTATTCACCAACACCATCGCGCCAATCGTCAGCCCGCGAAACACATCAAGCGATAATAGTCTTTGGTTTGCACTGCCTGACATGATGCCGCCTCCCCGTGAACGCCGAATAAGACTAGGCTCTATCAAGTTATCTATGTTGTCAAATCCGATTATAGAATGTTCGAACCCATGACCACTGACCATCGCGGTGTCTTCAATTCAGCCATCCCGCCCTACACCCCCTAGAGGTTTATAAACTCCCAAGCTACGAAATGATTGGCTTAAATTCTTCATGCGCACCATGAACGTCTAGACATTCGTCATGATTTGAGAGCGTTTGTAGAACTTTGCAGTTCGCGATTTCTCCGCCTTTGCACATTGTAATCATATTTTTGAGCTCAGCCTCCAAGGCTTCGAGCTGATTAAGTCGCCGCCTAACATCAGCAAGTTGGCTGCGCGCAATGCGGTCCACACTGGCACATCCCATGCTGGGGCTTTCTTGCAGGTCAATCAATTCACGAATGGCGTCAATTGGGAAGCCAAGATCTCTTGCATGGCGGATAAAGTTTAAACGCTCCACCGCAAGCGCGTCATATATGCGTTGACCGCTCCCCGTTCTGTCTGGCTCCCGAATGAGGCCGATAGATTCATAGTATCGAATGGTCGTAACTTTCACGCCGCATTCTTTGGATAAAACACCAATTGTTTTCCGTCTCATATACTTTTCTATTGCCTCTACAGTGACTGTAGACAGTAGTTTGTTCTTGAAATTGCACAAGAGGACAATGAAGAGATGAGCGGATGTTGCGACGATAAAGTCTTTGATGGGATGTCTGACGGCTACAAGCGTGCCTTAATGGCTGTTATCCTAATCAATGCTACTATGTTTTTTGTAGAGATAACGGCGGGTCTCAAATCCGAGTCTCAAGCCCTATTGGCTGATTCCCTTGATTTTGCAGGCGATAGCGCGACCTATATGATTAGCCTCTTAGTTATAGGCGCGTCTTTAAGAACACGAGCTACAGCCTCCTTATTTAAAGGCGGCAGTCTTGCATTTATTGCCCTCATTATCTTGGCGGCATCTTTATTCCGCTTTCTGGGCGATACCGTCCCAGCAGCGGAGACGATGGGCCTTATCGGCTTTGTGGCACTACTAGCCAATCTTACAAGCCTACTGATTTTGATGCGCTGGCGCGACGGCGATTCCAATGTGCGATCGGCTTGGCTCTGCTCGCGTAATGACGCCATTGGCAATGTCTGCGTTATCATCGCTGGAATCGTGGTGGCTATAACGGGTGCGGCATGGCCTGACCTGCTAGTCGCCATTCTGCTAGCGGTTCTCTTCTTGCGTTCTGCATTCTCAATCGTTTCCCAGGCGCGAACAGAGCTCAAATCGAAGGCCGTGCAACCAACCACCTGCTGAAACAATTTTAATCGGCCTGATGCTCCGTATGCAGACAGTAGTTTTACCTACTGCGGCGCGGCCACATTGAATCCATATGGGATATAGAGCGTTAGTTCTAATTCGCCGGTTTGGTAGAAGACAATGGGAGCCTCTAGGCCGTCTACTGCGACGCGGTAATCTGGGCCGAAGCTGCTGGCGATGCGGTTAGCATCTTTGGCGATATCGTCGATGATTTCGTAGCGATATTGCGACGGGCTTATGATGCTCAGGACAGGGTCTTCAGTGTCGATAACTTCGGTGCGGCCCGTTGTTTTGACAGCATTCATGAAGCCTTCTAGTACCGCCATCGCGTCTTCTTCATTTGTGTATGTGTCGACGACCTTGGTTTTTAAAACCAAATTAATCGCGCTTGTGTCTGCGCGAAATCCGCCCGTAACATAGTCGCCAAATTTGCTTTGGTCGTAAGGACGAATGAACTGTATATCGTTGCCGTCATCATCTTCGCGCTCAATTAATAGACCAAGTTCAACCTCGGGCATGCGCGCCGCCGTTTTGACCACAGCCTCCATTGTGGTTTCTAATTCTTTGAGGCGGTCCACCGTGTTGCGGGTGTCGTTAATCACGGAAACAGAAAGCACCAAATTATCGGCGCGGCGCTTCATGACAATATGAGGCTGCGAATGGCTGGAATTGGTTATGCGCGATCCCGTGACAATAATTTCGTCCATCTGCGCGAACGCGAATTGCGGGACACAAACACTTAGAATTACAAGGGCCGATTTACAGCGCATATTATCTCCAAGTTAAAATGGCATTTTCATGCCGGGGGGCATGGGCATATCGCCAAAAGCGGATTTCATAGTCGACTCTTTGGCCGCGTCTAATTTAACTTTCGCGTCATTAAAAGCGGCGATAATTAAATCTTCGACGATTTCGCCGTCGTCCGGATTCAAGATGGACGGATCAATCTTGAGGGATTTCATATGGCCTTCGCCGGACACTGTGAGACTCACAAGACCCGCGCCTGCGCGGCCTTCCGCTTCAAGGTCAGAGACCTTCGCCTGCGCCGCCTCCATTTTCGATTGCATCTCTTTTGCCTGTTTCATCAGGCCCATAAGGTCTTTCATAACCGAAGCTCCGTTTTAATCGTCATCGCTGTCATTTACGCTGCCAAAATTACCAGCAATGACATTGTCGTCAGTCTTCGATGTGGTGGCGGTATCGCGTATTTCAATGAGCTGGGCTGACATTATTAGGGGATGCGAGAACGCGGGGTGTGCGCGGTCTTTGGCGTCACGGTCAGCGATTTCTTGCTTGCGTTGTTCAGCGATAGAGAGCGCGCCTTTTCCGGCCTCTTGGTCAACAAGCCACAAATCACCCGTCACATCCCGCAGCGCTTCGACCATACGGCCAACAAGCGACGGCGGGGCTTCAGTAAGGTTTTCTATGGTGATCGAACCTTGGCGAAACCGGATCGGTTTGACGTATTTTTCAATGTCGTAGCGCAAGGCCGCCTGTTGATCCGTCAACGCGTCTGTAAAATCTTCTAGGGATTGCAGTGTTACAGCAGGGCGAGGCGTTTGAGCCGGAGACGGCGCGCTCATAGCCGTAACTTGGCCATTAGGCTGTCTTTGAGTGTGTGGATTGGGCGGAGTAGGCGCAGAACTCATCGCCATGCTCCCGCCTCCGCCGCCTTGAGGCGAAGACGGAGGACTAACCTGCGGCGCCGTAAAATTACCGGAACGGATTTCGTTGATAATTTGCGCGGCTAGCTCCGGCGGCGGCAAATCACCCGCCACAGATAATTTGAGCAGCGCCATTTCAGCCGCAGCCAGCGGCGCGGGCGCAGAGCGCACATCATTATAGGACGTCAGCAGTAGCTGCCAAATCCGCGTGAGCTGCCCAAGTGACAAGCTCTCGGCAAGGTTTTTTACGCGTTCCACCTGATCTGGCGCGGCGTCCATATCAGCTTCATCGCCGAGTGTTTTTACGCGGCTAACCTCGTGGCAAATATCAAGGAGGTCTCGCATGACAACGCCTGGATCGGCCCCGTCATCATATTGGCTCCGCATTTCATTAAGCGCCCCTGCCCCGTCGCCCGTTGCGGCCAGCGCAAAAAGATCGAGAATACGAATACGGTCGGCAAGGCCGAGCATGGAGCGCACTTGCTCAAAGCTAACCTCGTCGCCGCCAAGGCCGTCTTGGACAATAGCTTGGTCAAGCAAAGACAGCGCGTCGCGAACAGACCCTTCTGCCGCGCGTGAAATTAGCGCAAGGCCTTCGTCCGAGACTTTCGCCTTTTCCTGCGCGCAGATATTTTTCAAATGATCAGAAAGGGTGCCCGCTTCGACGCGGCGTAAATCAAAACGCTGACACCGCGAGAGCACGGTGATCGGAACTTTGCGAATTTCCGTTGTCGCAAAGATAAATTTGGCATGATCGGGCGGCTCTTCGAGTGTCTTGAGCAGAGCGTTAAACGCGCCTGTCGAGAGCATGTGCACCTCATCAATAATATAGACTTTGTAGCGAGCCGACACAGGCGCATAACGCACCCCGTCCAAAAGCTCGCGCATGTTTTCAACGCCTGTGCGAGACGCCGCATCCATTTCCAGAACGTCCATATGGCTGGAGCTCATGATTAAATCACAATGACGCCCAGGCGTGCCGAGCTCTACGGACGGGCCGTCTTGTTCGTCTGTTTCGTAATTGAGCGCGCGCGCGAGCAGCCGCGCCGTTGTCGTCTTGCCGATACCGCGAACACCTGTGAGCATAAAGGCGTGAGCGACACGCCCTGCTTTGAAAGCATTGGTCAGCGTTGTAACCATGGCTTCCTGCCCAATCATATCTTCAAAGGTACGCGGACGGTATTTACGGGCCAAAACCTGATAGGTTTCGGCTTCTTCAGTTTGGGGGGAAGTCGAGTCGCTCATCCCACCCTTATAGGGGCGCAAATGCCCCCTAGGAAGGGGACAAGTTTAAAATAGAGCGCTATTCTGCGGCGGTCGCCGTAACAACAGGCGCCTTTTTACGAGCCGGAGCACGGCGGCGGCGAGGCGCGGCCTCTTCGGAAGGTTCGATGCTGTCTGTTTCGGCCGTATTGTCTTCGGCCACTTTTTCTTTCGGCGCTTTTTCCGCAGGAGCTTTCTTTGCCTTTTTTACAGGCGCTTTTTTAACGGGGGTATCAACATCAGCAGATGCATCCGCGTCCGTAGCATTGCTGGCCTCAGCATTATCAGACGATTCGTCTTGTTTTTGACGCCCGCGCGGCGGATGACGACGGGATTTTCTGCCATCATTATCCGAGTTATCAGAATCGTTATTATCAGAGCGGTTATTTTCAGCTCGGCTATTGGCGGCGCGTTTTTTCTCTTCGCGCGCTTCGGCTTCTTCGCGAGCCGCTTGTTTGGCCGCTTCCTGCGCGTTCATCATCCGCAGATAATGCTCAGCATGTTGACGGTAGTTTTCAGCTTTGACGCGGCTTCCGCTAGAGGCGGCATCGCGGGCGAGCGCTTCATATTTATCATGAATTTGGCTAGCATTACCGCGAACTTTTACGTCAGGACCGTTACTGTCCATAGAGCGGTTGCTGTTATTATTATTGTTATAATTATTATTGCTGTTGTTATTACGACGGTTACGTCCGCGTTGGCGTTTCATACGCTTTGTCCTTAAAAATATCCCTATGCGCGCGGCTTCTAATGCGGCGCTTTCATCCTATGTGGGCTTCTCGCAGGCCGGGATTAGTATTTAATCCGCCGACGTGCGCATTATGCCTAGCAAACCCCGTCCAAACGGCCAAGCCCTTTTTACGGTTTTATCTCGTTTATTTCATGAGCGGTTTTCCCAGTAACAACCCTGTCATGACCAGATAAGTCCTTAAGGATTTGCACCCCCTCATAACCATGCTCTGTCATTAACGCCGCGACAGCCGCCCCTTGGTCATAGCCGATTTCGAATATAAGCTCTGCGCCGGCTTTCAAATAGGCCTTGGCCTCGGGTATAATCACGCGGTACGGGCCGAGCCCGTCAGACCCGCCGTAAAGCGCCATATGCGGATCAAACTCTGTGACCTCACGGGACAGTTCTTTCATCGCGGCCTCCGTTATATAAGGCGGGTTTGAAACGATAAGGTCAAAGACACCCTCCACAGGACCCAGCCAAGAACCGCAAACAAAGTTCAATCGCTCATGCACTGTGTGCTTACGAGCGTTGGTCTGCGCTACAGTTAAAGCCGCATCTGACATATCCACCGCAAGCCCGCTTGCGCCTAAGATTTCAGACAGAAGCGTTATAATAATTGCGCCGGATCCCGTGCCGAGATCTAAAATATACGGCGCACGCAGCCCGTTTAGAGATTTTAGCGCGGCGTCTACAAGCCCTTCGGTTTCAGGTCTTGGCGATAGCACATCTTTGGAAATCTCAAATGCGCGCCCGTAAAATTCGCGAGCACCCAAGATATGGTCGATAGGTTCACCCGCAAGACGGCGCTCTGCCATAGCGTCAATTTTACCTATCATACTGTCAGGCAGATCGTCATCGCCGCGAAGTATAATATCCGTCTGCGTCCACCCTGTACCCGCCATAATCAACAGGCGCGCATCTAGGTCTGGACTATCCACACCTCCCCTGCCTCCGCCGCGCAGTTTGGCGATAAGCCCGCGTTTATAGCCTGAAAGTGTCACTGCGGTTTCGTCTTCTCGGCCTGCTGCTCTTCGATCCAGTGAATATCAGACATTTGCATGATAACACGCCAGTCTGGCTCGCGGGCTATGGTCAAATGCGCTTGCCTGCCAAAGTAGCCGACATCTTTTTTTATCTCTATATCTGCAAAAGGTATACGGAGCGTAGGGTGCCCCGGGCGAAACATCACCATAATCGACAAATATAAAGCGTCAGGATCAACGCGGTAGGTGACGATGTTCCCATAATTTGCCATTCTTATAAACGACTTTCGAAACGCCATCGTCCGCCAAGCCCGCTTTGGTTCTGGCAGACTATTGGACGTGCTGTAATGTTGCGCCAATGCTGCCCACGCGCCCATTCGGCTTATCAAGAACACGATCGCGTACCAAAAAGCCGGAAAGCCAACGACGAAAACCAGTATTACAAGCGCCGCTGTCGGCAATACACTTAACATGCCACACCTCTAACGCCTGTGACTTTCGTGCAAAGCGCCTCAATCGCGCGTTCAAGACGGTCTAAATCCTCTGGTCGGGACAGGCTGTGATCGCCGGATTTTACCAGTGTAAACGTCACATCGCGGGCCGTCAAAACGTCTACTAATCTGCGAGAGTGATCCCACGGCACCACAGCATCTTGCGCGCCTTGCAGGATGTGCACAGGACCGTCAAACTCAATTGGTGCATCTAAAATTTGATGCGCTCGTCCGTCTTCTATTAAGTCTCGGCTATATTCATACGGCTCGTCATAATCCGACGGTTCATAATGTATGCCGTCTTCCGTGACCGCGCGGCGCGCCTCTTCTGGCCAGTTGGCCCACATGAGTTTTTCCGTAAAGTCCGGCGCAGGCGCAATTAAAAGCATCGCCTTAACCCGTTCTGGCCGCTCGAGCATGGCAAGCAATGAAGCCCAGCCGCCCATAGAAGAACCAACCAGAATAACATCGCCCGACGTAAGCTCGTCCATAATCTGAACCACATCGCGGCCCCAGCGCGACACCGTCCCGTCGCGAAATCGCCCGCTGCTTTCGCCGTGACCGAAATAATCAAAGCGCACAAAGCCTCGCCCCGTTCGCAGCGCCCAATCATGAAGGTGCAGCGCTTTTCCGCCTTCCATGTCGGACTTCAGCCCGCCGCACCAAATGATAGTCGGACCGACCTTCCCCTCTTTTGTGTCTGTCTTCTTATAGGCGATTGCCTCCTCGTAGGAGCCAGCATATCCAGGCGCTATTAAAAAATACGTAGTGAGACTTTCCGCAGATAAGTTTTCTTGCGGCAAAGTTTTTACAGGCGGAACGACCGTCATGATGTTATGACCTCCCTATGAGATTCGAGACTTACCCATGAATGTGCTCCAAATCGTGCCTGAACTCAATGCCGGAGGCGTTGAACGGACGACCCTTGAAATGGTGGAGGCCTTGCGCGCCGCCGGACACGGCGCACATGTGGCGAGCGCAGGCGGGCGCCTCGAAGAAGAACTTGAAGCCCTTGGCGGTGTCTTGCACAAATTTCCGGTTGGCAGTAAAAATCTACTTAAGTTCAGACGCAACACCAAAACGCTCGTCGACATCATCAAGACCCATAATATTGACCTCGTCCATGCGCGCTCACGGGCTCCGGCTTGGCCCGCCCGCGCCGCCGCCTCGCAAACCGGCACGCCGTTTCTCACGACCTATCACGGTATTTATAACGCCAAGTCCGGCCTTAAGCGCGGATATAATGCCATTATGACGAAGGCCGATTTAATTATCGCCAACTCCGGCTTTACCAAAAAACATATCATTGCAGAACATGGCACGCCCGAAGACAAAATCATCGTCATCCCGCGCGGTGTCGATATGGAAAAATTTGACCTTGATAAAATAGATAAAAAAGAGATCGAGGCTCAGTTTGCGCAATGGGATGTTCCGCTTGACCATAGGCTTATTCTTTTGCCCGGCCGTCTTACGCGGTGGAAAGGCCAGTTAGTCGCCATCGAAGCCCTGCATCTTCTACCGAGTAATTGCGCGCTTATATGCCTTGGCGACGCACAGGGGCGAGATGAATTTGTTGATGAGCTAAAGCTCGCTTGCAAAAAACTCGGCGTTGAGCACAGAGTCGCCTTCCCCGGTCATAGCACGCAAATTCCTGCGGCCATGGCCTGCGCGGATATTGTCCTCTCTGCCTCTACGGATCCAGAAGCGTTTGGCCGTATCGCCGCCGAAGCGCAGGCCATGCAAAGACCCGTTGTTGCAACGGGTCACGGCGGCGCGCTCGAAACGGTTCTGGACGGCGAAACCGGCTACCTCGCAACTCCGGGCGATGCAAAATCTCTTGCCGAAGCGATCCAAAAGGCTTTGAATTGGCCGAATTATGACGGCCCTCGCGCCCGCAAGCATATTGCTGATAACTTTTCCAAGGCTCGGCTACAGCGCGACACGCTCGCCGTGTATGAAAGACTGGTAGCTCAGCCGGATTAACGGCGATTGCTTCCCGATTGTTGCAAATCAGGCACAACGGCCCATGAAAAGGGGCGATTCTTAAAGTGCGTGCTTGAAAACACGGCGTCATGCGCCCATATACAGCCTACAAAATTGGCTAAACAGGAGATTTTTTCATAGCTAGACGACCACACGCTGCGCCACCGTCCAAGAAACCTAAAGGACCGCGTACAAATAGGGAAATCGATTCCCCCCAAGTCCTTCTCATTACAGAAACCGGTGAAAAACGCGGCGTCGTCTCTATTGACGAAGCGTTGGCTGCTGCACGCGCCGCTGGACTGGACTTGGTAGAAGTTGCCCCCAATCCGAATACGCCCGTTTGTAAAATCTTGGATTACGGCAAACTTAGGTTCGAACAGCAAAAGAAAAAAGCTGCCGCTCGTAAAAGCCAGCGCACGCAAGAAATCAAAGAGATCAAGATGCGTCCGAATATTGATACCCATGATTACGAGGTCAAAACTCGCGCCATGACCCGCTTCTTTGATCGGGGCGATAAGGTAAAAGTCACGATCCGTTTCAGGGGCCGCGAAATGGCTCACATGGACCGCGGCATGACATTACTACAGCGCGTGAAAGCGGATTTCGAAGAAGACACAAAAGTTGAATTCGAACCCAAAACCGAAGGCCGCATGATGACAATGGTCCTCGCGCCGAAATAAAGCGCCTTCATACAGTAAAAAAACAACCTCGGCCATGACAGCATGCGTCGGGGTTTTTCGTTTTTAAAGCCGTGAATACAGGCATATCCCTACGATCAAAATCCGCTCTCTAAGCGATCGAGCATGCGCCTCATTTGCCGCGCCGTGCGCTCCGCTTGGTAATCGTCGCTCCATTTCAGAACCTCTTCAATTAGAGGGCGCGCTTCTTTATATTTTTTATGCTGCATCAATATTGGCGCGAGGAACATGCGCTGCGTGGCAAAGCCTGCGCCCCTTAGATAGGCTTCGGATTTATAAACAGACGTCAACACGGACGCAGGCGCGTCGTCCCCCGTCATGACATAGGACAGGGCGTAATAATAATGCGCTTCGACATTATCAGGAGCCGCCTTGATTGCCGCCCTTAAATAGCCTCGCGCGGCCTTAATGTCGTCTGGGTTAGGGACGGTTCCGGCGATGCTTTTGCTCATTAATATAACGCCTGCGGTGCGTTTTGCCTCGCTATCGTCCGGCGCAGCAGAGAGGGCCACATCTACATACTCTGCCGCTTTGACAAAGTCGCGTTGATCCGAATAAGCCCGCGCCCGTGCCTGCGCTAACTCCGCCTGTCCTATTTCGTTTTCAATCGACGTATAGAGTGCCAAGAGCGGCTCGCCGTCCTGATCTCCGTCGATCATCTTGCGCGCGGCTTCGGCCTGCCGGAACAAAAGCGCCTCCGTCGTTAGCGGCGTTATAGTCATGGCAAAATCGGCTGGACCTTTCGGCGACACAAAGGATTGCGCCGTAAAGTCCCCAGCAGCCAAATAAGCCCTCAGATTTTTCTCAAACATGGCGTAATTAAATCCGAACACGCCGGAGAATATTTCCTCGCTGTCCATCACTGGATCAAGACTGCGGTTAAACTCAGAGAGTTTTTCTAAGCGGGCATTATCGCTTTGAAAATAATGCGCTGCAAGCCAAGATTGCGCATAGAAAAAATCAACATAAGAAAACCCATTGCCCGACTGCCGCATGGAACGGAACGGGTAATCGTGAATAGACTCCAGTAATGTGCGCGGTGTCATCCAATCAAAACGGCTTAGCATTTCTATATTTTCCGGCATCGCCATACCCATGGTGACGGTGCCATCCTCGGCGCGTTCATACGCCGAAAAATACTCGGCCAGCCCCTCGCCGAGCCATACGGGCAACGTCCCGTGATAATAAGACCCCAAAAGGTGATGGGTTAATTCATGGTAGGCAATTTGCCGGTGACCAAAGTCGCCAATACCGCCCGAATACCCATTGATGACGAACACAGGGGCCTCAAACGTTCGGCGGTAAATCCCCCCCGCGCCTGGGCGGTTTGTTGTAAATTCAAAATCCTCATTATCCGCTGCGTAGAACACTTCCAGCTTCTGCGGCTCCGCAGCGTAGTCCTCGCCAATCGCGAGCAACACAGCCGCGCGAAAGCTCTCCAAATCAGCCAGAAGCGCCTGCCCACCTTCTTTATCGATGCGGCCTGACATGACAAAATTATCTGATTCAAACGTAAAGGCTTCGCCCGACTCCGCGCGCGTTTTCATGGCCGCAATGTCAACGATCGCGGGTTCCTCGCCCAGCGGCGTCCAGTCTTCTCGCACGATCTGAGACTGCGCCGAGGCCATTTGCCCCCAAAGCACTCCGCACACAATCATGACGGTAGCCGCTAGTATTTCGCGCAGCTTAATATTTTTAATCACTGACAACATGGCCTATTCCTTTAGGTCGTCTTCATATTGCTTCACGCGCCTCAATAACATTTGCCCGCCCATCCGCACAGGCGCGTCTTGGCCCCAAATGATGGCAAAGTTAGCGATCTCTTTTATGACTCCATATTCGCCTGCGTCATGCAGCGCCCCCGCCAAATTGAGATTAGTTCCGGCAAATGCGGCGTTGCGAAAATAGCTTTGTGCGAGAAGCGCCGCGCGCCGCGCCATCTCCTCTGGACAGTCCACTTGCCCGCAGCTAACCGCATATTGATAGTTCGCGCGCGGATCATCGGGGTTTGCGCCCAAGACCTTGGCAAAATGATCGCGGGCCGCTTCAAGCAAAAACGTCTTTCGCTCCTCGCTATATTGCATGATTAAAATTTCGCCCGCAATTTGATGCAAAGCCAAATCTTCCGGTGCGGCGGCCAAGGCTTTTTTCATCGCCTCTTGCGCTCCAGTATAGTCTTTCTTCTCAGCCCGTATAGCAGCGCGGCCCGCCCATATGTTTCCGGCTAAAGCGCCCTGCGCCGGAAGCGCATCAAATATGGCTGCCGTTTTGGCAAGATCATGATTGAGCCGGAAGTTGCGCGCCGCCTCGGCAAAGTAATAGTCCGACGCCGCATCGCTCAGCTCCATAACATCAACCACAATAGAGTCTGGATCAAAGTCGGTATGATAGCCGGAGACTTTATATTTATTGTCTTTGTAATAGGCTTTCAGGCGCGCGCCGAACTGCTTCGGAGTCATCTCGAACGCAGCCGTGAAAGCTTCGAGGCTGTTCTCATTTTCACCTAGGCGGCTCAAATAGTTTCGCAGGCCTTTGCGCATGTCCTCATGGCTCATAATATAATGCACGGCGAGCCAGCTTTGCGCGTAAAATTGTGACCGGAGCTCACGGTTGCCGCGAGAGTTTTCCTCCATACTAAACGGATATTGATTTTGTGACCCAATCAAAACGTTCATAGGAAACCATGAGCGCTGTTTGAGCGGATAGATGTGGCTATTATCCGGCGCGCCGATCTTGAACATGCCGCTCTTAACTTCATGAGTGGATAGATATTCGGCGTAACCCTCATTAAACCAGCGCGGATATTGCCGCTGCGTGTAAAGCGAGATTTAAGTGATGCGTATATTCATGGAACGCGATTTTGCGCGCCGCGTCGCCGCGCCGTAGCTGCTTTTTAGAGTTCAAAATGAACGCTGGGCCTTGCAAGTTCGTTTGATAAAGACCCGCGAAATCGGACTGCCCGAAAATTTGTTTGATCTGCTTTTTATCGCGAATTGCATAAATCTGAACGGGAATAGGCTCAGGCGCACCTTCGGCGACAAGCGCCTCAAATATGTTCCGGCGAAACACCTCCAAATCGCGCACAAACATTTGCGCGTCCTTAGCGCTGACATCGCCGCGAAAAACAAAGTTCTCTGAACGGGCCTCGACCCACTCCGCAGCGGCTAAAGGCGCCATAAGGGCAGATAAAAGCGCCAAAAGCGCGCCTATAACTCGTCTCATATCTCCCCCTTTTACGGCCTCAACATTAAGCCGCAAACTCTTCGCGTCAATATGCATCTCCCCGCTTGCATTCGCAGAATATCCCGCTATAAGCCGCTATCCCCTTTTTGGGGAGCAACCACGTTGGCTAATGGCATGCCTGCTGGTTCAAAAGGCCCGCCGCATGGATACTTCACTCCAAGCGGCCATTATTAGGAGACCGAAATGCCAAAAATGAAGACCAAGTCAGGCGCCAAAAAGCGCTTCAAACTGACAGCCTCTGGCAAAGTAAAAGCCGGACAAGCTGGTAAGCAACACGGTATGATCAAGCGTACAAACGATCAAATTCGTAAACTTCGCGGCACGACTGTGCTTTGCAAGACCGATGCGAAACGTATCAAAAAATCATTCATGCCGAACGGCTAATTCCCGCCGTAAAATCATTTCCAGTTTGGAGTAGACTATGTCACGCGTAAAACGGGGCGTTACTAAACACGCCCGCCACAAAAAAATTATTGATGCAGCCAAGGGTTACCGCGGCCGCCGTAAAAATACATTCCGTATTGCTAACCAAGCCGTCGAAAAAGCCGGTCAGTACGCCTACATTGGCCGTAAACTGAAAAAACGTCAGTTCCGCGCGATCTGGATCCAGCGTATTAACGCCGGTGCCCGCGCTCACGGTATCACTTATGGTCGTTTCATGGATGGCCTCAACAAAGCCGGTATCTCTTTGGACCGTAAAATCCTTGCCGACATGGCCGGAAACGAGCCCGAAGCGTTCAAAGCACTTGTTGAAGTTGCCAAGAAGCACGCAAGCCAACCACACACGGTTGCCGCCTAACACCTCTAGCGGGCATTTTTCTTATAAATATAGGATTTAGCCCGCTCTTTTCAGGCCCATAATTTCTACAAGGTATTTTTTTACCTCGGGCCTGAAAAAACCACTTGCAAGGCTGCCAAAGGAACGTTAAATCCCGCGCAGCAAAACACCAGATGCCCCTATAGCTCAGCTGGTAGAGCACCTGATTTGTAATCAGGGGGTCCGCGGTTCGAGTCCGTGTGGGGGCACCATTTTTTCAACTCAACATCATGTATTATATTGACTTTTTACCTGATGTCAATTTGCTGACCCCCAAATAGACCCCCAACCAATTAAAATACTACCGACTTTAAACTAAATTCATGCCTACGGTTGCGAAACTAAAACAACTTATCGCGGACTTGACTTCTCTTCTATAAGTTTATGTAGGGCAGATATCTTGTAGATTACCCGTTTTATCGTTCCAACCGTCATCAAGACCGTCAGATGACGTCTCAAGCACCTCACCGAATATTATATAGACTTCAAACCCTCTCAAACCCCGCCGACTTCGCATCATACACCCACTCCTTAATCTCACCCGACCGAATAAGTTCCACAGCCTTGGCCACTGCGTCCGGTGTCACGAAGAACCATTCCTTGGGATGAACAGGATTTCCGAAGCGGTCAGGTATCATCAACTGAAGCTGTGCATCCTGAAAGACGTGGTGAAGAAGCTTTTCTAACTTCTGCCTGTTGATATTGAAAAGTTCGTACTCATCGACGACTTCGACATCACCAAGCAAATAGGTCGCATGCTTGGACGCACCTGTGAGCCTTTTTTTGACATCACCGCTTGTCACGCCGATTTTCACGATAGCATCACGTATGGGCAGGATTTCAGAAAGTTCTGATTTTGACCGAAGAACGTAGATGATACCCGTTTGGTTTTCTTCGGCGTCGTCGAACAGGGGTCCTGCATCGAGCGAAGTGATTGTTCTGCCACTTTCATCCGCGTTTAAAGCCCTTTGAAGAGACCGCAGTAACATATTGCTTTCTGTTCCATTATCGAAAATCACCCTAAGTCTCGCATCGAACACATTTTTACCCGTTGCCTCAAACTCTTTACCCTTTTCAGCTATGTAGACGAGTTGCCCACCTAGTATAAAAAAGCTCTCAACGTCGAAGTCATGTTGTGTAGCTGAAGTCCTTGTCTCTCTAAGTCCAGTTTCCAAGTCGGACCGCACCTGTTCGAATAAAGGTTCAAACTTATCAAAGTCACGACAGACCTCACGGCTGGCTACTTCTTCAGCCGCGCGGCGATGGGCGATGGGTGACACATGTTTAAGCGCTGTGATGTCTTCTTGAACACCGCTTTCAACACCAAGTTCAGCCAACAGTGCGTCATCGTCTTCCGGGGCGTCATAAGCCTTACCCTGTAACAAACCATCCTCGTCCATGCGGCTCAACAAGCCTAGTGCCTGTTCATTCGTTCGTAACTGGTCGAGCCTGACCGCGTAAAGCCGTTCAAAAATATCGTTGTCTTCGCCGTGTTGGGGAACGCGCTTATGGTCTTCCACAAATTTGAGAATGTCTTCGAAACCCGCAATCAACCGTGCTTCCAAAGGCGTATAGGCTTTGGGCTTTTCAGCTTCGACTTCAACGCCAAGTGCGGCCAACAGGTCTTCGTCTGATAAATCGTTCACGTGGTTTTCTTCTTGGCATTATGCCGTGCAAGGGCTGCAATACCGTCAGCCATACGGCGTTCCCACGGGTCAGCAGCGGTTGGCGATGGGGCGACGCCGCGTTCGTTTTTGAACTTTAACGCTCTCACAGCCAGTTCACGGGCTTCCTCGTAGGGTATACTTAACTTCTTCCCCGATATCACTGACTTAAGTTGCTTCAGGGTTTTCTCGTCCATCGTCTTTGACAGTATAGAGTAAGCCGACTGGAACGGATTGATGGAATCGATAAGGTCTACGTCTAAATCTCTCACATCTGTAGCAAATCTGCGAATGCCTTGTAGAAGCGCTGTATTGGCTTTCACGTCAACGCCGTCTTTCTCCAACGCTTCCACACCCTTACCGGCCATCTCAATCATATTCATCGCGGCCACCACACGCTGCCGTGCGGCTTCTTGGTCTTCATCAGGAAGGTTGGGGTAACGCTTACGAACAATATTCATGGTGCGCACGACCGTCGTCTCTTCCGGGATTGCGTCCTCATTGAACAGGCCTTGTTCAACAGTCGTCTTATCCTGAAGCACGGCGGCAACAAGTTCTTTGATGTCCTCGTCACAGACCCGTTTGCCTTCAGGCGTTGTCGGTTCTTTGAGGTCTTTGATTTCAATATGAAACTCTGTTTGCGCTTCATTGACGCCGACATTGGTTTTGCCATTGTCATAGCCGCCTTCACCATATTCAAAACCGTCTTGTGGATTGTCCGGAAGACGCTTTGGCGTGAACTTGAAATTGGGTATGAGAACCTGTTCCATCAACAGCGATGCCGCGATAGCTTTGAGCGTGTCATTTATCGCGTCCGTCACAGCCCCTTCAGATGCATCAGGTTCGGCAATGAGGTTGGTAAACTTCGCGCTGGTCTTATGCGGGGCGTCTCTTGTCGCGCGGCCAATGATTTGGACAATTTCTGTGAGGGACGACCGGTAGCCGACCGTCAACGCATGTTCACACCATATCCAGTCAAAGCCTTCCTTGGCCATACCAAGCGCAATGATAATGTCGACCCAATCACGGTCAGCATTCGCGCGTTCGTCTTTCAGTGAAGACATGACCTGTTCACGGCTTTTTTCATCTTCCACAAGGTCAGCGACTTTTAAGGTTTTGCCTTCGGGGGTCTCAATGATGTGAAAACCTGTATCAGGGTCTTTGTATTTCCATGTCCCAAGAGACACCATGATGTCTTCGGCTTCTTTGATTTTGTCTTTTGTACTCTCTCGCGCATTTACATTCGGGATGTGTATGATTGTTTTTTTATTGGGGTCTAGGACTTCGGATATCGCGCTTAGGTAACGTCCTGAATAGAAATAGTACCCCAATGACAGAGACTTCAAATAGTCATAGCCATTGAGTTGTTCGTAGTAGGTATAGGTCACCGTCTCGAACTTTTCTTCATCATCCGGTGACAGGACCGGCACAGCGTCCCCGCGAAAGTAGCTTCCCGTCATCGCCACGACATGAACTTTATCACGTGTGATGATGTCAGCTAAGTGACGACCAAGAACGTTATCTTCCGACATCGACACGTGATGAAACTCATCTATCGCCAAGAGACAATCATCAAACGCGTCAATGCCAATTTCTTCGAAAGCAAACCGGAACGTTGCATGCGTACAAATCAGAATGCGGTCGTCACTTTGCAGGAACTCACCCAACGCTTTGATAGTCGATGGGTTAGCCCGCTTCTCATCGGCATTGGGTGCGTTACACAAGTTCCATTGAGGCTCGACTTCAAAGTCATAGTAGAAGCCGAAATCAGTCAATGGCGTGTTTGAAAAACTTCCCCCGATAGAGCGTTCAGGAACGACGATAATGGCCTTTTTGACGCCTTGGTTATGAAGCTTGTCGAGCGCGACAAACATCAAGGCTCTCGACTTACCAGATGCGGGTGGAGACTTAATAAGAAGATACTGATACCCCCGCTTTGCGTACGCACGGGCCTGCATCTCCCGCATACCAAGTTCGTCAGATTTTTTGGACGCGCCTGACTGTGAAAGATTGATGGTTGTTTCTGGTAGGTTGGGATTGGTCATCACGAAGCCTCATATGACATTTGGATAAGAGGCTTTGCCCGCTCTAAGTCTTCATAAGATTTGATAGTAACCTCCAAATCTCCCGTTCCAAAATGACTCGTGTTCCTCATATCCCTCGTAAAACCATCCTCCAAATCGATAGATGCCGGGTTAACTTTTAAGTACAATCGGATGACACTGATACCAGTTTTTATTTCAACACACGCAAAGTTCTTTATGCGCGTGAAAGCCACATAAAACTTCATAGTGCGTTCCTGCACATCGTCTCCACGACTAATCATGAAGTCTCTAATATCTTCGAACAGGGTTGTTAGATTTTCATTGGCATTTTCCAGATGTTTCGAAACAGTCGTATAGCTATGCCCTTTTGATGAAGAAGAACTTGAAGTCGAATTTTTGGCAGCACTCGCAGCTGTCAAAAGGTCCAACAGAAGCAAGTCGTCCCCAAATCTACGGTAACGAATAAGTTCAATATTCCTGTGCATCTGATTGACGGCATGCTCATCATACTTCGTGAAGTCACTCGCAATGCAAACAAGGCGTGGGGCCGACCATTCAATCTTGTCCGCTTCGTCGCGCCCCAATCTATTTTGAACAATCAACTCAAATGCGGCCTTATGGTCCATCAGCCAATCAAGATAAAACAAACCTTGATTGATAACATTTTCACTTCGGTCGCGTTTGTATTCGATAATTACCGGACATCCGTTTTCATCAATCCCAAGTGTATCCATGCGTCCGCCGTGCGACGTTGAATATTCAGATTCCAGAAATCTTACGCCCAAAAGCGTTTCAAGGTTTCTTTCAAAAATGACTTGAAGAGAACGTTCGAGCCCTGCGGCACGGCCTTCAAGTTCATCAACTTGCTTGGTGCCAATAGTGAATAGTTTTAAATCACCCATTGTTCTCTCTTTCAGCCTTTAACGCAGTCTCTCGTCCAATATTCCAAGCCTCTTCGATTGAGGCGGTTTCTACCAAGTAAAACTCTCCGCCTAAATGTTTGGTGGAATCTGTATTGTCACGGTGCTTTTGCGCTAAGTGGGATTTCATCGCATCCTCACCAGCTTTGGCAACGTCAAAATTGGAATATCTTTCGTGGTTGTCCAGAAGGGTAGTTCTAATGACTTCCCAATAGTAAGCACCGTTTGGCAATGCATTATTTAGGGTGTCACATCTCGATTGTGGTGACATGGATAGTCCGACTTTGAATATTCTCTCCCTGCCAACTTTGTGTCCCATATATTTTTCTACGTGTGCATCCTGCTCGCTTTTCAATTCTAAAATATACAATTCTTTTTGGGTCTGTCGTGGTTCACCAACTGTATATCCTCCCTTTCTACCGTTTCCACCGCGTACTAAACCAGAAGTGCTTGGAACGGATATTGAACCGTCTATTGAGCGATTGACTCCATAAACTTCAATTTCCCGTCGGGGTAGTTTCCTCAAGGCTTCAACATACATGGGAGGAATAATTCCGCCCGACGTTGCGGTTGTTAATGCTCTATTGTTTTCATGGATTGCTGGAAAAAATTCTCTAATTTTAGGTTGATATTCTGGTAAGATTTCCCACGCGCGACTGGCTCGTAACGAGTGCTCCCAAGCCCCCTGTTCATGATTGGCATCCTGTTCAGGAGATATGAATTTGGCGCGAGCCCCTGTCTCATGCGTTAATTCAAAAAAGCCCGCCACCTTACCTGCAGCAGGGCTGTCTGCACCAACAGTCACCCAAATCGCCATTAAGAAAGGGTTTGTTGTTTTCTTGATTAAGGTTTGCGCACGCCCCGGTGTCTTCCACCCAACGCAGCCCCAACTAGGAGGGTCAAATCCATACGCGCCTTTTATATAAACAGAAGGTTTTCCCTCAAATGGGTCATTAGAATAAACGCCGTGTTCTTCCCAATCGAATTCCAACAATCGGTCTACATTGCCATCTGAAATTTTCGTTGCTTCTGCATCCGAACTTTCTAAAGATGAAAACGTTTCGGGGAACAATACTTCAGGGTTAACGGGGTCACCAACATACTTCCATCCTCTTACCGCCTTAAAAGCATGAACCCAATATTTTGCCTCTTCGACTGTTAAGTTTTCCAAGGAATCTAAAGATATATAGTCGTGTAGATGTACGGTTTCGCTAGTGTCCAATTGGTAAATCCCAACAAGGTGCGGTTTATCGCCTTGATTGGAATAAGCCAGCATTAGCACTCCGTTTTCACTATCTTCGATGAATTTAAGCGCATCTCTAATATTAGTAAAACCATCTGCACCCCAATGTTCAGGTTCCCAATCTGAAACGATGCCCTGTTCAAATTCTGTTAGCCAAACGTTTCCAGACTCTATGTGTTGCACCAACGTTCCATGAGATGCATCTATAAATGTATTTGTAGTCATACTTTCCCCTTGTTTCGTTCAAGTCATCACACAACTTTGTTCGTCATATCCGTATACATCTCAAACAGTCTTTCTAGGCGTTCGGTGTCGTTTTTGAAGCGGCGGCCTATGTAGATTTCTTCTAGGATGCGGTCGTTTTCGTCATGGGCCGCGCGTAGGTTTTCGGGCATGCCTTTATGTTTATCAGATGCAGGTTTATAAAGGTCAGCGATGGTGGCGGGAAAGTGGGCTTCGCGTGCGAGCAGGATGTTTTCAGCGGAGCGAGTCAGGTCGGATTTGTTTTTCTCGGTGAGTTTGGGAACCGGGAATGTGTTCCACCCCATCGTATTAGAGTAGCGGTAATCGGTTTTTAGTTTTCCGCAGACCGTTGCAATCCACACGAGATGAATTTTCGAGGCGATGAGGGCCATGTTCCATAGGGGAGCGTCGTAAAGGGCGAAGGCTAGATTGGTTATAGTTGTGTCGTCTCCAACTAGACCCACTGGAAAATAATCTCGTGTTTCGGATGAAACGCCACCAAGGACCAAAGCGTGCGCTTTTCCAATCTCCATTTCTCTAAATTTATGCGCATATGCTGCCATTGCATTTGCTCCCTTATCGCGACTGGCCAAACGCATTTTTTTAACCGCATCGATTCGCTTCTTTATTGGATGAATGGATAGCGCTTCTTCCAAGTCTTTATCTTCTACCCAAAGACAATATCGTTCTTTGCCCTGTATGAATTCAGCAGAACCATAGATACGGCGAATAAATGTATCCTCTTGTTCAGATGAAAGATGAAGACCATCCCGTTCGTATCGGGTAAGAAGAAGGTTGCCGCCGTCATAAGGCATATTGCCCCTTAACATTTCAGCCTGTTCGCCCACCCCCTGATGAGTTCGGTTTACAAAAACATTTACCCCACCAACCAAGTAAGCATTTATATTCTCAACGACACGCTCATTCACGTCATTGTCATTGACGGGTTCAAATAACCGTTTAGGCAATTTTACTCGTGACAAGCCAATAATCGCCACAGTAACGCCTGCATTGTGGGAAGCTAAATTGTTCCATTTGAAACTAGTGTGCGCAAAGACAATCTCATTGCGTGAACCGAAAACGAGTGGCCAAAGGATAGGCACTTGCTGCCCCTGACAAATTGAATTGGTGGACACGAACGCACATACCCCATCCGTCTGTGTGAGATAGTCCGCACCCTTCATGAACCAACCAGCGACATAATCCAGCGACTTCCAGCTTTTTGACCGCCCGTCAAAAATCTGTTTCAAATCATCTTTTTGCTCTTTGGATTGCCATGTGCTGCCTAGGTATGGTGGGTTTCCGCAAATATAGGTCTCACCGCCTTCATTATCGAAATCGATTTCGCTTTGGTCCAGCGGTGTATTGAATAAATCGTCGCCGTGAAGCTTAACACTCGTCTCTCCCGTTGGCGGACAAATCGATAACCAGTCCAGCCGCAACGCATTACCGCAGACAATCCAGTTTGATTTTTCCAGTGGTAGGAACAGTGCCAAAGCTTCACGTTGTCCCATGTAAAGTTCGTCGCATTGATATTCCGCGATAATCAGCGCCAGGCGCGCGATTTCGGTGGCGAAGCTTTTAATCTCGATGCCCCGAAAGTTCCTTATCGGAATGATAGACTTGGACGGTTCCCATCCACCTGCGAGATTGGCCTTGTGTTCAATCTCCCGCATCTTCTTATAGGCAATCACAAGGAAGTTCCCCGAACCACACGCAGGGTCAAAGACGCGGATGTGTGCCAGACGTTTTTTAAGTTTGCCTAACTGTTGTTTATTGCTTCCGGCCTTTTCCAAATCATCATTGAGGCTATCAAGGAATAGCGGGTTCAAAACTTTTAATATGTTTGGGACGGATGTGTAGTGCATGCCCAATGACCCGCGTTCTTCATCATCGGCCACCGCCTGTATCATCGACCCGAAAATATCTGGATTGATGGCCGTCCAATCGAGTTCACCTGCGCGTAATAAATAGGTTCGTGCGATTTTGGAGAACTTCGGAACTCGTATCACATTCCCGAACAGACCGCCGTTCACATAGGGGAATTTATTTGCATATGGCCGCACGCCCTCACGTTCATTCTTTCGCGGGTCTAGATTCATCGCTTCAAAAATATTCTGTATTATTTCGTGCGTATTAGACCCGTCACCCTCTGACATTTCCCGAACTTGATTGGTGAACAAGTCATCACCGTTGAAGATGCCTGTGTCTTCGGCAAAGAAACAAAATATGAGTTGCGCCATGAAGTGATTAAAGTCTTCGCGAGTATCTTGCTTAGCCCAATCCTCATTCATTTTCAGAAGTTCGACATACAGCTTATCCAAACGCCCCGTAGCCTTGATGTCGATGGGGTTGTTCTTGATTTCCTTGACGGTAGATATTCCCGCCAGTGGTAAGAGAAATCCAAAATGCGTTGGCAGGTCAGTGAACGCACAAGCGATGGTTTGACCGTCCGACAGGTTCTCGGCCTGAAGGTCTTGTCCATCGGTTGCGAGAATGTACTTGGCTTTTTGTTGTTCGGTCTTCGGGCTGTCGCGTAAGGCCCTTAAACCGTCCTCCACAGCCCCCTTGTCTGTGACGAGGATATGTATGTTATTACGCTGCAGCACCGCTCCTGACACGTCTGAACGGTTTGACGAGCCCTTACGAAGGCGTTTGAGTGTGGTTTCTTTGTTTCCGAAAGATTCGAGGAACTGGAACGGAAATTCAGCCGGGTCAAAGGGCTGAATAACCAAGTCCGATATAGCTTCTTCAATTTCGACAGCATTCATAGGATATGTACTTATAGGTGAGTGAGGCCGATGTCAGTACCAATTCGATATTTCTCTTGTGACGTTATTGAGGGCAACCTTGTGTAAACTAGGGTTTTGACATTAGAGTAGCGAATGTGCGGTCGAAAATATAATCTTCCTACGCTTGATTGGGAAACATATCGAAGTCTCTTTGACCTCGGAATGTCGTCTCCTCAATCGAACTTTGCGCCCAATTATAACATCGCCCCAACTCACGAAGTTCCTGTTGTCGCCAATATCAACGGTGAACGCGTCATTCATTCTATGCGGTGGGGCTTGCTACCTTTTTGGGCCAAAGACAAAAAAGTTGGCTACAAGATGATAAACGCGCGGGCCGAGACCGTGGAAGAAAAACGTTCATTCTCGCCATCCCTCAAAGACCGGCGGTGCATCATTCCGGTGAGCGGTTTCTATGAATGGAAGCGTGAAAGCAAAACGGAAAAACATGCCTACGCTATCCGCCGTAAGGATGAACGACCCTTGCTTCTGGCGGGCTTATGGGCTTGCAATAAACAGATTGAAAAAGATACGGAACTGGAAACATACACCGTCCTCACGCATTCACCGAATACTTTAGTCGCCGACATTCATAACCGCATGCCTGTAATAGTGGACGAAGACGAAATTGGCCTCTGGCTTGACGCGCCGTGGGGAGAAGCAAAGGGCGTTACCGAGACCGCTTTCTCTGCCGAACGTATGGAAGCCTTCGCCGTTTCTAACGATGTCGGAAAAGTCTCCAACAATTCTCCTGAACTCGTGACACCATTGCATTAAGTGAGGAACGATTAGCCATGAACCCAATCTACAAACCCACCAAAAGCCCTGACGACTGGCGGGAATTCCTCGCTGACCCTGTCAAGCACTGGCGTACAGGGTACTCCGCAAAGTCCATGGCGTATTCATGGGAAGAAGCTAAAGGCATTCCTAAAGAAGTTTCCGAAACCATCGAGACAGCTTTCGGTCATATTCCGGAACCCTTAATCATCATTCCCGAATTCAAGGTTCCCCTGAAAGGCGGCAATCGTGACAGTCAGAACGATGCATTCTTGCTTGCACGTGTCGGCGACCAAACCGCGTCCATCATGATTGAAGGCAAGGTCAATGAGTCCTTCGGGCCGCGTATTAGCGAATGGTTCAAGGACCCAAGCGATGGGAAAACTGAACGATTGAAGTTCTTGTGCGAGACTCTTGGGACATTTTTCCCGCCGCCTGAACATCTGCGGTATCAACTGTTTCACAGGACGGCTTCAGCCATCCTCACCGCAAATCGTTTTAAGACGGATATCGCGATTATGTTGGTACAGTCGTTTTCGCAGGAACATATGTGGTGGGACGACTTCAAAGCGTTTGGGGAATATATGGGCGTTAAATCAGCTTTGGGAGAACTCTGTGAAGCCCCTACAGAAACATCGGTTCCGACTTATATTGGATGGGTGACGGGACATGCACGGTTTTTGAAAAAATAGAATTTGATGTCACTCAAAATAAGATTTTAAGTCCGCTTCTTTTACCGCCTTTTTTTGGAGGTGTCCCTTGAGGAATTTTTCCAAATTTTCAGTGAATGCTTTTGCTTCATCATCGAGTTCCGAGAGAATACAATCTTCTGGTTTCTTCGACAATAGGTGACGATGTAATTTCCCGATTATGGAAGTCGTCGGTGAGTTCGCAAAGCTATCGGTATCATATTCAAAACTTGGATAAAAAGTGGGATTATATTTATCAAACAATTCATTCAACCCAACGTCAGTGAGCCACGCTCCTTGGTTGTCGCATTTTTGATTAAGTACGCTTTTGCCCGAACGCGAACTTGCAGGAAATCCTGTGTTGATAAGCGAAGACAATTTTTGAAAAACATTTTCCCATTCATTGGTATCGTACATGTGGAAAAAGCAGGTGCGACCTTCATCGGTTAGGAAGATGTCTCTGTTCCCATTATACCAATCACTCTTTACTGCTTTGGATAAAAATGCGGCGTAATCAGCCTCTCCGACAATTGTACTCCCTGATATTAGAATGTGGGGTGAAACTTTATTGCCGTCTGAATTTGGTAGAAGCATCAAACATACTTGGTGAGGGGAATACCCGACGGCAAAGCCTATATTATAATTCCCATCTTGTTGGCTTATTTGGCTTTGCCAATGATTGAACTCTTTTCGTTTATGTTCATACTTAAAGTAAAAATCATGAATTAGGATACCGTCGCCGAAGTCATCGTATCCGTCACCCTGTTCATCAAAAAAAGAGAACCGACTAAATTCCCTTTTAAACTCCTCTGAAAATGACGTGCCTTTTTTTTCCTGCCTCCACCTTGCCGCAGCCATATCATTTGGCAACCGTACTTTAAATAGTGGAATTGGAAGATATAGGTTCCCCAAAAATATCGTCGGCGCTAAAGCCGCCGTCACTCTGAAATCGTACTCCTCATACATATTCGGCAGAATTTCATCCATCTTGGAATAAATGCTAGGCGCGGACGATACAGAAAACCCTGTAGGCCAATTATACTTTTTAGCTTTAGCCAATTTACCTTTTTCGCCATCGTTATGTAAAATAGGCTCGTTAAGTACTATTCGGGGAATTGCCCTAGCTAAGGTTTCTGCATCAGTTGAGCTAGGGTCATATTGCTTCCACCCGACACCAAAGTTTATTAGCGCTCTATAATACTCAATAAGATTGTGTTTCTTAGAGATTTTGTCGCACACAGATTCTATTAAGTCTAATCCAGAATTGTCGGTTACCGGTACTTTTAAGTAAGGAGGCTCTATTGAAGTCCCCTTGACCAACATCGCTAAATAGTCTGGACGTGTTGGAAGGAGTGCCTTAGCAATCTGTTTGAAATCGCCGCCTGTCTTCGCAATTTCGTTGCTCTTTAAGTTCTTCGCTTCGCGCCCCTTCACTTCCATAGGTAGAACAACCCATCGTGTTCTGTTTTTAATTTTTGACTCTCCTATATCGTAGCCGAATGCGGATATAAAAGTCTGTCTAATTCGCTTTTGAGGTGAACTTCTTCCACAGGTTTGGGCAATATGGTGGCCAAGGTTTTGAGCCATTTGCCATGCATCTTCAGTAGATAATTTTCCGTGTAGTTCTTTCTCAACATAATCCCAAGTATCATGTTTAGAAGAATTGGATGTTTGTGGCGTCATTTAGTCTAATCCCCTTAATTACAACGGCGTGAGCGGTGTGTTTTGTGCATTGCTGTGACAACCATATTGTCCTTAACAATTAAACATAGGCGACGGATTTTTGACAAAACGTCGGCTGGAATGACGCCTGCCTCATCCAAGTACTTGAATTCTCGGCTTGATATGTAGACACGTTCACTTCCCCCGCCTGCATACTCGTAGCAATCAGCATATCTAAAAAGGTAATCCATATAAATGCCCCTAATTCCACGTTGTTGCATTCGGGTTGTTGCGTGTTTTGTTATGTCTATAGTTTGGATAGTCATGTTGTTCTCCAGTTATGAACTGATAACTAGCGACATCAAACTATCCACGCATCCACTATACGAGGAAAATTAAGAGGAATTCAATGAGGAAATATGATTATGTTCATGAGGAAATATGTGAGGATATTTGAATTTCGTAAAAAGGTTACGTTAAGAATATACACATTCCCGTTATTCCAATGTTTGGGATATTAGCAGTATTCGATTGCACTGGACCAGAGTTCTTAGGCCCCTATTTTCAGAAAATTGCGGGCTTACTCAAGCCTACTGTATTTGCACCAACGTTCATCCTTCGGTGTATCAATCCATGATTGGGTATACCGAACGGCCATTCCTTGAGACAGCATGTTCTGACCATAGTCCTGACCACCCACTTCCAATCGCGCTATCAACCGGCCATACTTACCCTTCTTTCCATTGGTGATAAGATACACATCACCCCCATCTAAAAAATCTTCGGCCACTCCTTTCGCCACCATCCCTAAAGTCTTTTCCCTTTCACATTTCGATGAAAAAATCTCTGGTGTATCGATGGCGTCAAGCCGCACTTTGGTGACCCCGTGAATGGGTTTCTTTATATACACGGTATCCCCATCGACGACTTTATCAATCTTCACCAAATAACGTTCATATTCTGCGGACTCATCGTGACAGTGGCGTGTGTTATTGGAACGGTCAAAGTGACACCCCTCATCGTCAGTTCCGCCGGAATGGGCATGCGCAAGTGAAGAAAAGACAAGTGCGGTAAACATTATCGCCACCGCCGCGTATGGATGCTTACTAATCATATAACCCTTCAATGCATTTTGGTTGCGTCGATTGATGCTTGGATATCACATATATTTCAAGACCTTTAAATCTGGCGACCCTGCGACCATATCATAGATATAAGCACATCTCACAGCATCGAACGTTAGGAAGACCTATGACGACACCCACGGGATTTGGCTCATGGAACATTAGGTTATCTGTCATCGTGCAGAAACCCTTTGACGAGCACCTTGATTGGGAAATCGTTACGAAGGACGAAGACACCACAACCTTCAATTATTTCTACAGCACTCGCAAACGAGGAGACGATGAAGGCGCTATGTGGGAAGTCGGATACGCTTTACCTAAAGACACGCCTTTCCAAGCTTGGAAAATCGATTGGGGTAATTCAGATTATTGAGGTGGCGTTGAAACCATTCTTCAGTACGCCGATTGATAGACTTGGCGTTAGCAATCGGCAGTCAAGCCAACCCACTGTATTATCCACATCTCCCCATACCCACGGAACCAATGTTCCATTTTCCGTCATCCAAATCTTTCCGTGATTTGTCAGCAGGACACCATCAGGAAGTCCCGAAATATTTGATTGCTCGAACGGTTCTGTGTTGAGACGCTGTGAACGCAATATGGTATCAATCTTTGGGGCCCTCATTGTGCCGGACTTCGCACCAAGATATTTTTCTGCAGCTTCGCGATATGCCTTAAACCTCGGCCTTAAACACTGCGCACAGGGACGGTGACCCGCCGCTAGAGCACTTGCTTCGTCTTTGAAAAACAACCGGGTGTATTCACCGGGGTTTATCGAAAATGGGCGAAAAACTTCCGATTCAGTCGTACAATAAATCCATGGCTTACTCGAATTCTGCCGCGTAAGTTTACCGGTTTCGTCGTGAAGACATCCTCGATTGCCCAAAAGGTTTCCGCGAACTTTAGCTGCAACAATATCCCCGAGTGGATTTACGCGGTTCTGGTACGGGCGGTTTAGCATGTGTGTAGAGGTAACAAAATCGAACAGGAATATACAAGGTCCGATAATTAGCGTATGCTACAAATTATCAAAGGACATACTGATGGAAAATCTACAATTAATCTTCAACAAATCTTTCGGGCACAAGTTGGCGATGATTTGTTTTGCCGTCTCCATAATAGCTATATTGTCGTTACCCTATTCTTTTTATGTACTGGTGCGGTTGGTGTTTTTTGTGGGCATCCTATGGTGTGGTTGGCAGCTATATCTGAAAGACGATAAGGTCACCAACATTCACTTTGTACTCGCCGGACTTGCCATTCTCTACAATCCTGTATTCTTGATACATTTGGGCAGCAAGTTACTCTGGCTTATCATTAATCTCGGCACAGCTTTCTTCATATACAAAATTTCCAATAAACTTGTCGACGGAGAAATTGATACGAAGGCCGATTTTGAGCCCGAGAGTGTTAAGCCAGAAAAAGTGAAGGCCACGTCCGACGCGTCCGCTAATAAAGTTGCGAAGAAGGTAACGAATAAACCAGAAAAATCGGTGGAAGAAAATTCGAAGACACCGGTGCCAAGTGACGCAGGGCTCCCAATCTATAAACTCACCTTACAGAAGACTTATTTCAACACAGGCTTCTTCAATGTTGGTGTGAAGTTTGAAAGATATGTTACCAAATCCGATGAAGACTTGACCATCTATGTGGGGCCGCAAAAACAATCCATTTCAGGTCGGTCATCGCGCAAGTACAACAACAATGGTACACCCCGAATATTTGGCGGAACTTCTCTTCGGGATTGGTTCCAAAAGAACTTTGAGGTGAAGGACGCTGTTGATGTAACGTTCATGAGTCCTACGAAAGTTTGGCTGACTAAAGCCAAGTAAATCAGTCGATGTGTTTCGTGGTGTTCAGGGCGTCACGTTGGCCATCACAGTCGCGCCAGTAGCATTTACGAAGAACTCGTCGTCATTTCAAAATCGCTCTCCACGGGCTTTTAATCACCATTTCGAACGTGCCATGTCACACCCAACTTTATGAAGCTTTCAGCGTTCCAACACCAATTCACAAACAGCCCAGTCAAGGTCACTCAACCGCGTTCCATCGACAACATACGGCCAGCCCCAAACCGATTTCTTTGCTAGGCGCTTGTCAATCGCTATATGGTCTATACCCGCACGGGACATGCCTTCCATAACGCCTTGTGTGACGACTTGATAATCCCTGAATGCTTCTTCCATCTTCAGTGCAGCTGTATGGTTGCCGTACTTAACCCTTGGAAACTGTTGATTGAAGTCTCCTGCGATGACCACAGGCCTTTCATAACGTTTCAATATTGATGGCAGAACATCCAAAAACGTTTTGTGATGTTCCCAAGGTTTCTTGTCTTGGGTACCGTGTACAACATCCGCCATGTGGTACGGGATGCAAACCCCTACGACGCGTACTTCACCAATATCAGTTTTCGTAACACCGCTTATAAAACGTCCTATGGGCAGTCTTTCATCGCCACTATCATCAACGTCAGTCCACGGGTTTTTTGACCATATGAGAATCTTTCTCTCATTTTCTTCGAAGAGGCCTTGAGGTGGTCGCGCCCAAATCGTGTGACCGTCGTTTGTTGGAAAATTTGTGCGGGTCTCACTAACCGCCATGACATCGGGGTTTTGTGAGAAAAGATGTTTGATGGCCCGTTTGCCATAAGGGGCATCGGTTTTTCTTCGCTCAAGATTCCATGTGATTACGCGCATACTTTTATCTCAACTTATCAATGCGCTGCCAAAATCTTATCTAAAGTTTGGGAGTAGTGCGACGATTCAGTGAACATCGTTTTATCGTTGCCGTCATTCCCTTCCCCCCCGACAATCGAACCCACCCAAAAAGTATAAGGGCCAGGCTTCACGTTTGGAATATAGTCTTCGAACAAAAACAAACCTCCCTTATCGCCATCGAGGTCTCCGCTTAAATATAGGGTTACAGCAACGGCCCCACCAGAAGCCCCAGTGTATGACCAACAATACCCCTTTTTGTTTCCAGGCTCACCGCCGTGCAACTGACAACGGTTTCCTTCGCCGCCTTCATCATATGTCAGAACCTTGCCTTTCTGGCCAAGGCTAATGTCCGCACTGTACCCCGCCATCGTCCCAAATGGCTTGAATGGTTCGCCGTTCGCATAGAACAACTCTTCATCTAACAAATCGCCATAATCATATGGGGCGCTCATGAGTGGCTTGATATCAAATCTAGAAATTGGTCGGTCCAGTTTTGCGATAGCGTAATCGCCAGTACTCATCCGTGACTGAAAAATGGTAGCGATATGTCGCGTTATTTTTTTTCCAGATTGAGTTGTCCAAGTTATTTGGTGTTCTTCAATTCCGTATTTTTCTCCGCCTAAATACCAATGGTCTACACAGTGTCCCGCACCGACGACAATCACTCCGTTCTTTCCAGGCACATCAACAATCAAGGACCATGAACAACCTTCTTTTTCTGTTTTTGATTTTACCGCTATGGAACGGCCCACGGCCTGCAACCATTCAGGCGACGTACTTGACCTCACTTTGCGGGTGTCATTGGGTTCTGTTTCAGGATATTCGCTAGCAAAAAGGGACTGTGACCCGAACACAAATATAAGAATTGATAAGATGCAACATTTAAAACCTATGTTCCATATCATGTTCAACACACTCCTTCACAAAGTTTTCAGATTTTTCTCGATTAAGTCAATGTTTGATGTGTTATTGGATGAGGCAGATTAGATTGCCTCAAACGACCCTCACAACGTTCACAGTGACTGTTGCGTATGTCCCGGTGATGTTAGTTGGGATGTTTAAAACAGACAATTCCGTCGCTGGAATACGGTGACATAATACAATCATCCGCGAAGCCCCGTACACCGTCACGTAGGCTGCGAGGACAGCCATACATACATGTTCGAGCACCATTCATCACTGCTAAAAAACCATCCCTGACGACGCTTAAATCGGTTCAAACATAACACCCATACGTCTGCGAGAATATCTCGAAACCTTACTGCCCAATCGATTCGTACAGGTTACTCAAAAACTCTGTGACGTAATGTCGATTATCTGGAAAGAGCATGGATATTAAGAAGATGACTTGTACAACCGCGATTGAGTATAGTTCGAACTTGAACGGTTGTTTTCGCGTCTTGTGTCTAAAAATGTGTTGAGCAGATATACAGCCGATAGTTCCGCCGACCATCGCTAACAACAATAAGGTACTTTCAGGCGTACGGCGATTACCGCGTCTGGCAGCATTCTTATCTGCCTTGAAAGCAAAAAATGCCGTGACGTTTACGGTGAACAAAAACACGACGAGTATAAGGGGGATATTGGACTGAGTCATTTGAAACTATTTAGCGTACTCACACGCGTCCGCAATAGAAACATGTCGTTCGGGGTGATGTTTCCTTTCAGTCTCATATTAACAAATGCGTCAACCGTATAATTATAACGCAACGAATATAGTCATAAGCGCGTCCGAGTAGGGTTACGCATCGTGACAGGATTCAATCAGACGTAGGTTATCTATGTGTATCGCGTGTTTCAGTGACCGTTTAGGTGGACCGTTCCGGAGGACTATCCGTGAACTGAAACACTGTCACAGACGACAATCATCTACGAATCCCCGCACACGGTCTCGTAAACTGCGAGGACAGTTGGCGGCACTGTTCGGTCAACAAACAGGTTCGTCACCGTTCAAGTATCGTTACTGACATCGATTGAATCGTTACTGTGGCACACGCATAGACGTTTCCGTTATAGATGGGGTTCGATTTGCTTTATCTTATTCACGTCCGCGAAAACCGTCCCATTCAACTGAAGTTTTACTGAACACCTGTGACCGACCGAGAAACATCTGCGGTGCACCGCATACACCGTCACGTAAACCGCGAGGACAGTCATCGATAGACGTTCCGGCACCACCTGTCACAGTTGAAGTATCGTTACTGAAAGCGCTTAAATCGTGCCGTGACACATACTTAAACATCATCGGTATAGATGGGATTCGCTTTATGTTTTTAGTACCGATGACGTTCCGCTACCTTCGAATATACGAGATAAAAAAATATAAAATAAGAACAAACGAGACTAACGAAGAGAACGGAAAGTTTTAGAACATGTATGTAATGTCCATGAACACCGCGATACTTTAAACACACGAATATCATAGGGACGTTTCGTATATCGATACGGTTGTCATACGCGTGTACGAAGAGAACACGAAGACAATACAGACGCGATATCAACGAGGACGGTTACAGAGATTATTCGAATAGTGTTGGATTGGGATATTGTTTTGGATTGGTTTGACAGACCGCATACTCTCAAGATGATTTGATGCGTTGCATCGAACTGCGAGAGGATATCTTCAAAGAATGAGTATGTCAGAGTGTATGCTTCAACGAGGATGTTGGGACGTGGCGTCACGTCTTCTATCGTTGTAGAAGGTTTGGGACGTTCACCAGCGTCTGTATCCGATGTGTTTGAGGACGGTCTTACGGGAACCGTAGAAGTGTTCTCAAGACGGTCTTTGAAGAGTTTTTAAGAATGTCTTTTGAATGTTACATTGATTTGTATGGTCACAGAAATTTAGACATACTTTGCCTTTTCAGGCAAAATATGTCCTGACTTGTACGTATAACGTCATTCAGTGCAATTGAATGTGGAACCTATCAATAGGTCAGGACAGGCGTGGCGAAATGCCCTTTTATCCACTTACTCCCTCTTTCGGGGTCACGCGCTCGGTTGGTCGCCTTCATCAATATTAGACGAGAACCTAGACGGTATAAATGTTTCCGTCTCTTGCTGATTATATCAGCTTGGTATTATGCGTTGCCATGACCCAACCAACATCCTCCATTTTATTGAAGTCAGTAGACTTTATAACAGGCCGCCCAAGCCATATCCATGGTTTCATTTTATTCATCTGGATTATCCAGTCTTACTTCGACTCCTTTGAATATAGGCCTTCAAGTCATCGACACTGTATCGGACGGAAGAACTGAAAGTGTGATAGGCAGGGCCATCACCACGCGCACGCAGTCGCTTAATGGTGCTTTGGGATATTCCCAAAACATGCGAAACGGTTCTTGTATCTAAAAATTTCTGCGGCTGTGTTTCAGTTGTCATATTATTATTTATAAGACCGAATCACCAAATGGCGGCATTCGGTCATATTTTCATCAAAAAAGTGCAATCGGTCCCTCCGAGAACCAAAATGGACTGTGAAATAGGATTAACAATGGCGTTTTAATCCCATGGTGCTTCCGAAGGGGCAACTTCACATCCCATCTCGACCCGCATACTCTCTGGATGCGAGTTTATTTTCGTCTGGTAATGTTCGAGGTCATATTTAGTTCGGCAGGCAAATTTCTCTTTTGATAAAACTTCACACTGTGTTGCATCGTATAATAAGTCAGAAATATGCTGACCGCCCTGAAATAGGAAGGCACCAGTCGTGGGGTGCCAGGTTATGCGATTTTTGCCTTTGTGTTTTAATCTGTGGACGTTGTTTTCAAAAATCCAGTCGCCTTGGATTTCCGCGTATAGTTCTTCAACGCTGCCAAAGAAGTACAGTGTGGGTTTAGGTTTGTATTTCATATCAGTCCTTAGACTAGATTATTGGTTGGAATAAATCCGTGATAGTTCGAGTATGAAATGATTTCAGGTCAGTCTGATGATATCGTAGGGCTGACCTGAAAACATCTCATCGTCTTCGTAAGTCCATTTATACAAATGGCTTCTTATCAATGAGCGCGCGGATATCTTCGGCGCGCCAAACAGTAACGTTTTTTGATAGCTTTATTGACTGTGGGAACCGACCGTGTCTTACTCCCTTCCACCATGTGGATTTTGAAATTGGAAGCGGCCCACAGGGCGCTATTATTTGTTTAAGTCTTACGAATCCGTACTCTGGAAAGTTATTGTTTTGCATTTGTTACCTCTTATGAAGATTATTGATGTTGAGGTAAACATAACTGAATTCATTGAAGTTGTGTGGGAACGCAGTTTTCCCTTTGGGAATTCCCTTTCAGAATTATGGCAGACTAGCACTGCCCTCTTTGATACATTTCCTTATGCTTTTCGTGTCTTTGTTGAGACCTTTGAGGTCGAGCATGTCCTGAATCTCTTTCACGGTAGTCGAACGTTCACCCGCGACAAATGCGTACCCGTCAACGGCTAATACTCCTGTAATATTTAATAACAATTCACCGTCATACTTTGACGGGTCTATGGAGTTATCTTTTCTTTTTTCATTTTGAAAGTGTTCGACGGCATCAAAGACAGTCTTCTCAACTTGGCCCTTATCATGCCCACAAATTTTATTTTCGTATACAGTGATGAATGCTTTCATTTCTTCAGTGTTTGTCCTTGATTTTATTTTGTAGCCTGTGTCGGATGCCATTGCACCAATAACGCAAAGATAAGTAAACTTATTATTCCGCTTTAACTCAAACCCACTCACACTATTCGACGGTTTCAGAACTTTCGAATTGTTCCCGATACGCGATACGCTCTTAACCAACGCGGTTGGGCAACTTAAGTGTCTAGACTCGAAAAACTTAAGCGCGGCGACAGGGTCTATTTTGTCAGGCGTTGGGCTTGAAGACATGAATTGCGTCAAGAGTTCAAGCCGTTCATCATAGTCGAGAATAGGCCTTATTGTTTGTTCCCTCACGATTTTCCCCACATTGGTAAAATGCATTATTATTTCTTCTTCAGGCACAATTCCCAAAGATAGTAGTACCGTTTCCACGGGTGACCAAAACGGCTTCCGCGCAAAGTAAATGATGTCGTCTTCAAATAGCTGGTTTGGAAATAGTAATTTTGTGGAACCGCCACTATTGTCCGCCTTCAGCTTCAGTGTGTCATAGGGCTGATTTTCGAGCGAACTTAAAAGCATAAAGAATGCCTGCTCTTCCGTACAGAATAACTGCTTTTCTTGTATCCATTCGGGCCAAGGACGTTGGCCTCTAACAAACTTGTGAATTGGGTCAACAATAGGCTTTTTGCTCTCCCATCCCGTATATTCTTCAACCATTTTATCAGGCAAAGTTTGGCAAAGGATGTTTCTAATCATAGATGAATGGTCAATATTTGACACTTCTATACCCGTGTGTTTGCAT
This sequence comes from Alphaproteobacteria bacterium, assembly GCA_051252005.1. Classification (GTDB taxonomy): domain Bacteria; phylum Pseudomonadota; class Alphaproteobacteria; order Caulobacterales; family Maricaulaceae; genus JACOMS01. Next base: position 256,309 of record JBPOEZ010000005.1, on the reverse strand, counting down.
TTTCGTCCATGGCCAAGTCTCTAGCTGCCAGCACTTGCTTCGACCACCATTCAGCAAGCCTTGCCCTTTCTTCCAAATACCCGCCTCGATTATAGATTCCACGTATTGGGTTGGTATCACCCCGTGCACAATACCGTTCGACTGCATCAGGACTCCATAGATTGCTCTCGTTGGCATTTGTCGTGAAAGTTGTACGAAATCCATGTGCTGAAACTATACCACTCTTGTAGCCTATTCGCCTCAACGTCTGGTTCAGAGTGTTTTCACTCATAAAAGCGTGCTTTTTCCCTTGGGATGGAAATAGGTATTCACTCCATCCCGTAATATCTTTAAGTTCGTCCAACAAGTCTATGGCATATTCAGACAACATGATAGTGTGAGGCTTTCGAGCCTTCATTCGTTCTTTCGGAATGCGAAACTCCTTCTTATCAAAATCAAATTCCGCCCATTTTGCCCCTCGTAGTTCCTTTGGCCGCAATGCGAAGAGTATTAGGAGTTTCAGCGCAATCTTGGTGGTCGCATGTCCAGTATCGTTATCGACACTGACAAGCAATTTCCCCAAATCAGCCATTTCTGTGATAGCGGCCCTATGCTTCACTTCGAACTGCGGCACTAACCCCTTTAACGCTAAAGTGGGGTCGTATTTAATCACACCTTTATTTATGGCGTGCCTAAATACCGAACCGATTACTGTTCTTAATCTACTAGCCGTCTCATAGTGACCTGAATTTATGCGACCCTGTATCAGAACCGCGATTGTACTAGTTTCAATGTCCGCCATTGGCATATGCCCGAACTCACGCGATGCCTCTGCCAGCAATGAAGTGTTTTTCTTTATCGTAGCGGGGGCTCTAGGTGGCCTATGCATCTGTAGTTTAGTAAGATAACTTTCAGCGAGATAGTTAAAGGTGTTTTCTGTTTTTATCGCGAGGTTTCTTTTTACCTTCTTTTTTTCTAGCGACGGGTCTAACCCTAAAGCCAACTGCCGTTTTATTTCATCCCGCCGTCGCCTCGCTTCCGCCAACGTAACTGATGGGTAGTGACCGACGGTGTCAGTTTGTTCTTTTTTATTGAAGCGGTACTTAATCTTAAAACTCTTTGTGCCTGATGGGTATACCCAAACCTGTAGGCCGCCGGAGTCTGTTACTTTGATTGTGCCGGTGTTTTTGGATTTTAATTTTCGTATCTTTGCATCAGTAAGCATTTGCATATCCCATTCATTGACCCCCATATCGACCCCCAAATCAATCGGATTAGAAGAGACGGGGAAACATGCGCTAAAACAACGGGTCTTGAAATTGGTAACTACAGCAATAGTTTTTACACCGCAACGGACGGGGATGCGCCACGGTGTGTTGCCGTGTGGGGGCACCATTTTTTCCTTATATACTTCAGACACTTAGCCTTAATTAGGCCTTCTGCCCTGCAACCGCTTGAAATGTGTCGGACACAATACGGACACACCAAAGCGATAAATCAAAGCATTTGAATCCAAGCAAAATCTCCCCCAAATCCGCTAAGCCATAGACAAAGCTCGCGTCCGAAACTAGCAATGCACTGCTAATGTGTTTTTTGGGACATATCGATGACATCCATCACATCCTTTTTCCGTTCTTTAGGCGCGCCACTTGTGAATTCGCGGTGGTCCTGGGGAGCCTCCAACGATGATTACATCATTCTTCGAGTATGGCGCGACGAAACCGTTACTGTGGACGGAAAAATGCGCTCATTGGTTTACAACCCACAAGAAGACATCGCCGACAAAATGGGACAACGTGAACGGCAAAAGCACTTGGATGCGGTGGCCGCGGGTAAATCCTGCTATCTCATTATGTGCACGGCGAATCGCCACGACGCCCTCACTCGTAAAATACAATCATTCGACACCAATCGCATTTTTATTGGTGGGAATTTGATCGCAAATGAGAACGGTTCGAAGTCCATAGAGATTAGTGCACCGATAAAAGTTATGGAATTTTTGGACAAATATAACATTCGCACGAAGTATTTAGCCTAGTAGGGCATCATAAATATTCATATCTAGAATCCGAGCGCTAATATCTGGTACACATATAATCAGGTGCAGAAGGAAAATTTCAATAATCCTAACGCCTCTGTTCAAAATCTATTGAAGCGCCTTTGTATTAGGGTGATGATAAAATATAGGCTGTCTATTTTCTAGGCAGTTCTAACCGTACGGACAGGCCGTTTGCGCTTTCAGGAAAGCTCATAGACCCGCGATGCAGATCAAGGATCGCTTGAACGAGAGCCAAACCAAGACCGTTTCCAGGCAGCACTTGGTCTGTGTTTTCGTAATTTGCATTTTCTAAAGCGGCCGAACTGTGGGGTTGAAAGAACCGTTCACCAAGCCTTGTTTTTTGGTCTTCAGGAATGCCAGACCCCGTATCCTTCACTGAAACTACGAGAAAACCGGCATCCCAATTAAGGCCGATACGCACATCTCCGCCGCTCGGGGTGAATTTCAGGGCATTATCAAGAACATTTGTGACCGCCTGAAATAATAAGTTCGCATCCCCTTGAACTCGCGGGACCGAAGGCGTTGTCTTTGCAACATAAAGCGTGATATTTTTTTGCTCGGCAGCAGGCCCGTAAAGCCCTGCCGCCTCTTGGATCAAAGCCAGCATATCTATGGCCTCAAAATGCGTATCATCTCGTCCCGATTGAATACGAGATATACGTAGGAGCGCGTCAAATATTTGGCGCATACGATCAGCTTGAGATTTCGCGCGGTCGATCATTTGAATGAGCTTCGGGTCGACTAAGGTCTCACTCGAATAACTTTCAATGTCCTCAATATCTGCCATCAGGCGCGCCAGTGGTGTGCGAAGTTCATGAGCAATATTATTGGAAGCGCTAGAAACCATGCCAAGCAATTCCCCGATACGGTCAAGCATGGTATTTAAAGTGGTGGACAAATTATCAAAATCGTCTCCGCTACCTTTGATAGGAATCCGTGTGTCCAGCTTCCCGCTCATAACGGTGAGCGCCGTAGTATTGATCATTTCAATCCGGCGCGTTACGGCAAGACTAATCACGATGCCGCCAAACAAGCCGACGATTAATGCCAAAACAGATGCCCAGCCGAGAGTTTCCGTAATTAACTCCTCTCGCTCGTCTAGGTCTTCAATGTCTCGGCCCGCAATTAATGTTGCGCCGCCAATTAAACCGGCTTTTCTAACGAGTGCTGAATTTTCGCTATAGCCCGTCTCAAATTCAACACGGCTCCAGCCTTCATTTTGAAAAACACTAGGATCCAATGGGAGGTTCCCTGCTTGAATTTTATTATTCGGGCTGAGGAGCAAATAGAAAAACGGACGAGACGCTTTTTCGTCACCATATGTTTCAAGCATGCTTATCAGTATAGCCTCATCCTCAGCGCCTCCATAGACGCCTATCATTTGACTGACATCGGCCTGTACATCGCGGCGAACACTTTCAAGGGGTTGCTTGACCATAAGCCAATAGGCCAAACCCAGTAGAGCCGCGACAAGGACAGCAAATAACGCCGCTGTCAGCACCGCCATACGCAGAATAAAGCTATTCAGTGTTTTAGAGATTGCAGACCGCATTATTCAGGCTCAACACTCATGCGATAGCCAAAACCGCGAACGGTCTGGATTAAGGCTCGCGTATAGCCTTTGTCGATCTTCTGTCTCAGATTACTGACATGTTGATCGACAATATTGGTTTGCGGGTCAAAGCGGTAATCCCAAACATGCTCTAAAATCATACTCCGTGTTAGAACCCTGTCGATATTATTCATGAAATATTCGAGCAGTTTCTGCTCTTGCGGACTTAACGTAATCCGTTGGCCCGCCCGGGTCACATGGCGGCTGCGCAAATCTAGTGTCAGGTCGGATATCGCTAGCCGCATGTCCTGCGCGGGGCGTTCAGTTTTTCGGCCCAAACTTTCGGCGCGGACAATTAATTCCGTCAACGAGAAAGGTTTTGCGAGATAATCATTCGCCCCATTGCGAATACCCTCAACACGGTCTTCGACCGTACCAAGGGCGCTCGCCAAGATAATAGGCGTATCAACTTTTCCGGTCCGCAGCGACGAAAGAATAGCCATGCCGTCAACTGCGGGAAGCATGCGATCGAGAATAATCACATCATAATCACCGGATGTTGCGAGGAACAAACCGTCCCGGCCATCATAAGATGCGTCGACCACATGGCCAGCTTTGCGAAACCCGTCTGAGACGTGCTCCGCAAGCCTTTCGTCATCTTCGATCACTAATACGCGCATGCAAGATCCTATTATTACGGATTAATCGAAATCACCCATCGTGATGCTATCCGTGACAGGATCAACCGTTACATCTTGTTCTGTCCCATTGGTAAGAACTGTCATTTCGATGTAGACACGTCCGTTTTCAGAGTCGAGGCCGATCTCGGAAACCTCACCTCCGGTTTTTGTCTCTACCGCGACAAGGTAGTCATAGAGCGAGACATTGGTCGTCTGCGCAGCTTTCATATCACTATCTTGGGCAAGACGGCTGACGATAGAGCTGATACGTTTTCCGCGAACAGACATAATGCGTCCCGTTTGGGCGTCTATTTTTACCTGCTTTACGGTTTTGCCGTCCAGAACGTCAACTTCATAAACTCGCGCGCCGCCAAAACTATCCGTCTCTGCTTCGACAATTTTGCCCTCTACTTCGCTAGAGGCGATTTGAAGGGCTTTCTTTAGGCCAATGGATTGCGCTATTTTTAGCTCAATCGTCGGCGCAGAAGATTGCGCTGTCTGCTGAGGGGCCGCTTGAACTGGGAGAGCTAACGCTATGGCGGAGAGGGCCGACATAAATATAATCTTTTTCATGGTCATTTTCCTTTGTTGTCTTAATCAACGATCATTCATCGCTGCGATGAAACGGAACTAACAAAGCTTTATGGGCGCAAGATCGGCGCTTTATGTAAATTCATACACAAACTGATAATTATGGGAATTTCGGCAAGGCAACCCTACTGTATTTACACCGCTGATTTACACATACCCCTTGACTCTCGTTCCCTGAATGTTCGATAGGCTTTGCCATGTCATCTTCTTTAAAAACCATTCGGGTTCGCGGCGCGCGCGAGCACAACCTCAAGAACGTCAATGTTGATTTGCCGCGCGATCAGTTGATCGTGATTACGGGGCTTTCTGGCTCTGGAAAATCGTCTCTGGCGTTTGATACGATCTATGCCGAAGGGCAGCGACGCTATGTGGAAAGCCTGTCGGCTTATGCGCGGCAGTTTTTGGAATTGCAGCAAAAGCCAGACGTAGATTCTATCGAAGGACTATCCCCTGCGATCTCGATTGAGCAGAAAACCACCTCACGCAATCCCCGCTCCACGGTCGGTACTGTCACGGAAATTTACGATTATATGCGCCTCCTTTGGGCGCGGGTCGGCGTGCCTTATTCACCGGCTACAGGCCTGCCGATTGAGAGCCAAACTGTCAGCCAGATGGTCGATATTGTCATGGGCATGGAAGACGGCACGAAGCTTTACATCCTCGCCCCCATCGTGCGCGGACGCAAAGGCGAATACCGCAAAGAATTTGCCGACTTGATGAAGCAGGGTTTCCAGCGCGCCAAGATCGACGGCGAGTTTTACCGCATCGAAGACGCGCCAGATCTAGATAAAAAGTTCAAGCACGACATTGATGTTGTGGTGGACAGGATCGTCGTCCGCGAAGGCCTCGAAACACGCCTAGCCGATTCCATCGAAACCGCGCTACGCCTCGCAGATGGTCTTGCCATTGCCGAAGTCGCAGAAGACGGCGGCGAGCGCACATTGTTTTCAGAGAAGTTCGCCTGCCCTGTTTCCGGCTTCACCTTATCCGAGATCGAACCGCGCCTGTTTTCATTCAATAACCCGCACGGAGCCTGCCCCTCTTGCGACGGGCTTGGCAAAGAGCTGAAATTTGATCCGGACCTCGTTGTACCGGATATGTCAAAATCACTGACAAATGGCGTCATCGCCGCGTGGCCTAAGAAATCTAGCGGACTGTATATGCAGACCCTCGCCGCGATCTCCGAGCATTACGGGTTCTCTGTTGAGACGCCGTGGAACGCGCTGTCTGACGGAGCCAAAGAGGTCATTCTTTACGGCACTAAGGGGCAGAAAATTAATTTCGTCTATCAAGACGAAGGTCGCCGTTACGAAACCACCAAAACGTTCGAAGGGGTGATCCCGAACCTACAGCGCCGCTACCGCGATACAGACAGTAGCTGGATGCGCGAGGAGCTCGGCAAGTATATGTCTTCGGCAGAATGTGACAGCTGCGGCGGGAAACGGCTTAAGCCCGAGGCGCTCTGCGTAAAGCTTGCTGGCATGGATATTACTGTCACCGCCGATATGTCGATCAAGCTCGCTTATGAACGGTTCGAAGCCCTAAAAACGGAACTCTCCGAAAAAGAGATGGCGATTGCCGCGCGCATATTGAAAGAAATCTCTGACAGGCTTGAGTTCCTCAATGCCGTCGGCCTTGACTATCTCACCCTCGGACGCGGATCTGGCTCACTCTCCGGCGGGGAGTCGCAACGTATTCGCCTTGCCTCGCAAATCGGGTCAGGGCTCACAGGTGTATTGTACGTATTAGATGAGCCTTCCATCGGGCTTCATCAACGCGATAATGCAAGGCTTTTGGAAACCCTGCAAAATCTTCGAGATCTCGGCAATACCGTTATCGTGGTCGAGCATGACGAGGACGCGATCTTGACAGCGGATTATGTCGTCGACATGGGCCCTCTCGCGGGTATGCACGGCGGCGAAATTATCGCGCAAGGCACGCCAGATAAGATCAAAAAATCGCGCAAATCTCTAACGGGGCAATATCTAACGGGTAAAAAATTAATTGCTCCGCCTAAAGCCCGCCGTAATCCGGAAGAGCACAGAAAATTGATCGTCAAAGGCGCGCGCGGGAATAACCTGAAAAACATCACGGTCGAATTTCCGCTAGGGCTTTTTGTTTGCGTAACCGGAGTCTCCGGCGGAGGGAAATCTACGCTGACGATTGAAACGCTTTACAAGGCGGCGGCGCGCAAACTGAACAATAATTCTGTGCAAGCCATGCCCCATGATAGCACCGAAGGCTTTGAGCATCTCGATAAAATCATCGACATTGACCAATCCCCGATTGGCCGCACGCCCCGCTCTAACCCCGCCACCTATACGGGCGCGTTTACACCGATCCGTGATTGGTTCGCCGGACTCCCCGAAGCCAAAACACGCGGTTACAAGCCAGGCCGGTTTAGCTTTAACGTCAAAGGCGGTCGCTGCGAAGCCTGCCAAGGCGCGGGCGTCATCAAGATTGAAATGCACTTCCTGCCGGATGTCTATGTGACCTGCGATGTCTGTAAGGGCAAACGCTATAACCGCGAGACATTGGAAATTCGATTCAAAGGCAAATCTATTGCAGATGTCTTGCATATGACCATCGATGAAGCCGCGGACTTCTTTAAGGCCGTGCCGACAATCCGCGATAAAATGGTAACGCTGCAACGCGTGGGACTTGGCTATCTCCAAGTCGGGCAGCAAGCGACGACATTATCAGGCGGCGAGGCGCAGCGCGTGAAACTGGCGAAAGAACTCGCCAAGCGCGCCACGGGCCGGACGCTCTATATCTTGGATGAGCCGACAACAGGCCTCCACTTTGCCGATGTGGCGAAGCTTCTCGAAGTCCTGCAAGAGCTTGTCGATAATGGCAATACGATGGTCGTCATTGAGCATAATCTCGATGTGATCAAAACCGCAGACTGGGTCATCGATCTCGGCCCTGAAGGCGGCGACGGCGGCGGAGAAATTGTCGCTATTGGCACGCCGGAAACTGTGGCCAAGAACAAGCAAAGCTGGACAGGACGGTTCCTAAAACCTGTTCTCGAACGCGATAAAGCGAGAGCGGCTAAGAAATAACCGCAACAGCGCTCACGATTACATCAATTCCCGACTCTACGGCTTGCGGCCAGCCGCTCCCGTCGCTATGTAGGGCCGGAATTTTATAAGGTCGAAGATTATGGCTCAGTCCATTGGTTCCAAGATACAAGCTGTTCTTGTTGGCTTCCTCATCGCAATGTTGGTTCTCGCCTTCGCGGTCTGGGGGATTAATGACGTGTTTAGCCCTAGCGGCAAAAACGCGGTCATGAGCCTTGGCAAAAACGATATTACCACGGCGGATTTTGATGCCGAGTTCCGGCGTGAACTGACCGTTTTGGCACAATCAGAAGGCCGTCAACTTCCACACCAAGAAGCCTTTGACCGCGGTGTCCACCAACAAGTTCTGCAAAAGCTTATGATCTCTAAGATCATTGAAATCGATGCGGACGACCTCGGCATTGGCGTCAACACACGCTCTGCCCGTGATTATGTCGCCGACATTGAGCCCTTTCGTGATGAGCTGACAGGTAAATTTAGCGAAGCCAAAATGATGGAACTTCTTTCCCTGCAACGGCCGCCTGTGACCCGCGCGCAATTTGAGAAAAACCTCATTGACGATATGCGTCAACGCCAAACGATTCCGGCAATTAACGGCGGCGTAGTCGCCCCGCTAGAGTTCGCCCAGCAGCGCTATCAATATTTGACAGAGCAGCGCAAAGCTAAAGTCCTGACTTTTGACGCGCAAGCCGTCGCCGCCCCGCCAGAGCCAACGGACGAAGAGCTGCAAGCTTATATAGATCAAAACCCAATTCGGTTTACCGCGCCAGAATATCGCCGCGTGACATTCATCCGTCTTGAAACAGAGGACCTTGTTCCGGGGCTTGAGGCCACAGAAGAAGAAATCCAAGACCTGTTCAAACTCAAGATCGACCTCGGCGAAATCGGATCTCCAGAGACGCGCTCGGTCGTTCAAATCACCGCTGGAGACGAAGACACAGCGAAAGCGGCCGCCGAGCGGCTAGCAAAGGGTGAAAACCCAGCCGACGTTGCCGCTCTCTTAAACCTGATCGAGCCGGTCACTTATGACGACGTCATTGCCAATGCTATCTTTGACCCAGAAACCGCCGCAGCAGGGTTCGAACTCGAAGAAGGTGCAGCGAAAGCCGTTCTTGGCAGTCTTGGAAATTGGTATGCGGTTTCAACAACAAAAATTACGCCTGCGGTGAACCCGAACAGAGACGAGATGCACGCTGAGCTAGAGGCTGAGCTTCTTCATAGTAAAGCCCAAGAACTTATGTACGATATCACGCCAAAAATCGAAGACGTTCTTGATGGCGGCGGAACAATCGAAGATGCTGCTGAAGCCGCCGACCTGCCCTATGCAAGCATCGATTATATCGACCGTTCTGGCACAACTCGGGACGATTTAAAGCTTAGCGGCTTTGAAGTCCTCAAAGGTATTGCCACAGATGAAAAAATCCTCACCGAAATTTTCATAAATGACATAGGCTATCCGACTGATCTCTTCGAAACGTCTACAGATGGCTGGGCTGTTCTCCGCGTTGACGAAGTTATAGAATCGAAAGTCCGCCCCTTCGATGACGTCCGCGACAGAGCGAAGAGTTTGTGGATTACGCAGAAAACAAATGAAGCGCTGGACGAGCGCATGTATGATCTCGCAGGACGGGCGCAAGCAGGCGAAAACCTAGACATCATTCTGGCAGACGCTCCAAATGGCGCGAGTGTTGAAGACGTTATTCTTGTGCGGTCTGCACCAAGCCAGAAAATCGGCCCACAAGTCACGGTTGGTCTGTTAGATGCCGGCATTGGCGATATTGAACGCGGCGCCGGCAGCGTACCCATGACTCGCCAAATCGCTATTTTGACGGACATTGTTGCCAACCAAGACGGTCTTGCCGGACAATATGCAGACATTTTGCAGGATCAGGCGACTGCCGCCATTCTTTCCGATCTTAACAATGCCTATCAACAGGCCGTTTTAAATGACAATCCGATCCGGGAATTCCCAGAGAAAATCATAGCGCTCCTCGGCCTTGATACTGATGAACAGTAGAAGAGGGCACGCGGAACATTTCTGTCATGGCTGACTCTCTAACGCCGCAGCTCGCGGACTTTGAACAGGTTTACGCGTCCGGTAAACCGCAGCTTGTCTTTGCACGGCTAATCAACGATCTCGACACGCCCGTGTCTGCCTATCTAAAAATTGCGAAGGGCCGTCCTTACGCGTTTTTGTTCGAATCTGTTCAAGGCGGGGAACAACGCGGACGCTTCTCTTTTATCGGCTTCGCGCCAGATTTAATTTGGCGCTCTTTCGGAGACACATCCGAATGTGCGCGCGGCGTGGACGCTGTGGCTAAAGAACTTTACACGCCGCTCCCTGGAAAGCCGCTTGAAACTCTGCGTGCCGTACAGTCGGAAAGTGCGTTTGATTTACCTGATGGCATTCCGCCTATGGCGGCTGGACTATTTGGTTATCTTGGATACGAAATGGTGCGCCACATTGAACACCTCCCGACGGATAATCCAGATCCGCTCGGCACGCCTGACGCCATGATGACACGTCCTACGATTGTGGCTATCTTTGACCAAATCGCGCAGGAAATCATAATCGCGAGCCCCGTCTATCCGGATCACTTAAGCGCAGAACAAGCCTACGCCGCTGCGCAAACCCGTATTGATACAGTACGGCACGACCTCACTCTGCCCGCCCAAGGCGGCGCGATTTCGGAGCGCCCCTGTCCGTCTATCACGCCAACGCTTGGAACAACACAGTCCGATTTCGCAGCGCGTGTTGCCCGCGCCAAAGCTTATATCGAAGCGGGTGATGTGTTTCAGGTTGTCATCGGACAAAGGCTCGAAGCCCCCCTGCCCGCTAGCCCATTTGCGCTCTACCGTTCGCTAAGACGAATGAACCCCTCCCCCTTTTTATATTTCCTAAACTTTGGCGACCACGCCGTTGTCGGCTCTAGCCCGGAAATTCTTGTCCGTCTTCGAGACGGGACGGTCACTATTCGCCCCATCGCCGGGACCCGTCCGCGCGGCGCGACTACGGCCGAAGATATTAAAAACGAAAAAGACTTGCTGGCCGATCCGAAAGAATGCGCGGAACACCTTATGCTTCTTGATTTGGGCCGCAATGATGTCGGACGCGTTTCCAAGGGCGGCTCAGTGACTGTCACTGAAGAGTTCATCATCGAGCGCTACAGCCACGTTATGCATATTGTTTCCAACGTCGAAGGAACGCTCCGTGACGATTACGATGCCATCTCTGCGCTCTTTGCGGGCTTCCCTGCGGGAACCGTTTCAGGCGCGCCAAAGGTTCGCGCTATGGAAATCATTGACGAGCTTGAAGACGAACGGCGCGGGATTTACGGCGGCGCTGTCGGCTACATTTCCTGCGAAGGCGAAATGGACACAGCTATCGCGCTGCGCACGGCTATCATCAAGGACGGCATTCTACACGTGCGCGCAGGGGCAGGCATCGTTATGGACAGCGTCCCAAAGCTAGAGTTCGAAGAGACCTTGCACAAAGCCGCCGCGCTCTTCCGCGCCGCCGAGCAAAGCGTCCAGTTCGATGGGAATTAGGATGAGAGAGATAACCGCCCTTAATAAACCTGTCACCCCGGACTTGATCCGGGGCCTCGACAGGGTTGCGCGAGATCCCGGCGCAAGGGCCGGGATGACAGAAGTCGTGAGATTAAAAACATGCTCCTGATCGTCGACAATTATGACAGCTTTACCTATAATCTTGTGCACTACGCGCAGGAAATAGGCGCTCAGACGCACGTCATTCGCAATGATGATATGAGCGCAGAAGAGGCTTTGGCCCTAGGCGCGAAGGCCGTATTGCTTTCCCCGGGCCCTTGTACGCCCAATGAGGCGGGCATGTGTCTTGATCTTTTAGAACGAGCGCCAAATGACCTTCCGATACTTGGTGTGTGCCTAGGGCAGCAATCGATTGGGCAAGCCTTTGGCGGTAAAGTTATTCGCGCAAAAAGCATCATGCACGGCAAAACCTCGCCGATCCATCATGACGGAACGGGATTATTTGCTGGCCTTGAAAGCCCGTTCACAGCCACGCGCTATCATAGCCTTGCCGTAGAGCGCGAAAGCCTACCGGACTGCCTTGCCGTCAATGCTTGGACGGAAGACGGCGAGATTATGAGCCTTTATCATAAGACCCGCCCGATACACGGCCTCCAGTTTCATCCAGAATCTATTGCGTCAGAGAATGGCCACGCGCTTATCGCGGCGTTCCTCGGTCTTGCAGGGATTAAGCTGTGAGCATAGATCCTGAAATCTTCAAAAAACTCACTATGCGGCAACGGCCAAATGCTGAGGAGTTTGAGTCAGCGCTACGCGCCATGTTTACCGAAGACCGCGACGACGTCCAAATCGGCGCGCTTTTGCTGGGTCTCGAAATGATCGGAATTACAGGCCAAGAAGTCCGCATCGGCACGCGAGTTCTACGCGATAATATGACTCCTGTTCATATTGATGCTGACGTCATTGATATTGTCGGCACAGGCGGGACGGGCTTACACACTCTGTCCATTTCCACCGCCTCCGCCCTTGTCTGCGCAGGTGCAGGCGCCAAAGTAGCCAAACACGGCAATCGCGCGGCATCGAGCCTCACGGGGACAGCGGATACTCTGTCTATGCTTGGCGTGAATCTCGCGGTCTCGCCGGAAAAGGCCGCTGAATGCGTGATGAAAGCCGGCATTGGCTTCCTGTTTGCACCCAACCATCACCCCGCCATGCGCCACGTTGGCCCTGCGCGGAAAGCTCTTGGCGTTCGAACACTGTTTAATATTCTCGGCCCATTATCCAATCCAGCAGGCGCGAAACGTATGCTACTTGGGGTCTGCGAAGATCACTGGCGCGCGCCCATGGCCGAGGCTCTACGCGATCTTGGCGCAACTCATGTGTGGGTTGTTTACGGCGCGGACGGGCTTGACGAGATCAGCACAACGGGCGCAACAAAAGTCACGGAAGTCAAAGACGGACAGATCACAGAATTTGAAATTTTGCCGCAAAGCTACGGTTTTGAACTCACGACCATTGACAGTTTACGCGGCGGACATCCGGCAGAGAACGCGCAGGCCTTGACCGCGCTTCTCTCTGGCGAACATTCCCATTACCGAGACATTGTCCTGCTCAATAGCGGCGCAGCCCTCATGATAGCAGGGCTCGCGAAAGATATTCCGTCTGGGATTGATATGGCGGTAAAGTCTATCGACTCTGGACATGCCAGAGCCGCTTTAGAAACGCTTATAAAAGTGTCGAACGCCTAGGTTTAACACACAAGCGCCCATACTTAAATATTCAGGCTATAATTTTTTCAGGTCTTAATTATTAAGGCAATGACCAACTGGCATGTTTAGCTTTTGGCCAGGTGTCAGATTTGTCGTATCGGTCAAACCATTCAGCTTGGCGACGTCGTAAGGATTGACGCAAGCGAAATTCGAAACACTGAAGATCGTATCATTTGGCAAAACCGCATAGACACCCGCAGGCGGCACAGGCTGTACGGCACGTACAATACGGGGCGTCGGCTGCGCGGCCGTTGTTGATGTCCGCGTATAATACTGAGCACCTTGTGTTGGCGTCTGATATTTCACAGGTGACTGTGTAGCGACTGGCGCGGTATATTGCGGTTGCGCCGCTACGACGACGCCCGGAACCGCCAAAACCTGCCCGATAGAAATCGTGTCACTCGTCAAACCATTCGCAGCCTTAAGATCATTTACCTTCATGCCATAACGTTTGGACAAAGAGTAAAGCGTATCCCCTTTGACAACGCTATGTCCTACGGCAGGAACCGGAGCCGCTACATGACGCGGCACGACGGTTGTAATGCTTGGCGACGCGTTGACCACATCAGGCATACCCGCATAAATCACGCGGTTATTCGACGGCGGCAGATAACGTGATGTTGGCTGCGGCGCAGGAATATAGGCTTGCTGTTGCTGTTGTTGCTGCTGCGGCGCGGTATAGACCGGATTCGCATAGCTGTACTGAGCCTGTTGCGCTGGCTGTGTTGGCTGCGGCGTTTGGTATACAGTTTGCGGCTGCTGAACATACATCGGCGCTTGCTGAGCTTGGGCTTGAAGCTGTGCTTGCTGTGCCTGTGCTAGGGTTGCGCGCTTTGCAGCCATATATTCAGTATAAGTTTGCGGCGCTTTACCTGTCATAGAATTATAAGTAATCTGCGCATTCGCTTGCGGCGGCAAAGGATTAGCCGGCGAGACTTGCCCAGTATATTGCTGTTGAGCGTATTGCGGCTGTTGAGCATATTGCTGAGCTTGCTGATATTGTGGTGACTGAGCTTGCCCTTGGTAAGCGCGGATGCGGTCAGCTTCAGCGAGAAGCCGGGCATACTCTTCGGGGCTAACATCGCCGGGGCGAATGAACTGAGCCTTTAAAACTTTTGCGTCTTGGCCATTGGCGTCTTTGACGACCATATAGCTGTCGGATTGTTTGTCTTTAGCGAAAGCCGTACCGGCGGCGAGACTAACGGCGAGAACCGCGCTAAGAATTGTGTAACGGGCCATGTGAACCTCCTTAGTGAGAAATGGCGTATATGGATCCCATTGTGGGAGAGTTTGGTTAATGTTTCGTCAAAGCCCGTGTTTTTCCTAGCCTGCCTGCAATTCACTGGCGGTTCACAAGGCTTAATAAAATGTTAATTTTATCCACAGCAGTCTTCCGACATTTCCCTCCACTTTATCTGACACTCTGTGCTATGTAGGTCTATGGCTTACATCGAAGATACAAATACGGATACGGGGCAGACGCTTGATACGACCCCGCATAGTAACGCGGCCGAGCAGGCTTTGCTCGGCGCTATGCTCTATGACAATGAACTTTACCACCGCGTCAGCCCGATTGTCGAAGGTAAGCATTTTTACAATCCCGTTCACCGCCGCATTTATGATACGGCTGCGCGCCTAATCGAAACGGGTAAGCTTGCCGACGCGATTGTTCTTAAAAACCGCTTCTCTCAAGACGAAACCCTAGTCGATATTGGCGGCGAGCAATATCTAGCTGAACTTCTCCTGCACGCCCCGTCTGGCGCGGCGGCCCCTGAATATGCCAAAATGATTTTTGATCTGGCAATGCGGCGCGAACTTATTCGTCTCGGCGGCGACATTGCCGCCTCCGCCTCTGATCCCGACAGCGAAACTGACGCGCGGGAGCAAATCACAGAGGCCGAAGGACAGCTTTATAACCTTGCCGAAGTCGGCGCCGTTCAAGGCGGTTTCGTGACCTTTAAACAGGCCATGATCAAGGCCGTCGAAGTCGCCTCCGCCGCCTATGCCCGCGACGGCAGCATGTCAGGCACAGGCACAGGCCTGATCGATATGGATAGGCAGCTTGGCGGCTTTCACCGCTCTGATTTGATCATCCTCGCGGGACGCCCGTCTATGGGTAAAACCGCGCTCGCCACCAACATTGCGTTCCACGCGGCCAAAAAATTCCGCGAAGAAAAAACCGAAACGGGGATCTCAAAAGCCGCCGACGGCGCGCGGGTCGGCTTCTTTAGCCTAGAGATGTCAGCCGAGCAGCTCGCCACACGGATGCTCGCCGAGCAATCTGGCGTCCCGTCTCATAAAATTCGGCGAGGCGATATTACGCCCCAAGAATATGAAATTGTCCGCGACGCCGCCGACGAGATCAGCAATATCCCGCTTCACATTGATGATACGGGTGGTATCTCTATCGGGCAGCTTGCCGCGCGCTCGCGCCGCCTCAAACGCATGGGCGGCCTCGACATGATTGTAGTCGACTACCTACAGCTTTTGACTGGCGGTAAGGCGATGAAATCTTCCGATGGCCGCGTACAAGAAGTCAGCGCCATTACGCAGGGGCTTAAAGCCCTCGCCAAGGAACTCGATGTTCCCGTCCTCGCCCTCGCGCAGCTTTCACGCCAAGTAGAGCAGCGTGATGATAAACGGCCGCAGCTCTCTGACCTTCGCGAATCCGGTTCCATTGAACAAGATGCCGATGTGGTCATGTTCGTGTTCCGCGAAGAATATTACATCGCCAGAACCGAGCCCTCCGAAGGCACAGAAGAGCATATGAAATGGCAAGAGGACATGGAACGCCTACACGGTAAGGCCGAAGTCATTGTCGGCAAACAACGTCACGGCCCCATCGGCACGATCAAGCTTTCCTTCGAAGGCCACATCACAAAGTTCGGCAACCTCGCCCAAGATGATCAGTTTGCAGGCGGCGGTGACTTTTAGGATTTAGAGCCATTAGGCTTTAGGTCCGGCGCTGCCGACCCACTCAAGATATGCCCAACGCCGCATTTACTCGCCTGCCTCATTCTGTTTCCAGAAGGCAGAATAAAACGGCCTGTCATAATCGGCATTGGCAGTGATAAATATTTAGGCTCATTTCGGGTCAGCCCATCCCCCCCATCCAATGCTTCGCCGCTAGCGCGGCACGTCCTCAAAATTGTTTTGGATCGAGAGCGCATACACGTCTGCGGCTAACGTCTGCGTCCTGTCATCAAAGCGTAAAGAAACGGTCACGTAGAGTTCAAATATTTGTCACGCATCTATCATGAAAGTCGACGATCTCCCGCGTCAATTAAACTTATGTAACACCAAGGAGAAACTCGTGTTTTCATCAAAACTCCGTGCGTCCAAAACCCTAATTTCGGCCTCACTTATTGCTCTAGGAACTGCGCTAGCATCCCCAGCATTCGCGCAAACCCTATCCGGTACTGTCACAGACGCATCAGGAAAAGCGCCATTTGAAGGCGCAGTCATAAGCTTGGACGGCTTGAACCGCACAGCAACCACCAACCGCTTTGGCGCGTTCCGTCTTAACAACATTCCAGCCGGCCAATACACTGTCACAACATCTTATATCGGCACGCCAAGCATTACGAACACAATTGAAATTCCAGAAGCCGGGACAACGCTCAATGTCATAATCGGCGATGATGTCGACTATAATGACAATATTATTGTTGTCGGTACGAAAGCGGCCCAAGCGAGCGCCTTGAACCAACAGCGCGCAGCCAATTCTATTAAAACTATCATCGACTCAGACGGTTTGGGAAACTTCCCTGACACAACCGTCGCGGATAGCTTAGCCCGCGCTGTCGGCATTTCCGTTGAAAATGATCAAGGCGAAGGCCGTTACGTGTCTATTCGCGGTATCAACACAGACCTCATCTCTTCCTCCATCAATGGCGTTCGGACGCCTTCCCCAGAAGATCGCCGAGGCGTGCTACTCGACGGCGTACCGTCTGACCTTTTGGACGGCATCGAAATTCAAAAATCTCTTACGCCTGATGTCGATGCGGACAGCCTCGGCGGCGTTATCAACCTCAAGACTATTTCAGCCTTTGACCGGAACGGGCAGTTCATTCGCGCCAAGCTTGAAGGTCAATATAATGAGATCACAGAGAAGCTATCGCCTAAAGGCACGTTGACATATTCCAATACATTCAATGACACGTTCGGCGTTGCACTATCTGTAAACTACCAAGATCTTGCGATTGAAGCCCACAACAATGAAATCGGAGAATGGGGCTTTGATGACACGAATAATGTTTACATTCCCAATGATGATTATGAGCAGCGCTGGTATGATTTGACGCGTGAACGGATCGGCCTTGTTGCCAACTTTGACTGGCGTGCCAGCGATAATACCAACCTGTATTTGCGCACGCTTTATAATCAATACACAGACGACGAAATCCGCAACAAACTTGAGTTCCGCGAATTTGATGAAGAGATCATTGCCGCAGATGCTAATAGTGTCACCATTCGCCGCGGCGAAGTTGATGCTGAAGCGCGTCAGCGTACAGAAGTCCGCAACATACAAACCTACTCTCTAGGCGGCGAAACCTTGCTTGATGCTTGGACATTTGATTACCAAGCCTCATATGCATACGCCGAAGAAGACGATACTGACAATCATGACGTCGCCTTCCGCTCTGGACCAGAGCAGCGCGATTCTGTTCTGGGCTCCATTACTCTGGATTACTCAGACCCCAAACGGCCTGTTGTTTCCGGACAGGCTCTACCATTCCTTCTCGACCCGGCTAATTACGAGATGGATGCTTACGAGCAAGAAATGACCATCAACGAAGACACGGAATATGCGTTCCAGTTCAACGCCGCTCGTGACAGCATGCTGGGCAATACACCTGTGACTTGGAAAGCTGGCGTAAAATATCGTGACCGCCAAAAAGTGCGCGATCAAAACCTGACATTCCATGAGCGCGATCTCAATATGGCTGACTTCATTACAGCCAATGCAGAAATCGAAGGATGGCGTCTTGGCAACCCTATGTTCCAATGGCCAAACGCCAACCTCACAGCCGCGCTTAGCGATACCTTCACTACCGCAGAACTGCAGGAAGATGATAGTCTTCTAGAATCAACGATTGGTGACTTCGTCATTGATGAGCGCATTCTTGCAGCCTACGGCATGGGCACGTTTGAGCTTGGAAAAACCACAGTCGTTGCGGGTGCCCGTCTTGAGCAAACCAACGTTGATCTAGAAGGCGCTTTTCTTGATGAAAGCAATTTCGCGATCACGCCGCGTAATGTCTCCAATGATTACAGCCATTTTCTACCAAGCTTGAACGTCAAATATGATTTCACAGATAAGCTTATTGGCCGTGCAGCCTATTACGCCGCTGTCGTCCGCCCCGCCTTTGGCGACATGGCGCCGACCGCTTTGCTCAATGATGACCGCGACGAGATTGAATTGGGTAATCCCGATCTTGACCCTTATAAGGCGGCCAATTTTGATTTGGGCTTAGAGTTCTACCCAACAAATCTGTCGGTTTTCTCTGTAGGACTTTTCTATAAAGACATTTCAGACGCCATCTTCCCAGCCACTTATGACATAGCCGATCTACCGACTAGCGTTGACCTAAGCTTCTTACCTGCAGCAACACTTGCAGGCATCGACGAGGTCAACACATTCATCAATGTCGGAAAGAGCGAGATTTACGGCGTCGAATTAAACTACGTCCAGAACCTCGGCGATCTCTCTGCCGCCCTCGACGGGTTCCTTCTTTCTGGCAATTTGACACTTTCCGATAGTGAAGCCACCTTGCCAGACGGACGTAAAGTTCCGTTCCTCAAGCAAGCTGGCACGGTTTGGAACGTCGCCCTAGCCTATGAAGACGGGCCATGGGACCTGCGCGTCTCCACCAATTTCCGCGGCGACTACCTCGATGAATTGGTTGACGAAAATTTAGACCGGACAACCGATGACCGTATGGTTGTCGAAGCGTCTGCCAAGTATAAAGTCAACGATCAATTCCAAGTCTATGTTGAAGGCAAGAACCTGACCAATGAGGGGGAATATTATTACTTCGGTGATGAATCTCGTCTCTCTCAATATGACGAATATGGCCGCTCTTTCATCATCGGCGCACGTTACACTTACTAGGATATTATCATGAAAAATTACCTTCTACTTACAGCAAGCGCGGCCCTTCTCGCCGCGTGCGCTTCAACCGGCTCTGTATCGTCTAAAACGGCCCCTGCTCCGGCTTATGTCGCAGCCGCCTTTGAAACCCCGGTCATGGCCAGCGTCGGCGACTCGGCTGATGATCCAGCGATCTATATTGGCGAGAACGGCAGCGGCTTCATTGCCGGTACCGACAAACAAGCGGGTCTTTATATTTACAATCTCGACGGTTCGTTGCGCGAGTTTATGAAGCTTGGCACTTTGAATAATGTCGATCTTCGGACCGGATTTTCTTACAAAGGAGTGCCGCATGTTTTGCTCGTCGCCAGTAATGACGAGATCAACACTATCACGACCCTGCTTTACAATCCGGCGACGGATACATTCATCCAGCCCGAAGGTTATCAGCTTACCACAGGCACGCTTTCGCCTTACGGAATTTGCCTCGGCACATCTGTGAACGGCACCTATCATGCTGGCCTAACCACCAAAGCCGGAATTTACGAGCAGCACATCATCTCTGAAGAGAACGGCATCATGCAAAACCGTAAAGTGCGCGAGTTTTCTACGGGCACAAAAACCGAAGGCTGCGCCTTTGATGACCGTACGGGCACGCTTTACATTGCCGAAGAAGAAGGCGGCTTATACCGTTATCCGGCCTCACCGTCTGGCAAAGACGAGCAAATTGTCATCGCCCGCGTAGGTGAATACGGCACGCAGGCCGATCTTGAAGGCGTCACCGTTTACGAAGACGGCGCAGACGGCGGCTACCTCCTCGTCTCTTCGCAAGGCAATAATAGCTACGCGGCGTTCTCGCTTCCTGATCACCAATTCGCAGGACGGTTTGGCATTGAAGACGGCGTTGTTGACGGCGTGTCGACGACAGACGGAATTGCCGTAACCTCAACACCAACGGCGCGCTTTCCTAAAGGGTTCCTAGTTGTCCAAGACGATATGGATGACACGTCACCATCGGAGCCTAAAAAGAAGCAAAACTTCAAAGTCATCGACTGGGCCGACATTGAAACGCTCTTAAAATAATTAAATAACCACCTTCGAACTGTGCCCCGTTTTGCGTAAGCAAGACGGGGTTTTTACTTGGCTTTTTCCTCTATGCCTTTATCGTCAAAGGCCATTTTTAACACGGCGACGCAGCTGAGCACAAAGAAAATTACAAGCGGGTAATTAAGAAGTGCATGAAATGTCTCCATGAAATCATGAGGGCCATTCATACGCTCTACCGGACTCGGAAACGCAAACCAGTCAAAGACTTTAAGTGATGATCCCCGCGTCCACACAGCCAAAGGCCCTGTAACCATTTTGAGAATGACGGCTAGCTTAAACAGACCAATAACACCTCGTTCCCATTCGTTCATTTTTTTGACCGCATGTTTGCGCCCCAGAGCCGCAAAGGCAATAAGCGGCACAAAGAGCAACGAAGCATAACCGACATGAGTCCAAATGGCCGCGATAAAGGCCTCACGATCAGTTTTTGGGTCAATCGTGTGGATCGTGTCGCCGAGATAATAAACATATATCCCAGCGATCATGATCAAGACGCCTAGCCAATATTTGAACCGTTTTATCATGCCCTAAAGATCATCTTCTGACTGGCCCTTCGCCTGTAAGCGGGCCTCAGCTTTCGCCGCGCCGACGACGGCATCAACGTCAGGTGTCGTATGCGCCTTAATAACGGCTGCGGCTTGCGCGATAGCCTCTTCAACGCTTAGGCCCTCATCTTCTATTTTATCCGTGAGCGCCATGACGGGCTGGTATAAGTCTTCGGGCTCGCCTTGTATGGTAAGGCTAAAACCCGTGTTCTCGGTCTCAATATTTGTCCATATCTCCCGCACGCCCTTCCAATAATCTTGGGTCTTTTCCCAGTAATCGTCTGCTAAGTTCACTTCAAAGTCGCTGGCCTTAGTATAGGTATTGAGCCCTACTTCGCGCACGAGGGCTTGCGGCGTGTCTCCAGTTAAAATCAGCTTTGTATTGTCTTGTTCATGCACCCATCCCAACGGCGTTAGGGCGTGGCGGTTCACCGCAAGCATGCCTTGATAATCATCACGGGTTGTCATGTCTCGGCGCGGTAAAGGCCGCAGGCTTGGCGGCGATGTCCATGCCGATACCCCGTTTTCATGGCTCCATTCCGCCGCAGCGGAATAACGCGGGCTGTCATCCACCTGATAGACAAATTGCGCCCACTTGCCTTTGCGCTCTGACGCGCTCAATGTGCGTTTTTCCCAGCTGTTAAACCCAACAAAATCATAGACAAAGTCAGGCTCATATACCCAATCCTGCCGCCAATGTTTTATGGGGAACTTCCTTTCTTTTCCGACAACTAATATATGCTGGAGACTGATAAACCCCGGCTCGTCTCGAATGACACGCACGACCTCGTGCGCGCCGGAATGCTTTGGCTCTTTAAGAACATAGCCCGCACGGAGAGGAACAGTCTCCGTGAAATCAAATGAGACTTTGTAATCTCCTGTCATCGCAAGAATGGCTTGGCGGTCCTGCTGTATCTTTGAAGCCATAGCGCTGTTGCTTACCGTTTTTCCGTCCTCAGTTTGCGCATAAGGCGCGGAAGCACACCCCGCCATGAGAAGCGCCGCAACAAAACTTACGGCCAAAACCGAGGGTTTTAATCGTCTTACCGCTTGCGCGCGGGACTTATGAAAGGCGGGGGTAATATTTGGCATAATCTATCTTTCTCAAAGTTTTTAAAGTTTGTTGTTGCAACTCATTCTCAATATTTATAGGAACCAATTAACGCAAATGCGATTCATTCGCAATAACTAATGAGAATCTTATGAAACATTTTTTACTCGCAAGTACAGGCCTATGGATCTTGGTAATTGGCGGGACAGCCTTCGCGCCAAGCGCCTTTGCTGACAACGAAACCGAAGACGCCGGAGTGGACGAAATTACAAGTTACGGCACCACGAACCCCATTGCCGTCTTTGATTATCCAGGCCAAGTCAGCGTGATTAACCGCGAAGAGATCGACCTCTTCGCCCCAAGCTCCATCGCTGATACCTTACGCGATATCCCAGGCGTTGAGTTCTCCGGCGGCCCGCGCCGTACAGGCGAAACACCCTCCATTCGAGGCCGCGGCGGTGAAAATGTTTTGATTCTTTTAGACGGCGCGCGGCAATCTTTTATCTCCGCACATGATGGACGCTTTTTCCTCGACCCTGACCTTATAAAAACCGCTGAAGTCGTCAAAGGCCCAGCCTCATCACTTTACGGCTCTGGCGCTGTTGGCGGCGTTCTCGCCTTTGAGACCATCGACGCCGCAGACCTCTTAAAGGACGGCGAGACGGCGGGTCTTCGCCTCCGTCTTGGCTACCAATCTGTCAATGATGACCTTCTCGGCACGCTGACCGCCTACACACAACAGGGTAAACTTGACCTCGTCGGAAGTTTTGGTCTGCGACGTTCTGGCGACATTGATCTTGGCTCTGGCGCGACATTGCCGTCCGACGATGACATCCAAAACTACCTCCTAAAAGCCGGATACACCCTTACGGATGATTTACGAATAGAAGGCTCGTGGCAACGCTTTCGAAATACGGCCATAGAACCCAATAACGGGCAAGGCGTTATCGTAGGCGGAGGCCTCGCAGATGATGTCGAAAAAGACATCAGCACAGATACTTTCCGAGTTAATGCCGCCTATAATCCGGCCAGCAATGCCCTCATCAATGCCGTTTTAAGCGCCTATAAAACAGAGACGTCTGTGGAGGAATTTGACCCCACCCTGCCCCGCACAACGGTCCGAGATATAGAAACCACAGGCCTTAGCCTCCGCAATGCATCCGAGGTCAGCTTAGGCGGCATTGAAACCATCATCACCATCGGCGGAGATTGGT
Organism: Alphaproteobacteria bacterium; assembly: GCA_051252005.1. Taxonomy (GTDB): domain Bacteria; phylum Pseudomonadota; class Alphaproteobacteria; order Caulobacterales; family Maricaulaceae; genus JACOMS01. The sequence goes on along the minus strand of JBPOEZ010000005.1, from coordinate 233,078 downwards.
ACAAAGACGAACAAGTTGGGAGCGATGATAACAGCGTGACAGGAACGCGAAGCGGCGTACCCGATGGTCAGGCGGAGTTTTACGGGGCCTACATTCAGGCCGAAGCGCGCCTAGACCTTAATGACCATATCGACCTTCTTGTCATTCCCGGTATTCGCTATGACAGCTTTGAAAGCGAGGACGTAAGCCTCGTAGCCGAAAACAAAGACAGCGCGTGGTCACCTCGGCTCGGCGCGAGCCTCGGCTCTGATAATGTTCGGTTTTTTGGTAGCTACGCACAAGGCTTTCGCGCCCCGTCAATTAATGAGCTCTACTTAGACGGCGTTCATTTTTCTGTGCCGCATCCCACATTGTTTAACCCGGCCATGGGGTCTTTTGTTTTCGTGAATAATAATTTCGCGCCTAACCCTAATCTAACACCTGAGAAAGCGGATACGCTAGAAGGCGGGATCAGCCTTAGTTTCGATAACCTCATCGTCCCCGGCGATAAATTCCAAGGCAAGGCCTCTTACTATAAAAGCGATATTGAAGACCTAATCAATCTGACTGTCAATTTCGCCTATGATCCGACCTGTTTCGCAGCCCCGGCATTTCAGCCCTGCACAGCGGGAACAACGAATAGCGCTAACCTTTCCAATGCAGAAATAAAAGGGTTCGAACTTGAAGGGCACTATGAAAGCGGACGCATTGTCATGCATGCGGCCTACGGCCTAATCGACGGCGAAGACACCTCAACTGGCAGCGATCTTGGCACGTTAACCCCGAACCGGTTCACGCTCGATACGCGGGTAAAAGCCCCAGAATGGAACGCCGCTTTTGGCGCGCGCCTGCAAATCGCCAGTGATTTTGAGCGCCGCGATTTCGACACAACATCACAAAGCTTTATCATTTCCGAAACCCGCGACGGATACGGCCTCATTGACCTATACGCTACATGGAAGCCGGAGTTTATAGAGGGGGTTCGATTTGATGTCGGCGTCGATAATGCGCTGGGTACTGATTATGAACGCGTCTATGAAGGCGTGAGCGAGCCAGGCCGAAACTACAAAGCCGCTGTCAGCTTCCAAAAGGGCTTCTAGGCGTGGACCAGCACAACACCTATGACAGCGACGTGGCGAATATCCGGCTATCAGACCTGCCCTTCTCATCTGCTTTTTCGCTTTGGGGATTTCGGGCCATCGCCACGGGGCATGTGAACTGTCCCGCTGTCATAGACGGGTATCACCGAGCTCTCGGGGAGCATGCTGAGAAAAGCTACAAAGCACTCAAAAATTTTGTCTTTTCCCTATCCCGCTCAGGGCGGCGTAGCATCAAAATTGCCATGCCCGGTTGTCTCGGCGTGACAGCCGATGAACTGAGTATTCTTGGCGCTATTCACGCGGCGCAAACACAGCAAAATTCTTTGCTCAGGTCTCATTTAAGCTGGCTTCTAGGCAGCACAAAAATGACACTCGCCTATCACAGCGCCATGGGTTTTGGCTTATCGATTTTGGACGCGGGCCTATGCGTGAGCAAACCCGCTCTCAATATTCAACCATCTGATAACGCGCAGCACGGCGCGCTCTATACAGTCACCAACACGGGGGAGAACAATGTCCGGACTTTACACTAAAACGTCAACAATGGCTTGGCTAGAAACGCAAATGGTCATTCTCGACAGCTGGATTTCAGACGTTGCGACAAACCCGCAAGCCGACCTAGATCTACTGGACTGCATTGAAGGACATAGAAACTGGCTCAACACAGAGCTAAAAGTCCTACGAAACCCGCAGAAATACAGATTCGAAAGATCCGCTCTGCCAGGATAAAACCTAGCCCGCCGAAGCGGCTGCTTCTATGGCTGCGATTTTGTCTTTCTCGCCTATGAACACGGCTGTCTTTTGGTGGAGCGTTGTTACGGGGGCTTCGAGTAGGGATTGCTCGCCATTTGTAGACGATCCGCCCATCGCGTGAATGAGGAAGGACATCGGAATGGCTTCATAGACCAAACGTAAATGGCCGTTCTCATAGCCAGTACGATTGGCGCGCGGATAGATAAACATGCCGCCTTGGAGAACGAGCCGTTTCATATCCGACACCATGGACGCATACCAACGCACATTATAAGGTTTTTTACGAGCGCCATTAATCTGGAACAGGCTGTCATAATGATCTTTAAACCATTTATCCCATGTCATCTGGCCTGACGAATTAATTGAGAGTGTATCGGAAACAGGCAAGGTCGCTGCAATAGACACGACGTCCCATGTTTTTGCCTCTTGATCAAACTGGCCTTTATAGACCTTATCCCCATCGGCAAAATAGACTTCCAAATTCATACCAAAAACGAAGAAACCGCCAGAGACGATATTTTTCCCGTTGAAGTCAGCGTCGACCTTCGCGTTTTCAAACACGCCAAAAATTGCGCCGGACGGAATTCCGACAAGCGCAGACTTAGATCCGTCGAGCGGATCCAGCGCGATGCTGTAACGGCCATCGGAAATTTTGCTCAGGCCCGGACGTTCTTCGGACACCACATAGCTGACATTTTCATCTTGGCTTAGCGTTTCAAAAAAAGCTTCATCCGCGATAACATCAAGCTCGATCTGGTCATCGCCAGACTCGTTGCTAGAGGTCGCGAATTTTAGGCCTGCGCCTTTTTTAAGGGTTGCGTAAATCGACTCCGACGCAGAAAAAAGCGCGGCGTAAATACCGTCCATGTTTTCAAGTTGGCTTTGAAAATTGAGTGTCATGATGAAAAACGTCCCCTTAATAAGTGCAGTTTTACTATCTCAGTTCTCGTCTCTATACAACCTCGTATGGTTCCCAATTCGCGAGCTAGAAATCTATCTGTGAAAATGCCTAGACAGGACAGTTGGTCTTAAAACATGGCTGTTTCCGATAGACCTAATCGGAACCAAACAGAAATTGCGCCGTTCATTACGGGTAAACCCGAACAAACGTACTGGCAAATACAACCGACAAAGATTGAAAGACCACATTATGATCCGCTTTTCCCCCTTACTGTCTTCCGCTTTTTTGGCCGCTACACTAACCGTAAGTATTGCGGCGTGTTCAGAGCCGAGTGCCAAAAAAAACACAACCGCGCAAAGTGAGCAAAGCGCAGACATGGCCACTATTACAGGCACCCTTTTCTACCCTCAACGCATCGCGCTTCGTCCCGGACTGACAATGACGGTGACCCTGTCTGATATTTCCATCGCAGACCGCGCAGCGCCTGTTCTGGCCGAAGTCACAACGACACTCGGTAATGAACAAGTGCCCCTGCCGTTCACCCTAAGCGTTGATCCTATCAAGCTTGCCCCGAACGGACGCTACGCCGTACGCGGAACGCTAAAAAATCCCAACGGAGATTTGATATGGACAACGGATACAGTGTATCCTGTGACCGCCGGTAAATCTGCCCAAGATGTCGGCGGCTTGAAGCTTGTGATGGCCGAACGCTAAAGGCCTTATCTATCTAGGGCGCGCCGCTCCCCCATTGCCAAACATTCACGCCTTGTTTACAGGGGCGGTAATTCCCGAACAAAAGGCGTTCGGTGTAAAAGAAGGATAGTCTTATGGCCTCTGAACATGGTCCCAGTTTTTCGTCGCGTCCTGCGGTTCAAATCGATCTCAATGCGATTAAAGATAATTATCTCGCCTTGCAGAAAAAAGTCGGCACCGTAAAAATCGCCGCCAGCGTCAAAGCGGATGCTTATGGCCTCGGCGCAGAACGTGTCGGCAAAGCCCTTTACGGCGCGGGTTGCCGCAACTTCTTAGTTACCACGGCGGGCGAAGGCAAAATCTTGCGCGCCGCCATTGGCGACAATTCTAGCATTTATGTTTTAAACGGCCCCTCACCGCGCGACCTCACCTTGTTTTTTGGCTCACGCCTCAAGCCCGTCATTAATTCCCTGATACAGGCGCGCCTTTGGGCCGACGCCATTAAAACCGCCAAAGCCGCGCCCTATTCCGCGATCCATATTGATACGGGCATGAACCGGCTTGGCTTTTCCGAAGCCGAATTTGAAGAGCTGTGTAAAAATAGACCTCTACGCGACGGAATTAATCATGAATATATTATGAGCCATCTGGCCTGCGGTCCTGATGCGAGCCACCCGATGAACGCGCAGCAGCTCTCGAAATTCAAACGCCTCTCAGGACGTCTTCCAATTGGCCCCATGAGCATGGCCAATACTGCGGGTATTTATCTCGGTAAGAAATACCATTTCCAAATGGTACGCCCCGGTATCGGTCTGTACGGCGGACAAGCCACAACGGACGCAGGGCAAGAGGTGAGCAAACCCGTTGTCTCTCTCATGGCGCCCGTTCTACAAATTCGCGAAATCAAAAAAGGCGACACCCTCGGCTATAACGCGGCCTATATCGCGCCCAAAGACATGACCATCGCGACGGTCGGAGCAGGTTATGCCGACGGCATTCCTGTCGCCACAAGCGGCGTTACAAACGGGCCGAGCAGCCACGCTACGCTCCTACGTCAGCGCGTGCCGATAGTGGGCCGTGTCAGCATGGATCTAACCATGCTCGACATCAGCCACATCAAGCCGCCTCGCATGGGCGACTGGGCCGTCTTCCGAGGCGAGAACCTAGCCATAGACGCCAAGGCCGCAGGCACAATTGATTACGAACTCCTCACCCGCATCGGACAACGCTGCCGCCGGATTTATCTTTAGGTAGGTCTTCTGAATCAGATCTCTCTTAATTCAAGCCAACCAGTGATGGAGGGTATAGGGGAAAGATTATGCAGAGGTTATGTGATAATTAGCGCCATGGCAAAAGCTCACTTCTTTTGTAATTCGTTCCGTAATTGATTGGCTTGTTCTAGAAAACCGTAAACAAATTCATCGCATATAACCTTAGATGAACCACACTTTACGTCCATGGTCATGTAAACAGATCCGTCCTTCTCTACAATTTCCCTTTTCACATATGCGGGATGAGCAGGGTGCACTGCATCAGTGAAAAACCAGTAAGTATTTTCACTTGGAACTGAAACTGTCGTGCCGTTGATTTCTTGTCTAAAAACAGCGTCTTCATTATGTTGCAAGGTTCCAAAAGCTTCCATAACAGATTTTGCAGCGTGTTCACTTTCACCTAAATACCCTAGCTCCGTGTCCTCCGCAAACGTCGACACTGCGGTTAAAGATATAAGAACCATGAAAAATAAAGGTAAACATCGAAAAGTCATAAGCGGCTTAATTCCCATTTTAGGTATTAGAATTTATCAGCGTTGTGATGTCAACGCACGCACGGAATACAGGTGACATATTTTGAGTACGCATCCCAACGCCGGGCCCAAAAAGCTTAAGATTGCTTAACCTCTTTTTCTCGCTTATAAAGCGCCAACGACGCTCAAACAGGGCGCGCAAAAAAGGGCCGCATCATGAAAATATATCGCTTTACACCTGCTACAATTATATCTGCAAGTCTGGCTTTTGGCCTAACACTCAGCCTCGCGTCTTGCGCGCCCGCGGTCACCGACTCCGCTGTTTCAGCAGAGACGCAAACCGAAGCCAACAACCTCGCTACAGTCAAGAAAATCTACGCGGACTTTGCGGCGGGCAATATTGAAGATTTTGTTGCCGTTCTGGGTACAAACATGGTCTGGAACGAGGCCGAGAACAACCTCTATGCCCCCGATAGTCCATATGTTGGCGTACCCTCGATAGTGTCTGGAGTGTTCGCCCCGCTAGGCGAGGAGTGGGACTATTTTCATGTGAAGCCTGAAACTTATCTCGCTGACGGTGATCAAGTCGTCATGTTTGGCCGTTATGATGCTAAATTCAAAGCGACAAGCAAGACCATGAACCCGCAAATCGTGCACCGCTGGACGCTCAAGGACGGTAAAGCCGTTGCCTTCCAACAACATATGGATACGCTCGCTCAAATTGGCGTCGTAACATCGGATGAGGAACAGGAAGAGGAATAATCGCCCACTAAGTGGAGGCTATTCCATGATCCTGCGCCGTATCAAAGCCCATATCGAAAAGGAAAACTGGTTCGCAGTTTTTGTGGATTTCCTGATTGTTGTCGTCGGTGTTTTTATCGGCCTTCAAGTCGCCAACTGGAATGAAGCCCGCACAGAGAAGGGACAAGCCGCTGACCTGATTGAGCGCCTAATATCCGAATCCATTGAGACCCAAACCGAGTTGGCGAGATACATCGAGGTTCATAAGCAGATAAGCGATGATGTCACAGAGCTTGCCCTGACGCTCAAAAACAAAGAAACATGTTTGGCAAAGAAAGACCGTTTAGCCGTTTTGATTGTCGGCATTGCTGATTTTCCGCCGCCTCGTTTCTCTTTGTCCAACGCGAAACAAGCCTTGGATACGGGGAGTTTGGCGCTCATTCGGTCTAACGACGTCCGGCTCGGCATTCAGACAATTAGCGATGAGTTATCATTTATTGAATTCCAATGGCAACGATATGTGAGCCTCAAACAATATGCGAGCCAAGAAGCGGCTAAATCTGCAGGCGTTTCGTTAACAGGGAATGGCGATATGTGGTTGGAATCCACAGTTGTTTACGATCCTGAGAGTTTTGAATTACTCACCCCTGAAAATATATGTGGAAACACTGAAAACTTGGCACTTGTTACAGACGCATCGGTTACACAAAAAATCTACCTAGACTATCTCGTACAAGTTGAATCCGCGCTTGACGATTACCTTACGACCCTTAACTCTGAGAGTGGACAATGATCCTGCGCCGCATAACGAAACACGTCAAAGACCAGAACTGGTTCGCGGTCGCCCTTGATTTTATTATTGTCCTCGCGGGCATCTTGATTGCCTTTCAAATCACCAATTGGAACGAAGAAAAAAGCGACCGCGCAGAGCTTGCCCGCGCCGAAACCGCGTTACAAAGCGAATTGATTCGTAATTATTTTAATGCAGCAGAGCGTATATCTTTAGCGGATTGCCGGAAGTCCCAGTTGAGCCAATTGGCTGACCGTTTGCTTGCTCCCGGTGAGGTCTGGGAGGGGATGTCGCGTGATTTTTCAGATGACCTGCCGCGTGCCATTGATCCCGTATTGCGTTCACCCAGCCGAATTTGGGGATCGCGATTGTGGGAAACAGGTCTTGCACGGGGAACCTTTAATCAAATGCCAGCAGATCGCCGAGAAGAATTGGATATGACGTTTGAACAAACCAAAGACGCCGACGCGCTTCAAGAGAATATACAAGGCTTGCAAGCGCGGTTGAAGCTTCTTGGCCGAACAACAAAAATTTCAACGACGGACCGTCTACGATATTTCGACATCATATCTGAGGTAGATGAAAATAGCGTACACCTCGAACTCATCTCTGGTCAGATCATGAGCGCGATAGAGCGGATTGGCCTTAAGCTTGACGCGGCAGCTAAATCCGAGCGGCGAGAATTTCTGACGGAGAGAAACACGTCGGTTAAAACTATTTACGGCGCCTGTGCCAAGCCCATCTCATACCCGTTTCTCGAAGAGTCTAAAGTGGAGGCCGCGCCATGATCCTGCGCCGCATAACAAATCACATCAAAGACCAAAACTGGTTCGCGGTTGCCCTCGATTTCTTCATCGTCGTCATGGGTATCCTCATCGCGTTTCAGATCACAAATTGGAGTGAATCGCGAAGTGACAAAGCGCGTGAACGGCAGATCATAGAACGCTTGTATGAGGACTTTGAGGCACTTGGCCGAGAAGTCGATGCGAACATTGAATCAATGAAGCCAGCCTTCAAAATCTTAGAAGAAACCAAGCAACTAGTTATCCACGATCCAAACGACGCCGACCTTCAGCGTATACAAGATTTCTACAACACTACGATTGGTTTTCCTAGCGTAGCAGGACAGTCGGTTACTTATGAGCAACTCGTTTCCAGCGGCGATATGAATTTGATTTCAAATGAGCAACTCCGATCAGAACTTGCCCAGCACGCTTCATTCACGCAGTTCTTCATCGATCAAGACAATGCTACTCGGGAATGGCTGCGGCCATATATCATGCCATTTATTCGATTGCGGTCTTTGGTTGATGTAATGCCGCTCGAAGAAGCCTTTGCCGAGGCAGGGTCCAAGGCCGATCTAATCGTGGCTTTCGATATGTATCAGACCGTGTTTGAAGGTCAGCTTTCGCAACACAAAGCTCACAAAGAACGTTTCGAAAAAATCACGAAATTGCTCGCTGAGGAGAGAAACAAATGATCTTCCGACGCGTCAAAGCTCATATTGAAAAAGCAAGTTGGCTCGCAATTTTTAACGAGGTACACAAATGATGAACTCGAAATTTTCATGTCTTGCTGTAGCGATTTTCGCAGTAAGTGCCTGTCAGATGAACCCCGCCTCGTTTTCGCCCGAGGACCGCGCGGCTATCGAAGCCGCTTCAAATGTATGGGTCGACATCTATAATCGCAATGACTGGGAAGAACTGAGCGAACTGTTCACGCCCGAAGCCACCATGATGCCACCAAATGGACAGACAGTGCATGGGCGTGAGGCCATTGCTGCTTGGGAGCGGGAAAACGAAACAGGGTTCCAGATTGCCTTCGAAATCGAAGCCGTAGAGGGGCGTGATGATCTCGCTTACGTTATGGGAAAATCCTGCGTTTTCATCCCTGACGAAACGGGTAAATTTGGGGTGGATGCTGGGAAATTCTTGGAAATCCGCAAACGTCAGACGGATGGTTCGTGGCCGATCTTACGTGACATCTTTAACTCTAATTTGCCTCCGGGGTCCGACCTTCTCGACCAATGTCCGTTCCCACAATCGGTAGTGCCAACCCCATGATCTTCCGCCGTGTCAAAGCCCATATCGAAAAAGAAAACTGGTTCGCGGTTTTCGTTGATTTTGCGATTGTCGTGATTGGTATCCTCATCGCCTTTCAAATCACCAATTGGAGCACTGCTCGCCACGACAAACAGGTTTATGATGAGGCGTTAGAGCGGGTCGTTACCGAATTAAACAAAAATATTGAAATGCAAGAATTTGTTCGTGGCGGTATCGCGAAGGAATTGCCGATTGTTCAGCGCGCACTCGAGGACCTGCGCTCTTGCCGCACTGACGTTGACGCGATGGCGAATGTCAAAGCTTCGATGACGCCGCTGAACGCCCCTTACGTCATGCTATTCGAAACTGCGGCGCTGGAACAATTTTTGGGCAATGATTCCTTCTTGCAATATCAATCCCCGGAAGCCCGTAAATCCCTGACGGAACTGTTGCGGGTTGCCAACCATTTAATCGCTTGGGATCGGGTGCGGAGCGAGAAATTGATTTCGTCGGCGGCCCACATGCCAGACGCTTTGGCCTACGGGCCACTGGCTGTAAGCGGGCCAGATGAGATTTTGGACGTTATGTTGAGCGATAATCCACTCAGCCCGCCGCTTCACCGTGAGGCCGTGATCACCATGCCGCTCGAAATCGCATGCAAAGATAAAATATTTGTCGCAAGCTTTTATGACTGGGAAAACAACGCATTCCAGATTTCACTCAATGCAGGCATGATACAACCGCGCCTCAAGGAGGCGCTTGACGCTCTCGGGCGGCCCGTGGAAGCCGAAACAGAGACAACGCCATGATCCTTCGCCGCGTTACACAACACGTCAAAGACCAGAACTGGTTCGCTGTCGCCCTTGATTTTGTCATCGTCGTGTTCGGTGTCGGTATGGCTTTAGCCGCAGGTGAATGGTTGAGCGCGCGGTCACAAAAAGCCGACTTGAATGTGGCTAGAATGGCAATCCACGAGGACATGTCCGTCATATACGCCAATGCCTTGGAACGACTCGCACTCAAAGACTGCCGCATCGCTCAGACACAAAACATCGCCGCCCACATAAAGAATATGGATGAACCCTGGACAGGCATTCCTCCGCTCGCGAACAATTCAGCGATACATGGAAGTCTTGACGGCGTTATGCGCTCGTCTTTCAGGAGCTGGCCATCAGGGGCATGGGAGGCCGCCAAATCGCGAGGTCTTTTGTACCATATGAATGAGAGCCAAAGGCAAGCCATAGAGCGGGCATTCATCATTGCACCCATCGCGGTCGATCTTCAGAACACGATATTCAACAAACAATCGCTACTCAAAGCTCTGACCTTAAAGACAGAACTCGCCCCGTCTGACCGTCTGAGATATTATGATGTGCTGGCGGAAATCGATGCGACAAGTGCCTTATTGGAAATCGGATCTGTAAATGCAATTGCTGAAATGGAAACCGCCTTTGTGAATGTCGCGCCCGCAACGTTGGAGACATTTCATAATTTCTTGCGCGAAACCAATACAACAGGCCCTACCGGTTACGGCGATTGCTATCAGCCTATCACCTTACCAAATGTGGATTTAACCCCCGCAAGCTCGGGAACCACCCCATGATCTTACCTCGTATCAAAGCCCATATCGAAAAAGAAAACCTGTTCGCGGTTTTTGTGGTGCGTAGATATACCACCGATCCCGCTTTGGGATGAACTGTCTGAGATAAACTAAACACTGGAGCGCATGATGAGCCTTATCAAACCACTTACACACATACTAAGCACGGCCCTCGTCCTAACGTTGGTTAGCTGCGCACCATCTCCTGAAACGGACGCCAAGACGGCAAACGTTGAAGCAAAAACCGAACGCAGCATCACCCATAAAAACCCGGTCACACAAGACCCAAGCACAATAGACGAAGCTTTTCCGCCGTCTCTTTCTGAAATCAATTTTCAAAGCCATGGCGCACGCCTGAACGGCATTATATATCAGGCCAATGGCGCAGGCCCCCATCCGACAGCGATCTTACTGCATGGCTATCCCGGCAATGAGAAAAATCTGGATTTGGCGCATGCCATGCGCCGAGCGGGATATAATGTGCTGTTCTTCCATTACAGGGGCGCGTGGGGCAGCGGCGGAGATTTCTCTTTTAGCCACGTGGTTAAAGATGTTGCCAGCGCGGCCAATTTCTTACGCGAGAGGCACGCTGATTTCCGCGTTGATCCGGAACGGCTTTTATTCATCGGACATTCCATGGGCGGATTTGCGGCGCTAGAGGGCGCGGCAAATGATGAAGCGGTTAAGTGCGTGGCGGGTATCGCGCCCGCGAATGTAGCCGTCATTGCTGCCGACCCCAACACGGCCCAAGGCGTTGCGGCTGGGGCGGATAACCTGACTATGCTCGCGGGGTGGAACGCAGAAACCGCGCTCGCGGATTTTACGGCCAATGGTAATAGATTTGACAATATCGCGCTTGCGCCAAAACTCGCTGGAAAATCCGTCCTATTAATCGCAGGAGACAAAGACACGGTTCTGCCCCCTAGTGTTTTTCACTCCCCTCTGATCACTGCCTATGAGAAGCATGGAGGCATCGATCTGACCCATAAGGTGCTTTCCGGCGACCACTCATTCTCGTGGTCGCGGATTGCGCTCATTGATACGGTTCTGACATGAGCACAAAATTGCGAAGCGACAATTCCGTAATTTTTCGCCTGCATCTTCTAAAATAGTTCATTAATGCCAGTAGTGCCAAGCTCGGCTTCGAAGGCTTTAATCTCTTCGGGACTGAATGTTGCGTACAAGGCCTCAAAAGCGGCGCTAGCTTTCCGGTAGCCTTTGCGGCTGGATTTATCATAAAATCGCGCCGCTAAAACGCGGTCACATTCACGGCCATTGCCATGCTCATGGGCGTGGCCAATTAAATACAAACTTTTCATATGCCCTCGTTTGGCTGACGGCTCAAGATGGGCGAAACCTTCTGTGTACGCCCCGTCCATATAGAGATCCCGCCCGGGTCGGTAATCCTTATCTGCGCCGTTGCTCAAAAGGCGGTAGCCCTTCCCCATCGCATGGCGGCCAAGCCACCACGCCGGAAGCAGCGTGAGGAGAACAAAGACTATGACGCTGCCAAGCGAGAGGTCCCTCGCAATCACAAAATTGACGAGCCCGTTAATGATGACCATTGCCGGAATAGCCGCCACATATACACGCCGAAACAGTCGGTTTCGTTCAGCAAAGAAAAAGGCAACTGCGATAACAAACAAAGCAATGAAGAAAATTTGCAGTCCGCTCAACTGTCTTTCGAGCAGTTTCCGGCTCATGATAGACAGACTCGACGCACCGAATATAAACGGCGCTATGACCAAAACAAACCATGTAACCATACTGCGGCGCGCGTAACGCCCATGGATCCTGATGAACCCAGGAATGCGCAGACCGAGGGCCAAAGGCACGTATTGGCGCGCTGCTGCTTTTATATTTTGTCTTGAAAACGCGCCCATTCTTGGTCCAAAATTAAAACCTATACGGGCGCAGGAGCTCTAAGGCAAATCGCTAAATTACTGCTCTGAAGCGTTGCGGCGATAGACTGTGCTAGTGAAGGTGAGTGTTCTGGCGCGGCGTTCCTGAAGCGTTGGTTTGAACCGGATTACGTCTTCGGCGAAGTCGATATAATAGGTCTCTTTTGAGAGCAATGCAGACCCCGCAATTAAAAATGGTTTGTCGACAATACCTAAAATATCTAGACCCGTAAAATCGGTCACTAAAAACTGACTATCTCCCCAATATTTCTGACCGCTGCGCATGTTCTTGGTCGTGATAAGATATTGCGGCGCAAACGTTCCAACAGCGCCTTCTATCTCCCACGTTTCTCTAAGCCGTTTGCGGGCTTTGCGGAGTTGCGGGAATTTTTCTACACTCCAATTCATAAGGTTTTCTTCGGAGCCCGTATCAAGCAAAGCCGGAATAAGGTGATTACCGACCCGGATTTCTATGAAGTGTAAATTGTGCGTGTCGATCTTATAGGGGTTTTTTATGAGCTGCACTCTTGGCCAACTCGCTGGAACACGCGGGGCCGGAAGTGATTTTGGAATTAAATTAAATACCTGATTTTCCGCATCTACAAACAGACGGAATTCGGACAATATATCCATGCCAATAAGGCCCGAAGGCCGAGACGTTTGCCCCAAAGGGTCAACGCGGTCTTCTAAAATCGCCATACGTACATTAGATAATTTTTTGGATCCCAAATACAGTTCCGGCACGGTAACAACAGGCCGCGCGCCATTTTGCGACATGCCATGAACCGTGATTTTTCCAGTTCCCCCTGCATCGAGGTTTAGCTTCTTTAGGGTAGAACGGTACAGCGCAGATTGTGTCGCGCCTGTATCTACCGCGTAACTTAATGTCCGCCCTGAAGCATCCGTCATGGAGAGCATGTAGACCCCATTACCGTAAACTCGGTAAGGCAGAGAGAGAATTTCGTCCCCCTCAAGAACGTCGCTAAGACTTTGACTAACGGCACTATCCGAAGGTGTAGACGTGCATCCCGCCAGCCAAAAGGCCGACAAAATAGCCACCAAGCTATGCCGCCATAATAATCCCATAGGTTAAGTCTATCACACTTTTCTATGACATAATATAATATTGGCAGTAATTCCGCCTCACGCACTTAATGGCGATTTGCCTCATAGCGCGGCGCGCAGTTACGCTGTAAAAAACTTTCGGAGGCCCTCTATGAACGATACTGTGAACAATCCCGCCGACTTGCCGCCGAGAAGCGTTGATGCCGTAGAGAGCACGCCTGTCTCCGTTCCAGAGATACGCTATGACGAAGACGCCATTCGCCATGCATTTGAAAGCGGCCAATACCCTTATGAAAAACGCTTAGGCAGGCGCGCCTACGAAAAGCGTAAAGCCGAATTACAGACCGAGCTTTTAAAAGTGCAGCTTTGGGCCAAAGAAACGGGACAGCGCTTTATTTTGATATTTGAAGGCCGCGACGCCGCCGGTAAGGGCGGGGCCATTAAACGGTTCACAGAGCATTTAAACCCTCGCGGGGCGCGAGTTGTCGCCCTCGAAAAACCCACTGACGCCGAACGCGGCCAATGGTATTTCCAGCGATATATTGAGCACCTGCCAACGAGCGGGGAGATCGTTCTATTTGACCGCTCATGGTACAACCGCGCAGGCGTAGAACGCGCCATGGGGTTTTGCACACCCACGGAATATCTTGAGTTCATGCGCCAAACACCAAAGCTTGAACGCATGCTCACACGTTCGGGCATACACTTATTTAAATACTGGTTTTCCGTCACTCAAGACGAGCAGCGCCGAAGGTTTGAATCCCGCGAAACTGACCCGCTTAAACAGTGGAAGTTGTCCCCGATCGACAAAGCTAGCCTCGACAAATGGGCCGATTACACAGAAGCTAAAGAAGCCATGTTCTACTATACGGACACTGCCGACGCACCTTGGACGATCATAAAATCAAATGACAAAAAACGCGCGCGCCTGAATTGCATGATGCATTTTCTGCATAACACGAATTATCCAGGCAAGAACACAGACCTTATTACTGCGCCCGATCCGCTCATTGTCGGCAAAGGCTCTCATGTAATTCACGGGACAGATCACATTGCGAGCAAAGCCCTACACCCCGATTTAAGACGAACATAGCGCGAAAAGGAAACGAAAATTTCACGACGCTTACTCTATTTTGCAACGCTCACGCGGATAGAGCGGCGTGCCTTTGCTCGCCATGCCAATTCCCTCCATATTCACAGCCAGGTCGGTTCGCATATCGCAATATCTATCATCCGCTTCCCAGTAACTCTCGGAATTCATCTGCCCAGTGGCAGGATTTACAAATAGAATAAACGGAGACCAAACGCGGTGCCAGCCGCGATCAATCGCCATTTGCGTCACGCCGAGTTCATCAGCAAGTTTCAGCCCATGCGGAGAGCGAGAATGAATGCGTACTAGAGAAATTTTTATCGGCTTGGCCGCATTTTCGAAAGCCGTGACATCTTCCTCAGACGCATAAATCATCAAGTCTTGGTTTATCAAAGGCCGCTTCGGGCTAAACATGACGCTTTCATAAGCTCTACAAGCCGGGCACGTATTAAACCCGAAAATCACCATCAAGGCTTGATTTTTGGCTTTAGCATTGCCGAGCGCCTTATCATAAATCGCCCGAGAGTCGCGGCATTCATGATAGATAGAACGCCGTTTAAAACTCGGAACGCACCCTTCGATGAGAGGGATAGTTTCGTAATCCACAGCCATCTCAAATAGCGGCGTATCTAGCGCTGCGTCTAAGGCGGTTTGGGCTTTAGCTGGCGTAACGGCCCACACGGCAAAAAACAGAATGCTAATTAAATATTTCATATTAGCCTAACCTTCGAGCCGCAACACGCGTTACGGCTCGTAAAAGTTTAAATACAGAAAGCCTATTCCGCTTCGCCTGCAGTTTCGGCTTCTTCCTCATCGTCGCTGTCTTCGATGCGTTCTACGGAGACGACGCGCTCACCCTCTTTGGTGCGGATGACGGTGACGCCGCGCGCTGAGCGGGAGACGATGGAGATGTTTCTGACAGGGCAGCGGACTAGCAAACCGCCGTCGGTCACCATCATGATTTGATCATCGTCAGAAATCGTGAAGGAGCGGACGAGCTTGGCGTTTTCGCCGCCTTTTCTTGAAAGCTCCTGCGCCGTTACGCCCTGCCCGCCGCGGTTCATGCAGCGGTAATCATAGGACGATGAGCGCTTCCCGAAGCCATCTTCGGCGAGGGTCAACACGAATTGCTCCGCCGCGCCGAGCATGCCGATACGTTCTTCGGAAAGAGAGGTTTCAATCTCTACGTCGCTATCCTCATCTTGGGCGTCATCACCGAGAGCACGGCGCATGGCGTTGGCGTGTTTCATATAAGCGCGCGCCTCGTCGGTTTCGACATCCATATGACGCAGGATCGTCATGCTGATGACCTCGTCCCCGTCCGCCAGTTTGATCCCGCGAACGCCCGAGGATGTTCGGCCAACAAAACGGCGAACGTCGGTGACACGGCAGCGTAGAGATTTACCCATAGCCGTCGTGAGAAGAATATCATCATCTTCGGTACATAGGCGGACATCAACAATACCGTCGCCTTCGTCTGGCTTCATCGCGATTTTACCATTGCGGTTGACGCGGGTGAAATCTGCGAGCGAGTTCCGGCGCACGCCGCCAGAGCGAGCCGCGAACATAATGTCAAGATCCTTCCAGCTTTCCTCGTCTTCCGGCAAAGCCATGATGGAATTAATCCGCTCTTCGGAATCCAGCGGCAGCAAATTGACAAGCGCTTTCCCGCGCGTAGCAGGACCGCCAAGCGGCAGTTTCCAGACTTTAAGCTTATAGGTCATCCCCGTTGAGGAGAAGAAAAGAACCGGCGTATGGGTCGTCGCGACAAACACAGTCGTCACGTAATCTTCGTCTTTTGTCGACATACCCGAACGGCCCTTGCCGCCACGTTTTTGCGCGCGGTATGTATCGAGCGGTGTCCGTTTAACATAGCCTTGGCTCGTCACGGTAACGACCATATCTTCCACGGCGATGAGGTCCTCATCATCAAACTCAAGACCACCCTCGACAAATTCAGAACGGCGCGGCACCGCAAATTTTTCTTTTACTTCGAGAAGTTCTTCTTTGATGATAGATTGCACGCGGCTACGGGAGCGAAGAATATCCAAAAGGTCAGTGATCTTCGCCGCAAGCTTTTCAGCCTCGTCCGTGATCTCGTCCATACCAAGCGCTGTCAGTTTCAGCAGCCTCAAATCAAGAATGGCTTTAGCTTGCTCTTCGGTGAGCTGTATCGTCCCGTCATCCAAAAGTTTGGAGCGCGGATCGGCAATAAGTTTAATTAAAGCGCCCATATCTCTGGCCGGCCATGCACGCGCCAGAAGGTTTTCGCGCGCAGCTTTTGGATTGGCGGAGCTTCGGATGATCCGAATAATTTCGTCAATATTGGCAACCGCCGTCGCAAGACCGACCAAAATATGCGCGCGGTCGCGGGCTTTCGCCAAATCAAATTTCGTACGGCGAGCAATGACTTCTTCGCGGAAGCCAAGAAACGCGGTGAGCATCTGCCGGACATTCATTTGCTCTGGACGTCCGCCGTTAAGCGCGAGCATGTTGGCAGCGAAGTTTTGTTGAAGCTGTGAATAGCGGTAAAGCTGATTCATAACCACATCGGCAACGGCATCGCGTTTTATCTCAATTACGATCCGCATGCCATTACGGTCGGATTCGTCCTGCATGTGCGCAATGCCCTCAATGCGTTTTTCGCGCACATGTTCGGCGATTTTCTTAATCATGTTCGCCTTATTCACCTGATAGGGAATCTCGGTAATAATGATCGCTTCGCGGCCCTTGCGAATTTCCTCGATGTGATGTCTTGCCCGCTGCGTGATCGAGCCCTTACCTGTAACAACGGCTGACCTCGCGCCGGAACGGCCCATAATCAAGGCGCCAGTGGGGAAGTCTGGCCCTGGAATATAGTCGAGCATATCTTCGTCGGTGAGGCTATTGTCTTCAAGCAGCGCTATGGCTCCGTCGATAACTTCGCCCAGATTATGCGGCGGAATGTTCGTCGCCATACCCACAGCAATACCGCTTGCGCCGTTGACCAGAATATTCGGGTAACGCGCAGGAAGCACCACAGGCTCATTTTCTGAGGCGTCGTAGTTTTCTTGGTAATTAACTGTGTTTTTTTCAATATCGGCGAGCAAAGACGCCGCGGGGCGGTCCATACGAACCTCGGTATAACGCATCGCGGCGGGCGGATCACCGTCAACCGAGCCAAAGTTTCCTTGGCCATCAAGAAGCGGCAGGCTCATAGAGAAATCCTGCGCCAAGCGCACAAGGGCGTCATAGACCGCGCTATCCCCGTGAGGGTGATATTTACCAATCACGTCGCCGACAACACGGGCGGATTTTTTATAAGGCTTTTCACGTACAAAGCCATTTTCATGCATAGAGAACAAAATTCGACGGTGAACGGGCTTTAATCCGTCGCGCACGTCAGGGATCGCGCGGGAGACAATCACACTCATCGCGTAGTCGAGATAGGAGCGTTTCATCTCCTCTTCGATGGTTATCGGAGACACGCCCTCTTCAGGTAGCCCTTGCGGGGTATTTTCGTCATCAGGCGTTTCAATATCGTCGCTCATGCAAGTCTTTCAGGCGGATTTTTCGCAAAGAAAATAATTCAGCGAATCGCAGTTATTTGTTCACAATTTTGTAGCAGTTTGATCCACTCATGACAAACTATGAAGGCGTTTATCACGACATCATAAACGGGATTTGCAGACAGCCTCATGATACGATAGATTATATTTTTCACTCTGGAGTCTCCTATGACAAAAACCCTTTTGAGAACTCTCTGTTTGATCGCAATGGCGGCGAGCTTGCAAGCCTGCGTGGAGAAGGCCGTGCCGGGTGCAGCCATACGAAGCTACGACATAATCGGAAAAGACCGCTCCGTGATCGGAACGCTCCGGCTTGCAGAAGCTCCAAACGGCGGGGTCACAGTGGTCGTCGATGCGAACTCAATACAAGAAGGCGAACACGGCATTCACCTCCATGTCACAGCTGATTGCTCGGCGCCAGACTTCAAAAGCGCGGGCGGGCACATAAATCCAGACGGCAAGCCCCACGGCCTTAAACACCCCGAAGGCCCCGATAATGCCGATATGCACAATGCCGTCGCCGATAAGCTTGGGATCGTCAGCTTCGCTACGGTCAACAAAAGAGTCTCTATGAGTGGCGCTCACGGACTGCCCGCATTGCTTGACGCCGACGGCTCCGCCCTTGTCATTCACCAGTTCCCAGACGACCAAATCTCGCAGCCCATTGGCGGCGCGGGACCAAGGATTGCTTGCGCCGAGATTGGAAAACCCGCTTCGAAATAGAGAGGTCAGACATTCCATATAATCAAAATTACAAAAAACTCTAATTCTGACCCCGCTAAGCGGGGAAGCAAAAACACCCTCACAAAACCCTCACTCTTGGAACAGCTCGCCGAGTCAATAACAGCTCCGTGACGGCCCAAACGAGGGCGTCGGCTCTATCGGGGCTTTTGCCTGTGACTTCGTCTGCACCGATACGGCAAAGTTCGTCTTCTAGCTCGGGGAAGCGCGCGGCGTGATCTATGCGGCCTTGTTCGTATAGTAGCGCAACGGGAATAGCGCGGGCGCTTTTGGAGCCGGAGGCATAGAGCGTTTTAACGCCCATTGTGACGTCACGCGAATTGCGCCCCGCATCAACGCCAGCATGACGCAGCACGGTTCGCACCATATCCCCGCCTTGGTTGGCTTCGGCGACGACATAGTTTGCGCCGTAAGCCGTATAGAGCTGCACGGCGCGGGCAGCCCAGCCCTCAGGTGAACGGCCCTGAAGGCTTCCGTCATGGAGAATGACCGCCTTTGGAGGTTGCCCCGTAGCGGTTTTGGCCAGACCCGCAACGACAATTCCGCACGCGTCGGCATTTGGCCCTGTACTTATAGGCGGGTCAATGGCGAGAATGATTTGGTCATAATCTTCGGAATTAAAGGCGCGGGGAACGGCGCAAGCGGTCTCGATCATGGCGCGGGTCCAGAGCGCGCCAGGGTGATCGGTGAGAATCTCTCCGTCCAGTTCCTGCCGGCCTAAACGCGTACCGCCATAAGTATCTTTAATAGCAGAAAGAAAAGCGGCGGACAGGTGCGCCGAGTTATCACGAGTTTTCGCGCGGCTTATGACGAGCCCTGCCGTTTTCATCAGACTGCGCAGCGCAGCTTTCGGCTTAGGCGTAGTTGTCATCGTTAGCCTCGGCGCACCCATTTTTGATGGCAGCCGAAGCCCCATTCGCAAATTCGCCAGTGTTTCTTCGGGGTAGCGCCACGCGCAATATTCGTCCGCCCACGCCGTATCAAATTGCGGCCCGCGAAGACCGTCGGGATCTTCGCCGGAGAACACATGACCGATGGTTCCGTTCGGCCATTCTAGGCGTTTGCGCGAGGACATATAGAACGGACGTTCGGCGGGCGGGCCGACATTAAGCAAACCGCTCTCGCCCTCTATCATCACCTCCCTCGCTTCGTTATAGGTTGCGGCGACGAGGGCGATGCGGCGCGCGCCGTCTTTGACCCTTTGCCGTACCCATTCCGCGCCGGCTCTTGTTTTGCCAGAACCCCGCCCGCCAAGCAGAAGCCAAATGAGCCAATTTGTATCTGGCGGTTTCTGGTCCGGCCGCGCGCTAGTAGTCCAGCAGTAACGGAGTTTCCTAATTAATTCGCGAGGCGTTTTTAAAAACAGGGCCATGCGAAGCGGCGGCCAAAGCTTGTTTAGTCGCCGCGTGATCTCTGCGAGGACTTCGTCGCGGCGTTCTGGCGTGAAGACAATCCATTTCATTCCAGCCTCTTAACTGTCGTCAGCAGTAGACGGATTGGAGGTTACAATCGGCGGCATCGGCACGCCTTGCGCCGTCATCATCGCCGTCAATGACACTTGCTCGGCTTTTGTTGGTTCTTTTTGATAGGCGCAGTCCGGCAGTTCATTGAGAAGGTCGCAAAGGGCTTTAATATCATTGTCAAATTCGGCATCAGAGATCGGGCCCGCAAAGGCGTGCTTCCCTGTTTTTGCCTCAGCCTCTTCTTTCTCTTTCTTGGCTTTATTCACGGCCGCGTTTTCGTTGAAACTTTTTTTCGTCGTCCCGATCGCGCTTGAAAGTTTGTAAAACTCATCAACCGGATCACTCATCGACAGAACCGCTAGGCGGTTATGGAGATGGCTCAAATGATCGCGATAGGCGGCAGGGCTCAGCGCATCATCCGTTCCCATATCATCAGGACTATATTTGAGGGTTAAAGGGGAGCCAGAGCCTCTCGGATCTGGCTTTTTCTGTTTATGTGTTTTTGAATAAGTCATGAAGTAAACTTACTCTTGGCGCGGGACATGAGGATTAAATAAATAAAACCTAGGGTTTTACGAGAGTTTTGAGAGGTGGGACGTTGGATTAATGCGGTCTAAGCACTCACTAATGGAGCCACCCGCATCGCAATTTGTAGACCGCAATAGAGCGCTGACAGTAGGCCCAGTATAAGTTTCACCCACAGTTTTGGGACTCGCCGCCAGAGAACAGCTATGCTACCGAGGGCGAGCACGGCTTCTATAAGGCTAACCCAGCCGGCGTGATGACCCTCTTCCCAGTAGCTGAACGGCGAGTAAAATCGCCACTCGGAAAGAGGCCAGAAATGACGGTAGGCATCATGGCCGTGGACAGGGAAATCCGTCGCCATATGGACGAGGGCCGCAAGGGAGAAAAACAAAAGGCACTTCCCCCAAAGCGTTCCGCGTTGCCAAAATCCAATCGCGGCTATACCTGCGTAAATTGGAACCGAATTAAATAAGGCAATAAGGTTTTGCACTGGCATCTCAAAGTAAAGCACATCCCAAATCCGCGCGCCGCTCTCGCCTTTGATAAACATCTGATAAGGCGCCCAAAGATAAATCACAGCATCAGGCAGCAACGAGCCAATAAACACCGCCCAGTTCCGCTTCGTCTGCCCAGCCTTGGAAAGCAGCGCCATAGCGAGCAAAGAATGTGTCGGTGTGTTCATCGCAGGGCAGGACCTCTTTTTTCAAAAACCTAGTTTAATTTAGAGCACTGTACCTTACAACGCACCGAAACCACCTTAGAGTTCGCCATTGTAGGAGGGGGCAACTCCGAGGGCTTCCAAAACGCTTGCAAGTTCCGCCTGCAAAGCTGTCTTTCTCTTCGGGGTAAGATAAGCGCCTTCGAAGCTGTTGCGGGCGAGCTGTACAATCTCTGCCTCGGTCAGATCAAGCGCGTCTGCCGTCTGAATGTAATTATCATTAAGGTACCCGCCAAAATATGACGGGTCATCCGAATTGATTGTGGCGGCAAGACCGCGGCGCAACATGATTTTCAAGGGGTGATTTTTCAAATCGTCAACGACACAAAGCTTGAGATTTGAAAGCGGGCAAACCGTGAGAACGGTTCCGTTTTCCGCTAGCCTTTTGATCAACGCCTCATCTTCGAGGGCGCGGTTACCATGGTCAATGCGGTCAACCTTAAGCACGTCCAAGGCTTCATGGACATATTCAGGCGGGCCTTCCTCTCCGGCATGGGCAAAGCGTTTCAGCCCCAGCTCGCCGGCCTTCGCGAACACTCGCGCAAACTTAGACGGCGGATGACCAAGCTCAGACGAATCCAGTCCCACGCCCAATATTCGGTCATAATAAGGCTCCGCTTGCGCCAACGTTTCAAAAGCATCCGCTTCCGAAAGGTGGCGCAAAAATGACAAAATTAGATGTGAGGAAATATCAAAATCGGACTCACCCTGCGTGAGCGCGTCTAAGATTCCTTCGATGACGTCAGAAAAATCAATACCGCGTTCTGTATGTCCTTGCGGGTCAAAAAATATCTCGACATGCCGACAATTATCTTGGTGTACACGGGCAAGATAGGCATAGGTCAGATCATAAAAATCCTGTTTTGTCTGAAGCACAGACATGCCCGCATAATAAAGATCCAGAAATTCTTGCAAATTCCCGAACGCGTAGGCCTTGCGAATTTCTGCGACATTCGCATAGGGCAATGACACATTATTTCGGCGGGCCAATTCAAACATTTTCTCAGGCTCAAGACTGCCTTCAATATGCAAATGCAGTTCCGCTTTCGGGAGGGCTTTAATAAGGGCGTGCAGAGATGTCATAGTTTATCAAGAGTGTCCTTTCAGGGGAGCAGACCTTATCAAATAGGGAAACACGTGTCTCTTAAAAAGACGGGAAATCGCGGCGGCTTCAAGCCTCACGCCTTTTGCGAGTTCCGGGAACACGGATGTCTTCAACTAAATCTTGGACATCTTGTGGCGGCTCAGGGGTTAGGAGGGATACGATGACGCCAGCCAAAAGTGCTAGCCACATAAAGACAAAACCTATGCCTTCGGGCGAGACACCAAAAAGCCAGTTGTCCGGCGTTCCGCCTAAGAACTTGAAATAATAAATGTAGGAAAAAGTCGTAATCAGCCCCGTCAGCATGGCCGTGATCGCGCCCTCGCGGTTCATCCGTTTCCAGAATATACCAAGGACAATCACAGGAAACAGCGACGCGGCGGCTAGCCCAAACGCGAACGCGACGACTTGCGCCACAAAGGGTAGAGACGAGGCAAATGCCCCGATGAGACCCGCCAATATCACCGCCGCAGCCGCGGCAAGGCGCGCGGCCCGCATTTCCTGTTTTTCTGTCATATCCGGCGTGAAAGTGCGTTTTAAAAGGTCATGTGACACAGCAGAGCTTATGACCATTAGCAGCCCTGCGGCAGTTGAAAGCGCGGCGGCTAGGCCTCCTGCGACCACGAGACCAACAACCCATGCGGGGAGCTGCGCTATCTCGGGATTAGCCATAACGAAAATATCCCGGTTGGGCTCGACTTCGTTTTCAATCCCGTCCGGCGCGTTCGGCCCTCTATACTGCATGACGCCGTCGCCGTTTATATCTTCGTACGCCAGAAGCCCCGTTTTCTCCCAAGCCTTATACCATTCCGGCACGGGCTTGCCGCCGCCTGCGGTAATCTCCTGCGCGCGGGAAGCGTAGTCTTCGGCGTCCGTTATGTAAGTCGCTTCGTTGACCGTATCGATGAAGTTGAGCCTTGCAAACGCGCCAATGGTCGGCGCGACGGTATAAAGCAAAGCAATAAAAACCAGCGCCCAGCCTGCTGATTTGCGCGCCGCTTTGGCAGAGCCAACCGTAAAAAATCGAATGATAACATGGGGAAGGCCCGCCGTGCCGAACATCAAAGCGGCGGTGATGCAAAATATATCGAGCGTGGATTTTGTCGTCGATGTATATTCCGTAAAGCCTAAGTCCGTGACCACGGTATTGAGCTTATCGAGCATCGCGGTTTCAGTTCCGGCGACATTACCTACGAAGCCGAGCTGCGGAACAGCATGGCCCGTTATCATGATCGAGATAAAAATAGCGGGAACCGTATAGGCAAAAATCAAGACAACATATTGCGCGACCTGCGTATAGGTTATCCCCTTCATCCCGCCAAGGACGGCATAGACAAACACAATCGCGCTGCCGATGGCGATCCCGACATTGAAGTCAACTTCCAGAAAGCGCGAAAAGGCGACGCCCACGCCTTTCATCTGTCCCGCAATATAGGTGAACGACACCAGCAAGGCGCAGACGACAGCAATCACACGCGCCGTTTTAGAGTAATAGCGGTCTCCGACAAAGTCAGGCACAGTGAACTTACCAAACTCTCGCAAATAGGGTGCAAGCAAAAGCGCGAGCAGCACATAGCCGCCCGTCCAGCCCATCAAATAGACCGAACCGCCATACCCCAGAAACGCAATGAGGCCTGCCATAGACAGAAAGCTCGCAGCGCTCATCCAGTCTGCGGCGGTAGCCATCCCGTTGATAGTCGGATGAACATCATGTCCCGCGACATAAAACTCTTCTGTGGAGCCTGCGCGTGACCAAATAGCGATACCAATATAAATCCCGAAGGTCAGGATAACGAAAAAATAGGTCCAGAAACTTTGATCCATGAGGCTAACCCTTGATTCCGAATTTTTTCTCAAGGCGGGTCATTTGGATGCAATAGACAATGATCAAAATGACGAACACATAGATCGCGCCGTTTTGCGCGAACCAAAAGCCAAGCGGCGCGCCGCCAATATGGAACTGATCTAAAAATTCACGAAACAAAATGCCTGCGCCAAATGATGCGAGAAACCAGATCACAAGAAGGCTGATCGTCAAGCGCTTCGCCGCACGCCAATAGGCTTTATGATCCGCAGCATGAGCCGCTACATGTGTCTCATCACTCATTACCACTCTCCCCTGCTTGCTGTTATTTTCAGCATAACTGACGGCACTGTCGCGCAAAATCGGGGAGAACGATAGGAAAACTTTTTTAGCGCAGAAGAAAACGCATAAAAAAACCCAGCAGGGGTAAGCCGCCGGGTTTTTATTTTTAGTTTTAGTTAAGAGCTAGAAGCGGTAACGGCCGCGAAGCATCACAGGAACCGTAAAGCTTTTGCTATCACGGTTTACGCCAGAGAGCGGGTGCGCGCCGTTAAAGTAAGTTGTGTCATTCTCAATTTGGCCCGTGTAACGGATCCCAGATTCAAGAGCGAGGGTTGCGCGTTTAAACACAGGCGCTTCGATACCGACCATACCCGCGGCTGATGGAACCCATCCGCCTTCGTAGAGACCGATCGTACCGCCATTTTCAACAGCGCCGCCTAGCTGAGCGTTTTCGAGCGTAATGTCTTTAACATTAGTCGCACCGACTTTGGCCTCAACATAAGGGCGAACAGAGCGGAACAATGGCGCAGGGGTAGGATTGAAATACTGACGAAGGCCAGCTTCAACGCCGAAACGCTCATAATCACTGACACGGCCTGTTAGCGCATTACCACCATAGACGCCGACAGTAACATCATTACCTTCCGCATTCGCATAAGAACCCATCAAAGTCAGTTTGCGGTTAGGGTTAAGCGCGTAAGATCCGCCAAGTTCATAACGCATGCCGTTATCGTAGACATCTTCCATTTTCTGGTTTGCGGCTGCATTGCCAGGAACCACATGAATTTTATCACCCGTAAAAATGTCGCCGCCTACGAGGAATTCTTGACCAATAGCGCCTTCTACATTCCAGCGGCTAAGCGGAGCACAGCAATCACCATTTTTTGCGTAAACACCGTAAGCACTTTTCGCGGCGGGTTGATGTTGATATTTGGAGCCCCCGAACCAAGAGCATCCGGAAAGAGCGATAGCCGCCGTACCCAAAAGCAATAAACGCATAGTCTTCATCCTGTTGTTTCGTTGTGGCACAATCGCCACGCATAATAGTGTCTTAGACATAGTGATGCAATAATAGCGCCAACTCACTATATTTTTTTATTTTATCTAAGATAATTTATAAACGAGAACAGTTAAAACTCGGTCAAAGCCGAGTTCAGACTAAATTAAGTATAATTTTTTAAGCGCAACCAAGCTTACCAGCGGCACGTTAAAATGAGACACGGCCTCGGATTTTAAGAGGGACGCTCCACTGGTCCGTAGATTTAAGGTTTGTCTCATAATCGTCGCTCCACCGAATGCCTGTTTCAACACCCAATGCACTTCTTGCGCCAACTTGCCACTCAGCGCCGATAATACCGGAAGCCGTAGGGCTCCAACCGCCTTGAATGTAGGTTTGCTGAAATAAGTTTGGATCGACCAACGTCGCGGAAGACTGCGTTAACACGACGTCCTGAGTGTTCACGAAACCCGCTGATGCACCGACATATGGGCGCAGACCTGTGTAGCCGCCATCGCCCATATATTGTCTTAGACCACCTTCAAGGCGGACTTGCTCCAAATCACTGAACTGAGCGTATAGATCTTCCGTTGTGCCGCCGCCGTCGCTAACGGTACCGATTTTATTAAGCTTGCCTTCAGCCTTGGAGTAGCCAACTTGACCGATTACCGTAGTGTTCGGGCTAATATCGTATGTCGCTGCGAGATTATAATGAACGGCGTTTTTATAAGCATCCTGATAACTTAGAGGAGCAAGATCAGAGACAACACCCGGACCGCCAATGAAAGGCTTAGAGACTTCGCCGCCGAATATATCGCCGCCAATACCAAATTCTGTACCCACACCGGCTTCAATGCCAAACGGTAATCCGCCGCCGCCGCAACATGCATTGCCGCCTTGAGGGCCACGCAGTCTGCCGCCGCCGTAACCATATGCGCCGCCGCCATTATATGACGCTGCTTGGTAACCGCCGCCATAAGCTGCGTAAGGTTGCCCTACATAAATTGGCGCGCCTTGAATCGTTTGCACAGATCCGCCGCCACTTGCGCCGTAAACGCCGCCGCCATATTGGCCGCCAACCGCCGCGCCGTATGGCGCTTGCGCAGTTAGAGTCGTCGCTGTTTGGCCATACGCACCGCCTGTGTAGGCGCTACCGCCGCTGTAAGATTGCCCGGAAACAGTTGAGGACATCGCTGTGCCTTGACCCATAGCATATTGACCGCCCATGCCGTACTGACCTGATGCGTATTGACCTGTGCCGTACTGGCCGCCCATACCTTGCTGATAACCATTATGAGACACGTTGTAGCCTTGGCCGGGTGTACAGCCCGAGCTTGGAAGTGTATATTGATGCTGCGCGTATTGCACGCCGCCGTAATAGGCTTGAGGCTGCGCTTGACCGCATCCGCCGCCATAAACAGCGCCGCCGCCGTAGCCGTAATTATTGTATCCATAAGAGTCGCCGTGGCCGCCTCCCATGCCAAACCAGGAACACCCGGAAAGTAATACTGTTGATAATGCGCAGGCTACAAGACGCATATCGGTCTCCCTTGTAATAATTCAATTGTCTCTGGTCTAAATTAACCATCTTATGTTTAAGAAAAGGTTTTCAAATGACGAACAAAGTCTTAACAAAGCGGTTAATGTGGTGGTTTGCGGCGCTATAAGTCTCTGATTTTACGCAACTCTCTTAGGAATGAGAGTTTCGTGTCAATCCGTTCGAATCACTTACCCATGCCCATATTAAGGTAAAGCTTAAGAGTCACATGCCGCGCCGAGTATAATGTTGGGCACGAAAAATTCGCGGCCATGCAAGGCCGCCAATAGGCTTGATTTAGAAGTTGAAGCTACCGCGCAGGGTCAGGGGGACGCTCAAATTGCTATCCCCTTTTGCGCCGTTGCTATAATCACGGCCGCCCTCATAAACGAGACCCGTTTCTAGCGCCAGAGCCGTGCCTTTGGTAACCTGCCACTCCATGCCAGCCGTCAAAGACCCTTTAGGGACAATACCGCTATCATAGACTTGCGTCGGCGCGGCCGCTGTTGGCACGCTATAGGTAGTAAGCTGGTAATCTGTCGCGGGTGTTCCCGTCAAAGCGTCATAATTTTCTTGATAAAAAGCCTGTCTCTGACCGACTGTCAAAGATTGCGCATTGTGATGCGCTATACCCGCAGACGCGCCAATAAACGGCGTAACAGTGCGGTGAGCCTGATCCTTCACGATCGGGTTGAAATAATACCGCCCGCCAACTTCGGCATCCAATCGTTCCATATCAGAGAAGTTATAAGAGAATGTCGCAATCTGTCCGGCATTAGGAATTACAGTTGTATTTGTAATTGGAGCCCCGACGGCAGCACCGCCAACATAGGTTTGCTCTGTCACGGCAGAGGTCAAAGCCCCATTGATCTTGATAACATCGCCCTCTTCGCCCTCAGCATAGGCGTACCCTGCATTGGCAAAAAGAGTCACATGAGGCGACAAGATATATTCAAGCCCGGCTTGGATATGCAAAGGCGTACTATGAACATCATCAAATGAGATGTCAGGCTTGTCGATATTTTCAATCAGCGCGCTATAGGTGGTTGATGTCTGAACGCCGTCAGTAGGCGCAAGACCCGTGATGGTTTCATTATAGGTCGTTGGATTATAAGCGAGTTCTGGATTCAGTGTCGGAATTTTTGCGTAATCAATATAATTTCCGCCATTGCTTTTCTCAAAACCCATGGACAGAGTCCCACGGAGTTTAGGCTTTTTGATGCGCGGCTTGGAACTGTAATTTCCAGCCTGCTGAGCGGCCGTAGATACATGCGAGCCATATCCGCCGGATGTGTACCCGCCGTTAAAATCAGGTTGTTGCGGAAAACCGCCATATGTTTGGGGTTGGCTTTGCTGATACCCGCCATAAGCTTGGCTTTGCTGTGATGCTGCTTTTTGCGGCTGATAGATTCCGCCGCCTTGATTGTAGACATAGCCACTATTTGATGACCCGAAATCACCAAGCCAAGAGCACCCTGATAATAAAACCGCTGACAAAGCACAGACTGCAAGCCGCATAATAACCCTCCAAATGAGCGAGAATCGCACATGGTTAACGTCTTGATGCCTTGGTTTGTTTAACAAGGGGTTTAAATCGTTGAAATTTTACGAGTGTGGGGCGAAGGAAATACAAGAAAGTCTTTTGCGAGAACAAAAAAGACCCCCCATGTTTGGGAGGCCCTGCAATCCATTTAAAAGTGGCGCCGCTGTCGCAAACCTATCAGTTTCTCGATGGGTAAGGCCCGTCTGTGGTCATACAAAACCGGATACCAATATAAGGCGCGCGGTGATCAAAGGGCACACTACCCCCCGTCATTGTCGTGACCTGTTGGGATGCATCGCCAGCATTTACGGTCCGAGCGGCGGGGTCTATGATAATAGCGAGAGGTGTCAGATCTCCGCCGCCATCGGGCTGTCCCGCTGCATATTGCTGACCACCAACGGGATAGGTGGGCAGGGATCCGCCCACGGGGCTATGGGTATCAGGGGCCGCGCTACTGACGCCAATCGTTCCCTCATGGCCGTGACTAGGCGTAGTATGTGTGTGTTCTGGAGATTGATGTATATGGGCGGGCAACTCTGCGGAGGTGATAGTCATGGTTTGCGAGCCCATTTGCTCTCCGCGTGTTCGGGGGAGCAGCCCCGGGCCTGTGCCATTGGCAACAGGGACCCGTCCGCGCATGTCCGGCAGCCCCATCGTATTTCGCCCATCGCCTCCAAACGCTGTGCCAATAAGACTAAACAAAGCAGAATTTTGTTGGATCGGCATTGTACCGCCGTTCAGTTCCACCGTTCCGCGGGGGCAAAAACTATTAGCGGTCATATTAACAGTTCCGATAAAGTCTTCCGAACCCGCTTGGGCCGTTGGCACAAACAGGACAAAAAGCGGCAGACCAAGAAGGGATAAGTTTGCCGCCGCAGCCGCCGTTGATTTCAAAAACTTTTTCATTTTCATCTCCGCTAGGTATTTCGCGTTGGTGCTGGTTCAAACGTCAATTGGGCTTAATTTCTCGGTGGGTAAAGGCCTTGGGTTGCTATGCAATACTGGATGACAAGGCGCGGCTCACGGACATCTATGGGCTGACTGCCACCAGCATAAGTCGTGGCTGTCGCCGAAGCACTTCCGCTTTGAACCGCCGGACTATCTGTAACGCGAACAACATCCGATGCCATGGCCCCGCCGAGAGCCGCCCCAGTCAGAGGTCCAGCAGCAAAGGCATTCTGCCCCGCAGGATAAGTCGCAAATGAGGCTCCATCTGGTGAATTGGTTGTGCCCGACCCTGTATGTGTGTGTACTTTGTCATCGTGAGTGTGATCAGCAACGTCATGCCCGTGAGTCATTTGCGTTGTAGAGTGTTGATGTCGGGCCATATTAGCTTCGGTAATCGTTGCGCTTTCCCGGCCGCCTTTCGATCCCAGAGTGACAGGGTACATGCCAGGTCCCGCGCCCTGACCTGTTGGCGCGCGTCCGCGAATATCCGGCAAACCAAATGTCGTGCGGCCATCACCGCCATAGGTTGTTCCAAGCAGTGAAAAGAGCGACTGGTTTTGAGCAATCGCAATTAATTGCCCTTCAGTTCTCGCCCAGCCCCGCGGGCAAAAATTACTTCCCGTAATCATGATATCGCCAAGATAAGGCGAGGATGATGCCTGCGCCGATATCGGCGCTGTCGCCCCCAAAATCATTAGAGCTGAAACATATCCTAAGGTCGAAACTGTCCGGTTCATCATTGTTATCCTTCTGCCTTATTGTGAGATTTCTTAGTCAAAGATCAGGCCTCCGTTACAGTGGCCAGCCCTCATCCTAAGGACCCCTAATTTCTTGATGGGTACAAACCCTGTGTTGCGATACAAACCGTAAAGGCTAAAGAGGGCGAGCCCATATATGCTGGACTCGAGTTCCCTGCACTTCCTGTCGGCGTCGTTGCCGGATGACTCACGCTCGTATTCGATGCCGGCGCGTCTTCTATATCCAATGTCCCGCTCGCCATACTGACACTTGGGCTTGGCTGGCTCCCCGCATACAAGTTGCCAGCAGGGAATGTAGCAACGCTGGACCCCACAGGCGTATTTGTATTGCCACCGCCCGAATGAACTTGGAATTTTCCCGTATGACTGTGGCCATCAATGGTATGGATATGCTGAGGTTCATCATGACGGTGAGACGGTATTTGAGCCTCGGTCAAATTAATAAAATCTCTACCCTGCATGTCCCCGATTCTGCCCCCGCTCAAGCCAGGGCTCGTCCCAGCATTGATAGGGACACGGCCCCGCAAATCCGGCACGCCGAATTGAGTTCGGCCGTTTCCGCCAAAATTTGTCCCAAGCAGGCTAAACAAAGCTGAATTATTATTGACCGCCAACAGCGCCCCATTTGCAGGCAGCGTCCCGCTAGGACAATAACTTCCTGCATAAATTAAGACTTCACCGATAAAGCTTTCCTGAGCTTGAGCGGAAATACTCATCACTGACCCCGCCGAAAAAAGTGACAATACGGCTATAGCTTTTCTGTAGTTCATGATCTGGCCCCTTGGCGAAGTTTTTCACTTCTGCATTATCAAGAGTATCGCTCACAATCATTGAAAGTGCAACAATCAAATATAACAGTAAAATTCACATTACTATTCAGTGACTTACACCCTTTCAACCGTAACAGGCACACCATTTAAAACCGCGTTACCCGAGAGTTTATCGACAATTCCAGGGTCAGTTAAGTCATTCATTGAAACCCCAGGCGCAGTTTGCGCGACAGACAATTTCACGCCTTTTCGGCCATGTCCAAACCCGTGGGGAATGGAAATCACGCCCGGCATAATGTCATCTGTAATCTCAGCGGGCAGTTCGACCACGCCCACATCATTTGAGACTTTGACCCTGTCTCCGTCTGCCAATCCAAGACCTTCCGCATCAGCGGAATGGATCATCATAGTGCAGCGGTTAGGACCTTTGATGAGGCGATGGCTATTGTGAAGCCAGCTATTATTACTACGCAAATGACGGCGGCCAATCAGCGAATATGTGCCGCTGGAAGCCTGCCCTGCGCTCTCATTCAGAACCACCTGAAACGCCATCAAATCATCAGTGCAAGTATCCGGCGCACAGTGAACCATTTTATCCTCTGTCTTCAATCTCTCTGGCAGTCGCGGCTGCAACGGGCCAAGATCGATACCATTAGGCGCGTTTTCAATGTCTTCAAAGGTCACATTATGCGGCGACGTTTTCATAATCTCGCTTAGGATCACACGCGGCTCGACTTTTGCGGGCCCCTCTTCTCCGGCGCGCTCTTTGATCGCCGTGTGCAGACCATGCATGATTTCCCAGTCCTCTTTACTGCCTTCCGGTTTCGGGAACAGCGCAGATGAATAAGTCGCGTAGTTACGGATCGCGAGCGGGGTGAAAAACATTGGGTAATGATCGCGCTCCAGCGGCCCGCAAGGCGGTAAAATATAATCGGCATGACGAGAGGTTTCTGTCACATACATATCAAGGCTAACATGAAGATCTAAGGCTTCAAGCGCTGTGTCGAGCTGACGTCCGCCTGGGGCGGACAAAACGGGGTTCCCCGCCACCGTCATGAGCGCGCCGATCTGCCCTTCGCCTTCAGTAATGATTTCACTGGCAAGTTCCGCCGTTGGCAACTCGCCCAAGACTTCAGGTCGTCCGGAGAGCCGCATATGAAAGCGGCCATAAGAACCAGTGCCGCTGCGCTCTACCGGATCCACCACAGAGTCCGGGAACATCACGCCGCCGGCGCGGTCAACATTGCCTGTGGCTAGGTTAATAAGCTGAATTAAATAATGATTGAGCGTGCCAAAGCGTACAACGGAGACACCCATGCGGCCATACATAATAGCAGGTTGTCCATTGCCAAGCTCCTTGGCAATTCCCCTGATGACATCAGCATCCATACCGCAATAGGCGGCGAGCGCGTGCAAATCAAAGCCGCGCAGATGGCCCCATGCCGCGTCCCAATCTTTAAGCATTGGCAAAAGCAGCCCCGGTTTAACAAGTTCGGCCTCGTCTAGCGCCAGAAGCACGCCAAGGAAAAACGCCGTATCCGTTCCGGGTTTCACAAAATGATGGGCGTCAGCAACTTTAGCCGTTTCCGTACGGCGGGGGTCAATGACTACCAGCTTGCCGCCGCGCTCTTGCAGGCGCTTAATCCGTTTCTTCACATTCGGCACAGTCCAAAGCGAGCCGTTGGACGCAAGCGGATTCCCGCCAACTATGACCATGAACTGTGTCCGGTCAATGTCCGGCACGGGGTAAAGCGCGTTATGACCGTAAATCCATTTTTGCGCGATCATGTGCGGAATTTGATCTAGCGTAGAGGCAGAGAACAATCCTTTTGCGCCCCACGCCTTCATCAAGCTCCGAGAATAAAAGGCTCCAGCATAATTATGCGCGTTGGGGTTACCCATATACATGGCAGCGGATTTGTGGCTGTCCATAACGGCGGCGTGGCGCTCTGCAATTTCAGAAAACGCTTGCTCCCAGCTAATCTCTTCCCATGTTTCGCCAACTTTTTTGATGGGCCATCGAAGGCGGTCAGGATCGTTTTGAAGATCAGGAATAGCAGTTGCTTTCGGGCAAATATAACCTTCGCTAAGCACATGATCGGGATTACCTTTAACAGATGTCACCTGCCCGTCTTTGACAGTCATGAGCACACCGCAATTTGCCTCGCATAAGTGGCAAGTACGGGCGTGAATTATTGGCTCTGTCATAATATCCCTCATTTAGGCGCAGCTTTATGGCCGTCTTATCCATAGAATAAATACTTTTCAGCTTTACGCTGAAAGCGCAAGTAAGGGTTTTATTTTGCAGGAGAGTATTCCCCTTGCGCATGCGGTGATTTCTTACAAGCGAATTTACTTTGATAACTTTTCCATCGCCGACTCTATTGACGGTTCTCGGATAATTTCCGGCGCGTGAACACCAAAGGCGCTCATATCGTCGGCAATCGCGTCTGACATACCGGTCAAATAAACCTCTACCTTTTTACGGCGAGCCTTATCTATCAGCGCCTTAACCGTGTTTACGCCCGTAGAATCGATTAACGGCACATCTTCAAAGTCTAAGATAACGGCGCGGTGCTTATCTCCGATTTGGTCTAATGCCGTGCCGATGGTCGCGGCTGCGCCGAAGAAGAACGCGCCAGATATACGGCAGACCACAATCTCTGGGTTCGCTGCTTCTTCTTTATAAGGCACGCGGACACCTTCGCCATTGTCGGCTTGATCGGGCCGAGATAATTCCGCCCCGAGCTCGACTCTTGCGTCTTGAGACATGCGGTGAATGAAGAGAAGCGCGCCAATGGCGAAGCCCACAATGATAGCTTCTGTCAAATCGCGAAATACCGTTAATCCAAAGGTCGCCAGCAAAACAAGCGCGTCGCCGCGAGACGCTTTCAGAAGGCGCCAAAAGGCGTGCCGTTCAAACATGTTCCAAGCCACAACGGCCAAAACACCCGCTAAGGCCGCCATAGGAATAAACCCAATTAAAGGCGCAGCTAGGGCCATCATCAATAATAAAAAGACACTGTGCAATATCCCTGCGAGCGGCCCGTGCGCTCCGGCGCGTACATTGGTCGCTGTGCGAGCAATCGTTCCCGTTACGCAAATGCCGCCAAAAAGCGCGGAGCCGATATTTGCCGCGCCTTGCGCCACCAATTCACAATTCGATCTGTGCCTACGCCCCGTCATGCCGTCAGCTACGACAGCCGATAAGAGCGATTCTATGGCTCCCAACAGCGCAAATGAAAACGCGGCGGGCATGACAGCCAAAGCTTTACTCGCCGTAATTTCGGGCATTCGTGGCATAGACAGACTGTTTGGCATTTCTCCAAAGCGGGAGGCGATTGTGGCCGCGTCCATACCCAGCGCTGCAGCGGCCACCGCCGCCGCAATCACAGCCATTAATATGCCGGGCCATTGCGGCCTGTAAACCTTGAGCCCGAGGATCACAGCCACCGTCAGTACCGCAATAAGTATCGCCGATATATTCGCGGTCGGCGCGGCCGCCGCCAAGGCCTGAACTTTTTCTACAAACGGCCCAGGCTCCGCCTCTAAAAGCGTCAAACCAAACAGGTCTTTCATCTGGCTGGCCAAGATAATGACCGCAATCCCAGCCGTAAAACCTACCGTCACAGGATAGGGCACAAATTTAACAAATGTCCCGAGCCGAAGCCACCCGGCAATCGCGAGAAGGATTCCTGATAAAAGCACAGCCAAGATAAGCCCGTCCATACCGTGGGTTACGGCGGTTGTGTTGACCAGAACAATAAACGCCCCTGCGGGCCCGCCAATTTGAAACCGGCTACCCCCGAGTAATGAGACGATTATGCCGCCAATGATGGCCGTCACCAAACCTTGCGCCGGAGACGCACCAGACGCCACGGCAATAGCGATCGACAAAGGCAAAGCCACCACCGCGACGGTCAGCCCCGCAATTGCATCTGCGCGCAATTGCTTAAGCCCGTAACCCTCGCGCCAGACTGTGACGATCTTCGGCATATAAAGCTCTGCAAAGCGGGGGGTAGTGTCTGGCCGGGATGGCGAGCTTGTGATCATGTCCTACTGTCCTGTGGCTTCGTTACTCGCGGCGACTATACATATTTATTATGTAAAATAACGTCCTCAAATTGCCACATCTAAACCTTTGGCAAGCCGCGCGCCTGTGCTATTCAGACTTTATGAAAAATCTCATCAAAACAACTCTTTGTCTATGTCTGCCCCTGATTGTCTCGGCCTGTACGACAACAAATACGAAATTAAAGGTTCACGAGGTCAACGCTCTGGCCTCAGAAAAATCCAATGACGGAGAGTTTCAAGGTCTTGAGTTTCTTGCCGACCCTATTCCCGGAAGGCTAAAAAACCGCGTCAATATTTTCTATCTTCACGGTATTGGCTGGACGGAAAATCCAGAGAAAGATCAGCTCGGCAATAATTTTTTAACCGGCGTCGCCAAAGCCTATGGCTTGAAACTGGATGGACAAATTATTGATACGCCTTGCGACAACAGCGCCGAAGCGAGCCCTTCGAAAGTCACCAATCATATTTATATCACAACAGGCGAAGAGCCAGTCTATTACGAAACCACGATTCCAGGCACAAGCTTACAGCTCAACAAGCTTGTGTGTATGGACAAGCAGACGTTGAATGTGGATGATAATCTTGAATATGTTGTCTACCGTATATTCTGGGACGATATTTTCTGGAACGAGTTACAATACCCGCATGTTGGCCAAGATGATGCGCGCGGATCTTCGACGGGTATCGCCGGATTGCGCCGTAAATATAACCGCAAGCTTAAAGACGAGCTTGTTAATTACGGGTTCTCTGATGCGGTCATGTATTTGGGCCCAGCAGGACATGAAATTCGCAACGCTATACGCGGCGCTATGTGCAGCGCAGCGCTTGACGCGGCGGGGTTTGATTTCACGAAACAAAGTCACGATGTCGCCTATGGAAAAGCCTGTGACATTGCCACGAACACCTCCATTCGGGCCAATCAATTTGCGTTTGTAACAGAAAGCCTCGGCAGTAAAATCGCCTTCGATGTCATGCGAGAAGCTATGACCGACGGAAGGGACACAATTCTTGATGACATGATCGCCGGCAGCGAAACCTATATGCTCGCTAACCAAATCGCGCTTTTGTCCCTGTCGGATTTAACATTGAAGCCCAAAATACTGCCGGTAAACTCGCAGGATAAAGCCCGCCCGAAAATCGTTGCGCTGTCTGAGCTTAACGACTTTCTCACCTATGAGTTCAATCCATTCTTTGAACAACTCTGGATCCACCGTGCTGTAAGAGATGATAATACGTCTGTCATCTTTAACGCGGCCGAACGAGAGAACGTCGCCAAAGCCCTAGGGTTTGATTTCATCGACTTACGGCTTGAGTTTGCCAATCAAATCATTCCATTGTTCGCGGGATTTGTGGATCCGATGCAAGCCCATATGGGCCACTCGGCCGAGCCGGAGCTTATGATGTATTTGTTATGCGGGGCGCGAGAAGGTAAACTTCATAATCATAGCTGCCTTGCGACCTCTGATCTTAAGACGAAGAAATGAGCCGCCCTTTCGCGCTTTTCATTCGCGGCGCAGCGGATGATATTTTCACCTTGTCCGACGCGCTGGGTTTCGACGAAGAGATGAACGCGCTCGCAGTTTCTATCTTTGAAGACGGGTCGTCCCGCGTGCCCTCAGGCCGCATGTTCGTTCAGGCGTTATACGAGACCAAGGCCGAAGCTGAAACAGCCCTGCGCGGCTTGTCTCTACCCGCCGAGATGGAATATTCTATCAGCCAACTTCCCGACGAAGACTGGGTAACAAAAAGCCAGTCTGGCCTCCCGCCCGTTAGCGCCGGACGGTTCTGGGTCTACGGTTCACATGACGCTGACAACGTGCCAATCGGCGCCGCTCACCCGGTCCATATTGATGCTGGGCTCGCATTTGGAACAGGCCATCACGGAACCACCAAAGGCTGCCTGATTATCTTTGACGAACTTCTATCAGGCGGATTTAAACCCAAACATGTTCTGGACCTCGGCGCAGGTGCGGGGACGCTCGCGATTGCCGCCGCTATGGCTTTAGAGCAAAACATTCTTGCAACGGACATCGACCAAGACGCCGTAGACGTCACAGCGCAAAATGCCGAAATTAACGGAGTCGCAGATTACATCACATCCGTTCAAGCCGACGGCTTTGATAGTCCTGCGCTGGATGGCCGTAAATTTAATTTGATCTTCGCGAATATCTTAGCGGGCCCGCTCATGGGCCTTGCCCCTAACATAGTCAAAGCGCTTGCAAGCGGCGGCAGAGTCATCCTCTCAGGCATCATTGATGACCAAGCCGAAAAAGTCGCAAAACGGTTCGAAGACGAAGGGCTCAGCATCACGCCCTACCCGTCAATTGACGGCTGGACGAGTTTGCTGGGCGCCGCGCCGCCTTAACTCTACTCTTTAATTAGCCGGAACAGGCCTTCTTGCGCGGTGGAGGCGATGAGCTCTCCGCTTTCGGTGTAAAAACTACCGCGATTAAACGTCCGGGCTCTGCCAGAGCGCGGGCTGTCGAGATGATAATAGAGCCACTCATCCACGCGAACATCGGTGTGAAACCACATGGCATGGTCAAGGCTCGCGCCCATTAATTTATGCGTGAAAAAGCTCATACTATGCGGGCGGATGCCTGTCCCCATGAGGGCTTTGTCCGACATATAGGCGAGCAGAGTTTGGTGCATAACAGGATCATCGCCAATATCAGCCTTTACCCGAAACCAAAAGCCATGCTCCGGCTCTTCCGGCTCTGCCTTTAAAAGGTTGCGCGGAAACGGAGACCGCAAATCAATTACGTCTTCGGGGAAGAGGAGATAATCACTCCGAAGTCTTGTTGGGTCAACATGTGGATTGTTCTCTAAAAGCTTCGCTATTCGCTCGGCATCGGGTTCGACATTACTCGGCGAGGGCACCTTTTCTGGCATATCTATTTGATGGCTGGGACTGTCTTCTACGCGGTGAAAGGAGACCGAGCTGTTGAAAATCGCTTCGCCGTTTTGCCGCGCCACGACGCGGCGAGTTGAAAAACTGCGGCCATTGCGGATGGGGTCGACTTCAAAAATAATCGGACGGGTAAAATCCCCAGGGCGTAAAAAATAGCCATGCATAGAATGCGGGACCTTATCAGCATCTACTGACCGCGCCGCCGCGTTTAACGACTGCGCCAAGACCTGACCGCCGAAAACCCGTTTTAATCCAAGGCTAAGCGAATCTCCGCGAAAGAGATAAGTATCAAGCCGTTCTACATGCAGCGTGCTGCGTAATTCGTCCCAAGTAAACATGGCGGCTCAATGGCACAACCCGCCCGTTAAATACAGACATAAATGCGAACCTGTGGATATTAACCTTCCCTAACAAAATCTTAAAATCTCATGTTTTTCAAGGCTTTAAGGTTTTGGAAAGGGTTACAATAGACCGTCGCCTTAAATAACAAATTGATTCGAACCTTAAGGCGCAAATAATGAGCACTCTCCCCCTGAACTCTATTATTCAAGGCAACTGTATTGACGGCATGAATGCCCTCCCCGCTAACTCCGTCGATCTTGTGTTCGCCGACCCGCCCTATAATCTACAGCTTGGTGGCGACCTGTCTCGCCCAGACAATAGCACCGTTAACGGCGTGACCGAAGAGTGGGACCAGTTCGATACGATGGATGCCTATGACCTTTTCACCCATGATTGGATGAAGGCGGCGCGGCGTATTTTAAAACCCAACGGATCGCTTTGGGTGATTGGTAGCTACCACAATATTTTCCGCGTGGGCACGGTGTTGCAGGACCAACAGTTCTGGATTCAAAACGATATTATCTGGCGCAAAACCAACCCTATGCCAAACTTTCGCGGCACGCGCTTTACCAACGCCCACGAGACCCTAATCTGGGCAACAAAGTCCGAAGACTCGCGTCCAACATTTAATTATGACGCCATGAAAATGATGAATGATGGCGTACAAATGCGCTCTGATTGGACCATGCCGATTTGCACGGGCCGCGAACGCCTCAAGAAATCAGATGGCAACAAAGCTCACCCAACACAAAAACCGGAAAGCCTTCTCCACCGCGTTATTCTTGCCACATCAAACCCCGGCGACGTTATTGTCGATCCGTTCTTTGGAACAGGTACAACGGGCGCAGTTGCCAAAAAACTGGGCCGCGACTTCATCGGATTTGAGATGGAAGAAGAATACATCATTCACGCCAATCGCCGCATTAATAAAATCGAAGCCGGCGAAGGCGCATCTGTTAAAACCATGCGCTCAAAACGTAGCGCCCCGCGCGTTCCGTTTGGCACGCTGCTTGAACGCGGTCTGATCAATCCTGGTACGATGCTTTATTCTCACAACGGTAAACACACCGCGCAAGTCCGCCCTGATGGGAGCCTAGCCTGTGACGATATGCAAGGCTCAATCCACCAAGTCGGCGCGCACGTCCAAGACGCGACGGCCTGTAATGGCTGGACATTCTGGCACTTCTCCACGCCTCAAGGCATGACGCAAATCGATGCGCTACGAAGCGTTATTCGGACTGAGATGGAGACTGTGGGCTAACGCCTCGCTAAGCCAAAAACTTTCGTCATAACCGTCGGCAGAGCGTATTGTTTTATTTTGGCAAGCTCTGCCCATTCCCCTTCGGCCTCAGGCTTACCGCTCACTTCCGCCCTGTAGACCTCAAGCCGTAGGTCAAAATGCGTGAAGACATGACGGACTTCGCCGTCTACTTTTTCCCAGTTTCGAACCATAGGTGCAGATGATAGCGGATCGTCGGGCCGCTCGCCCCATTCCGTCCCCGGGAAGCCCATCATGCCTCCGAGGAGCCCTTTATCGGGGCGGCGTTCGAGCAGCACCTCATCACCGCAGATCAGAACAAACACCGCGCCGTAGCGGATCGGCAGTTTCTCTTTTTTGAGCTTTTTAGGGTAATCCGTCTGGTCGCCTTTGGCATGAGCGTCGCAGTAAGTTTCCCACGGGCAAGCCCCGCAATCCGGCGTCCGCGGCGTACAAACGTTCGAACCCAAATCCATAAGCGCCTGCCCGTAATCGCCGGGACGGTTTGGCCCGATGAGCGTCGCGGCTTTTGCTCTAATTTCCTTGCGGCCCTTCGGGAGCGGTTCTTGGACGCGAAAGATACGGCTAATCACTCGCTCAACATTACCGTCAACAATATTCGTGGCTTCACCGAAACAAATCGCCGCCATAGTAGCTGCGGTATAAGCGCCAATGCCGGGAAGCTTTAGCAACTCTTTTTCTGAGCGCGGAAAAACGCCGTCATGCTCATCGCGGATTATTTGCGCGCATTTATGCAAGTTCCGCGCGCGGGCATAATAGCCTAGCCCCGCCCACATGGCGAGAACCGTGTCGCGCTCCGCATTGGCGAGATCTGTCACGGACGGAAAGGCCGATAAGAACTTATGCCAATAGGGCGTGCCGTGAGCGACGGTCGTTTGCTGCAGCATAATCTCCGATAACCATACGGCATAAGGATCAGCGATGACGCCCCGCGCGCGGTCTACGGGCCGGATGCGCCACGGCAATGTCCGGCCGCTCGTATCATAATGGGACAGAAGCGCCGCCCGCATCATGTGCATATCTTTCGAAATCTTCATATTAAAGACACAGATGCCTACTTTACCCCGCCGCTTCAATAGGCCATTTTGCCCCCCATGACATTTCCGCCTGATATATCTGATGCTGATAAAGCACGCGAAGAGCGAGAAGCACGCGCGGCTACGGCAAAGTGGCTGGAAACACAGCGCGGACGCCCGCAATACCGCGCCGCGCCGCATGCGCGCAAAGCGATTGCGCGTATCATGCGGCCCCTTTCAAAAAAGCACGGCTCCGGCAGTACGGGACTGGCGCAGCACTGGCCCGACATTATAGGCGCGCGCTTTGCTAAGTTCTCGCGGCCCCTACGGTTCATTGGCCGCGACGGTGACCGCGCCCTTGTCTTATCTGCGCCCGGCCCCGCCGCCGCATTGATCATGGCGGCTAGCGGCTCTATCATTGACCGCGCAAATACTTACCTCGGCCCGGGCCACATACAGCGGCTCAAAATTATTCAGACTAAACTCAAAACGGACGTCTCCACGGGTCCCGCCCCGCGCGGCCTTACCCAGCAAGCCGGAGATAGACTGCAGTCTGGCTTGGAAAATATTAAGGATCCAGACCTAAAGAAAGCCTTTGAAAGCCTCGGCCGCCAAGTTCTGTCAAAGGATAATGGGCAGCCAAAGAGCCAACAGGCGCAAAACATGCAAACTAAAAACAATAAGGGCGCAGAGACAGACGTTCGGAGAGACAAATTATGAAACCTCATCTTTTAACGTTAGCCGCCGCGCTTTACCTCAGCACAAGCATTGCCGCCGGAACTTCCGCAGCGCAAACGCCCGATACGCAGGAAACAATAGCGCCGCAGCAACAAGCGCCCGAGAAACAAACGCCTCAGACACACACACCTCAAACACAGGCGCCACACACACACGCGCCGCAGGCGCACACCACACAGGCCCCGCAAACTCAAACTCCGTCTCGGCTCCGTCCTGCTGGAAACACCGCGCCGCCTCCTGGGGTGCGCCCTGCGCCAGATGCCCATGCAGGACACAGTCACGCTGCAGGCGGCCACGCAACTGGCACGCACGCCGGTAACGGCAACCCACCTCTGCCTAATATTGATCATATTTACACAGAAAGCCCAGATGACCATGTCATCGGCGCTGACAATGCTCCCGTGACCGTCATTATGTACGCCTCGGTTACGTGTTCGCATTGCGGCAAATGGTTTGCCGAAGAATGGCCAACGTTCAAAACCGAGCAAATTGATACAGGCAATGTCCGCTTTATCGTGCGGGAGTTTCCAACCCAGCCGGCCAACTTATCTCGCGCCGGATTTGCCATTGCTAGCTGCGCGCCCGAAGCGGATTACTTCACACACCTTGTCGGGCAAATGCACTCTCAGCACATTCTCTTTCCGGCGATGGAAGCCAACAATGCCAAGCCTGTTTATTTAAACTTTGCGCGGCTGGCGGGCATGCCTACTGAGGCAGATTTGAACGCCTGCCTGTCGTACCAAGCGACCACGGGCCGCATTGATCGGTCTCTATTACGGGCCGCTCATGGCGGCATCGTTGGTGTCCCCGCCTTTATTGTCGACGGGGAATACATCTCTCGCAACGTACGCGGAGAGATGAGAGCCGTACCGCTTACTGCGGCGGATATTGCGGACATGGTCACTCAAAAAATGTCTGCAGGCGTCACGCCTATGCCTCCGGCACTCCAGCCAAATACACGAGACAAAAAACCCGTCATCCCGTTTAAACCTTAACCACCCTGTGGATAAATTAACAAAATCTTAACCAAAACTTGCGTTCCGGCGCTAAACTGCGAGACTTCACTATGTTGAACTTTAATAAAACTGATTCGGTATTCAGACCTCTTTTGGTCACAGGCATGGCTGCTTTGATGCTCGCAGGGTGCAGCGACAAAAATAAAGCCAGCGAAAACGGCGCGGCTGCTACGGCCTCTGAATATGAAGTCGCTGGTGATCACGCCATTGGTAATCCCGATGCCAAAGTCACTATCGTCGAGTATGCCTCTGTTGTTTGCGGCCACTGCGCCACATTCCACAACACATCCTACCCTGACATCAAACAGAAATATGTTGATACTGGCAAAGTGCGTTTCATCTTTCGCGAATTCCCAACAAGTCCAGAAAATCTCGCACGCGCAGGTTTCTTGATTGCCAATTGCGCCGATGAAAATAAGTTTTTTGAAAACATCGCCCTACAGTTCAA
The DNA here is from genome assembly GCA_051252005.1 of Alphaproteobacteria bacterium. Taxonomy (GTDB): domain Bacteria; phylum Pseudomonadota; class Alphaproteobacteria; order Caulobacterales; family Maricaulaceae; genus JACOMS01. The sequence continues at coordinate 190,119 of JBPOEZ010000005.1, read as the reverse complement.
ACGGCAAAATACGATTTTGCAAACCGCCCGAAGCGGCGACTCTGCGGCCATTCGCAAAATATATGTCGATATCGCGAATGCGGCTGGCTTGTCTGAGGCTGACTTTGAAACATGTCTTGCTAATGAAGACGAAAATGCAAAATATGACGCAGTTGTTCAGGCTGGCATCGATGCCGGCGTTAACTCCACGCCGTCATTTTTTATTAACGGCAAAATGATCAGAAAAGCGCCAAGTGGAAATCAGCTTTTCACGCCACAGTCATTTGACGAAGTTCTTGCGCCTCTTCTTGGTGAAGAGTTTTCGCCTGAGGCAGAGGAAACTCCTGCCGCTGAAGACACACCCGCAGAGCACTAATGCCGTATGGGATCGCTTGCTTTCAACCAGATCAGACTTGTCGGTTTTAAGTCCTTTGTAGATCCCACAGATTTCATCATACAGCCTGGGCTGACAGGCATTGTCGGCCCGAATGGTTGCGGTAAGTCCAACTTACTCGAAGCCATTCGCTGGGTTATGGGCGCGAACTCCGCCAAAGCTATGCGCGGCGCGGCCATGGATGACGTTATTTTTAACGGGACCAAAGCCCGCCCCGGACGCAATCAAGCTCATGTTACCCTAACCATTGATAACCGCGCCCGCGTTGCTCCGCCGATCTTTAATGATGATGATACGCTCGAAATTAGCCGGATCATCACCAAAGGCTCTGGCAGTAAATATCAGGTCAACGGCAAGACCGTTCGCGCAAAAGACATTCAGCTCCTCTTTGCTGATGCGAGTACCGGCGCGAACTCTCCCGCGCTTGTCCGTCAGGGACAGATCAACGAACTTATTGCCGCCAAGCCGTCCAATCGCCGCCGCATCCTCGAAGAGGCGGCTGGCATTTCTGGTCTTCATACAAGACGGCACGAAGCGGAACTCCGGCTGCGTGCGGCCGAGACTAACCTCTCGCGCCTTGATGATGTCGTTACGCAGATAGAAAGCCAGCTCACCTCGCTTCGCCGCCAATCCCGTCAGGCCACGCGCTACAAACGCCTCGCCAATGAAATTCATGAGTTTAAAGCGCTCTTATGGCTTAAGCGCTGGGAAGCCGCGCTTGAGACACTTTCTGGCGCGCAGGAAACTTTGAAAGTCTGCGAGATACAGGTTCAAGATACAGCCGGTAAAGCGTCCGAAAAGACCCGTGCTGCCGCTGACCTTTCCGGCAATATGGACCCGAAACGCGAAGAGCAAATCATTGCCGCCGCCGTCCTCGCGCGCCTGAACGCCGCCAAAGAGGTGCTCGAAAACGATGAAAAAACCGCCAAGTCAGAAGTTCGCAAACTCGAAGCTCAAATAAAGCAACTCGCCGCTGACCTCGCCCGCGAAACGAGCATTATGCAGGACGCTGAGACCGCCACGGCTCGCCTCACCGCCGAATATGATACCCTGACTGCCGTCAAAGACATGAGCGCTGCGCTAGACGCCGCCGCAGATGACGCCGAACGTGCGATTACCCAAAGGTCTTCACTGGAGACTGACTATAACGAGCTTACCCGCCGCGCGGCTGATCAAAATGCCCGCCGCGACTCGGCACGCCGCGATGTCTCGCAATCAGACGCACGGCTAGAGCGCGTACAAGGCGAACACAGAAACGCCAAAAACAAACTCGATACCCTCATCGCGGGAAGTCAGCCTGGCGGTTCGCAAAACCTTTTCGCAGCCGCCGTTAGTGAAGCGCAAAGCGCGCTTGAAGAAGCTCGCGCCCATGAGCAAAATTTACAGGCCAAGCGCCAAGACGCCGAAGGCGTCGACCAAGCCGCACGCGACCGCCTTTCCGAAACCAAGCAGGCTTTAACACAGCTCACCGCAGAACGCTCCGCGCTTGAGAACGTGCTTTCGCGCGGCATAAGCGCGAATTGGACGCCTGCCCTTGAACGGATTGACGTTAAAAAAGGTTACGAAACCGCTCTCGCCGCCGCGCTTGGCGAAGACCTTGAAGCGCCGATTTCTGACGCCGCGCCAATGCAGTGGAAAGGCGCGCCGACACCCGCAACGCCGTTACCAGGCGGGCTTAAATCTTTGCTTGATTACGCGAAAGCTCCGGATGAACTTTCCGCGCGCCTATCGCAAATCGGTATCGTAGAAGACGCGCAAATCGAGACGCTCCGTAGTCAGCTCCTTCCAGGACAGCGCCTTGTGACGCTTGAAGGCCACCTCATTCGCTGGGACGGATTTGAAGTCGAAGCCGAGGCCGAAACCGCCGCTGCCGTTCGCCTCAAACAGCAAAACCGCCTGTCCGACCTTAAGACCGAAATTGACACGCGGACCGTAGCCGTTGACGCCGCGCAGAAAAACTTTGAGACCGCGCGCGAGGCCCGCCACGCCGCAGAGCAGGCCGCAAAAAATGCGCGGCAGCACATCCCCGATATTGAACGTAAAGACCGCGCTGCGCAGGCTGCTCTCACCCAGTACGAAACCGATATCGCCCGCGAAGGCGCAGAAAAACGCGCGCTAGAAGACCGACTGGAACGGCTAGGGCGCGAACTCACAGACCTTTCTAAGCAAGCCTTGGAGGCCAAGGAAGCCTTTGCCGCACTTGAAGGGGGCGAAGACTTTACGGCGCAGCAAGACGCTTTATCTGAAAAACTCGTCGCGGCCCGCGCCGCCGCAGACGAGGCTAGTGCCGCCTACCGTACACTAAAGAACGAAGTCGATGCCCGCGCAAACCGCTTAGCCGCCGTAGAAAAGGAGCGCGCCGATTGGACGCGCCGCGCCGAAACCGCCGCCAGCCGCATTGAAGGGCTGACTCGCCGCCAAGAAAGCGCAGATAGCGCGCTCACAGCCGCGACCTCTGGCCCTGATCAATTTGAAGAACGCCGCAAGAAACTTTTTGCCGAATTGGCCGCCGCAGAAAATCGCCGCACAAGCGCGGCCGATGTTTTGGCGAACGCCGAAACGGCGCTTCGCGCCGCAGAAGCCGAAGCCCGCGAAGCGGACGCTGCGCACGGCAAAGCCCGCGAACAGCGCGCCGGCGCAGAAGCGCGCCTAGCGGCCGCGCAGGAACGCATTGAAGACACACAGGCCCGCATCGGCGAAACTCTGTCGTGCGAACCTGCGCAGCTCCCGCAATATCTCGGCGAACTTCCGGCCGATAGCGGCCTGACAGAAACCGACATTGACCGCAAATTAGAGCGCCTGCAAAATGAGCGGGAACGCATGGGCGGCGTCAACCTTCGCGCCGATGTCGAAGCCGAAGAACAAGAAGAACGCCTCGGCGCGATGATCACAGAGCGCACCGATTTAACGGCGGCGATCGCCCGTCTTCGCGAAGGCATTGACGAACTTAACGCCGAAGGCCGCGAGCGCCTTTTGAAAGCTTTTGATATCGTCAACGGACATTTCGGGCATTTATTTACAACCCTGTTTGGCGGCGGCGAAGCGTCCCTCGCGCTTACCGAATCCGATGATCCGCTTGAAGCGGGCCTCGAAGTCATGGTCAGCCCGCCCGGGAAAAAATTAGGGTCTATGTCGCTTATGTCGGGCGGCGAACAAGCCCTGACGGCCACCGCGCTTATCTTTGCCGTGTTCCTATCGAACCCAGCGCCAATTTGTGTTTTGGACGAAGTTGACGCGCCCCTCGATGATGCCAATGTCGCGCGTTATTGTAATCTTTTGGACGCGATGACCAAGCAAACTAACACGAAGTTTATCGCCATCACTCACAACGCCGTAACCATGTCCCGCATGAACCGCCTATTCGGCGTCACCATGGCCGAGCAAGGCGTCTCGCAGCTCCTATCGATGGAACTCTCCACGGCCGCAAGGCTTGTAGCGGCCGAGTAGAGGCTGCTCCCTACAAAACCGCTAAAATTGCCTCGGCCAATCTCGGTATGTTTTCCGTGTTGGCGGCAGCGATGTTCATACGGCCTGAATTCATGATATAGACTGAGTGCTTTTCGCGTAGACGCTCTGCCTGTGCTTGCGAAAGCGGCAGGGTAGAGAACATACCATTCTGGTCTTTGATCGCCGCTGCAATCGCTTCGCCGCCTTGGACGTTCATGGCGCCAGATAATTGCTTACGAAGCGCAATCATACGCTCACGCATGTGCGTGAGTTCGGCTTCCCATTCCGCATATAATACAGGATCGCCCAAAACGCGCGCAACAAGCGCCGCGCCGTGATCCGGCGGCATAGAGACAAGTTTACGCTGCGCGGCGCTAAGCTGACTTTCAGCAATTTTTGCCGTCTCAGGGTCTTTGGTGATTATGCAAATAAGGCCAACGCGCTCTTTATACAGCGCGAAATTTTTCGAGCATGACGCCGCGACCAAACATTCCGGTACGCTGTCGATGACTTTTTTCACGCCGTATGTATCGTCTTCCATACCCCGCCCAAGACCGAAATAAGCAAGGTCGATATAGGGCGTTAAATCTTTTTCGAGCAAGAGCTGCGCCACTCTATCCCACTGCGCGTGGGAGAGATCCGCGCCCGTCGGGTTATGACAGCATCCGTGAAGCAATAAAACATCGCCCGCTTTGGCATGTGTTTCCAGATGAGCGATCATATCGTCAAAATCGACGCCCAAAGTTTCGCGGTTATAATAAGGATAGGTTTCAAGCTTAAGCCCTGCCGAACTTAGCAGCGGAATATGGTTCGCCCATGTCGGCGTACTCACCCAGATGGTCGCGCCGGGACTGGCGGAGACAATAATTTCGGCCCCTAGACGCAAAGCCCCAGACCCGCCCGCAGCTTGCGCCGTAGCCATACGGCCAGATGTGACAACCGGATTATCTGCGCCAAAAATTAGAGCCGCGAGGGACTTACGAAACGCCGCATTGCCGATTGTCGAAACGTAGGACTTGGTTTGCTCTTCTTGGAGCCAAAGCGTCTCCGCCTTTTTAACCGCGCGCATAATCGGCGTCGCGCCGTCATCGCTTTTATAAACGCCGACGCCGAGATCAATCTTCAGCGGGTTCGCGTCTGCCTTAGCTTGTTCCATAAGAGCAATGATAGCGTCCGGCGGACGGGCGGCAAGTGCTTCAAACATGTGCAAAATCCTCGTAATCAATCGTCGCTTGACTGCTATCGCGTCCGGCGCGTTTTGGAAAGCCTTTATCGACTCAAACCGCTTGCATCATCCGCGCCGCCCCTTATTGTCCTGAAAAATAAAAAAATACCGGAGGATCAAAATGGAAACTTTCAACAAAGCAATGGATGCCTTGAACAACATCGTGTGGGGCCCGCCCATGATGATCTTGCTTCTCGGTGTCGGCCTGTTTTTGACGGTTGGCCTACGGTTTCGCTCTCTGACAAAAATCGGTTACGGTTTCAAGCAGCTCTTTAAAAAACGCTCCAACCAAGCCGAAGAAGGCGATGTCTCGCCGTTTGCCGCTTTGATGACGGCGCTTTCATCCACAGTCGGTACAGGTAATATCGCCGGCGTCGCCGCCGCGATTGCCATTGGCGGTCCGGGTGCCGTGTTCTGGATGTGGATTACCGCGATCCTCGGTACAGCAACAAAGTTTGCGGAAGGCGTACTCGCTGTTCGCTACCGCGAAATTGATGCCAACGGTAACCGCGTCGGTGGCCCAATGTATTATATTAAAAACGGCCTCGGCCCAAAATGGTTATGGCTCGCAGGTGTATTCGCATTCTTGGGCATTATCGGATCGCTCTCGACAGGTAACGCGGTTCAAGCCAACTCCATTGCAGATGCACTTCAAAGCCAATATAATTTCGATCCTCGCATAGTCGCGGTTGTATTGTCCTTACTAGTTGCAGGCGTAGTCTTTGGCGGTATTAAGCGCATCGGCTCAGTCGCCTCAAAGCTCGTCCCGTTCATGGCAGTTCTTTATGTGTCCGCCGCTCTTATCGTTATTTTCGCCAATATCGGCAATGTACCCGCAGCGTTTGGCATGATCTTCAAAGGCGCGTTCGGCGCGCAAGAAGCTGGTACAGGCATCACAATTGGCTTGATGATGCTGGCCATGCAAAAAGGTGTTGCTCGCGGATTATTTTCAAATGAAGCGGGACAAGGCTCTGCCCCAATCGCTCATGCGGCGGCGCAGAACAATGATCCCGTCAATCAAGGCATGATTGCCATGCTCGGCACCATTATTGATACGCTCATTATCTGTACGATTACGGCTTTGGTGATCTTAACCTCAGGCGTTGTAAGCTCGGATTGCCTAGCCAACCCAGCAATTCTTGAAATGCTGCAATCGGGACAAACGCCAGTAGGCTGCGAAATCGGTGTACCGCTCACGGCGGCGGCATTTGATGCGACGCTTGTTGGATTTGGCGCGCATATCGTTACGATCTGTTTGGCGATCTTTGCCTTTACCACCATCATCGGTTGGTCTTATTACGGCGAACGTTGCACGGCGTTTCTGTTCAAAGAAAAGTCTATTCCTGTCTTCCGCGTGTTTTGGGTTCTGGCCGTATTCGCCTCTACCTTTGCGCTTTCGTTTGAGACAGGGGAAAGCAACCTTGTGGTCGCCACGTTCTGGCTCATCGCAGATAGTTTGACAGGGCTTATGGCCGCGCCGAACCTGATCGCCTTGATCTTGCTATCGCCGATCGTGATCAAACTTGCGAAAGAATATTTCGACAAGGAAAAGGTCGCCAATGACGGCCTCATCGATCAAGACGATCTGCCTTAGACTGGGATAGTCAAACTGATTATCAGGGATGCCCGCTTTGCGGACATCCCTAAAAAGGCCGCGCTTGACGTGGCCTTTTTCTTTTGAATGACATGGCTTTACTCTATGGAAGAGCGCGCAAGCGTCTTTAGACGCGGTTATTCCCAGCGGCGGGTTTTACGGGTCTTACTCGAGCCTTTTGACTCGTAATCGTCTAGGTAATTTTTGGCAGCAGGCGGCTTTGTATAGTCTTCGGAATAGGTTGGGAGACTTGTATCGTAGCCCTGAATTTGTTCCATGACAGGCTCATTCGCCGCATAGGCAGGCATTTGGCCCGAAGTGCTATACCCGCGCCCTGCCTGATAAGGAGCGCCTGAATATGAAACACCTGATGTCTGCGCGCTAGAGGTATAGCCCCCAGAGTTTGCCCCAATAGACCCATACGTTCGAGGCTGAGAGGACGCCGCATGCCGCTGGGGCGCCGCTTGGTGCATAACAGGGTTCTGAGGCACCGTCTGCATACGCTTCGTGGGGGCAATGTGATTAGACCGTGAGGATGAATAGTAAGACGTTGCTGGACGGACAGAAGAGACAGCCCCAGATCCAACACCTGGGCGGCAAGCCACACGTTGCCACTCATAGCGTTCAGGCGAAATCATGATCTGTTTCGCGACCGTGCCGTAAACGGGCTGATTGCCGCGGCGGCGTACGCGGCCTTTTCCGACAACCTCTTCAATCGTAACCGTTTTATATTTCGCAGGGATCGGAATTTCCTCGACGCCGCCGCGGTCAACCACAACTTGCTTCGTGATCGAAGTGACTTTCGCCTCTACGGGTACGCGCTGCACACGGGCGTCTGTGGAGAGAACTTTTCGGTTATAAGTTACAGTCTTACCAGGCTCTTCGACAAGGCACCAAACCTCGCACACGGTTCCGCAAAGCGTCGGTTCTGTGCGGCTCTGTGACTGGCCATACTGATGCCCTCGACCAGACGTGCGTGCATCAGCGGTTGAATGGATGACATAACCCTGCGCTCTGAGGTTAGCCGGATTGCCGCGTTTCCAGACGAGGCGCGGCTTTGACACGGGGACGGTTTCCGTCACTGTTGAGAATTGCGGGCGCGTAACCACCAACTTTTCATACGCAGGGCGGACGATAATATTTTCTGTGACCGCACGGTAGGTCGGTTGCCGCACCTTATAATGGACGCTGGCTTCTTTAATCAAAACCTGCTCCTGACGGGCTCGCAGTTGCGGTTCTGTGACCTCTAGAGTTTCATAACCGTCCTCGATGATGACGGTTTGGTCTTCAGTTCTATATTGAGCGGGCACCATGACACGGGCGTAGCATTCACCTGAATTTGCGTTAGGCGGTACGACATCTGGCAGAGACGCTTGATGACGCGAGTTCCCCGCATAAGCGATGCCTGCAGTTGATCCGCTTAATAATAATATGGCTACGAGTTTACTTGGCTTACTTAACATGTCTTCACCCTTACAGCCGTGCCCCTTGCCGTATTCATGGTTAATGAGAGATGAACATAGCCCTGTTAGAACATTCCTGCAATCATTTGTTGCGGACAGAAGAAAGCACTCAGCTTAGAGGGGATTTCAGAGCACGATAGAGCTTTATCGCTACGAAAAATCCAAACACAACGGCACCTGCACCTACCATATTTGCGAGCAAATCCAAAAATGATCCGGTGCGGCCGTAAGGCATTATGCTCTGCGCGATTTCTAGGAAGCCGCCATAAAGCGTAGGAATGATGAATAGCTTTAAAAGACCGAGGCGCGGCGCCGCCAAAGCCAGAAGCCCCGTCAGCATAGCGTAACCCATTGCGTGCATAACCTTATCATGATGTGTCACTACAGCGCTCTCCCCCGCAGGAACAATGGATTGATAGGTCAAAACACAAAGCGCCGTAATGAAGACAAGCCGCGTAATCGGCAGCGCCCATGTCGGGACATAGCGTGCATAGGCCGTCTTGTTTTTCGTCAACTGTTTCATGTTTCTCTATAGACCTTATTGCATTATCAGCAGATGACAATCGCATTTCAATGCGGCATGAATGCGTGTAAATTATGTTTTTAAAAGGAGAACATTATGGAGGTTTTAGACCCCAGAGACGCTGTAGAAGATTTACTGGGCTGGACCGGCGGCGATGATTTTATCACCAAAGTTTTCAAATTTGATGATTTCGCACAGGCCTTCGGCTTCATGACACAGATCGCGATTATCGCCGACAAAATGGATCATCACCCTGAATGGTATAATGTCTATAACCGCGTCGACATTACCCTGACCACTCACGACGCAGGCGGCGTGACTGAAAAAGACATCACGCTCGCCAAAGCCATGGAAAAAGCGGCTAAATAAATTTAGCCTTATTACGCAGCTGGCCCGAATTTGTTTTCGTTCGGGTCAGACTTAATCATCGCGTTGAAACCAAAAGCGATGATGAGGCTCAAACCGGCAATCATAAGGCTAGTTGGCAGGGCCGTCTTCTTCGCGAGCGGCTCTCCATATTCTTTTGTTATGGCCATCGTCGCAGCCATGATCTCGCTAAAGCTACCCGCAGTCGCGGCTTCTTCCATGCCCTCTTTCATGGCAGCATTGAGTTCCGGCGCGAAAAGGGCCGGTCCAATATTGCCAACGATCATATAACCAATCAGAAAAATCACGCCCGGTATAAGGCACATCCAGCCAGATTGTCCGCCGTCATGATAGCGTTTGATAAACAGAGCGATCCAGCAATACGTCACGACCAGCAAAAGTAATGAGAGCACGCCGCTCAGCGCAACACTGACCATTGGTAGCAAGTTAATCAAAAATGCGACGGCCACTAAAACATAAGCGCCGCGCAGAAAGTTAGCTGGATCCAATCGTCCTGCCGGAGAAAAAAGAATGTTGCCCAAAATGGCCTCCCAAAAAGTTTAGCGCAAAATGGCAGGTTTGAAGCAGATTTCAAGCAAGAAGCGCGGATTAGCCCTCCCTAAGTTGCGCTCAAGCATATCATTCCCAAAGTCAAATATCTATGCCATAGAGCCCCTACACAATTTTATGGGGAAAACACATTATGAACCGCCTTCTTATCGCCTTGCTCGGCTCTGCCGCGCTTATCGCCTGTAGCCCCTCTGAAACCAAAACACCTACGCCCGCCGCCGTAGAGCAAAGCGCCGAAATGGTCGCGGCTGAAACCGCGCGTCTTAACACGTGGTTCGAAGCCAAATATGAAGAAGAGCTGGCCTTCAGCCCGGTCTCTCAGACGTTCTTGGGCCGAAAAACTAGTTACGATAAAATCGATGACCTTTCCGAAGAGGCCGAAGATAAACAGCTCGCATGGCAGCGCGGCACCGTGGCTGAACTCAAAGCCAATTTTGACTACGCGAAACTCACGGATGATGCGAAAATCTCATATGACCTTTGGATCTACATGTTCGATCGCGCAGAGAAGAGCGCGCAATATCGCCGCAAAGATTATGTGCTCCACCAATTTAATGGAACACAAAGCTTCCTGCCTAGCTTCTTGATCAACACCCATAATGTTGACAGCCCTGAAGACATGGACGCCTATATCGCCCGTATTGGCGGGACTGCCGTTGCGCTGGGGCAACTGCTCGAAGGCGCGCAGAAAAACGCCGCCGCAGGGACGCGCCCGCCGCGCTTTTCCTATGAAGGCGTGATTGACCAATCTCGCAAGGTCACCACAGGCGCGCCCTTTGATAAGGGAGAGCCCTCAGCGCTCTACGCCGACATGCTCGCCAAAATTGACACGCTGGAAACAGACGGAAAAATAGATGCCGCGCGTGCCAAAACTATGCGGAATAACACTAAGGCTGCGCTAACGGATAAACTCAAACCCGCCTATGACAATATCATCACATGGTTTGAAGCTGACCTTGAAAATGTCGACAAAGAACCTCGCGGTGTTGGCTCTCTCAAAGACGGCGAAGCCTATTACAATCACATGCTTTGGCTCAGCACGACGACAGATTTAACCGCCAACGAGATTCACCAAATCGGCCTCGACGAAGTCGCGCGTATTCGCGGCGAAATGGAAGTCATCAAAAAGCAGGTTGATTTTGACGGAACTCTGGATGAGTTTTTCAAATTCGTTCGCGAAGATGATCAGTTCTATTTCTCCAATGATGATGCAGGCGCGCAGCAATATATCGACGCGGCTGACGGCTACCTCAAAGACATCGAAACGAAACTGCCAGATTTTTTTGGTATCCTCCCGAAGGCCAAACTCGAAGTCCGCCGTGTGGAACCGTTCCGCGAACAGCCCGGCGCGGCGCAGCATTACCGTTCAGGCACGCCTGACGGCTCTCGCCCCGGCATTTATTACGCTCACTTGTCTGACATGCGCGCCATGTCCATCCCAAGTCTTGAGGTTATTGCCTATCATGAGGGACTACCCGGTCACCACATGCAAATTTCAATCGCGCAGGAACTTACAGGCGTGCCGACATTTCGTACCCAAGCCGGCTTTACCGCCTACTCGGAAGGCTGGGGATTATACTCGGAATTGCTAGCCAAAGAGATGGGCGCTTATGAAGACCCCTATTCAGATTTTGGCCGCCTCACCACGGAAATTTGGCGCGCGATCCGCTTGGTTGTCGATACTGGCATGCATTCAAAAGGCTGGACCGAAGAAGAGGCGCGGCAATATTTTTATGATAATTCGCCAATCCCAAAAGGCGCGGTGATCTCTGAAGTACAGCGCTACCTCGTTTGGCCGGGCCAAGCGACATCCTACAAAATCGGTATGCTCAAAATCCTCGAAGTCCGCGCAAAAACCAAAGCTGAGCTTGGCGATAAATTCGACATTCGCGGCTTCCATGACACGATCTTAGGCGGCGGCGCTGTCCCGCTGAGCATCATGGAAAAACGCGTCGATCAGTGGGTCGCAAAAGTAAAAGCACAGTAGACTAGATTTAAAGTCCCTCCCTATAGCGGAGGGCCGTATTTATTGGTGTCGCGTTGTCCTTTCGCGGCCCCAACCCAGAGGGTAAAGAGGAGCGGAACGGCCTTGAGGAGCGGCTGAATAACGTTCATGTTTGCCGATATTTTAGCTTGGTAGCGGCTTATAATTTCCTGCGTAATGGCAGGGTCAATCGCCTCTTTGCGCTCAAATTGTGAAAACTCTGCGAAATATTCAGAGCCGCCAAACATCATCATAACAATAATTATAGCCACGCACTCTGCCGCGATCATCGCAAAAAATGGGCCTGTTGAACGGCCCATATCGTGGAGCCGCTTACCGTACAGACAGTACAACACATAAATAGAAAAGAACGGGAAAAAGAGTGAAATATAGAAGCCCGTCATGCTTTGACCGAGCGCGCGCAGGAGATTGTTCCCTGCGAAAATGAATAGCGAAATCGCTAAAAATCCAAGCCAGAATTGCTGACGGCCAATACGTCCATGTATGCTGAAGAACAAATTTTTCATGCCTAAAGACCGCTCTCAAAGTTAATAATCGCGTAGCAAATATAGTCTATGGAACCTGTTGGCCAGTGCAATCCGATATAAAGTGTAGTGAGTTAGCCGATGAATTTTAAAACAATAGCCTTTTTGAGCGCCGCATGCCTGTTTACGGGATGCGGGGCCTCCGATGATTCAGGTCTTACACCGATCGATATGCTGCAAAGCGCGGAAGTAAATACGGGACAAACGGCCCTACCAAAAGAGCGTTTAAGTCAGCTCAGCACCCGACAAGATTACTTCTCTATGAAGCGATGCATCAATATGGGCAACGCGCTTGAGGCCGAGACAGAGGGCTCTTGGGGCTACACGATTAAAGAGGGACACTTCCGCGCCATCGCCGCTGCAGGATTTGACACAGTCCGCATTCCGATACGGTGGGACGCTCATACTGAAACAAGGCCGCCCTATAAAATTGATCCCGTGTTTTTTAAACGCGTCAATGACGTCGTGGGCCAAGCGCAAGAGGCAGGCCTAGGCGTCATCATCGACGTGCATCATTATGAAGAACTGATGGAAAACGTTCTCGCAGAGACGCCGCGCTTCCTTGCAATTTGGAAACAAATCGCGACCTATTACCGGACAGCGCCGCCCAATGTTTATTTCGAACCCATAAACGAACCTATAGCGCCCATGACAATGGCGCAGGCCAATGCCCTCTACGCTCAAGTCCTCCCCATCATTAGACAGGACAATCCAACGCGGGCCGTTATTCTTGGCGGAGATAATTGGAACTCCATTGATAGTCTCAATAAAGTCGTCTTCCCGAAAGACCCTTACCTTGTGGCGACCTTCCATGATTACGGGCCGTATGATTTCACCCATCAAGGTGCGTCGTGGCAAGAAAATGCCCCGCCGCTTGGCCGAAAGTGGGGGCGAGCCGATGATCTTAAAGAACTCGCGGCCACCTACGACATCGCCCGCGAGTTTCAAAAGCGTACGGGCCTACCAGTATTGGTGGGCGAGTTTGGCGTGACGGATGTAACCAATAGTGCTGAGCGCGCCCGCTGGCTCACCATCCGCCGCCGCTCCATTGAGCAAACGGGCATGAGGTGGTGCGCGTGGGATTTCGCCGGTGCATTCAAGTCCTATGATGTCGACAAAAACCAATGGCTACCAGGCATAAAAGAAGCGCTTACGGGCCCCTAGTTATACGGCACGCTCTTCCTATATTTGCATAGACAGCCCCTCCTATATCACCTATGGACAGGGCCGCAATTTATCACCTTAAATGGAGACCAAAATGGGATATTCTTTCGCAATCGTCGGCGCTACTGGTAATGTCGGGACAGAAATGCTTTCTATTCTCTCCGAGAGCGATCTTGATATTGGCGAGGTTTACGCCGTCGCTAGCCGCCGTTCACTTGGACGCGAAGTCAGCTTTGGCGACCGCACGCTAAAGTGCCACGATTTAGAGCAGTTCGATTTTTCCAAAGTCGATATGGTGCTTATGAGCGCAGGCGGAGATGTTTCAAAGAAATGGTCACCGAAAATCGCCGCCCAAGGCGCGATTGTTATCGATAATTCCTCTGCGTTCCGCATGGACCCAGACGTGCCTTTGGTCGTACCAGAAGTTAACGCCGACGCGGTGGCGGGCTATACAAAAAAGGGCATCATCGCCAACCCTAACTGCTCAACCATCCAAATGGTTGTTGCGCTTAAACCGCTTCATGACCGCGCCAAAATCAAACGCGTTGTTGTCTCGACCTACCAGTCCGTGTCTGGCGGCGGAAAGAAAAACATGGACGAACTTTGGCTGCAAACCAAAGGTATCTATTCCAATGATGATCTCAAACCCCACAATTTCACAAAGCAAATCGCCTTCAATGTGATCCCGCATATCGATGTCTTCATGGATAGCGGCGAGACCAAAGAAGAGTGGAAAATGAATGTCGAGACGAAAAAAATTCTCGATCCAAAAATCAAAGTCACGGCCACATGTGTCCGCGTCCCGACCTTTGTTGGTCACGCCGAAGCGGTGAACATTGAATTTGAAGACGAACTTTCCGCAACTGAGGCCCGCTCTATCCTGCGCAAAAGCCCCGGCATAATGGTCTTTGATAAGCGCGAAGATGGCGGCTACATGACGCCTGTTGAATGTGTCGGTGAATTTGCAACCTATGTCTCGCGCATCCGCGAAGACAGCACGCAAGACAATACCCTCAACATGTGGATCGTCTCAGACAATCTGCGCAAAGGCGCGGCGCTCAATACGGTTCAAATCGCAGAGTGCCTCGTAAACCGCGGCTTGATTAAGACGAAAATGGCTTAAAAGCCCCCTTAAGACACAGCCGACCCTTCCAAAATTTGCGCAAGCCAATCTCTGGAAGGACAGGCGCGTTTAAATATCCCCTCTATCAACTCCCGCGTTACGGCGCGGAGCTGCGCGTGGCAAGCGCCAAGATAGCATTGCCCATTGATCTAACCGTGCACCAAAGACGAAAGCTGATCTTGCAACCTTTGAGGTTTTAGAAGATGGTGCGGCCAGCGATAAAATTTCCGCGTTTTCCGGAAAGACACGCGCGCAGTAAGCCGCCTTCCTCTCAAGGCGCAAGGTACATGACAAAAGGCAAAAAGGTACATCATGGATTTCACACTCTCAGAAGAACAGACCCTTATTCAAGATATGGCGCGGCAGTTCTCGAACGCCGAGCTTGCCCCGCACGCGGCTAAGTGGGACGAGGAGAAATTTCTAGACCGCACCGTCTTCACCAAAGCCGCAGAGCTTGGCTTTATGGGAATCTACACAGGCGAAGAACATGGCGGCACGGCGCTTTCGCGCCTTGATAGCGCGCTCGTCTTTGAACAGCTCGCACGCGGGGATGTCTCTCACACGGCGATGATCACAATCCATAATATGGCGACGTGGATGGTCGACAGATATGGCGGCGCAGAACTGCGCGCAAAATATGTACCGCGCCTCACATCCGGTGAACTCATTGCCTCTTACTGTCTGACCGAACCGGGTGCAGGGTCAGACGCGGCGTCGCTCTCCACCAAAGCGGTGAAAGACGGTGATGAGTATATCCTGAACGGAACCAAGACGTTTATCTCTGGCGCGGGGTGGTCAGATATCTATGTGGTCATGGCACGCACAAGTGACGACGGCGCAAAAGGCGTGTCTACATTCATCGTCGAAAAAGGGACTGCGGGATTATCCTTCGGCGCGAATGAGAAAAAAATGGGCTGGAACGCACAGCCTACCGCGCAAGTCATATTCGAAGATTGCCGCATTCCGGCCAGCAACCGTGTCGGAGCGGAAGGCGACGGATTTAAGTTTGCCATGTCGGGCCTAGACGGCGGGCGCATCAATATTGGCTGCTGTTCACTCGGCGGAGCGCAAGCGGCGCTCGACGCATCCATTAATTATACCAAAGAACGCAAACAGTTCGGCAAGTCCATCAACGCATTCCAGAACACACAGTTCAAACTGGCCGACATGGCGACAGAGCTCGAAGCCTCGCGCATGATGATCTACCGCGCGGCCGATATGCTCGATAAGAAACTCCCCAATGCGGGAGCCGCCTGCGCCATGGCCAAGCGCCTTGCCACAGATATGGGCTCGAAAGTCGCCAATGACGCTCTGCAACTTCACGGCGGGTATGGCTACCTCTCCGAATATGGCATCGAGCGTATTGTCCGTGACCTGCGCGTACACCAAATTCTCGAAGGTACGAACGAGATTATGCGCGTGATTATTTCTCGGAGTATGTTGAGGCAATAATGAAAAAATTTATTAAAATAACATCCGCATTAGCGATAATAACAATCCTGTTAGCGTGCCTAACAGCATATTATATCAATGCTGTGCTACCCGACTTACAAGCCCCAAACTTGGTCACAATGAAAAATCACTTAGTTGATTCTAAGAGTCAAGCATGGCTCCAAAACCGAATTGATATTGGGAAAAATACATATAAACAGAAACTTTTTGATGACCAAAAAGCATGGGCTGCTGATTTAGAATTACATAAAGCGAAGGTAGCGAAGTGTATAAGCGAAGGCGAGGCATATCGTATGAAAAATGCCTATGAATGCAAAGATGCACAACAGATGAGTATTTTCTCTTCTGACAGCGGGTTTTCTGCACCTAAGCCAACTTTTAGCGCCCAAAAGCAAGATGAGTTCATTGATACAGAAATATTACGCGAATGCATAAATGCAACTTCAATTAAACACGCAAGAAAAATAGGATGCCATTACTAATGACAGATCAAATCATCACCAAAGTGACCGGCAATCTCGGCCACATCACGCTTAACCGTCCCAAGGCACTGAACGCGCTCACCACCGAAATGTGCAAAGCGATCACAGAGACTTTGGCTGCGTGGGAGCAAGACCAAAATATCGGCGCTGTTGTTGTTGACGGCGCAGGCGACCGCGCGTTTTGCGCGGGCGGCGACGTTATCATGCTTCATGATAGCGGCAAAAAAGATGGCAAAGACGCCGAAGAATTTTGGCGCGTAGAATATGCGCTCAATGAACTTATCCATGTTTATGGCAAACCCTATATCGCGCTCATTGACGGGATCGTCATGGGCGGCGGCGTTGGCCTTTCTGTGCATGGCCGTCACCGCATCGCGGGCGACAATACGCTCTTCGCTATGCCAGAGACAGGCATTGGCTATTTCCCAGATGTGGGCGGCACTTACTTCCTGCCGCGACTTGGTGCCTCTGTTGGTAACTGGCTCGGCCTAACCGGCGCGCGCGCCAAAACGGCAGAAGCTTGCGCGCTCGGTATCGCCAATGGCTATATTCCCACGGATAAGCACGAAGCCTTCATAGAAGCCCTCGGCAAAGCAAAGCTAGACGGGACTGACGGCGCGGCTCAAAAAGTCATGAAGGGGTTTGTTAAACCCGCGCCAAAAGCCGCAGATCTTCCCGGCGAAATTGGCGCTTTCAATAGAGACACCGTCGCCGAAATTTTAGGCGCGCTCGACGATTTGGAAACAGACTGGGCAACCGCTCAAGCCGCTAATATTCGCAAAAAATCCCCGCTTGCTATGGCGGTTACGCTCGAAGCCATGAAACGCGGCGCAGGTATGAACTTCCGAGAAGCCATGACAACGGAACTGGATCTTTCCCTAAGCTTTCTAAAAACGCAGGATTTTTATGAGGGCATCCGCGCCCAGCTTATCGACAAAGACCGCAACCCGAAATGGTCGCACGAAAGCGTCGATAAAGTCACGAAAGCGCAAATCGAGCGCTTGTTTAAAAAGACGGCGAAGCCGCCTTTAGAGTTTTTGAATTAATTAAAAACTAATCCTGTGAGCAGTCCGCATAGCCGGATTGCTTACAGCTTTGCGCCAACGCTTCCGCTTTCTTAATTTTTTTCTTTGATAGAAAACTCTTGGTGATATCCAAATTGCCCTCGGCAATCTCGGAACCGTTTTCGGCGGCCACTTTCATCCACATATAGGCCAAGAACGTATTTTTCTTGACGCCTTCGCCGTTGAGATACTGATAGCCAACATTGTTTTGAGAGTCCTGATTGCCAAGTTTCGCCGCTTGTAGGTAATAGGTGTGAGCGCGTTCATAATTCAGTTTAAAACCGTCCGCTTCGTCATACATCGTCCCCAAATTATGAAGCGCCATCGCCTCGCCAAGCTTGCCTGCGCGGCGATAATAACGCGCCGCCTGCATATTATCTTCTTCAACATCAGTGCCGAGATCATAGATTAAACCGAGGCGAAATATGCTATACGCATTATCCTGTTCGGCGGCTTTCTTATGGTACAAAATCGCTGTCTCTATGTCTTTCTCAACGCCTTCTCCGGTCTCGTAAGCATAGGCAATATTGCCTTGGCCTGTGTCATTACCATTATCGGCGGCGAGTTTGTAAAATTCCGCAGCCTTGGCGAAATCTTTCTCAACGCCTTCGCCGTGATAATACATCGCCCCAAGATAGTTTTGTGCCTGCGCGTGGTCTTGAACGGCCGCCTTTTCGAGCCATGACACAGACGTTTCGTCATTGGCCTCAACGCCAATTCCGTTATCATAAGCCATAGCGAGGCTATACTGCCCCCAAGCATTACCTTGATCTGCCGACGCCCTGTACAGCGCCGCCGCTTTACCCACATCCGCCGTTACGCCTTCTCCATTTTCGTATAAGACCCCTAAATTATTTTGCGCATCGGAATCTCCTTGGTCCGCCGCCTTCTGATACCAAATCGCGGCTTCGGCATTATCTTCCTCAACATCCCAGCCAAAATCATAGGCGCGTGCCAGTTCATACTGAGCCACCACGTCTCCCGCTTTTGCGTTATCAGCAAGATCTTTCACCGCTTCGGGCAAAGACTGGGCATAGCCCGTAAACGCGAAAACTGTGCTGAGAAGGCAGGCGGCAGAAAACTTATAAACTGTCATCAAAATATCCTTGTATAGAGTGCTACTTATAGGGGCATATGGGATTGCGGTTGGCAAGTATACCAATTACTCTATCTGTTCTCGACACATTTTGGAGGTATCATGACCACAATCGCTTTTATCGGGCTTGGCAATATGGGCATTGGCATGGCAACAAATCTTGCCAAGGCGGCGCATGACGTACGCGCACTTGACCTGTCTAAGGACGCCGTCGCCCGCGCCGTCGAAGCCGGATGCACAGCTGCTAAAGACACGAAAGAGGCCGTAGCAAAAGCTGACATCGTCGTCACGATGTTGCCTGCGGGCAAGCATGTGAAATCCGTGTACGGCGACCCAGACGGTGTGTTCGATAATGCCCGCCCAGGAACCTTGTTCATTGATTGCTCCACCATTGATGTGGACAGCGCTCGTTCAGTTATCGCAGAAGCAGACGCACGCGGCTTTGCCATGATTGACGCGCCTGTTTCCGGCGGCGTCGGCGGCGCTGCCACAGGCACATTGACCTTTATGTGCGGCGGGACAAAAGAGTCCTTCGAACGCGCTAAGCCAGTCCTTGATATTATGGGCAAGAACGTCTTCCACGCAGGCGATGCGGGGAACGGACAAGTGGCTAAAATCTGCAACAACATGCTGCTCGGCATCCACATGATCGGCACTTGCGAAGCGTTTAACCTCGCCGAAAAGCTCGGCCTCGACGCGCAGACATTTTACGATATTTCCTCCACAGCGTCTGGCCAAAACTGGTCAATGACGAGTTATTGCCCAGCCCCTGGCCCTGTCGAGAGCGCGCCGTCAAACCGAGACTATCAGCCCGGGTTTGCCGCCGCCATGATGCTCAAAGATCTACGCCTTGCCCAAGACGCGGCCACATCAGCCCGCGCCGCAACGCCGCTTGGCGCGCAATCCGAAGCGCTTTATACGCTCATGGAAGCCGCCGGAAAAGACGGGCTAGATTTCTCTGGGATTATGAAACTGATCAATGGGTCGCTATAGGCGATCCGAAAAAATCTACGCCGAAGCGCATGACTACATTTTGAGATCAATAAACGGCTTAGACGTGTCAACGCCTTGCTCTTCAAGCTCGGCGTAAAAATCTGACCATTCGGTTTCCGTGACGTCTTCACCGTCTTTGGCTTCAAGCAATAGCGTAAGAGCCGAGACGGCCTCTGTATTCACTTCGCCTCTCGGGCCGCCCTTACCGCCGCCGGGGGGCGGGCCACTGGGTTTTTCGCCTTTTGAAGCGCCAGCTTTTTCGCCAATAGAACCGGCATCAAACCCTTGACCTGCAAATACAATTGTCAACGGCCGTCCAGAGGCAATGCCTAAATCTTTAACGTCTTTGACGATATTTTTGGCGTCTGCCTCAGAAATATTGTTCGCATCATACTTGGATAAAACATTTTTAAGCGCGTCCGATTGAGCCGAACTGATCTGGTTCATCTGCGGCTGCGCGAATGCGATACTGTTCTGCGATGCAAGGCTCGAAATCATGAAATAACCAATGGCTAAAAAGCAATATACCCAACGACGGTAGCAAGATAACTTTAAGGCCGCGCTTAGAAACATGCTTAACAAAGCATTACGGTTTGCGGGGTTGGCGCGCGTGCTACGGCGCTATGCCGAAAATGATGGTAAACCCCTACTCCTTCGCCTTCTCCGCCGCGATCCACTTATCGATCTTGGCTTCGAGAACATCTAGCGGCATGCCGCCGTCCAAAAGTACCGCGTCGTGGAAGTCTCGGAGGGAGAATTTTGCGCCAAGCTCTTTTTCCGCGCGTTTGCGAAGTTCGAGGATTTTCATTTCGCCGATTTTATACGCGAGGGCTTGTCCGGGCCAGCTTATGTAGCGCTCGACTTCGGTGCGAATATTGTGCGGCGCAAGGGCGGAGTTTTCAAAGAAACACGCTTCGGCTTGTTCACGGGACCACCCTTTCCAATGCATACCCGTATCGACAACGAGCCTACACGCGCGCCACATTTCATAAGTGAGACGGCCAAATTGGTCATAGGGTGTTTTGTAGAGCCCCATTTCAATGCCGAGTTTTTCGGCGTAAAGGCCCCACCCTTCGCCAAACGCGTTAGGATAAAGGTTACGGCGAAACCGCGGAAGGCCAGAGAGCTCTTGGCCTAGGCTGATCTGGTGGTGATGTCCAGGAACGCCTTCGTGCAAGGTCAGCGCCGGAAGATTATAAAGCGGGCGCTGTGTCAGATCATACGTGTTGACCATGTAATTACCGGCGCGGCCTTGCTCTGGGCTACCGCCCCAATAGCGGCCCGTCGTGTAATTCGGCGCCATTTCTTTTGGCACGGCTTTGACGCCGTATGAGAGGCGCGGCAATGTCCGGAAAAACTCTGGCATACGGCCATCAATTTGTTTGGCCAGCCACGCGGCCTCTTTCATCAACTGGTCTTCGGAGGTCGCGTAAAATTGCGGGTCCGTACGGAGGAAATCAAGGAAGTCGGCGAACGAGCCTTTAAATTTGACCTCTTTAATAATGCCGTCCATCTCATTGCGAATGCGCTTCACTTCGGACAAGCCGATCTCGTGCACTTCGTCCGGCGTTAAATCGAGCGTCGTGAAATGACGGACAAGGGCAGCGTAATGCGCGCGGCCTTCGGGCGTCGTCCCGATTCCGACACTGCTACGAGCTTTGGGGGCGTATTCTTCTTTGAGGAACTTATGCAGGTCACGATAAGCAGGAAGAACCGCATTTTCCATGGCGGCTTTGCCTAAGCTTTTCAGGCGCGATTTTTCATCGTCGGAAAAGCTCTCAGGGTATGTCTTGAACGGCTCGTAGAAAGAATGACTTTCCGCGCTCGCCTCCGCGTAGCCTTTGACCGTATCAATAATGCCCGGCAAAATCTCAGACGACGCCGTATAGTGCGTTTCTATGCCTCGGCGCATGTTGGTTTTATGCTGCCCAAAGTAGCGCGGCAAAGAGGAAAGCCGCGCGGCGTAAGCTTCGTAATCATCAACTGTTTCGAAACTTGTCGAACGCCCAACATAAGACAGCTCGTTAAAAAAGCCGCTATCGTTGGTGAACGGAAGGCGGGCCTCGTCAAACGGACTCCTGCGAATGCGCTGCTTTAGAAGAAAGCCGAGAAGGTCATAATTAAGCTGCGTCTCTGCGTCTCGAGTCACGTCTGAGAGCGCCATATGCCGCGCAGAAAAGCCCTGCATCTGTTCGGCAAAGGCTTTATCAGCTTCGGGACTCACATCGGGGAGACGTCGCAGAGCCGCGCGGTCACCATCGCTGCCGGCGGAATAAGGGTTCGCCGCCATGTCTGCGGCTTCAATGTCCGTGATAAGTTTATCCAGCGTGTCGATTTCTCGGCATTCCTGCACGCCGTCAACAATGACAATCGCCCCGTCTGGGCAAAAACCTGCGGCGTCGGCCATGGCCGTCCCCTGCCAAACTAGAGGCATCACCGAAATACTGATCACGGAAGCGGTTCTAAAAAGCGTTCTTATCATAATGTAATCCCCATTGAATCTCTCACACTCATATATTGGGAAGAGCCTTAGGCCAAGGGGCAACATACAGACGCAAATCCGGAGCCAAAAATACCAATTTGTGCCCTAACTGAGACATATTGCGCCCATTGGCGGATTGACTCGCGCGTCATCCCGACTAGGTTATCGCCGGACTCGGAAGGACATTTTATGGCTGGTCAATGGAATGACAAGCGCCCTATGGCGCCGCACTTACAAATCTGGCGTTGGCATCCTGCAATGCTGTCGTCTATCTTACACCGCGCGTGTGGTATTATAACCTATGTAGCTTTGATTAAGCTTGTTCTCGGACTTCTTTATCTTAAGTGCACAGGCAGCTTGCCGCTCGAAGGCCTTCTTTATTCGCCGCTTGGCGCGATCGGGCTTTTCGTCGGTATTTTCGCCGTAGTATTTATGGCACTGGCACAGCTTCGCCATCTTGTTTGGGACCAAGGCAAATTCATGGACCCAGAAGCCAATAACAAAATGTCATGGGTTATGATTGCCGCCGCGCTTATCGTCGCCGCGCTTTTCGTTTGGAAAGCCACATCCGGAGGAGCCGCGTAATGGCCGGTAAAGGAACAGGACATCACCGTCTGCACAGCGCGACGGGCCTTGTCACCATCATTGCATTGCCGTTTGTTTTATGCGGCCTACTAAGCGCCATCCCCGCTCGCGCGGAAGGTTTTGCCGCTTGGGTCGGCTCACCATTTGGCGCCGTGTCGCTTTTCGTGTTTCTGTGTGCGGGCCTCTGGTATTGCAAACTCGAGCTTGACGACGTCATCATGGATTACCTCGATGGCGGGGCACGCAAATTTGCGCTACTCGCAAATAAAATTATTGAAGCTGTGATCTTTCTTATCGCTGTTTACCTCATTTATACTTTCTGGCGAGGAGCCTAGCACATGTCAAAATGGATAGATCATACGTTTGACGTTGTTGTTGTTGGCGCGGGCGGCTCTGGCCTTCGCGCAGCCCTCGGCGCGGCACAAGCGGGCCTTAAAACCGCTTGTGTCACCAAAGTTTTCCCAACGCGTTCCCACACAGTCGCCGCCCAAGGCGGTATCGCTGCGTCTCTCGGCAATATGAGCCCAGATGATTGGAAATGGCATATGTATGACACGGTCAAGGGCTCGGATTGGCTCGGCGACCAAGACTCCATTGAATATCTCTGCAAAGAAGCGCCGAAAGCCGTTTATGAGCTTGAGCATTGGGGCATGCCATTTTCCCGCACGGAAGACGGCAAAATTTATCAGCGGCCCTTTGGCGGCATGATGCAGAATATGGGCGAAGGCCCAGAAGCCCAACGCACCTGCGCGGCGGCTGACCGGACAGGTCACGCCATGCTTCACACGCTTTACGGCCAATCCCTTCGTCACGACGCAGAGTTCTTTATCGAATATTTCGCGCTCGATTTGATTATGGAAGACGGCGTTTGCCGCGGACTGACCGCGTGGAAACTTGACGACGGCACACTGCACCGCTTCCGCGCGCAGACTGTTGTCCTAGCAACGGGCGGCTATGGCCGGACATTCTTCTCGGCGACTTCCGCGCATACCTGTACGGGCGACGGTAACGCCATGGTGCTTCGCGCCGGTCTTCCGGTTCAAGACATGGAATTCATCCAGTTCCACCCAACCGGTATTTACGGAGCAGGCTGTCTCATCACTGAAGGCTCACGCGGCGAAGGCGGTTATCTAACTAACTCCGAAGGCGAACGGTTCATGGAGCGCTACGCGCCCTCCGCCAAAGATCTCGCCTCCCGTGATGTGGTCTCCCGCGCGATGACCATTGAAATTCGCGAAGGCCGCGGCGTCGGCCCAGAAAAAGATCATATCTTCCTGCACCTTGATCACCTTGATCCGGCGATCCTCGCTGAGCGCCTACCGGGCATTTCGGAAACCGCGAAAATTTTTGCGGGCGTTGATGTCACCAAAGAGCCGATCCCTGTGCTTCCGACCTGCCACTATAATATGGGCGGTATTCAAACCAATTATCACGGCGAAGTCGTCACTAAAAAAGGCAAGAACGCGGACACCGTTGTGCCTGGCCTTATGGCGGTCGGCGAAGCAGCGTGTGTTTCCGTTCACGGCGCGAACCGTCTTGGCTCCAACTCTCTTATTGACCTTGTGGTCTTTGGCCGCGCGGCGGGTCTACGTCTCGGCGAAACACTTACAGCCAATGCTGAGCAGAAACCCCTTCCAGCAGACGCAGGCGACAAAGCCCTCGCCCGCCTAGAGAAGTACCGCAACGCAAACGGCAGCACGAAAACGGCGGATATTCGCCTGAAAATGCAAAAAGCGATGCAAGCCCATTGCGCCGTCTTCCGCACAGAGGAAAGCCTCAATGAAGGCGTCGAAAAAGTCGCAGACGTGTTCAAATCTATGGACGACATCAATGTCTCTGACCGCACCATGATCTGGAACACAGACCTCATGGAAACCCTAGAACTTGAAAACCTCATGGCCAACGCCCTCGTGACCATCAACGGCGCAGCGAACCGCAAGGAATCACGCGGCGCGCACGCCCACGAAGATTATCCTGATCGCGATGACAACACATGGATGAAGCATACGCTCGCATGGTGCGACATGGACACAGGCAAAGTCAAAATCAACTACCGCCCGGTCCACGACTATACCATGACCGACGACATCGATTACATCATACCAAAGAAGCGGGTCTATTAGAGCTCGTTAGCTAATATTGAAAAAGCCCGCCTTTCAGCGGGCTTTTTTTTATTTCAAACGTCGTCAGACATTGCCCCCAGTCTAAGTTCTCGTGTAATTCTGATGACTACACCTAACGCACAGCTGTAGACAAATAGATCATAACTTAACAATAGACAAATAGATCATAAACTGGTAATAGACAAATAGATCATAAGTTAATAACGAAGCAATTACAGATACTAATAACAGAATAAGCAGAACAAACCTCACACATAGCAATGTAATCTAACATTACTAAAAACTGAGAGCTAACTAGTTTGCCTATTTTCAATTGAATGGAAGCACCAATGTCACACATTGCCAGAAGCGCAAAAGATTTAGGTCATATTCTCCGCCAGATCAGGAACTCGAAGAATCTCACTCAGGCTGAACTGGCTTCAAAAACGCAAACACATCAACGTCTAATTTCTAGGTTAGAAACAGGCAACCCCGGAAATACACTCAAACTTATTTTCAAAATTTTCAGCATTTTTGATTTAGAAATTGAAATACGCCCCCGGCAAAAAAGCTCGGCACAAGACATTGAAGATATGTTTACATGAGCCGGCGCAAGACCTATGCGCTGTTACAGGTTGCCATAAATGGCCGATGTGTCGGTATATTTCACAAAGGCACCGGCGGTAACACTACGTTCGAATATAAAAAAGAATGGCTCGACTGGAAACAAGCCTTCCCTCTTTCACTATCATTACCCCTCCAAACAGACACGTTTCGCGGGCAAGTCGTGAATAATTATTTTAATAACCTTTTGCCGGATTCTGAACCTGTTTTAAAACAAATTGCGGAGCGTGTAGGCGCAAACGGCACCGATGCGTATAGCTTACTTTCGGAAATTGGAAATGATTGTGTAGGAGCCTTGCAAATAGTCCCTAGCGGGCAAGTCGTTCCGCCTATCCCTACGCCGGAAGGCATAATATTATCTGAAAAAAAGATCGTGAACATATTGGACAGCCTCGGACAAATGCCGCTTGGCATTAATGTAAAAGGCGATTTCAGGATCTCGATCGCGGGAGCACAGGAAAAGGCCGCCTTTTTATGGCATGAAGAGAAATGGCAGCGCCCTATCGGCTCAACACCCACAACGCACATATTCAAACCCTCATTAGGGAAAATAA
The DNA here is from genome assembly GCA_051252005.1 of Alphaproteobacteria bacterium. GTDB lineage: Bacteria > Pseudomonadota > Alphaproteobacteria > Caulobacterales > Maricaulaceae > JACOMS01. Next base: position 164,308 of record JBPOEZ010000005.1, on the reverse strand, counting down.
GGTGGGAAAGCGGCGACGTCGACATGACAGAAAGTGTTGAGAACGAACATTATTGCTTGAAACTTTTGGACGCGTTTAAGATCAAAACCGCTGAGACAACCATAGACACATTCGGCAAGAAAACTGTCTTAGTCGTCGAACGGTTTGACCGAAGACCGCTCTCAGATGGCCGCATCTTGCGCCTCCCCCAAGAGGATATGTGCCAAGCCCTCGGCGTCGCTCCTACGCAGAAATATCAAACAGCAAAAGGCCCAACACTGACGGATATTCTCTCAGTGCTACGCGCCAGCGATACGCCCTACAAAGACCAACAAACGGTCTTCCAGTGTAACATTCTCTTTTGGCTCATCGGCGCGATTGATGGTCATGCCAAAAACTTCAGCATTTTCCTTGGCCCTGAAAACCAATTCAGACTCACGCCTATTTATGACGTTATTTCCGCGCAGCCCGCCTTTGACGCCAAACAAATTCGGCACAAAGATTACCGAGTCGCCATGTCTGCAGGAAAAAACAATCACTACCGCATAGATAAAATCCACGGGCGTCACTTTGTAGAAAGCGCGGTCAGCGCCGGATTAAGCGAAGACTTTGCGCGGGAGGCCATTCAGGCCATCAAAGACAGATTTGAAGAGGCCTTCAAAGCGGTCACCACACACCTCCCCAAAGACTTCCCCACCCACATCCATGACAGTATTGAACGCGCCGCAAAACAAAGACTCCCGCTACTCGAAAGTGCGTTCGAGTAAAACGTGCCACACATCACCCCACAAAAAAGAGCATAGTAAAAATTGACGCCTCTGCCGTGCATGTCTACACTATGAGTCATAAGACTCAGCCAAGGACGTACGTTTATGAAACTCTTGAATTTTAGGGCGTTTGGCCGGGTTTTAGCCTTTCTCAGTCTTTTTTATGTCGCCTCAGCCGCCGCTGCGCCGCCGCCTGAAACATTTGGGCAGCTTAGGAAAATTCATGACGCGGCGATTTCTCCGGACGGCAACCGTATCGCCCTTGTCGAGAATAATGGCGGGCAATATTCCATTCGCATTACAAATTTAGAGGGCAAGACCCTTCAATCCGATCTCCTTAAATTACAAACCATTATCAGCCCGAATTGGATACAGTGGGCCAATGATGACCGCATTTTGATGGGCATCAGCATCAACACGCTGTTTAAGAAAGTCCCCGCGGTTTACACCTACATATTCACGCAAAATCTTGACGAGCAGACTGGGAAAATACTGGTCGAATCCAATGGTATGATCCGTCAGTTCAACAGTAATGTCCTCAATTTCCTAAGCGACGACCCGACCTACATCCTCATGAGCGTTGAGAGTATGGCCTCAGGCGCGCCGGAGGTCCGCAAGGTCAATGTAAACACGGGGAAATTCGTAAAAGTTCAGTCATCTGACCATGACATTCAAACATGGATTGCCGACCGCGAAGGGACAGTCCGCATCGGTAGGGGCATTAGCGACAGTACGCGCAGTAACAGAGAACCCGATTATGTCATGCGGGTCAAAGCCCCCGACAGCGATGAATGGCAGTCCGGAGACGATTACCCAGGCCTGGATCACAACACTTCTATTTTTGGCTTTTCAGAAAATCCCCACGAGCTTCTTGTCGGGGATTACGCGGGCAAAGATACGCTTGGTCTCTATGTCTATGACCTCACGCAGAAGAAAATCACCCGCAAACTCTTTCATAATGACGTCTACGATGTGGACGGGCCCGTCTATAGCGGCGACGGGAAAAAACTAATTGGCGCGCGGTTCCTAAGCGAAACGTCTGAGGTCGTCCTTTTTGATGATTTGGACACGAAAGGTCAGCGCGCGGAGGGCCTTGACGCGGGCCATCATTATAGGTTTCTGGGTCAATCCAAAGACGGAAGCAAAACCCTCTACGAAGTCACAGGGGCAAGTGATTCCGGCTTTATCGGCCTCTATGACCGAGCCACCAAACAGCTCAAAACATTGGCCCATCAATATGAAGGGCTAACGCCTGACGATTTGGGGGCAGTGCTTGACGTGACTTACAAGGCCCGAGATGATTTTGAAATCCCGGCCTACATCACCCTCCCTCCCAGCCTCGACAACCTAAGCGAAGCTAAGTCAATACCGTTTATTGTCTTGCCGCACGGCGGGCCTTACGCGCGGGATTCCGATAGCTTCGATTATTTCGCCCAGTTCTTCGCCTCGCGCGGCTTCGGCGTCCTGCAAATGAACTTTCGCGGCTCTGAGGGCTATGGAAAAACCTTCAAAGAAAGCGGCCGCGAAAATTGGGAGCTGATGCTTGATGATGTCGAAGACGGCGCGCGCTGGCTTCAAAGCGAGGGCCTTTCTGATGCGTCTAAGACCTGCATCGCAGGCTGGTCATTTGGCGGCTACGCGGCGCTCATGGGCGCGATCAGAAATGACGGGCTTTACCAGTGCGCCATCAGCATCGCCGGCGTGACCGATTTGAATGACCTTGTCCATGACGAAGAAAAATACACTTACGGCCGCGCACGCGCTCGCCAAGGCATTCTCGCGGGCTTTGACAGCCGAAAGGACTTAAAAGACTTCTCCCCTGCTAAACAAGGCAACAACATCAAAATTCCCGTCTTTTTAGCCCACGGAAAAATGGATCAACGCGTTCATTACGACCAATTTACCCGCATGAAAAAGGCCCTTAAAAAAGCCAAGGTCCCCACGTCATTGCATGTCTATGAAACAGATAACCATTTCATTTTCATTCAAAAAAACCGCCAAGACATGTTCAAGAACATCGCCAAGTTCCTCGATGATTCCGTCGGCGAAAGCGAATATATGAAATAGGGCCTAGGAGGCCTTATGATAGGAAGCGCTCTAAGCTGCCATCCTGAATGACGTCGAAGATCAGCTTAAATGTCATGATGAGGGTCACCGTGATAAAAACAGGGCGGACAATTTTATCTCCGTTTGAAATCACAAGACGGCTCCCGATGGAGGCCCCTAATATTTGCCCGAAGCCCATTACAGCCCCTGCAACGAGGTTGATATGTCCGACGCCGATAAAGAAAATGAGGGAGATGACATTGCTGATAAGGTTCAGCGGCTTTGTCGCGATAGTCGCTGACCGTAAAGACAGGCCGAGAAACACCACGAATGATATCATCCATAACGTCCCCGTCGCAGGGCCAAAAAACCCATTATAAAACCCCAGTAAGAGTCCAAATATTATCATGAAATTTCGCGTGGATAGCTTTGGCTTTTCCGCCTTGGATGATTTCAACCGCGCGGAAAAGAGTGAGTAGACGGCGATGATCACCATTAAAATTGGCAACAGGACTTTCAAAAAATCTGATGAAATTAAATTGACCGCATAGGATCCAAGAACCGCTCCGACCCCTGTGAATATAGCCCCTATAGCTAACCCCTTAACCTGCACCTGGTTTTTACGCCAAAACGTCATAAAGGCGGTGAGTTCGCCTATAGAGGCTTGCAATCGGTTTGTGCCTAAAGCCGTGAGAGGCGGCATGCCAACCATGAGCAGTACGGGCACCGTAATAAGACCACCGCCCCCTGCAATCGCGTCCACAGTCCCAGCGACAAAGGCTGCAATAAACAAGATGAAGAGAATTTGGAAATATGAGTTTACAAGGATATCTTCCATGAAATAACTTTCTATCTCTCGCGAGCCATTGCGCCGTCGTAAGAGTAGGCTGAAGGATGCCTCCGCTACTATCTAATTTTGCCAAACAAGCAAGCACGGCTTGCCAGCCTGTGATAGAAGCAGGCGCGAATAGAGCCCGTGCAGCGGCAGCAAGAGCGTCATAATTAGTTTCGATGACCGCTCGCGCTGTCGGCTTTTAGCGACAAAGCTAAAGCGGGTTTTTCGCAAGGGCATGCATTACCATTTGTTTTTTGGAATTAATAAGAAACAACGGTGCGAGGCAAGTAAACTGCTCAACACCCCCCCCTTTCCCCCGTTTAATATTTTCTATAGAGGCGCAAAGCTATTAGCGCATGAGCATTCCGCCTCAGAAATACCTGTTTTGCGGACATGTATCAGCCCTGTCTCAAGCACATTTCGTCAGGCGAAGATTTGTGACAAAACACCCGCTTGGTTGGCTTCTGGACAGGAGTGTGCATCTGGGCTTGTTGTGTTTATGCCATACTGATCCCTATTGCGGTCATTAGAGCCAATTACTCAAAACGGTTACTTTCGTCGAAAAGCAGGCATAACGTGTGTCATACGTGGAGCAATTACAGCAGGAATATCAAACATTACCAGCGGCTGTTATGAGGCGACTTTAAGCCGCTCAGTTAAATTCGTGTTCGCCCCAAAAGCGAGGAGTTAGGGCAAGAAGTTCACGCTACAGAGTTTGCAATGACGGCTAAATTCGCGCCCTCATTTATGCTTTTCAATCATTTCAATTATATTGTCTTCGGGGTCACGAACTAAAAGTAGATCTATGTTTAAATTGTCGTCACGAAATATGCGTCCAGCCGAAATACCATTTTCTAAAAAACAGTCTTTAAGCTGCCGAATGTTTGCGTCAACATAAACGCCAGTCTTACGATATCCTTTCCATTGAGAGGGTTGCGAATTTTGCACGAAAGAATTTCGATCATTGAGCTTTTTTTGATAAAAAATTTCAACCACAAAATTTCCACGGCGCATCAACGTTCCCCGCATGTCCCCATCGGGTGATTGAAACTCTTTGACGACTTCAAGGTCAAATAGCTGGCTGTACCAACTCCCCAACTCGCTTTCAAAATTAGAGGTAAGCGCAATAAACATTGATGGCAACTCAATGCCACTCAAACATGAGGGTGAAGCAGTGACCTCATTTATCTGATCTGGTTTCTCAGGGGATGGTGAACACCCCGCAATCACAATGGCCAAACATATTAAGGGTAATCCAAAGACCCGGTTTATCGTCATGATCGTCTCCAAAAACTATGTGTGATGTTTTTTAGAGGTTACTACCGTTAGAGTCACGTATTCTTATGTCCACATTCGCGGAGGTTTCGTCATCAAGCGTGCGGCTTATTATGAGCTAATGTCTGCTTTACGCTGAAGAAACTCGTTAGCTGGATTATTTCTAAGGTCTGGTTTACCCCCAGAGTATGAATCCCCTTTAAAGGGCAGGGTGTCCTTTCAAGATGATTTCGAGAGGCTTCCTCTTGCTTCACTCTATCTCGCGCAACAGACAATAGAACCTCTTCACATATTTGAAAGCCAGTTTTGAGGACGCACTGAACACCCTCACCTAAAACCACCGACACCCGTCCTTCACCCCGTTTAATATTTTCCCATGTCGGCGCAAAACTGTTAGGGCATGGGTATGCCGTCTAACCCTCCAATGAATAACGCGCCCGCGCTCAGCCGTGATGATCTTCTCGCGCTGGATGATGAGGCTTTGCTTAAGCTTTGCCGGCAGGAAACTTACCGCGCGTCAGGACCGGGCGGGCAGCACCGGAACAAGACGGATTCGGCGGTGCGCTTGACCTCGCCAGACGGCGCTGTTGCCGCGCTTTGCTCCGATCACCGCTCGCAACATCGCAACCGCGCCGAGGCGCTTAAACGCCTACGGATGGCTCTGGCGATTGAGCTTCGCTTGCCTATCAACGGCGACGCCGCCGAGTGGGAAGGCTCTTGGAAGCTCGGCAAAAAAGATTACCGCTATCCGGGCTTTCTGGCGCGCATCCTTGATGTCATGGCCCGTTATGACTGGGCCGTCGGCCTCTCGGCGGAGGCGCTTGGCAGCTCTACGGGGAAACTCGTTCGCACCCTCGCGCGGGATCCCCATGCATGGAACGCCGTCAACCAAGCCCGCGCGGGCTTGGGGCTCGTGAACTTAAGACGGCCATCATAGACGCGCTTCATACCTCACCTCAATATAGGAATTTATTCTTGACATAGGCGGAGGCCTGTTCTATATATGTTCTCCGCTCAAATCAGGAGATACACATGCACCCCGCCGCCCCGATAGCCCCAAGCACACAGGTGACACCGTCCGCGTTTTACGCGGATACGGGCGCGCCTCTGTCTGTGCTGAGGCTTGTGCAGTGGGTGATGTTGCAATACGTAATGCAAGCCATTGCCTTTGGCGGGCAAATGTTTGGCCGCCAAAAAGCGCCAGAGCAGACCGCGCCTATCTCTCCCGCTATGCCGATGAACCGCCAATTACGGCGCGCGCAAATGGCGTGCCTTCGCCGGTTTGATCGGCATATGTTGCGCGGGCGCACGCAGGCTCTGGAAACCTATATGCCCAAAGCCTATGTCTATCTGGCGGCGCGAAAACTCGCCCCGCAAGACATAACGCGGACGCGCTTCAAAGAGTTTTACGCACGCGAATCTGGTCTTGGCCGCGCCTGCGTCTTTGGACTGACGACGGCCCGCGAAATTACGGCCGTCATTGCAGAAGCGTTCGGCAGTATCACCGGAGGTCTTTGGGGAAGCGGCAGCCAAACAGGCATCACCGCGCTTAGCCCAAACACAGAGCCTTCGGGCCTCGCGCCGCCCTGATCTCATTACTCTCTAACCGCAAAATGCCTGACCGTTCCAAGATCTTTGGAGCGGGCAAAGACGGTTGTCCTACGAAGACTTGAGAACTAGCCTTGCAACATGGCGCAGATTTTATTGCCTGCGGGATCCCGCAAATAAGCTAGATATAATTTCATACCCATGCTTTCGCGCCATCCCGGCGGATCTTCGATCGCCGTGCCGCCGTTCTCAAGTCCCGCTTTATGAAACGCGTCAGCCTCCTCAGGCGAACTGGCAGCAAACCCGATCGTGCCGCCGTTAGCGCAACATGCCGGATTTCCGTCGAGAGGCTTAGTGAGCATAAAGATACCGCCGCCGTGCATATACATTGCCCGTCCTTTTGGGTCGACACGTCCAGGACGAACCCCCAAAGCGCCGAGCGCCGCGTCATAAAAAGTTTTTGAAGCCTCGACATCATTCGCGCCGACCATAATATGACTGAACATACAGCCTCCTGTTTTGATTATTTAATTACCGATAAATTGAGGTGACGCATTACGGCAGCTATTTTCAGCCGCCGCACACCTCGATAGTGTTTAGACTTTCGTGAAGATCACGCTGCCATTTGTACCGCCAAAACCAAAGCTATTGGACATGACGGATTTAAGCTTCGCGTCCCGCGTTTCTTGAACGATGTTGACTTTAGGCAGCTCAGGATCGAGCGTTTCGATATTGATCGACGGGGCCACGAAGCCGCCATCCATCATCAAGAGACTATAGATCGATTCTTGTACGCCCGCGCCGCCAAGGCTGTGTCCGGTCATGGATTTTGTCGCCGAAATCATTGGACCATTTTCACCGAACACGCGGTGGATCGCGCCGGTTTCGGCAACATCACCAACAGGAGTCGAGGTCGCATGCGGGTTGATATAATCAACGCCGGAAACGCCGCGTGTTGCCGCGTCTTTAAGCGCCATATTCATCGCTCGTTCTGCGCCTTCGCCGCTTGGCGCCACCATATCATAGCCATCAGATGTCGCGGCATAACCCGTGACTTCGGCGTAGATTTTTGCGCCGCGCGCTTTGGCGTGTTCATATTCTTCGAGAACGACCATACCCGCCCCGCCGGCAATAACGAAACCATCGCGGGACACATCAAAGGCCCGGCTGGCTGTTTCCGGTGTGTCATTATACTTGCTGCTCATCGCGCCCATGGCGTCAAACAAAGACGTCATTGGCCATTCAAGCTCTTCGCCGCCGCCCGCAAAAACCATGTCCTGCTTGCCCCATTGAATTTGCTCAACCGCTGCTCCGATACAATGTAACGATGTAGTGCAGGCAGACGTGATAGAATAGTTTACGCCTTTAATCTTGAAATGCGTAGCCAGAGTTGCGGAAATCGTTGACGACATCGCCTTCGGCACAGCGAACGGTCCAATGCGTTTCGGACTATTATTCTTGCGCGTAATGTCTGCGGCGCGAACAATCTCGGATGAAGACGGGCCGCCAGAACCAGCAATGATACCAATGCGCGGATCGGAAATTTGCTCGTCCGTAAGTCCGGCGTCTTCGAGCGCTTGCTGCATCGCAACCGCGCTCCAACCTGCCGCCTCGCCCATAAAACGGAACGAGCGTTTATCGACATGTTCTTTCGGGTTTAGCGTTGGCCGTCCAGAAACCTGCGAACGGAAACCAAGCTCGGCCTGCTTTTCGTCACGGCGAATACCAGAGCGGCCCGCTTTGAGGCTTGCAGCGACTTCGGCGGCATTATTGCCAATACAAGAAACGATCCCTAATCCAGAAACTACAACGCGGCGCATTATGCATCTCCCTCAGGTTTAAACAGGCCAACCCGAAGGTCTTTGGCTTTATAAATCACTTCTCCGTCCGCTTCCATAACCGCGTCGGCAATACCGAGGGTTAGCGAGCGGCGAATGATGCGCTTCATATCAATACGGTAAGTCACAAGCTTAATATCATTGGTAACTTGTCCGGTAAATTTAAGTTCGCCGACACCTAGCGCGCGCCCCCGTCCCGGTGATCCAGACCATCCAAGGAAGAAGCCAACGAGTTGCCACATAGCGTCAAGGCCGAGGCAGCCCGGCATGACGGGGTCGCCGCGGAAATGGCAATCAAAGAACCAAAGGTCTTTTTTAATATCGAGTTCAGCAATAATTTCACCCTTATCATAGGCCCCGCCTTCTTCCGAAATACGGGTAATCCGGTCAAGCATGAGCATGGGCGGCAAAGGAAGTTTCGCGTTACCTTCGCCGAACAGGCCAGTTTCGCCGCTCAGTATAAGGTCATCATAATCATAAGACGGGAGTATTTTTTTCATGGGAGAGTCCTTTTATTTAAGGACATAACCTAATGGCTTGGGACTTAAACTCAAGACATTTTGCAGATTTGAATGAGAGTCGTTTCGACGCAAATTCACTTTGAAAGCGGCTCTGCGCCCCAGAGGGTGTTACGCAAAACCCAGCCTTTATGGCCGTCCTCGGACCTTACTTGGCACCAATCATCGCTATTACATTCAACAATGTTGAGCAATGCGCCCTTACTCGCAATGGCCTTCACCGTTGCCGATTCGCGGGGGCGATAATGCAACTTGGTTTCATTCAGAACGACACCATTCCATTTTCCGGAAAGCGCTTGCGTCCGCACCCAGCTCTCGTCGCCGTGCATATCGCGGACTTTCCGCCAAATATCCATCTCCGCAACAACAATAAGCGGCAAGCCTTTGCGCTGATATTGCCAGAGGGCGGAATGATTCACACTTGGACCTTGCCGGCCATTAACGCGGCCAAATTTTAAGGACACATACCGCGGGACTGGAAATCTGGAATGCGTTTTTTCAGCCGATACGTGCCGAATGGGTTTAAGGGCTGGAACGTCTTCAACGACCACGCGGTGTATTTTACTTTCTGCCTGACCTTGAACCTGGGCTTGAGACGGCACAGCAAATACGCCGCAAAAACCGGCCACAGTACAGCCCAGTATAAAATGATGGATTCGCCCCATAAGTCCCATTGCTCCAAAGACACATTTCAAATTCGAAACATGCTTAACAAAGGATTATAGGAGAAACCTCTGAATGGATAGTAAAGGCGTTACGCGTTATTTTGAAATTCGCGATAAATTTTGCGTCATAATCGTAATTCATGACTTGAATATTGCGCCGCAAACGCGTTTGTTAGCGCCATGAACACAACGCCCAACTATCCCGATTCAAAGTCAGCCCGAGTCATCGTCACGCGCAAATTGCCCAGCGAGATTGAGACACGGCTTTCATCCCTATTCGAAACCACTCTGAATCCATCTGACAAGGCAATGGACCGCGCCGCGCTCAAAGCCGCTGTAGCCCAGTGCGAGGTCTTGGTCCCCACCGTTACGGATAATATCGACGCAGATATTATTGCCGCTGCTGGGCCTGACTTAAAACTCATCGCTAACTTTGGCGCAGGTACTGACCATATTGACGTCGCGAGCGCGCATGCAAAAGGGATCACCGTCACCAATACGCCAGGCGTCTTAACCGAAGATACCGCAGATCTGAATATGGCGCTTATTCTCGCCGTACCGCGCCGCTTGGTCGAAGGCGACCGCATCACCCGCGCAGGCGGGTTTACAGGTTGGACACCAACAAGCACCCTCGGGCACCGCGTTCGCGGCAAGAAACTTGGCATTGTCGGCATGGGCCGCATTGGGCAGGCGGTCGCCCGCCGCGCTCATGCCTTTGGTCTTGATGTCCATTACCATAACCGCCGCCCAGTTCCCGCGCCAATTTCCCTTGAGCTTAAAGCCACCTATTGGGACGATCTCGGCGCGATGCTCGAAACCGTAAACATTGTCTCGATTAACTGCCCGCGGACACCAGACACTTATCACATGATCAACGCCGAAAGGCTCGCGCGCATGTCCCCCGACAGCTACATCGTCAATACCTCACGCGGGGACGTTATCGACGAAGCCGCGCTTGCCGACGCTTTGGAAAGCGGCGCTATTGGCGGAGCGGGTCTTGATGTTTATGAGCATGAGCCAAAGGTCCACCCGAAGCTCATGAACCTACCCAATGTTATTCTAGCGCCGCATATTGGTTCAGCCACACACGAATCTCGGCGGGAAATGGGCGAAAAAGTTCTCATCAACATCCGCGCAAAAATTGACGGTCACCAAGTCCCTGACCGTGTCCTGCCGCCCGGCTCAACGTTCTCGAAAGCTTCATAAGAGAAACAGATTATGCGTAAATATAGTGTAGCGTTTTCTGCGGCTTTGCTTTTGAGTTTTGCCGCCTCGCCGCAAGCGATTGCCGACGAAGAGATCGTCTCCAAAGACATCAAAAAGCCCGTTGAGAAAGCTATCAAAGATAGTCAATCATTGGATGAAATTTTAGCGGCTAAACCGCTCGCAGATTTAGGACACTTGGCCGCGTTTACCGACGAAGAAAAAATGGTGCGAATCGCTTATCATTCCCTCACTGAGAAATAGATTTAAAAAACAAAAGACAAAAAGTTACTGGGGCGCGCGCGGCCTCGTTCGGTTCCCCCAATTCACCGAAATGGCGCTGCGCAAGCCTCCCCCTCCTAGCTATGCTAGGAGGGGGCAGGTATTTTCAAGGAGACAGAATGTCATACGGTTCACACGCCTATATTCCTGACCCGCGAAACGAAACCGTTTTGTTTAATGTAAACGGCAATTTGGTCACCCGCGACAAAGCCGTTGTGAATGTGTTTGATTCCGGCTTCATGCTCGGAGACGGCATATGGGAAGGCCTACGTGTACACGGCGGGAAAGTCGCCTTCCTCAAAGATCACTTAAACCGCCTCTGGGAAGGCGCCGCCGCGCTCGACCTCGACATCGGTCTTACAAAAGACGCGCTCACGCAGCGAATTTCCGATACGCTCGCAGCCAATGACATGCACGAAGATGTGCACATACGGCTTATGGTCACGCGCGGGCTTCGCTCGACGCCCTACCAAGACCCCCGCGTGATTATCAGCGATGCAACTATTGTCATCGCGCCGGAATATAAAAAACCTGACCCCAAAACGGCAGAAAATACACTATCCCTCTATACCGTTTCCGTACGGCGCGGGCGGCCCGATGTGCAAGATCCGGGTCTTAACTCACATTCGAAAATCAACTGTATCACCGCCTGCATTCAAGCGATCAAAGCCGGAGCCGACGAAGGCCTTATGCTCGACCCGCAGGGCTTTGTCGCCACGTGTAATTCAACGCACTTTTTCATCGTGCGAGACGGAGAAGTTTGGACGTCTTCCGGAGATTACTGTCTTGGCGGCATCACGCGAAGCAAGATCATCAAGCTTTGCCGCGATAATGGCATCCCAGTCTTTGAAAAAAACTTTCCTCTCGCCAAAGTTTACGGCGCAGACGAATCTTTCACGACTGGGACATTCGCAGGCCTTGCCCCTGTGGGCGATGTTGACGGACGGACAATCGGCAGCGGAAAACGCGGGCCACTAACGAAACGACTGCAAGACCTATACCTTGCTTTGATCCACGCCGACACACACGCATGACGCAGATTGCCCCCCAGATCATTGCCATGTGGTCAGGGCCAAGAAATCTCTCGACAGCTATGATGCGCAGTTTTGGGTCGCGTGCGGATTGCGCGGTTCTTGATGAGCCCTTTTTTGCGCCATACCTTAAGCAAACGGGCAAGCCTCACCCAGGACGAGACGAAACACTGAATACACACGAAACCAATCAGTTACTCGTTGAGAAAAAATGTTTGAAATCAACGCCGAATGGCGAAAACTATTACTTTCAGAAGCACATGCCGCAACATATCCTCGAAGAATTCCCTCTAGAATGGGCAACTAAAGGGAAACATTTTTTTCTACTGAGAGAACCCTCCCGCGTGATTGCGTCCTACGCCAAAGGGCGACCGGACTTTGAACTGGATGATTTAGGCTTTGCGAAACAGCACGCCATGTTTAGCCGCTTAGAAGACCTGACCGGCACACCGCCCCCCGTCATTGATAGTGTTGACATTTTAAAGGCTCCCGAAGCCATGCTGACAAAGCTATGCGCTGCGCTCGGAATACCGTTTGATCCGGCCATGCTATCATGGGCGGCAGGGCCTCGGCCTGAAGACGGGGCTTGGGCGCCATACTGGTACGCGTCTGTGGAAAAATCGACAGGGTTCGGCCCGCCGCCTGGCCCTACGCCCGCCGTAGCGGAACGATACAAAGATATGCTAAAGATTTGCGAGGCCGATTACGCGGCGCTTTATGCACGTAGGTTAAGGGCTTAAACGCCGCGGGCTGAATGGGGCGCGTATTGGCCCGAAAATTGCAGTTTCGCAAGCATGCGTTATTTTATGTCAGCCTGCCTTTTCGCCGCTTTAGCCCTGCCCCTCACCGCGTCTGCGGGCGAGATCATCCGGCCAAGCACCGCTCACTCGGTTAGCCAGGAAAGCGGCGTCACCATTTACCGTGGCCGCCGCACAGGCCCTAGCCCGCAAGTCATCGCTGCGCAGTCCCGTCTTGCACAACGGCAGGCTCATATTAAAGCCGTTCACGCAGCAAGAGCAAGACTAGCCGCCGCTCAGGAAAAATCGCTTAAAGATCAGGCGGCACGCCAAGAGGCCGAACAAGCTAAACACGTAACCCCCAAACTTCGCGGGCGCTATGGACGGCGCTATTATGGCAACAATCGGTTCTTTGGCCCTAACGGATTTGCCGGAAATTCGCATTTTTCTGGCGCAAGCCCGCGCACAAACCGCGCGCCGCGCCGTCGAAAATATTAGAGCCTAAGCTTTCCAGCCCCAATGCAGAGCGGCGATGCCGCCTGTAAAGTCATGCCATCCTGCGCGCTTAAATCCGGCCTCGTCAATCATGTCTTTAAAGGCCTGTTGGCGCGGAAAACGGCGGATTGATTCCACAAGATATTGATAGCTCTCTTTATCATCCGCGAGAAGACCGCCGAGACGGGGGATAACATTAAAGGAATAGGTATCGTAAATCGTTCTAAGCGCTTTAGCGGGCGGCGTTGAAAATTCTAGCACACAAAGCCGTCCGCCCGGTTTCAAAACACGGTAAAATTCAGACAAAGCTTTATCGCGGTTTGTCACGTTCCTGATCCCAAAAGCGATTGTAACCGCGTCTGCACAAGCATCTGGAAACGGCAAGGCTTCGGCGTTGCCGCAAATCCGTGTCAAATCCATGCCCTTATCTTTTTTCGGGTCGATACCCGCCAAAAGCATTTCAGCATTAATATCACAAATAATCGCGCGGGCGGGTTTGCCGCCCCTGCGTAAACGTACCTCATCAGCGCGCCTTACGAAACGCCGCGCAACATCGCCCGTACCGCCTGCAACATCGATTAAAAGCTCGCCCGGTTGCGGGTTGACCTTGGTGATGGTCATGTCTTTCCACACACGGTGGATGCCCATGGACATAGCGTCATTCATCAGGTCGTAATTCTTAGCCACACTGTCAAACACGCCGCGTACGCGGGATTGTTTCTCAGACGCTGGGATTTCTTCAAATCCAAAATCAATCGTATCTTGTTTCATAAATTTTATTTGGCCCGAATAGAAGCGTAATACAAGTGGACATAGTGTATCGGGCCGCCATACAGTTGGGTAAACGCCCTGCCCTATACGGACCCTTTGCATGCCCGAACTCCCCGAAGTTGAAACCGTAAAGAACGGCCTTGCGCCTGTGATGGAAGGGTTTGCATTTGAACAAGTGACGCTTAACCGTCCCAACCTACGTTTTCCCTTTGATCCTCGCTTCATAGACCGCGTGCAGGGACAGACATTGATTAAATTATCGCGCAGAGCCAAATTTTTGGATGCTCAACTCGCCTCTGGGGATCGCCTGTTGATGCATCTTGGCATGTCTGGACGGTTTTCAATCAATCAAAAAACGGCGCTTGGTGAATTTGCTCATACGCACAATACCAACCCCAAACATGACCATGTTGAATTTGTCATGAGCAGCGGCGCGCAAGTGGTGTTTAATGACCCACGCCGTTTTGGCTTTATGGAACTGATTGCAGAGGGCGAGGCTTCACGCCTTGATACGCTCGGGCCAGAGCCGCTTTCCAACGCGTTTAACGCCCCCGCTTTTCGCGCGGCGGTGAAGGGAAAAAAAAGCAAAATTAAAGCCGCGCTCCTTGATCAACATGTCATCGCAGGTCTGGGCAATATCTATGTTTGCGAAGCGCTTTACCGCGCCCGCATTTCGCCGCGCCGCGCCGCTGGCGGTTTGACTATAGCCGAAGGCGAAACGCTAACCCTGCATATCAAGCAAGTTATATCCGACGCCATAGAGGCCGGAGGGTCTACCCTCAAAGATTTCGCGGGTGCAGACGGCGATTTGGGCTACTTTCAGCACACATTTGATGTTTATGGCCGCGAGGGCGGTGAGTGCGCGGTTTGTAAAGCTGAGATTAAACGCATCGTTCAAAGCGGGCGATCCACTTTTTATTGCGCGTCCTGTCAGAAATAGGCGCTTTGCCCTACTTAACCCTGTTTTTCCAACACCTGCGCGCTCTATCAATCGCCACGAAACTATATTATACCTTGCAAATGCTGCATATTCCCATAGGGGAGCGGCTCACGGCGCTTACTGACCGTTTGAAAGACAATAATGACAGATTTCCAGAATGTACGCCCTGCTTTGGCGTCCGCTTTAACCAAGCGTGGCTACACAGCGCTGACCCCCGTTCAAGATGCCGTTCTAGCCAACGGGCTTGAAGATCAAGACCTACTCGTTTCCGCGCAGACAGGCTCTGGCAAGACCGTTGCCTTTGGCCTCGCGCTTGCCCCTACGCTCCTTGGCGGCGCTGAAGAGTTTGGCGCTTATGACCCGAGCGAGACACCGCTGGCGCTTGCGATTGCGCCTACGCGCGAACTGGCTTTGCAGGTCAAACGCGAACTGGAATGGCTTTATAAAGAGACCGGCGCAAAGCTTGCGTCCTGCGTTGGCGGCATGGATATGCGCGATGAACGCCGCACATTGGTGCGCGGCGCGCACATTGTAGTCGGAACGCCTGGACGTTTATGTGACCACATTAAACGCGGGTCGCTGGATATGTCCGGTCTTGCCGCTATCGTTCTCGACGAAGCCGACGAAATGCTCAAAATGGGATTCCGCGAAGAGCTTGACCTCATCCTAAGCGCCGCGCCCGAAGAGCGCCGCACGCTTATGTTCTCTGCCACCGTGCCAAAAACAATTATTGGCATGACGAAAAAATACCAAAAAAATGCAGTACGGATTAACACCGCCGCAGAAGCCAAACAGCATCTCGACATTGAATACCGCGCTTTGACTGTCGCCAAAGCCGATCAAGAAAATGCGATCATCAATGTGCTTCGCTATTATGACGCTAAAAACGCCATCGTCTTTGGCGACACACGCGTCGCCGTAAATCGTATGGCTAGCCGATTTAATAATCGCGGCTTTTCCGCCGTTATCCTTTCCGGCGAACTGAGCCAAAAAGACCGTAGCCACGCCCTCCAAGCTCTTAGGGACGGCCGCGCCAAAGTCTGTATCGCGACCGACGTTGCGGCGCGCGGACTTGACCTCCCTGATCTCGAACTTGTTATTCATGCCTCGATCCCCAAAAACCGCGAAGCGCTTCTCCACCGTAGCGGCCGAACCGGACGCGCGGGACGCAAGGGCGTCAGCGCGCTCATCGTGCCACATAATGGCCGCCGCCGCACAGAGCGCCTTTTGCGCGATGCGAACATTACCGCCGAATGGGGGGCGCCGCCCTCCGCCGAAGATGTACTTGAGCGCGACAATGACCGCTTGCTAGAGGAAACCGTCCTTGCCGAACCTGTCACAGATAGCGAACGCATAATCACAGAGCAGCTCCTCGAGGCTTACAGCCCCGAACACATTGCCGCCGCCTATGTGCGCCAGTACCGAGCAAGCCGCTCAGCGCCTGAAGAACTAACCGGCGTTCCGGCCTATGATCCAAGTGATGACCGCCCGCGCCGCGAACGGCCGCAACGCAGCGCCCGTAATGATTTCGAACATGGCATTTGGTTTTCGCTTAATCTTGGCCGCAAACAAAAGGCCGAGCCGCGCTGGATTTTGCCGATGCTCTGCAAATCCGGAGATCTCAAAAAAGGCGAAATTGGCGCGATTAAAATTTCTGAAACCCGCACCTTTGTCGAAGTGGCTCCAGAAGGCTTAACCCGTTTCATTCAAGCCATTGGCCCGGACGGAAAAATTGAAAAAGCTATCACAGCCACACAAATTGACGGACAACCTGATTTCAGCGGCGGCGACAGCAATGATTATCCGCCTCAGGAAAAACGCACCTATAAGAAAAAACAAGGCGGAGACTCGTCTGCTAAGCGTCCGCGCAATCGCGGCAAGGATCAAGACCAAAACCACGGTCAGAGCCACGGCCAAAATCATAATCAAGACGGCGGACATGAGTGGGAGCCGTCTAAGCCAAAAGCCAAGAAACCGCATAAGAAGAAACTTGCGCGCGCAGCGGCTAAGGCCGCTGGAAAACCTGGCGCTAAATCGGGACCAAAATCTGGCGGGAAAGCACCAAAAGGCAAGCGCAATAGCGACAAGCCGAGACTCTCTCGCGAAAAACGGCGCTCTATTTAACGCGCCCTGAAGTTAACATGACCTGAGCCGCTAAGACTCTGGTCTAAACCCCTATGTCGGGACTTCTTCGGGCGATGTTGTATAGTTAAGCGCAAGCCGTCCGCCATCTGCGTAGATCGTCTGGCCCGTGATATAACTAGAATCTTCTGATGCCAGGAACGCCGCCACGCCCGCAATTTCATCAGGCGTGCCAATTCTGCGCAGAGGCGTTCGCGCAAGTATTTTTTCGCTGGCCTCATCTCCTGCCACCCCGGAAAGCATGTTGGTTCGTATGCTGCCTGGTCCAATAGCATTTACACGAATACCGTAAGGGGCAAGCTCTAGCGCCATAGCCCGTGTCATCTGCTTCATGCCGCCCTTGGACACCACATAAGCGAGATAATCTGGGATCGCGACGGTCTCATTAATCGATGACATATTGATAATGCAATATGGCCGCTCGGTCAGACGCGAACGGTCTTCCCGGTTTTCAATTTCGTCGACCATATATTGCGCCACATATTTGGAAGTCAAAAATGCGCCGCGAAGATTAACGGCCAGAACGCGGTCAAAATCATCTTCTGACAAATCAAGCGCTCCGCCTTTAAGGGCGATCCCCGCATTATTAATCAGAACGTCGATATGACCGAACTGGCTAAGCGTTTCCGCCAGAAGGTTATGAACCTGTAATTTATCAGAGACGTCGCAATGGAGGAAAATAACTTTCCCTTCAAAGCTTTCAAGGTCGGCCACGGCGCGGTGCCCCTGCGCTTCATTGGAATCGGCTATGACAACTTTGCAGCCATCTTGAAGAAAACGCCTTACGCACGCAAAACCGATGCCGTTTGCGCCGCCTGTAATTATAACAACTCTATTGTCCATAACTATCTCCATTCACGACTACTCTATCAGAGCAGAAGCCTTAGGTGATAGTTTCAGGGCATGGCCCGTCAAGTAAAACTTATAGACTTAGACTTTGGCTTGAAAGACCTTGATCTGTTCTTTGAGGTGCAATTTTTGCTTTTTGAGGGTTGCGAGTCGAAGCGTATCGGGCTGAGGGTGTTTGAGTTCTTGTTTAAGTTCACTCTCGAGACTAGCGTGTTTGTTCTCGAGTTCTTTCAGATGAGCCGCTGCGGCCATTCGCACCTCCATAAATAGGGTTTACACTCTACGTTTATCATAAACAATTTACGCTGTCACTGAAATAGCTCTTTCAAGGTTAAGCGATGTGTTTTATCTTCGGCGCTCAACCACAAGAATTGACCGAACTCTATGAGCGAAGATTTAGACAATGACATGAGCGATGAACCAGAAAAAGCAGAAATGCTTGTCCTACTGGAGACGCTGAAATCAGAACATCGCCGCGTAGATAAAGAGATCAATGCTCTGATTGAAACCGGCGTTGCCGACATGCTAAAGGTAAAGCGCATGAAAAAGGTAAAACTCTCGATCAAAGATCAAATGGTTTACCTTGAGAACCAACTCACGCCGGATATTATTGCTTAGAACTCGGCAGTCTCAAGATCATGAGACGCGCATAGGGACACCCAAATGAGTACCATCGGAAATATACTTTGGGTCATATTTGGCGGCTTGATGAGCGCGATTTCGTGGTGTCTTGCCGGCGTCATCATGGCCATCACAATTATCGGCCTGCCTTGGGCGAGAGCGTGTTTCACCATCGCTAATTTCTCTCTTTTCCCTTTTGGTCGCGAAGCGATCAACCGCCGCGACCTCACGGGTTACAGTGATATAGGAACGGGTCTTGCCGGACTTATCGGCAATATACTCTGGTTCATTCTCGCGGGAATTTGGCTTGCTATAGGACACGTGGTTATTGGGTGCTTATTCTGCATAACGATCATAGGCATCCCTTTCGGGCTCCAACATTTCAAGCTCGCAGGCATCTCTCTCGCGCCAATCGGTAAGACAATTGTCGACAAACGCACCATGCGCCAAGCTCGCGGTTACCGGTCATAATCAGCCAGTTTATTTTTTAGAGAAAAACATTATTTTATAAAAGCTTCGGAGCCCGAACAAGGACGTACCGGTCTTCGTTAGACCTGTAATAGCCTTTAACGAAGTCTTCCTCTGAATAGCCAGACCGTTTAGCCAGCGCCTGCATAGCGATATTGTTCGAATCTGTCGTCAGCTTTAAACTTATACCGCCCGCATCTGCATAATCGTTGCAAAAGCGCATCAATTTATCGCCATGGGAGCGACCTCTAAACTCTGGTTTGATGAGAATTTTATGAAGGAAAAATAGGTTTTCCTGAACCGTAGGAAAAGCGAGTATAAATCCGGCGATATCCCCGCTCTCTAGACTAACCGCAACAAATGCATATTCAACCCAAACTCGCCAAACATGCTCCCCGTCCGCGATAAAGTCGCTGTTTCTATTAAGCGCCCATGCGGTTTTATCAATCGCAGAAATGGCCTCCCAATCGTCTATATTCGCACGGCGAACAGTCATTATTATGCGGAAAACTTGGTTGCGCGGTCCATTATTTTTTCAAAATCATTTCGCATTTGTGATAAAATACTTGGGTTAACCGTAGCGATACAAATTAATAATTTGTCCTTAGACGGTGTATACATGCCAAAATTATGCTCTGGGAATATCGTAATATCAGGAAAATATGAAAGACCTACCAAGTCATCATGCATGGCGTAATAAACATGAATCCCGTTATCACTTTGCTCTTTCATGACAGGCTGCATGGCTTTGCGTTCATCATCATCGGCGAGCAAAAAAATCCGTTTGATTATGACGCCGTTTCTCGCTTGCTCATAATTTAACGCCTTATATTCCTTTAGATGGGTATCATACTTCCAGTAATCAGGATTGATGATAGAACTCAGTCCCAGCCAATGCTCTTTTGGTTTCAGCAGTTTCAAAGTCACCAAGATAGCCTCAAACATGTTTTCAACATTATAGTCGCTATTTGAGACCGCGCTTCGAATAGTTTGCAGACTTTTCTTGTGGGCTTCCAAGGCTAAGGCTGCGAACGGTTCGGGGGCACGACCTCTTAATTTCAACAGATCCGATATGACGCCGTAAACTTCTTTTTGCTCTTCAACAGAAAAGTCCAAAGATGGATAGAGCTTTGTGATACTTTCGCGCAGTGACATAAACGAAATTATCAACTCAAATAATATTGTGACAACCGCGGCAGAAATTGCGACCATTATCTCGACATCTAAGGACCAATTAAAATAACTGCCAAGCCAGAACGCCGCGATTGCGAGCCCAAAGCCCAAAAATCCGATAATAATCTGAACAAGATGAATACCTTTAATCACGCCTACCCCTTTTTCGTCGTTGACCAACATTTTCCACTACAAGGATGCGTTGTATCCATACAAAAATCAATGAAAGACTCTGGGCTACTATCTGCGCTGAACGCCTCCAATTGAGCTACCAATTCGTCCAGTTTTTCACGTCTTTATTATTTTCTGCATTTTCTTTGTAAGAAATCTGCCTCTGAGTAGACTAACTTACTATGACACACCGTTTTGAACAAGATGCGCTCTATCATGAACTCGCCCTAACCCACGGCGGGGCGATGATGCGGCTTGCGCGTTTATCAGAGGCCGAACCTGACAAGCGTCACGACCTCATCCAAATAATGAATGTAGAACTTTGGAAAAGTTTGGCGGGCTTCGACGGTCAGTGCAGCCAAAAGACATGGGTTTACCGTGTCATTCACAACGTCGCTGCAAGTTATGTTCAAAAAGAGTCGCGTCGCAACAGCGGCCTTGTCTACATGGACAGCGCCGAAATAGAGAGCATAGATAAGGTTTCAGGCAGCGCCCATGAAAGCACCGAGCACCGCGACGCCCTTACGAAACTTTACGCTTGGATCAGACGCCTCGATATGCCCGACAGGCAAATCATCTCACTTTATCTCGAAGACATCAGCACGCCTGAAATAGCCGAGATGATCGGGCTCAGTTCCGGCGCGGTCGCAACCCGTATTTCCAGACTTAAATCAAAACTCTCACGTCACTTTGAGGAGACTTCCTATGACAAATCATGACACGTTAAAAATGCTCTGGGCTTCAGACGCGCAGGGGCTGCCGCCTATGTCCCCGGACGCGCTGCGCTCTCACGCTAAAAAATTTCGAAGTAAAATCGCGCGCCGGAATGCCTCGGAAAATGCCGCCGGAGTTTTAGTTATCGCCGTTTTCACAGCCTATTGCTTTCTTATTCCAGCGGCGCTCGCGCGCTTAGGAGCAGGACTTATTATTCTTGGCACGGGTTACATTCTTTGGAGTCTTCACAAAAAAGCATCAGCAAGCGCGAAGGTAAGTTGTGAACCGTCTGCTTCAATATTATCTTATCATAAGCGCCAACTAGAACAGCAGCGAGACGCATTACGGTCAATCTGGAGCTGGTATATTTTGCCCATTATTCCTGGCACAATCATTTTCCTGATTGGCACGACTCCGGAGTTCACAGACGGCTCAGAGCTGATGTCAGGCATCCAAGCCGTATTCCCGCGCTTTGCCTTCGTGGCCCTCGTTTTATGTACGGTGGCGTGGCTTAATAAACGCGCCGCAAACCGTCTCAACCAAGAGATCAAGAGCCTTGATAATGCTCTTAATTAAACTTCTGGCGGGTTCGGTTGGCGAAGGCAACCAGCGACAACATGACGGGAACTTCTACGAGAACACCGACAACGGTAGCCAGCGCCGCGCCTGAATTCAGACCAAAAAGGCTTATGGCGACGGCGACAGCGAGTTCGAAAAAGTTGGACGTTCCGATCATTGCGCACGGCGCGGCCACCTTATGCGGTACTTTCCAGAGCCACGCCGCGCCGTAAGCGAGCGCGAATATGGCGTAAGACTGTATAAGGATCGGGACCGCAATCAGCGCAATCACGAGCGGACGATTTAAAATAACATCGCCTTGGAACCCGAAGAGTAAAACCACAGTACCCAAGAGCGCCGCAATAGAAACGGGCTTAACCCGCGCCACAAAGCTATCGACATGCGATGCGCCGCCTTTTCGAAGCAAAAGCTTTCTGGCGAGCAAACCCGCCGCCAAAGGCACGAGCACATAGAGCACGACGGAAACAATCAAGGTTTCCCACGGGACGATGATATCCGTTACGCCGAGGAGCAGCGCTACAATCGGCGCGAATGCGAACACCATAATCGCGTCATTCACGGTGACCTGCGCGAGTGTGTAGTTTGGATCGCCTTTGGTGAGCTGTGACCAGACAAACACCATAGCCGTACACGGCGCAGCGCCAAGCAAGATCAATCCGGCAAGGTAGCCTTCCGCGTCTTCTGGCGGGATAAGTCCAGCGAAAATATATTTAAAGAAAAGCACGCCCAGCGCGGCCATTGTGAAAGGCTTTATCAGCCAATTCACAACAACCGTGATGAACAGGCCTTTGGGGGCCTCCCCGACCCGCTTCAAACTAGCAAGGTCTACGCCGATCATCATCGGCCAGATCATCGCCCAGATAAGGATCGCGACAGGTAAATTGACATTGGCATATTCAAGGCCTGCAAGCGCGCCGAAAAGACCAGGGAACATCTGCCCCAAAGCGATCCCGCCGATAATGCTAAGAGCCACCCAAACGGTCAAATAACGCTCAAAAATTCCCATGATAAAACTCTTCCTAACAGCACGCGATGCGCGACGTCGCATCCGTAAGAGGCTGACAAACATCTTCGTGGCCTTGGCAGCAATCTTCGACAAGATAGACCATTAAAGCGCCCATATTTTCAAACTGGGCCGAATAGATAATTGAGCGCCCATCGCGGCGGCTAGTAATCAGCTCAGCCGCCGAGAGAATATTCAGCTGCGCGGATAATGTATTCGCTGGCACGTCCAACGCTTTGGCAATATCGCCCGCGGCAAGCCCCCCGGTTCCGGCCCTGACTAAAAGCCGAAATACAGACAAGCGCCCCTCTTGCGCAAGAGCGGATAAACGACGAACTGCAAGCTTTGATTCCATAATTCCAACATTATGGAACAATTAGATGCATAGCAAGTGAAATATAGTAGGTTCGCGTCTCTCAAATAAACCGTCTACTGCGCTTCGAAGACTTTAAAGGTTATAACTTTTTGCGGCGTACATATTGCGGTCGGCGCGAGACAGAATGCTTTCAGCCGTTTCAACAGCGTCACAGAACGAAGCGCCCCACGATGCAGTCACTCCGATAGTTTCGGTCGGCATGTCAATTTCAATATCAGCAATCCGGCAGCTTAGGGCGGCGGCTTTGGCTTGAGCTTGCTTGAGCGGTGTCTTGAAAAGCAGAATGCCAAACTCATCACCGCCAAGACGGGCAACCATATCGCATTCACGAACGCCGCCTTTAAGAGTCAATCCGACCTGTTTCAGCATTTCATCCCCGATAGCATGGCCGTATTTGTCATTCACAGATTTAAAATCATTGAGATCCAAAAAGATCACACAAGACGGTATACCATATCGATCAAGCACAGATTGCGCCCGCCCAAGCTCGCGCATAAAGGCGCGTCGATTATAAACGGGAATAAGCGGATCCGTGTCAGCGGCTTGTTCCAACTCCCCGACATAGCGGCGCAGTCTCTTAAGCTGTGACTTCAGTCGCTCATTTTCAGCCCGCACGGACTCATCCGAGTTTAAACCATGCGCGTCCGCAGTAATGTCGGCAGTTATGCCCGGATTATATGCGGCGACCTTTAATTTCATTTCAGTAAACCTGTTCACGACTTGAGTGTGTATTTTATTTTTCTTCCGTCCACTTTCTCGCATAATCCTATTAAAATTGTTAAAACCTCCACGGAAATTGCCAAACATAGTTAAAATGAGTTTGACGCCTTGGCCTCTGTGGGTAAAGTGCTTCGCTTTCCCGTGATGTACTCATCACGCCACAACATGACTGGAAGGCCATGACTGACACACACTCAACACCCCGCTCGCCCTCCGCTGCCGTTCCGGTTGCCCTCATTATGGGGTCCACTTCGGATTGGCCAACAATGGAACATGCCGCCAATATTTTGACCGTTTTGGAGATTGGATTTGACGCCAAAGTTATCTCTGCCCACAGAACGCCTGGCCGTCTTTACGACTTTGCCACAGGTGCAAAAGACGCGGGCTTTAAGATCATTATCGCCGGCGCAGGCGGCGCAGCACATTTACCCGGCATGGCCGCAGCCATGACACCTCTGCCCGTTTTGGGCGTCCCCGTCGAAAGCAAAGCCCTGTCCGGCATGGATAGCCTTTTATCGATTGCACAAATGCCAGGCGGCGTGCCCGTTGGCACCTTAGCCATTGGCAAATCCGGCGCAAAAAATGCGGCGCTTTTAGCGGCCAGCATCTTAGCCCTCTCTGACACAAGCATAGCTGATCGCCTTGATGCTTGGCGGGCAGAGCAAACTGAGTCTGTGGCCTTCGACCCTCTAGGGTAAGATAGACCCAGAAAGATACGTCATGACACAGCCTGTAAACTCCGAACTTTCGCCTACTGGCTCTAAGCCAAAAGACCCGCTCCCCCCCGGCGGAGTGATCGGCATTTTAGGCGGTGGACAGCTTGGGCAAATGCTCGCACTCGCGGCCACGCGGCTCGGGTTTCATTGCCATATCTATACCGATACCGAAAGAAGCCCCGCCGCGCGCGTTGCCGCGCATACCGTCCATGGCAGTTATGACGACATCGACAAAGTGCGCGCCTTTGCCAGCGACGTCGACGTGCTGACTTATGAGTTTGAAAATGTACCCGCCAAAACGGCAGAAGCGACCCAGTCCGTCACAAAACTTCGCCCCGGCGCGAACGCACTGGAAACCGCGCAAGACCGAATGACGGAGAAGACATTTATAAGAGAGACGGCGAACGTCCCCGTCACACCGTTTCACCCCGTCAACACCATCTTTGATCTACGTCGCATATTACAGCGCGTTGAGCTGCCAATTGTCCTCAAAACGAGACGCATGGGATATGATGGCAAAGGCCAAGTCATCATCCGCGATGAAAACGAGCTTGAAGTGGCGTTTAAGACGCTCGGTGATGTCCCCTTAATCGCGGAAGAGTTCATCGCGTTCAAACGCGAAGTTTCCGTGATTGCTGCGCGTAGCGCGACAGGCGAGACGACGTCTTATCCGCTGATAGAAAATGTTCATAACAATCACATCCTGCATATGAGTACATCACCGACGACGGGTGATGATGGGCGCGCCCGTGCTATGGCCATCCAAATTTTAGACGCACTGGAGTATGTTGGCGTTTTAGCCGTCGAGTTTTTTGAATGCGAGAACGGCGATCTACTCGTCAATGAAATCGCGCCGCGTGTTCATAATTCCGGCCACTGGACCCAAAATGCCGGCTGTATTGATCAGTTTGAGCTGCATATTCGCGCTATCGCCGGATGGCCCCTTGGCGATACTGAGCCTCAACACGCGGTGCAAATGCTCAATCTTATCGGCGAAGACGCCTCTATGTGGCCCCAACTCGCCAAAGACCCAAAAACTTTCATCCATCTCTATGGTAAAAAAGAGACCCGAAAAGGCCGAAAAATGGGCCACGTAAACCGCATTATTGGTTAATCCTCGCATACGGGGCGAGTGCTCAGCTCCCTAAACGCGCAATAACAGTGCTAGCCTTGCTCAAATACCCCGTTTCGGGCTAGTTTAGAGCAAATAAGGAAACTCAAATTCGTGTTTTTTAAAACGATAGCTGCGGGAATTATCGTGGCGTTGCTAGCTGGCGGCGTTGTCTATTTCGGCATGCCCGCAACGCCCCAAGACAGTTACACTTATAGGTCTGCTCCGACGGCATCGTTGCGGACCAATACACAGAATCCAAACGTACCCCGCAGCCAAAACGGCATTGACCGCTTTATCGCCCGTGTAAAAGAGGCTATGCGCCCTCCGTCCATAGAGAGCCGCACACGTAACCATTCTACGCCCGTGAGCACACATCAGCAGAACTCACCCCCTCAACGATCGCGTCCTGCAGTGTCACCGCAGGCCGCAAACGGCGTGAAATACTTTCAGCTTGAAAACGGCGAACTCAAAGAGATTGACGCGCTACCGCGCGCCCTTACGACCTTTGATGCCGTGAACCCCAACGCAAGTTTGCGTATTTTTTCTGTTATGGAACAAGCCAAAAAAATGCAGCAACCGGACCTGAAAGACCGCGTTTATTTTGACGTTGTCGATTTTGCTTTATCCGAAGACTTATTCACGCCCGCAAATACGGCCATGGCGCTAATTAAACAGCCCGGACTTCGCGATACGGCGCGGGCTAATATCGCGGTCGCCTTTGCCAAAAAAGGCGATTCAGAAACAGCTTTTGAGCTAATTGATGCCGTCGAAGTAGACGAGCTTCGGGACGTTATGCGCTTACAGGTAATTGAGGTCTTAATCACGCCTGAGACCGCCTCAAACACCCCGCCTGAATAACAGCATAAATTGTTACATTTTGCGTTCAATTTCGATAATTTTGCCCTATAAGTAACTCTGACGTATTTATAAGGTATTCCTATGGCAGACACGGCATTTGACGTAATTATTGTTGGCTCCGGCCCAGGCGGCTATGTCACGGCCATTCGCGCCTCCCAGCTCGGACTTAAAACCGCTATCGTCGAAAAAGACGCCCTTGGCGGCGTATGTCTAAACTGGGGCTGCATCCCGACGAAAGCGCTTCTGCGCTCAGCTGAGATTTATCATAATATGCAACACGCCAAAGATTATGGCCTGACGGCAACGGCTGGGTTTGACCTCCCTGCAATCGTGAAGCGCTCGCGCGGCATCGCCAATCAACTGTCTGGCGGCGTGAAGTTTTTAATGAAGAAACATAAAATCACCGTCATTAACGGCTTCGCGACCCTCAAGGCCGGAAAGCCCGCGCCAACTGTCATTGTCGACGGCAAAGACTATACGGCTAAACATGTGATCATGGCGACAGGCGCAAGAGCCCGCATCATCCCGCAAGCCGGACTTGAGCCTGACGGCAAATTCATTTGGACGGCCAAAGAAGCCATGGTGCCCGATACCATGCCGAAGAAACTCCTCGTCATCGGCTCCGGCGCAATCGGTATGGAATTTGCCAGCTTCTTTGATGCCTTCGGCGCGGACGTGACCGTTGTTGAAATGGTTGACCGAATTCTTCCCGCAGAAGACGCAGAAATCTCTGCTATGGCCCGCAAGAGCTTTGAAAAGCGCGGCATGACCATCAAGACAAAAACACAAGTTAAATCCGTGACCAAAGGCGCCTCCAATGTGACCGCTGTGCTTACCGTGGACGGCAAAGACGAAACCCACACCTTTGACCGCGTTGTCCTTGCCATTGGCATTGTCGGCAATGTCGAAGATATGGGCCTAGAAAAGCTCGGCGTAAAAATCGACCGCACCCATATTACTGTCGATGAGTTCTCCCGCACAGGAGTCCCAGGCCTCTATGCTATCGGTGATGTGACAACCCCGCCTTGGCTAGCGCATAAAGCCTCACATGAAGGCGTAATTTGTATAGAAAAAATCGCAGGCGGAAATCCGCATCCTCTGGACGCTGCCAACATTCCGGGCTGCACTTATTGTCATCCGCAAATCGCTAGTGTCGGCTTTACCGAAGCGCAGGCTAAAGAAGCGGGTCACAAGATTAAAGTCGGGCGTTTCCCGTTCATCGGTAACGGCAAAGCCATAGCGCTTGGCGAACCTGAAGGACTTATCAAAACCATCTTTGACGAAACAACAGGCGAACTCCTCGGCGCGCACATGATCGGCGCGGAAGTCACAGAGCTTATCCAAGGCTAT
Organism: Alphaproteobacteria bacterium; assembly: GCA_051252005.1. Classification (GTDB taxonomy): domain Bacteria; phylum Pseudomonadota; class Alphaproteobacteria; order Caulobacterales; family Maricaulaceae; genus JACOMS01. The sequence goes on along the minus strand of JBPOEZ010000005.1, from coordinate 136,524 downwards.
ACCGTCGCGCGGCAGCTTGAAACCACTGAGGCGGAACTTATGGAAACTGTGTTCCCGCATCCGACTCTATCCGAAATGATGCACGAATCAGTTCTAGAAGCCTATGATCGAGCCATGCATATTTAGGCTTAAGCCCTAAAGCAGATTCTAATCTAACAAAGCCGCGGCGGGATTATACGCGCCGCGTTTTGTCCGTCCAAACCGCAAAAACTTAGCGAACCACGTCTTGCGCTTAAGCATAGGTTTTTCGACCAAGAACCAAGACAAAATGGACAGAATCAAAGTCGCAAGCAGTGTCAGGAATAAAAGCTGCCCTGTCGACAAGCTCGGCATTTTATAAAAGATCCACTGCGCGACAGCCCAGTGATAAATGTAGATCCCGTAGGATACATCGCTTAGTTTTTTAAGACCATCTAGCTTTGGCACTTTCACATAAGCCGCCCAAAAAATGATATAAGCCAGCCAAATATTCGTCATCATTTCAAAGGCAAACGTGCCATGGAACAAGGCCGTTACAAGACCCGTTACAAAGACGCCAATGAAACTAAAGGACAGTTTTTCGCGGTAAGCATAAATCGCCGCGCCAAGACCGTAAGCCATGCCAAATCGCAAAATTGACTGCACGGTCGCGGGCACTTTATCGTAGTAGCCCGTACCATGCGCAGCGGCCCAGAGAACTGCAAAACCGACAAATTGCGCCAGTAGCATCCATTTTTTCCGTAAGAGTCCAATAGAGAACGCGATAGCCGTGCCAATATAGGCCAAGACTTCATAGCGCAAAGTCCAAATAGCAGCAGAAGCTATGGGCTCATGATTGGTTTCCAAAGCCCCCGGCATAATCATTTCCGTCTTATAAAAAGACAGGACTTGAAAAGGTTGGGTGTAAAATTGTGGATCACTAAAAAACTCTTTCAGAGGCAGGCTCGTCACAAAAGGCCCCATGATAAACATCACAAAAAGAACATGAACCGCAAGAGCCGGAAAAATTCGCAGGATTCTCGCCGAGGAAAACTCCGCCATATCCCCGCGGTACAACATGCTTTTTGTCACCAAAAAACCAGAGGCGATGAAAAACAAATTCACGGCCAAATAGCTAGGCTTATAGTGAAAAAATATGAAAGGCTCTGCTGTAACGTCCTTCAAAGCAATTATATAAGTATGACCGACGACAACCATGAGCGCAAAAAACAAGCGCATTGGCGTGAAAAAATTGTCGTGACCGTCCCGTATCGTTACACTATTGAGCATTAATTCCACCGTTTTGGCCTTGTTAGCCTGCTAGGGTTAAAATTAAGCAAAGCTCGCGCCAAAAGAGATTAAGAAATACGGCCCTACGGACGACAAACCTATTGTAATTTATGACTTAAACGACCATTTTGCCGCAATGACAGTTCTTTTCGATAATAAATCAGCCCGCCCGAGACATCCGGAGAAGGCTCACAAACCGGATACTGCGATATTACGCAAGCCGGCTTGGATCCGCGTGAAAGCCCCGACCTCCAAAGGCTATGCCGAAACTCGAAAAATCGTAAAAGACAAAGGCCTCGTCACCGTTTGCGAAGAGGCAGCCTGCCCGAACATTGGCGAGTGCTGGGAAAAAGCCCATGCTACCTTTATGATCTTAGGTGACACCTGCACTCGCGCGTGCGCCTTTTGCAATATCACAACGGGCCTGCCTGGCCCTGTCGATAAGGACGAACCGCAACGCGTCGCCGAAGCCGTGTCCGAAATGGGTCTACAGCATGTGGTCATTACGTCCGTTGACCGTGATGATCTCTCCGATGGAGGCGCGCAGCACTTTGCTGATGTGATCGGCGCGATCCGCAATATCTCTCCGGCGACTACGATTGAAATTCTGACGCCTGATTTCCTGCGTAAAGACGGCGCGGCGGAAACTGTTATTGATGCGCGGCCCGATGTATTTAACCACAATCTAGAAACGGTTCCGCGTCTTTACCTTAAGATCCGTCCGGGCGCGCGTTACTTCCATTCCCTACGCCTTTTGGAGCGAGTGAAAGACCGCGACCCAACCCAATTTACCAAATCTGGGCTTATGGTCGGCCTCGGCGAAACCAAGCAAGAAGTCATGCAAGTCATGGACGATATGCGCTCTGCTGGTATCGACTTTTTGACTATCGGCCAATATTTACAGCCGACCCGCAAACATGCTGCCGTTGACCGTTTTGTTACGCCGGAAGAATTTAGAGCCTACGAAACTATCGCCAAGGCGAAAGGCTTTCTTGTGGTCTCTGCGAGCCCGCTCACACGGTCTAGTTATCACGCCGATGCGGATTTCGCGCGTTTACAAGCTGCGCGGCAGGCCACTTAGGCATGGCGACAACCCGCATCATCCGTCATATTTCCCATGGCCCAAAGGACTTGATGGAACTCGTCTCTGACGTGGAAGCCTATCCCGAATTTATTAATTTGCTCTCAGCTTTGCGCGTCACCAACCGCAAATCTATTTCAGATGTGCACGAACAGTTCGAAGCCGACGCCACGGTTACCTACAAATTCATCAGTGAAAGCTTTCGCTCTACGGTCAATATTTTTCACGATTTAAACCGGATTAAAGTCACGAAATCAGACCGCGCTGGCGCTCTTAGAGTTTTAGATAATACGTGGCATTTCCACGAGCTTTCCGATGGTTCGACTCTGATTGATTTTCATATTGAAGTTAAGCTCAAAGCTTTTCCACTTGAAATGCTCCTGCGCGAAAAGTTCGCCTCAGCCGGCGAGAAAATCATGTCTCTTTTTGTGGTCAAAGCTCGTCAAGAATGCCCAAAAATTGGTGACGCTTCGCTAGATCTCGCCGCAGAATATAAGCGCTTAAATTTACCCAATTCGGTTGCGAAGACTGCCTAATAAAAAGTCAATCGTTTGGTCCCGTACGGCTTCCCGACCGCCCTCTAATTGCAATTTAACGGTGACTGTCGCCGCGCCTTTTTGCGCGATCCCCACATAGACAAGCCCCACAGGCTTATCCACCGTCCCGCCGCCCGGCCCCGCAACCCCAGTTGCTGACACGGCTAAATCCGTTCCTATAAGGGCGCGAACATTTTCGGCCATAAGCTCTGCGACCTGCGCGCTCACCGCGCCGTGCTCAGCAAGCACAGCCTCTGGAACGCCGAGAACGCCTTGTTTAACGCTATTCGCGTAAGCAATAATTCCGCCAAGGAAAACACTCGACGATCCTGGCGCCATGGTCAGCGCCCGCCCGATACCGCCGCCCGTACAGCTCTCCGCCGTCGCAATCGTCAGGCCTTTTTCTCGCGCGCTTCTAATCACGGCTTCAGCTTGTTCAAAAATCGTGTGTGAAAACTGGTTCATCGCTGTCCTTATATCTCGGGGACTTACGCAGGAAGTTTTACAGTGGCCGATGCCTGCGCCGCGATACCCTCGCCGCGCCCCGTAAAGCCTAGCTGTTCGGTCGTTGTCGCTTTCACGCTCACACGGTTAAGCGGCAGGTTCAAAAGTTCTGCTATTCGCGCGCGCATGGCAGCGCGGTGCGGCTTCACCTTTGGCTTCTCGCAAATTAACGTTACATCCACATGATAAATTTCGCCGCCGCGTACTTTCACCTTATCCGCAGCAAATGTCAAAAAGCGGTCAGACGAAGCCCCCGCCCACTGCGGGTCGGACGGCGGAAAATGATCGCCAATATCGCCGTCAGCCAAAGCGCCTAGAATAGCATCCGTCAGCGCGTGAAGGCCGACATCGGCGTCGCTATGCCCCTTAAGAGATATCCCCGCTGGAATTTCCACGCCGCAGAGCCACAGACTATCGCCCGCCTCAAAACGGTGAACATCAAATCCGCTGCCGGTTGCGATATAGTGCATGTCTTTGTAGTTTTCGGTCATCATCTGCTCTGCTTTGTCAAAATCAGACGGGTATGTCACCTTGAAATTACGTTCATCGCCTTGGGTGAACGCAATCGACAGTCCTGCCATCTGCGCCGCCGCAATATCATCAGCGAACGCGGCCTCTGGCCCTGCCTTTTCAAACGCGGCTAAAATGTCTTTCAGCCGAAACGCTTGCGGAGTTTGCACGCGAATAATTTTGTCTCGGTCAACGGCCTTTCCGTCTAGAGCCTTTAGCGCGTCGGCAATCGGTAATGACGGCGCAGCGGCGGGGTGTTCTTTTAGGCCCTCCAATAGAGCCTTCAATAATTCCGCCGATGCGAAGGGCCTCGCCGCGTCGTGAATATAAACATGGTCAATACTCTCGGGGTCGAGCGCCGAAAGTCCAACACGCACAGAGGCCGTTCGGCTCGCCCCGCCCGTGACGACCACCGCTTCAATCTCGGATGCGTTGAGCAGCGGCGCAATATGCGTATCGCCTTCGGCCACAACAATGACGATTTTGTCAAACGGCCATGACTGGGTCAGGTTCGCAAGCGTGTGCGCGATCAAAGGACGCCCATTTATAAGGCGGTACTGCTTAGGCACGTCTCCGCCTGCCCTCTCCCCGCGCCCTGCGGCGACCAATATAAGTGCATTACTTGACATTTATTATGCAAAAACTCCTATATCACTGCGCAAAGCATGATGAAATATTGTGCAGACAGCATATTCACTCTAGAAAGCTCATCATGACCGCAGACCTTTATATCGGCAAGCATAGATTGGCATCCCGCGTTTTAGCCGCGCCCATGTCAGGCGTGACCGATTTGCCATTTCGAAGAGTTTTGCAAAAATTTCGCCCCGGCTTAGTTGTCTCTGAAATGGTGGCTAGCGAAACTCTGATGAAGGGCGACCCTGAAGCTACAGCGCGCGCGGCAGGCGGCGGCGAAATTGACCCGCTTGTCATACAGCTCGTCGGGCGCGAAGCCTCATGGATGTATGCAGGCGCGAAACTGGCCGAAGCCGCAGGCGCGGCCATCATCGATATTAATATGGGCTGCCCCTCGCGCAAAGTCACAACGGGCCTGTCCGGTTCTGCGCTTATGCGCGATCTCGATCATGCTATGGATATTATCCGCGCCACGCTCGAAGGCTCCAATGTTCCCGTCACCCTAAAGATGCGGCTTGGCTGGGATGATGATATGCTCAACGCGCCTGAACTGGCCCGCCGCGCCGAAGAGGCCGGCATTCAAATGCTTGTCGTGCATGGCCGCACGCGCTGCCAGTTTTACAATGGCCAAGCCGATTGGGTAGCGATCCGCGCGACCAAAGACGCGGTGAGCATTCCCGTCTTTGCCAATGGCGATATCGAAACGCCGAACGACGCCCTTGAAGCTCTGCGGCTTTCAGGCTGCGACGGCGTGATGCTCGGGCGCAGTCTTGTCGGCGCGCCGTGGAAACTTTACGAGGTTATGCAGGCCGTCGATAATGTGCCAGAGAAATCTTTAACCGACGGGCAAAAACTCGGCGTCGCCCTCGGTCATTACCGCGACATGCTTAGTTTTTACGGCCAAGCAAAAGGCATCCGCGTGGCGCGTAAACATTTGGCGGGCTATGCGGAAAATGCACCTACTGCTTTGGACAGCGAAGAAGACCTTTCGTCGATTAAATCTGATATGTGCCGCTCTGTTGATCCGCTCGAAGTTGAGGCCATGCTTAGCCGCCTTTACCGCGCGGCGCCTGAGGCTCTTGCCGCATGACGAACGCACATACATATGCCGATGATCTGCCGATGCCGTTTTTTGTTATCGAGGAAGACGGACAGTCCATTAGCTGGGCCAATCAGGCCGCGCTCGAATGGACAGGGCGATCCCTTCGGCGTTTGCAGACAAAAACGCTTGCCAATCTGTTTAATGAATTTGATGCAGTTTATGACGCTATGGAGCGGTGCCGGCAAGATTTTGGCCCCGTGAGCCTTTATGACTTTATAATAAAACGTTCCGAAAAAGCCGCTGAAAAAGCGCATCTCACAGTGTTCCCCGCTGGCGACAAGATCGGGCTGACCTGTCAAATTTCAACCCGCGCCCCGCGCGAAGGACCGCCTGGCCACCACGCCATTTCCGCTATGGGACGCATGCTCGCCCACGAAATTAAAAACCCTCTCGCTGGGATCGACGGCGCGGCGCAGCTTCTCATCGACGATGTGAATACCAAAGAAGGGCAAGCCCTTATTGACCTGATCCGATCAGAAATTAACCGCATTCGCCGCCTGGCTGACCGAATGGAATCCCTCGGCGATCATGACCCCAAAATGGTAGGCCCCGTCAATATTCATGAGCTGCTAACCAAAGCCCGTCTTATTGTGCAGTCGGCTAGCCCGAATTCGGTTCAGTTTATCGAGAACTATGACACATCCCTACCGTCTGCGATCGGCGACGCCGATACGCTTCTCCAAGCCATTTTGAACCTCATTAAAAATGCTGCCGAATCCCTAGAGGGCACAAGGCCTGACGGAACAACTGGCGGCACTATAACGCTTGAGACCAGCTTTAGAAGCGGCGTTACCCGTAGAGATAATGATGATGGCTCCGTACGTTCTCTACCTATCGACATTCGTATTATTGATGACGGACCCGGTATTTCCGATGATCTGCGCTCGCGTTTATTTCAGCCTTTCGTGACCAATAAACCCGCAGGACAAGGCCTTGGCCTTGCGCTTGTCTCCAAGGTTGCAGGCGCTCACGGCGGCCTTGTTGAGCTCTCTTCACGGCCTGGCCATACAGTTTTTTCAATCTTGCTCCCTACAGAGCAAACGCCCCCACTCAAAGGATAAATCATGAAATATGAAGTGCTCCTCGCCGATGATGATGACAGTGTCCGTCTCGTGCTTAGCAAAGCTTTATCCCGCGCGGGCCATACTGTACGCGCCACGGATAATGCAGAAACGCTAATTAAATGGGCCGAAGCCGGACAAGGCGACATTGTCCTGACCGACGTAATGATGGGCGGGCACGAAGTGTTTGAACGCCTACCGGAGCTGGCTTCTAAACGTCCCAACATGCCGATTATTATTATCAGCGCGAACAATACGGTAAACACGGCGCTTAAAGCGGGTGAACACAAAGTTTTTGAATATATACCCAAACCGTTTGACCTTGCCGACGTCACGCAAGCCGTTGACCGCGCGGGACAAAGCGTCAATCCGCGCAAGTCGAAAATTAATTCTGAACTATCAAAGCTGCCTATGATTGGACGTAGTCCAGCCATGCAGCCCGTCTACCGCGCGGTGTCCCGGTTTGCCTCCGGCGATCTTCCTGTTCTCATAGAAGGCGCAGTTGGCACTGGGAAGGATTTAGTTGCGCGGCTACTGCATGATGGCGGCCCTCGCAAATCGAAGCCGTTCCTGCGGCTTTCTGACTTCACTCAACTTTCCCTTACGCTGCAAAAAGTCAATGGCGGCGACATTTATATCGATGAAGTCTCGTCGCTATCCGCTCAACAGCAGGAGGCCCTGCTCTCGCTTATGACGGAAATTGAGCGTATTCCCGTCCATTCTCGTCCGCGTATTTTATCGGCGACCCGCAAAGACCTACGGCGGCTCGCGCAAGATGGAAGCTTCCGCGATGACCTTTTATTTCGATTAAATGTTGCAGAAATTCGCATTCCACCTTTGTCTGAACGCGACCGCGACACCTATGAACTGGCCGCAAATTTCCTCGCCAATATATCGCGCAATAATAATCGCCGCTTTGAAACCGAAGCCCTTGATATTTTGTACCGCCATAACTGGACAGGGAATGTCCGCGAACTTGAAAATTTGGTGCAAAGGCTCGCGCTACTTTACTCAGATGACGTGATAACCGCCGACATGGTTTTACAGGAATTTTCCCGTAATGCAGACAGCGGAAAGACGGCAGAAGACAGCCAAACGCTCAGTACGCTACTAGAAGAAGCCTGCAGTCACCTCATGCGCCACCCACAAGACGACACAGAAGAAACCGACGAAACGCTCTACCAAACCGCCCTATCATGGGTTGAAAAACCGCTCATCGTCGAAGCCCTGCGTGTTACAGGTGGCAACCGTGCTAAGGCCGCTGAAAAGCTCGGCATTCACAGGAATACACTACGGACTAAACTTAAGGCGCTTGAAATTAATTAGAACGGGCGGTCTACCAACCGCCCCCTCCTCCGCCTCCGCCGCCGCCGCCGGATGAACCACCTCCGCTGGACGAGCCGGAGCTTTGCGGGGCCGCGCTTGAGACGCCGGAGCTGATATTGGAGACCATAGAGTTGGTGAGGTTCGAAACGCCGTTATAGTGGCCCTGGCTCATCCCCGCCCATGACGGATTATACGCTTTTGCTATGGCTGGAAGCGTGGCCTCGAAATATTTCGTCCAAGGCTCTTCAACGCCCAAAGCAATCGCGTAAGGCAGCATAGTTTCATAGTGATCGACACTCATCATTGGTAGAGATTGACTCCCAATATCATGCGCATTGAGGCGCTGTTTCTCTGCCGTTTTTAGATACAGTCGAAACCCGTCAATCTCGCTCATAATTTTTTGCCCCTTATTCGTCGGAGCCGGCAGGAGGTAAATAAATAGAACATTGAGGAAAACCAGCCCGCCAAGCGCCGCCCAGAAATAGGGCTTGGCCACACCATAAAGCTGTGTCACTGCAGCCCCAATCGCAATGGCCGACAGCACAAACCCGATCAGCATATATAAGCCATTCCACTTGAAATAGGCTTCGCCAAAGTCTTCACCGAGCCTTTTCTGAAAGCTTTGATTGTCCGCATTGAAGCTCGCATTCGGGGCCGTTGTCAGAGTGATGATTTTTTTCGTTCCGCTAAACAAACTCTCATACAGGTATTTTTCTTCCGCGAAGAGTGGCTTAGTCCCCTCCTTCTTCCGTATGCTGGTCTTCTTTTTATCCGTTTCAAGATCGATATAATCTTTTATCGCAAGTCCCATCAAAGTAGCGACTAGGGCTTGATTGCCCCTAATGCCTTTATAATGGATGTGGCTGGACGCCGCCGGAGAATAGTTTTTTGGCGGAGCGTAGCGCGCAAAGAGAGGCCCCTTTGCAGGGTCCCGGCCGCGTTTATTCCACGCGCGGTAATAGAACCAAAATATTCCAAGCAGCGATAAGGACAAAAGAGACAGCGCGCCATTTTTTACCCACCAGATAAAACGCTTTGTCGATTCCGGCTGAGGCGCGATAACGCCTTTGTAAAACCGCAAAGAAATCGTTAGGCCTTCTTTAGGCTCAAATGGGCGGGTCGCCGCAAATTTATAAGCGTCACCAACCTCTGAATAGACGGCATCGGATTCCGTTGCGCCGAGCTTTCCTGTGTAAGCCTTATGCGACTGAATCCGAACGCCGTCTGGCATGTTCACGGTGACACTGGCTTTATCAATGGCATAGCGCCAATAATTTCCTGTTACGTTCCAATAGACCTCATCAAATGTCGGGTCTCTGCGGATCTGATCTTTAACGGCGTAGCTAATTTCGTAAGTTTGAAGGCCGTGCGGAATAAATACATCCCCGTCGCCAATACGTAGGCGTTTTGCATTATCTGCTGTTTCTACAGCAAAGGTTTCATTTTCGCCGTTGCGGGTCACATAGAGAAACTTATAGCGCTGCGGCAGTTTATAATCATCCAGCATAGCATAGCGAGGCAAGTCTCTGAAAATACCGCGCTTAATGGTGATACCTTCAACATTGACCGTGATTCTTTCGGTCACAACAAAATCGCCATTTTGCGCCACATCTATCGTGACATCGAAATCAGTAATGGCTTCTTTGGCCGAGGCTACACCCGCGAAAGCAAAGATAATAAAAGAAAAGAAAAGCGCCCGAAAAAACATATTAATACTCGAAATCTATATGAGGGTTAGAAGCTTCTGAAGTTTCGACTTGAAAATAATCACGTCCGCCAAATCCGAATAGTCCTGCAATCAGCACAGCTGGAAAGCTCTGCACTTTGATGTTATTTTCCCGCACGGCGCCGTTATAAAATCGCCGCGCCATTTCTATGGTATTCTCCGTATCGGACAATTCATCCTGCAGATCGAGGAAGTTTTGATTAGCTTTCAGGTCGGGGTAGTCTTCTGCGATAGCCAGAAGTTTTGTAACAGGGCGAGCGACGGCGCTTTCCGCAGCGCCGCGTTTTTTCGGGTCATTTCCTGCGGCCAAAGCTTGATTGCGTTTTTCCGTGATGTCGAGAAACAGGTCTTTTTCATGTTTCGCGTAGGCCTTAACCGTCATCACGAGGCGCGGAATAAGGTCGCCTCGGCGCTTAAGCTGCACCTCAATATCTGACCACCCATTTTCGACGAGCTGTTTTGCGGCGACTAAGCTGTTAAAGATCAGAACAACGGCGCTAGCTATAGCGGCGGTTAGTCCTAAGATAATCCAGATGACAGACATAGGCTCTCCTTTTGTCGTCACCTTATGAAATTTATCACGATATCGCAATTACCGTTTAAACGGCAGAAACAAAGACCAAATGAGCCCCGAAGGCTTGTCTGTTTGGTAGTTTGGCAATCCTATAATCATCGCGTCATGCCCCGCTTTGGGCTGCGCTCTATAAGTTCCAAGAAGCTTGTCCCAAATGGCCAAATTAAAGCCGAAATTGCTGTGCGTCTCTTTTGCTACGACCGAATGGTGAACGCGGTGCATATCTGGCGTAACAAGGAGCGCACGCAGAAGACGGTCAAGGCCAAGCGGCAACCGCAAATTGGCATGATTAAACATTGCCATACCGTTGAGAATAATCTCAAATATCAACACCGCCAAAACGGACGGGCCAAGTAGAATAATTATGAACGCCTTATAGAGCATAGAGATAACAATCTCTATGGGGTGGAACCGTAGCGCCGTCGTCACATCAATATCGCGGTCAGCGTGGTGGACTTTATGGAAACGCCAAAAAAGCGGCACGCGGTGGAAAATCACATGCTGTATATAAATCGCGAAATCCAGCATAAGCAATGCAATGATCATGTCGGCCCAAACCGGAAGTCCTGTCATGTTGAGCAAGCCCCATCCATTCGCGGTAACATAACCCGCGGCGGCCATAGCGATGAGCGGGCCGAGCAAGCGCACAGCCAAACTGTCAACGACGACCATACCAATATTTGTCACCCATCGTTTATGACGGGGTTGGGTACGAATCTTTCTGGGCTGCAAAGCTTCAAGCACGGCAAACAAGAATAAAAGACCAAAGAAAATAGCCAAACGAAGCGTATCGGGCGAGACAGTATCATGCATGAGCTAATCATATCCCAGTATAGGGCTCACACAAAATCAAGTTTTCGAAATCTGTCGTTTGAATTTACCGCGTAGCTAAGATAAGTCCACTTAACGAGTAAAGAGGGCTTCATGACAACATCAGAAAAACCGACCTGTCTTATTACTGGCGCGTCCGCCGGTATTGGCGCAGCCATTGCCCGAGAATATGCGCAGCGCGGCTGGAACCTCGCCTTAGTCGCCCGCCGCGAAGAGCCTATGATCGCTCTGGCCGAAGAGATGAAAGCCGCCTACGGAACACGCTCGCATATATTTCCCGCTGATTTATTTGAGGGCGGCGCCGTAGAGGACCTGATGCGCCGGATCAAAAAACGGGAAGTCACGATTAACGGCCTTGTGAATAATGCAGGCTATGGCCACCCTGGGTCCTATATGGATAGTTCGTGGGAAGATCACGCGAATTTCTTACAGCTCATGCTGACGGTGCCGTGCGAGCTAACCCATGCCGTTTCAGGCGGCATGCAAGAACGCGGCTTTGGCCGCATCATTAACGTTGCCAGTCTTGCCGGACATATTCCGGGCTCTAAAGGGCATACGCTATACGCCGCCGTGAAGAGCTTTTTAATTAAATTCTCGCAAAGCCTTAATCTGGAAATGCAGGGCAGCGGTGTCCACGTAAGCGCCCTTTGCCCCGGATTTACCTACAGCGAGTTTCACGACGTTAATGATACACGAGAAAGCGTCTCTAAGCTGCCAGACTTTATGTGGATGAGCGCCGAAGACTGCGCCCTGCAAGCCGTCGAAGCCTGCGAGCGTAACCGCGCTGTCTTCATTCCAGGCGGGGTCAATAAGACCATCGCCGCCGCCGCTAAATTACTGCCCGAATCTCTGGCACTTAGCCTGATGGCTAAAAACTCTGAACGCATCCGCAAAGGATAATCATGACATCCGATCCAAGATTATATGTAGCTCTCGACCTACCCTCTATTGACGAGGCGAGCGATATGGTCAGGCAGCTTAGCGATAGTGTTGTCTCCTATAAAATCGGGTTGCAGCTCTTGCCGCTTGGCGGGTCTGAGTTTGGGCGCGAACTTGCGGCTATGGGGAAGAATGTCTTTCTCGATTTCAAGCTTCACGATATTGACGCTACCGTCGAAAAAGCCACGCGCTCTATCGCAGGGATTGGCGCAGATCTTCTTACCGTGCATGCCCGCCCTGATGTGATGGTAGCCGCCGCGAAGGGGCGAGCCGGAAGCGATCTTAAAATTTTAGGCGTGACGGTTTTAACCTCGCTCGATCAAGACGCTCTCAATGAAATTGGCTATCATCACACACCCGCCGAGCTTGTCATGCGCCGTGTGCGCCAAGCCATAGAGGCCGGTATTGATGGGGTGGTGTCTAGCCCGCTCGAGGCGGCGGCTATTCGCGCAGTAGTTCCAGATAATTTCTTGGTTGTGACGCCGGGCGTGCGTATGGAAGGCGGCGATAAGGGCGACCAAAAGCGCGTCGCGACTCCTTACAAAGCCCTCTATGACGGCGCATCTCATATCGTCGTTGGACGGCCGATTACGGCAGCCGCTAATCCGAAGAAAGCCGCCGAGGCCATATTAAAAAATATGGCGGGTTAGGCCCTAATATCCGTAGCGCGAGCGTTTGCAGTTATAGTCGCAAACGGAGGGCGCTATTACAGGCACGGGATAGTGCACATAGATCACGGGTCTTACGACACGGACATAATGGTGCTGGACGACGGGCTGAACCTCATACGGCTCATAGACAACAGATTGCTTGACCGTGGGCGAAATCGTTTCGCGGCTTGCATAAGCTGTTTGCTGCGTAACTGTAGAAGACCCGTATCCTGAAGACGCCCCGTATCCCGTAGTGGCCGCACCCGATGAGAGCGGCGTACAGACAGAGTAACAAGCCTTCACCTGCCCGCCATTGGTATTCTTCACCTCGACAGGGCATGTTGTTGGACATAGCTTTTCGCCAGCGCCAAGTCCCGCAATACGGCGGCTAGATACGTCAGACACAGACACATTTGACGGCAACGAGAGCGGCCGGATCTCAGGGGATTGCGTAGCCGTTTGGGATTCCACCCAGCTTAAACACGCGGCGTCAGTCCCGCATCCCGCAAAGGCGGCACTTGGCAATAGCGCCATCGCCGTAACGGCCAGACCTAATTTTGCAACGAATATTTTGCGCGGCATTTTTTTCTCCAAAACAAAGCCCCACAGCAAGAAAGCGGCTCTTCCCACAAAGAGCAAACACATTCTCGTATGGGGCGAAGCTGTTTCGAATTATGAGAACACTTCGCCTCTGGTTCGAGGCAAAGTGTTTTAAGAGTTTATAGCTTAGTAATCAGAGCCGTAACGCGGGCCCATATTCCACCCATGAGGCTGTGCCGGAGCGTAATGCATTTGCGGCTGATACATCGGCGCAGCAGCATAACCGCTGGAACATGTCGGCGCTTGCGGTGCTGGCACAAAGACAGGCTGCGGCGTTGGCGCTTGGCGGCAGACAACTTGTGTCGCCTGATAATTACCGACCACAGTTGGGCCAGACACTTTTTTCCACTGTGCAGGTTCAGGCGCCAGCATTGGAGCCGGAGCTGGCATTACACGTTTTGGCGGCGGCCCTGCGAGAACAATTCGCTTTGGCGCAGGCGGCACATATACAGGCGCGGCCACTTTAGGCGCAGGCGCTACGTAAACCGGAGCGGCAATGCGTACTGGAGCGGCAACCCGAACGGGCGCGGGAACAGCTGAGGGGCGGACCGCTGCGGCTGGTGTGCGGCAATATTCAGTCGATTCAGGGTGACATCCCCCCGTGAAAGCCGTTGGAACATCTTTCAGACCCACAGACGGGGCTTGTCCGTGAATACGGGTAATGTTCACATGCGGCGAACCGCTAAATTTGACGCTCCGTAAATAATCAAGCGGCTGCGACGAGTGAATGACAACAGGGTCGATTTGAGCCGGAGCACCTGGATTAACAACAAACGGCACTTGGCAATTCGGGACTGGATTCGCTTGCGGCATTTGCACATTACACGGGGCTACAAAACGCGGCGGTGGTGGAGGCGGCGCAATCCGAACAGGGCAAGGCCTGTATTGCATGCCGCAAGATCCTGCGACCGCGGCTGTTCCGCCAAGACTTAAACTCAAACCACCAATGACGGCCACAACTGTATATATACGACGCATTTGCGCTCTCCCACACTGTCCGCTCTTAATGAGCGGTTTCACCAAACTTACGATGGAGGTTGCGCGCGCGCCTGACTAAAAGTCGTATGCGATCCCGCCCCGTTCCCAATCGCCGTAGCGCGTGGGTTCGGCCCCCTTTGGGCCCGCTTTTTCAGGAGGTAACGCGTCAGAGGCGGCCAGTCGTGCCGAGCGGCGCTCCGCAGCCTCGTCAAGCGCGCGCCGTGCGGCGGGGCTTAAATCTTGGCGACGGGTTTCGGGAGTTTTCATATCTTCTGACATGGTGCTCCCTACCGCATTTTATCCTCCCGCGTCAAACCCGTAGAGCTTGCCCGAGACACAGAAAGACTGAACGCCAGTCTCCCCGCTTGAACCGTTCTGGTACAAGAAGAGGCATAAAATATAATTAAAGCGGCCTTGAGAATTCATTAAGCATAACGAGGAGATTTGTCGGAATTTACCCGATTTAACGAGACCGGATTTAGTCCGCGCAAAACACATAATCAGTAATTTCGCTGTAGCGCTGATTGCAGCTTTGCTCTATTCTCTTAAGACAGAGCGTCTAACCAATAAATACAACGAATGAAATTTTAGTTTTACAAACACTGAGAAATCAGGGGCGACATGCACACAAGCAAGAACAATGGTTTAGCGGAGCTGCTCAAGCGGTTTAGTCTTGATGATTTCGATGATGTTTCTCGGCCGTTCTTTAAGCAGGCCATATCAGACACATCACTCGCGATCTGCATCACAGATCCGAATCAAGCCGATGCGCCGATTGTTTTTGCAAATATCGGGTTTTGCGAACTTACGGGTTATACTCCTGTAGAAATTCTTGGGAAGAACTGCCGATTTCTTCAAGGCAAGGGCACGACGAAAGAATCCCTTAAAAGCCTACGCGAGGCGATAGACAATAAGTATCTCTCCGTTACCGAAATCGTGAATTACCGAAAAGACGGCACGGCCTTTCTTAATGTTTTGCACATGGCGCCGCTCTTTGGGAAAAACGGCGACTTGCTGCTGTTTTATGGCTCGCAAATGGACACAACGGAAGCCGTTACCGTTAACCTCGCACGGCGCAAGAGAGCTTTGCAACTTAGCAATATTAGCGTTTGGGAGTTCAATCCAAAGACCGAAGAAGATTTCGTCGACGAAGCCATGGTAGATTTGTTCGAGATAGACGCCGATCCGAGCGACGTCACATTTGAAGACCTTTTCCGAAAAGTTCATCCTGATGATGCAAAGCAAGTTCGCGAAGCCACTCGCGCCTGTTTTGCAGATCCTGCAGTGACGTACAAAGAAGATTTTCGCATCGTCCTTGCAAACAATAAAACCCGCTGGATCCGAAGCATTGGCGGCATGACCCGCGCAAGTGACGGGACTGGAGACTTAAGTTTTATCGGCGTGTCTTCTGATGTCACGAGAGAAAAAGAATACGAACGCGCACTGTCTCAAGCCCATGACACAATCCAAACGATCGCGGATGAACTTGATCACCGCATAAATAATATGTTTGCGACGACGGCGGCCTTGGTTACGGCGGGCGCACGCGGCGGAGGCGATGCAAAAACCGTGGCGGCAAAAACGCGCGAGCGGATAATGGCAATGGCGGCCGCCAATCGATTGACCATCGGCAAAGGCGTTTACGGCGAGGCTTCGCTCAAATCCCTCATAGAAGGCGCGCTCTCGCCCTATGCCGGAACGTCCACCATCACAATAGAGGGCGACGCTATCGCGCTCGATCGGCAAACCTTGAATACTTTGGGCCTTGTCTTTCACGAGCTTTCAACAAATTCGCTTAAATACGGCGCCCTCAATAGCGCCAAGGGGTGTCTCTCTGTGACGTGGCGCGTTGATGATGGTCAGTGCTTCATCCACTGGAAAGAAAAAGACGGAGAAAAAATAGACGTGCCGCTGGAATCCACGGGGTTTGGCGCGCGGCTCATCGACTTATCCATAAGCCAACTCGACGGCACATTGACGCGAGATTTCAATGACAAAGGCCTTATTGTCGACATTGTTCTGCCTCTGACGAAAAAACAATAGCCCGCTAAACCCTATCCTCAAATTACGTCGGCGCTGCCGCCAAGCACCTTTGGCCGCTCCCTCTGGTTTTGAGGGTCGGGATTTTAATGAATTAAAGGTAGCGAGATCGGTCTTAGGGCGGCGCAGGATTAGACGGCGCGGCAAGACTTAAAGAGGCAAGACCGAAAGTTCCCGCAAGACTTGAAACAAAGACGGAAAGCGTTTCTGCCCCGCCGCGTATAAATCCTGCAATCTCATGCGCGCTGTCCATACCGTAAGCTTGCACGCGGCTCATATTATTCCCGCGAAGATAATGCTCTTTGAATTGCGCAGGCGTGATGGTTTTATCCATTCGCGCGACAAAGGCTAAATGCGCGTAGGCACGCGGCGTGTAACGTTCTGGATGGATTGTCCCGCCCCTTAAAAGGCAGCGTCTTGCGCGGCGCAGGCAGCTTGCCTCCGCGCGCCGAAGCTCGCGGTTTTTAAGATATAAATCCGGCGTGAGATCCACACATGGCGGCCTTAAAAACTCAGGGGAAATAAACCCAACACGCTGCCCCATCCATATCACCCGCACCGCAAGCCAAACAAACGGCGCATAGATCCCCATCTGGCGATAAAGGCCGGGGACGTGCTCCTCTGTGTTTGATGCGGCTGGGGCGGCGGGGGTCATGACTATGTCTCTTTCTGGTAAAATTCAGTGAGAACATATATAGAACAAAAAGACACGCATTGTCAAGGAATAAATAGGATTATATACCCATTAAATATCCTTGCTTATGTTACACCGCACCCGTGAAAAGGATTTAAGGCAAGCACTGAACATGTTCAGGAATAGATAAAATCGCTGCGAAAGCCTATTAATTTCACTGTAACGCGAAACTATCAAGCAAAGGACTAATCTTTATCAGGGCAGATTTTTGACTCGCCCTTTTTCTTCTCGTGACCTAAAGGTTTATTCTCTTTAAGCGGGGCTTTCAGCATCCGTGTTTAGGTTTCTTGAAAGTCTGGAGTTTTACTTGTCATGCTTAACCAACCGGAAAATGAAGCCCCTAACGACGCAGAAATTCTTTATGCCGTGGGTTTAGGCTTGTGTAGATGGAGTGGTATTGAAAAGCAACTATACAGCCTCTTTCCGCATGTGATAATGACAAACTCAAAACTTAGTGAATGGGCAAGCCGTGCCGCGCTTGACGCTATGGTGAGCCTCAACGCTAAAATTCAAGCCGTCCAATCAGCAGCAAATATAACAATTTCGTCTCCCTCATTGCTCTATTTAGTCACAAAACTACTAACCAAAACATCCAAGCTGTCGAAAAGACGAAATCAGATAGCACATTTTAGACTTTTGCACGAAACCAGTTCAAATGTACTAGTTTTAGCTCCCTTTTTTCAAGCAGGAACGCAAAGTAGTGAGAAGTTAATAAAGCAACTTTCAAACCCCTTAACAGCGGACGATATAATAAAAATGTCAGAAGAGTTTAGGGATTTAGCAATCGCACTCCATTGGCTTACACTGGTAGTTAGTGGGGAGTGGAGCCATGAAGCACAGCCAGACGTATTTCTTCTATTAGACTGTGATCCAATCCGTCACATTCTGCCTCACACAGGCCCGAGGCACGGTAAGCGTCAACGCCCTCCCCAATCATAGCTTTAGTAACTGCAATTTCCTGTTTACGATCAATGATTTCTTTATCGGTCATTGCACTGCTTTCTAAACTATATGATCGCCAATAAATTCCTTCCGCATAACTTCCATTAACTAGCCCGCCTAACACGAAGCCCAGATTCCGTGCTCTCCCCCTCCCGCCGCAGCTATTCCTTGGAACCAATGGCGGGTTCAAACGCTTTGTTATTGTACTGCAAAAAATTGGCAGCGTGAAAAACGGTCTTTTGGGCGTTCTTCTCGCGGTTAAAACGAATAGTAAACGGAGACACACATGACGAATTATAGAGCCATTCTTGTAACAACCGCTATCGCCCTTACAGGCGCTGTAGCGTCTGCGAACCATCACAGCGACAAGACAGATCACGACGCGAAAATGGATAAAAAGCCAGCCATGACCGAAACCATGTCTATGGACAAAAAGCGCATGATGATGAAGAGCATGACCACAGACGAAAAGCGCATGATGATGAAAAACATGTCTTTGGAAGAGAAAAACATGCTGATGGGCCAGATGTCCCTGGATGAAAAAACCGATCTTATGAAAGGCATGTCTATGGAAGAGAAGAACAAAATGATGGGCAAAACTGTCATGGATAAAGATGACATGATGCAACGCGGCATGTCCGAGAAACAGAAAGACAAAGTCAAAGACGGCATGCACCCGTCCAAAATCAATGATACAGTCGGCGAATACCTTCAAGATGACGCCGAAGGCAATCGCGACCGATCCAGAGCCATCGCCGTTCCGGGCAGCAATAACACCATCACCACCGTCACGTGCCCCAAAGGCACCACGGCTCAAACAAACGGGACGTGTTTAATCACAGGTGACTACACACCGAAATAGATAACACGCATTTATAAGCCATTTGAAAGGCTCGCCTGATTACACTCAGTGCGAGCCTTTTACTCATCTCTATTACACCCAAGCGTGGTTTGCGCAGTCACCTCATGCAACGCTCTGACTTAAAATTGGGACGCCTTGCTCAAAGATAACGTGCGGACAATCATTCGGACTGTGATAGAATTCTCTCTTTTGGAGCCCTCTATGAAACTTGCCATGCTTTGCCGTAACGCTAAACTTTACTCTCATACCCGTCTTGTCGAGGCGGCAGAGGCGCGCGGCCACACCATGGATGTGATCGACCATTTGCGGTGCTTGATTGATATTGCGTCGGGGGAGCCGCAAGTTGTTTATAAAGGCAAAGAACTTGAGCATTATGACGCCGTTATTCCGCGCATTGGCGCGTCGGTGACGTTTTACGGTACAGCCGTTCTGCGCCAGTTCGAAGTTATGGGTACATACCCCGTCAACGAGTCCGTTGCCGTCACCCGTTCACGCGACAAGCTTCGTAGCTTGCAGCTTCTGAGTAAGCGCGGCATTGGCCTTCCCCGCACCATCTTTGCCCATAAAACCAATCACCCCGGCGAAGTCGTCAAGCGGCTTGGCGGCGCGCCCGTTGTCATTAAATTAATCGAAGGCACACAGGGCATCGGCGTTATGCTGAGCGATACAGACCGCGCGGCAGAAAGCGTCATCGAAGCCTTTGGCGGTGTTGGCAGCAATATCTTGGTACAAGAATTCATCAAAGAAGCGGGCGGCGAAGATGTTCGATGTCTTGTCATTGGCGACAAGGTCGTCGCGGCCATGCTCCGCAAGGGCGCGGAAGGCGAGTTTCGCTCCAACCTACACAGAGGCGGATCGGCTAAGTCGATCAAAATCTCTCCGAAAGAACGCGAGACCGCCGTCGCTGCGGCCAAGGCCATGGGCCTTAATGTTTGCGGCGTGGATTTACTCCGCTCTAGCCGCGGCCCCGTTGTCATGGAAGTTAATTCCTCGCCGGGTCTCGAAGGCATAGAAAAAGCTACAGGCATTGATGTCGCCGGAAAAATCATCGAATTTATCGAGAAAAATGCCAAACCTGGCAAAACGAAAACAAAGGGCAAAGGGTAACATGCAAGAGCCGTTCACACTTGGCGGCACGGTCCTTAAACCGGGCGAAACAAACACCGTTCTTATCCCCCTCAGCCGGCTTGCCGACCATACGGATATGATGCTCAAAGCCTTGGTCATCCACGGGAAAAAACCGGGGCCGACGATGTTTGTCAGCGCCGCTATCCACGGCGACGAAATTATCGGCGTCGAGATCATTCGGCGGATTTCTCGCATGAAGGCGCTGTCCAAAATCAAAGGCACGCTTATCCTTATTCCCGTGGTCAATAGTTACGGGTTTTTGGGCATGTCGCGTTACCTGCCCGACCGCCGCGACCTCAACCGCGTATTTCCCGGAATTGAGAACGGCTCTCCTGCCTCGCAGCTCGCATTTACGTTTATGCAGGAAATTGTCTCAAAATGCGCATTTGGCCTTGATCTACATTCCGGCGCTATTCACCGCGAGAACCTGCCGCAAATTCGGGCCGACCTGAGCAATCCCGTTGTCAAAGACATGGCGACGGCGTTTGGCGCGTCCGTCATGCTCAACTCAAATCTGCGCGACGGATCTTTGCGCGAAGCCGCGAAAACTGTTGGCTGTAATATGCTTTTATTTGAGGCTGGAGAGGCGCTGCGGTTTAACGAAACGGCCGTGCGTATCGGCGTAAAAGGCGCCCTCGGCGTTATGCGCCATATTGGCATGCTGCCCAAGGCCAAAGCGTCAAGCCGCAAGGTTACGCCCGTACAGCCCGCCTCTAGCCATTGGCTCCGCGCCCCGATTAGCGGGCTTATGCGTGCGGGCCATAGCCTTGGCGACATTGTCAAAAAAGGCGACGTCATCGCCAGTGTTTCCGGCCCGCTCGGCGAAATGGAAGCCGACGTGATAGCCAAATATTCCGGCGTCATCATTGGGCGAACGAACTTGCCGATTGTTAACCGAGGCGACGCCCTCTTCCATGTCGCCCGCGTCGATGATCTCGAAGACGCAGAAAGCACCATTGAAGACCGCGTTCAGCACGCAGAAACCGACCCGCTCTTTGACGGTATTGAGATCGTTTAATTGCAGATCATGCGCGCTTTTGCGTCCGCAAAGAACCCAGCACCTACGACATAAATGACACCCTTCCAAAACTCCAAGGCTCAACAATCGGCGCATTCACCAACGATCATAAGTGAGGGTTGGGAGGGTTTTCTGGAAGGGAGTTTTGACTTCTGTGGGGGCGAAGCGGACCAAAGAATACAATATTGCCTTGGATGTTTTTCCCCACTACCGGACATGCCGCTACTACCAAATACTCACTAGAATAGCCGGATAGGCTTCAAGTTTTTTAATGACGGCTAGCGTCATGCGCTCTTGACTTTCATTATTATACAATCAATTGTGCAATTGATTGTATAATAATGAAAGATATCAGATGAGCCCCAAAAATTACCTTTCAACCCATGCACTTCGAGGCGCTTTTTTTGCTAACCAATTGGATCAACTGGCTGAGTTGATAACCCTACAAGGTGAAGAGCTGCTCCAGAGCGCGGGTGTAAAGTTTCCTTCGCGCGCTGTATCTGCCGCGCTGCTAATCGGAGAGCACGGTAGAATTTCAGCCGCTGAGATCGCAGAAGCACTCGATCAACCTCATCAATTAGTCACCCAGCGGGTTGACTTGCTCATTGCGGCTAATGTCGTGAGCCGCTTTCCCGACCCTAATGATGGTCGCCGCAAGCTTTTGCAATTTACCGAGCTAGGCAATCAGCAATTCGAGCAGCTTAAACTGCGATTGGGTGAAGTTGATCGCGCTTTTGAGGTGCTTTTTGAAGAAATCGGCTGCGACCTCGCCAGCAAAATACAGTCCGTGACCGATGCTCTTGGAGAGGTTTCACTCCTTGCACGGCTCTGACAATCATCGAGTGCTTCAGATTGAAAGTTCCTTATCCATAAACAAAGTTAGGATCCCACGATGACTTCATCCCCATCTACTCACGTCATTCGGCGCAGCGCTTTGCTTGATATCACACTCATCATTGGGGTGTTAGTCATCCTAAAGTCCCTGTTGCTCAATGTTAACGCCATATGGAGCTTTGCGGGCCCTGTTTCCTTGCTCGTCTCTTTAGCGGTCGCCACTTGGTGTCTCTGGCGGAGACGTGAAAGTTGGGTAAGTCTTGGATTATCTCGGCCGAAGAGCATAGGCTGGATACTGCTCTGGACAGTGGGTGCACTCATTGTAACTATGGGTGTCGGCATTCTTGCGGATAGTCTTACAATTAGTTTGCTTGATGCGCCTAGCGAGGCCGTGCAAGCTATCGATTCCAGATATCAGGGTCGTTTCGATTCAGTGCGGGGGAATCCGCAGGTTTATCTGTATTGGCTTGTCGTGGCTTGGGTCATTGGTGGCTTTGCTGAAGAAATGCTTTTTCGCGGAGCCCTGTTGACGCGCTTTGAGGCTCTATTCAGCGGCGCGCCCTATGCGGCTATCATCGCCGTCATCTGTCAAGCGATCTTATTCGGTCACCAGCACTTATACTATCAAGGCGTTGCTGGATGGGTTGCCACTGGAGCGATTGGCTTGGTGTCAGGACTGTTGTATCTCGCTTTTGACCGGAACCTTTGGCCGCTCGTCTTATCCCATGGTGTCAGCAATACGATAGGGCTGACTCTGATATACCTTGGAATGATGGGTTAGTCGCCCAATTGTCCAATCTGGAGCTGAAGCTGGATATCCGCATTTGACCCGATTAGGTCGAAAGCCCCCGATGAGCTAATGACCGCCCTGAGGATAAACTACCTCTTTCTCATTTTGCCGAAATATTCCCTTTAATAAAAAAGAGTTATGCGGTCCAATCATTGTTACCAAAACGATGATTACCCCTTCCGCAATGACAACACAAACCCCGCTATCAAAATACCGATTAGTGTCATGGGCCATGGCAGAGTGGGTGGCGAGAAGGGTTGGGATGTGTTCGGCTAGGCCTATACATAACAAGGCCGCGACTGCCCACGCTTCGCCGCGCCGAAACGGGACGACGAGAAGAAACGCGAAAGCTGTAAATGCCGCCGCCTATCGCCGCCTACTAAGTCGCGGCGACCATGCCGCCGTCTAGGATGACGATGTGGCCGCAGACCCAAGCGCTGGCGCGCGAGGAAAGATAGATAGCGGTTCCGGCAATATCTTCAGGCGTGCCCATGCGGCCACGCGGAATGCTGGAGAGAACCATCTTTGTCATTTTCTCATTATTCGTCAGCTCTTTGGTCATATCCGACGGGAACAGCCCCGGCGCGATGCCGTTGACGTTGATATTCTTCCGAGCCAAATCAGAGGCCAAATGCTTCGTCAAATGAATGACGCCGGACTTACTGGCGGAGTAAGCGTAGGCAGGCATACCCGGATTTGAAAGCCCGTGAATAGAGGCCGTATTAATGATGCGCGCTGGGTCGTCCTTAGTGCCTTTATTCAATAGAGGCAGACATTTTTGCGTCATAAAGAAAATGGACTTGATGTTAATGTCCATAACCTTATCCCAGCCCGCTTCGGGGAAGCTTTCAATCGGGGTGATCCAGTTCGCGCCTGCATTATTGACGAGGACGTCAATATGGTCTTCGTGTGAGGATAGGATTTTGACGAAAGCCTCTATCCCTTCCACCGTCGACATGTCGCCTGGGATCGCAATGCACTCGCCAAAAGCGGACAATTCACCCGCCTTTTTCATCAGGCGTTCTGCCTTGCGCGCCGTTATGTAAACCTTCGCTCCGCCTTCGAGATAGCCTTGCGCCATCATCGCGCCAATACCGCTTGAGCCGCCCGTGATGACAACAGTTTTACCTTCAACAGAGAAAAGATTTTTCATAGGGATTAGTCCTCTTCGTTTGCGAGCGCGGCTTCGGCCGCCTCAGACATTTCAAGATTATGGAAAACGTTTTGCACATCATCGCAGTCATCAAGCGCGTCGATAAGGCGAAGGACCTGCGCGGCCTTGTCCGGCACGTCGATCTCGTTCTGAGCTTTCCAAATTAGGTTCACAGATTTCGCTTCACCGAAAGTTTTCTCAAGCTCTGCTGCGACAGCGCCGAGATCATCACGCGCCGTTAAAATCGTATGCACGGGCTCATATTCGCTGAAACTATCCTCATTAGGCGGATCCGTTTCTGCGTCCTCTGCGCCCGCTTCAATCGCCGCTTCCATCATTGTATCTTCGTCAGTGATTTCGAGCGGATATTCAATTTTACCCACTTGGTCGAACATGAAAGACACAGACCCCGTCTCGCCGAGATTGCCGCCATTTTTTGAAAATGCCGTGCGAACTTCCATCGCTGCGCGGTTTTTATTATCTGTTGAACATTCGACAATGACGCCAATACCGGACGGGCCAAAGCCTTCGTAGCGAAGCTCGTCATAATCTGCCGCGTCGCCGCCTGCACCTTTTGTAATAGCGCGCTGAATATTGTCCTTAGGCATAGACTGCCCCTTGGCGTTAGCCACAGCCAAACGTAAGCGCGGGTTCATATCCGGGTCTTCGCCGCCCATTTTCGCCGCGATTGTAATGTCTTTGGAGAGTTTGGAGAAAAGTTTTGAGCGAAGCTTATCCTGCCGTCCCTTACGGTGCTGGATATTAGCCCATTTTGAATGGCCTGCCATGATGGATCCTTATGAAGTCTATGTTTGCACGGCTTTTAAGGGATGCGCCGCGTCGGGGCAAGGTATGAGTATGATTGAGTTGAGTTTGGGGGTTCCTATTCACGTATCACTTATTCTGTAGGCTCCTTTTCTAAGGCCGGAGTTTCAATCTCGGCGTCCACCTCAAGCGCTGTCCCTTTCGCCGACCACTTAACATCCGCACCGTACAGCGGCACAGTCGCAAGACTCATCTTGGCAGAGCCGTCGACGATTTTACGAGAATAAACGAGGTAAACCAACGTATTGCTATCTTCGTCGTAAACGCGGCGCACGGCGAGCTTTTTAAAGATCAAGCTTTGGCGCTGTTTGAAGACTTCTTCGCCGCGTTTGCGCATAGAGATTTTACCAATGGTAACAGGCCCCGTAACGCCGCAAGAAATTGAACCGTTAGACGGATTTTCAAACCAGTCGCCCTTGGAAAGACGGTCGAGAATACCGCGGTCGAAATGCGCCATATGGCACGTCACGCCCTGCACCTTCTCGTCCTCAAAGCTTTCGATTTTAATCTCGTTGCCCGTCCAGTCATTATTGATCTCGGCCACTTCGCCGCCGTTCCGTCCGCCGCACGCAGAGATAACCAAGCCGGCGAGAACCAAAGACAGTGTTCTTAAATGCATCATGAAAATGTTCCGTATAAATTCCGTTTATTAAAGGACTTAATAAGGGAACGCCGCTCATCTGCGTTGGTTCCCGCCCGCTCTATATAAGCCCTATATAGGCATAAAAAAACGGCCCCGCAAAGGAGGCCGTTTCGATGTTTAATCAGATTGTGAGTAGAGCGTTCGCTCTATTCGCCGCCCTTAAGCGCTGCGCCGAGGATGTCGCCAAGAGACGCGCCTGCGTCTTTGGAGCCATACTGCTCAACAGCTTCTTTTTCTTCCGCAATTTCGAGAGCGCGGACAGAGAGGCTGTACTGACGCTTGACTTTGTCGACCTTCGTGATCATCGCGTCGACTTTATCGCCAACAGCAAATCGCTCAGGGCGCTGCTCAGAACGCTCACGGGACAGATCACCTTTACGGATAAAGGCTTTCGTTTCGTCGCCGTCTTCGCCGAACGTTACGTCAAGACCAGCAGGCTGAACTTGAACAACCGTACACGTCACAGTCGCGCCGCGGCGTGTGCCGGCTGGGGCTGTGTCTTTGACAAGCTGCTTAAGGCCAAGGCTGATACGCTCTTTGTCGATATCAACTTCAAGGATTTTAGCTTCCACTTGGTCGCCTTTTTTGAAGTCTTTAAGCGCTTCTTCGCCTGACTTGTCCCAAGACAGGTCAGAGAGGTGAGCCATGCCGTCAATATCGCCGTCGAGGCCGATAAACAGACCAAACTCAGTCACAGAGCGGACTTCGCCAGAAATAGTACCGCCGACAGGGTATTTGTCGTGGAAGCTATCCCAAGGATTGCTTTGTGTTTGCTTGATACCAAGAGAGATACGACGTTTTTCTTCGTCAACTTCGAGGACTTCAACATCAACTTCTTGCGAAGTAGAGACGATTTTACCAGGGTGTACGTTTTTCTTAGTCCAAGACATTTCAGAAACGTGAACAAGACCTTCAACGCCTTCTTCAAGCTCGATGAATGCACCGTAATCCGTGATGTTCGTAACCGTACCTTTATGGCGTGATCCAACGGTGTAGTTAGCTGTCGCTGCTGTCCATGGATCTTCCTGAAGCTGCTTCATGCCAAGGCTGATGCGCTGTGTTTCAGGGTTGATACGGATAACTTTGACTTGAACCGTTTCGCCCACAGCCAGAACTTGGCTTGGGTGAGAAATGCGGCGCCATGACATGTCAGTGACGTGCAAGAGACCATCAATTCCGCCAAGGTCAACGAACGCACCGTAATCAGTGATGTTCTTGACGATACCTTCGCGTGTTTCGCCTTCTTCAAGCTGATTAACAAGCTCAGCACGCTGTTCTGCGCGGCTCTCTTCGAGGATAGCACGGCGAGATACAACGATGTTGCCGCGTGCGCGGTCCATTTTGAGAATCATGAAAGGCTGTTCTTGGTTCATCAACGGCGCGATGTCGCGAACAGGACGAATGTCAACTTGTGAACCCGGAAGGAAGGCGTTGATGCCGCCAAGGTCGACAGTGAAACCGCCTTTAACACGGCCAACAATAGCACCCGGTACAGGCTCTTCAGCCTCGAATACTTTCGCCATTTTGATCCAGCTTTCTTCGCGGCGGGCTTTGTCGCGTGACAAAACAGCGTCGCCAAGGGCGTTTTCAATACGCTCTAGGTAGATGTCAACTTCGTCGCCGACTTTGATCTGAACATCAGATCCGGGCGTGTAAAATTCACGCAAAGGCACGCGGCCTTCAGTTTTTAGGCCCACATCGATGAGGGCAATATCTTTTTCAATACCAGTAACAAGACCTTTGACCACTGTGCCTTCGGTCATTGAATTGGTTTCGAAGGCGGCTTCAAACATAGAAGCAAAATCGTCGGTGCTGGGGTTCATGGATTCTTGAGCTGAGCTCATAAGGGTACTCCGTAGTACAGTGTATGCCGCCAAGATCTTATCTTGAGGTCTGGCCCGGCCAATCCGGGCGTAATAAGTTCGAAAAAGAGAGCCGCAAAGCGGCAAACTCGCGCGCTGGTTAAACCAGTCACGCCGAACACGCGGCCTATAAAGAGTTTAAGCCCCCCGCGCAAGGAAAGAGTCGCGGGACCTACATACCTAAATCCCGCGCACGGCATTCCCGCTTTAACGCTTTGCCCAATAAAAAATCCCCGCCGAGGGCGGGGATTTTCGCAAAGTAGATTTTGTCTAAAGCTAGTTTTTGATGGTTAGCTCTAGGCCGATGACGCGGCCCTTTTTCAGCGGTCTAAATGTACCGGCTGCAGGGCTAGGATCATATGGCGCATTCACACCGTTTGAGAGCGGTCCGCCAAATGGCACTTGTGTATCGCCGCCAGCTTGCACTTCGTCGAGAAGGTTTTTGCCGTAAAGAGATATGCTCACACCTTCGGCAGGTGTGTGCCATGTGATGTTACCATTGACCATATCTGCCGCTTGCACGAAGCCGAAGTTACTGTCCGTATAAGCAATCCGGTCTCTGTGCTGGAATGCAATCCGGCTTGAAATCATGCCGCTATCGCCCATGTCTAAATCATGAACCACGCCGAAACCGAATGTAAGTTCCGGTACGCGCGGAAGATCCAAAGCTTCATCCGCCGCATTGACAACGCCATCGCCAGAGATGTCAAAGATCACGCGGTCATAGCTAGCGTCAATAACGCCGACATTACCCGTCAAAAGAAGGTTATCCATAACTTTGTAATGGCCTTCAGCTTCGACGCCCAAAATACTCGCATCCGCCGTGTTGAGAATAAACTGCGAAACACCAGCTGTTGGGCTGGAAATGTTCACTTCGCGCTGCATGTTCGAAATGTCAGTATAGAAACCCGCGAGGTTAAGCTGCGCGCGGCGATCGCTTGAATTAAACTTTGCGCCCACTTCAAATGCGTCCACTTTTTCTTCGTCAAAGCCCGGCGAGCCCGTTTGAGCGACTTGCGCAGCAAACACGTTAGCATCTGTGATTCGGAAGTTGTAACCGCCTGAACGGAAGCCTTTTGTATAGCTGGCATATCCGAGAAGGTTGTCGCTGTGGCGATACTCCGCGCCAACTTTCGGGGTTAGGTTTGACCAAGAATTTGAATCGGAGAAACCATTCGCTTCGTTGACAAGGCCGCCAGTGACCAGTGAAAGCAAAGCATTTGTACCTTGAACGGGGCACGTACCGTCAACGACGCTACAGGTGTTACGAGGTCGTACAAATGTGACATCCGCATCTTTAGTTTCATGCGAGTAACGCAAACCGGCTGTGAGGGTGAACTTATCTGAAAGATCATAATCGACCTGACCAAAGGCGCCAAGAACCGTGTGATCCTGGATACCACCGCCGTAGAATGTTAGCGGGCTTAGCGGCGGCAACATACGGACTTCGGTATATGCGGCTTCTTGCTCGAAGAAATACACGCCTGTGGTGACGTTGGCGGCGCCAAACTGACCATTATAGCGAAGCTCGTTAGAGAACTGCGACTGATCGATTTCAGCCGGTGCGTGGAAGCCCACGAATGGAAGCGCGTCAATATCGCTATTGGTTTCCGACCGGTATTGACGATAGCCTGCAATGTTCGTGATAGTGCCATTGCCGAACGCAATATCCCAATCCGTCCGCAAAGACGCTGTCAGCGCGTCATTATCGTAAGAGCCAGGATTATCGATCGCGAAATCAAATGTATCGCGCTCATAAACGCCTGTGTTTTGACCGGCTGGGCCGTCGCCTTCGCTCTGAAACAATTCAAGTTTAGCAAGGAAGGTTACTTCCGGAGCCGCAAACCACTCAAGCGCGCCGCGATAAATTTGCGTATCCGCTTGGCCATGTCTTTCGTTGGTCGCAAGATTTGTGAAGTAACCGCTATCATTATTTGTATAAGCGCCGATTTTAAAGTTCAGCTTATCCTTAACAATTGGGCCTGACACAACGCCTTGAAGGTATGTGTTCGCGCCGCCGCGGCCGCTATCAATAGGGCCGTCAATCGCTGCGCGGAAGCTGTATTTAAGCTCATCCGTTGGATTACCTGTGTTAAGAAGAACGGCGCCGCCTGTTGTGTTTCGGCCAAAGAGCAACCCCTGCGGGCCGCGAAGGACTTCAACGCTGTCGAGATCAAACACATCAAAAACAACGCCAGAGTTAATACCCAGATAAATACCGTCAACGAAGACGCCGACCGTTGGATCAATAGACGGAATAGACGAGTTAATGCCAAGCCCGCGAATAGAGAAGTTCGCTGTACCGCGCGTTGTGCCCACATCGTCAAGTGTGACGTTTGGCGTAGAGAAGGAGAGACCTTCAAGGTCGCGAACTTTTAGCGCTTCAAGCGTATCCGCGCCAAAAGCCGTAATCGCGATAGGGACAGTCTGTACGTTTTCTACATCGGTCTTTTTCGTCGCTGTGACGAAAATTTCGTCCGTGATGACGTCAACGGATGATTGTGCGAGCGCTGTAGATGCAGTGCTCATAAGGACGGCTGTCAGAGCAGCAGACATAAGATATTTCTGGTATTTCATTAGGATTCCCCTGTTGTTTGTTTTTTTTATTTTTAATTATTTTTATAATTATACGTTCTGCCCGAAGGACGCAACCTATATTCAGGCGATAGAAAACAATCTATTGCCACCCCTTTAGTAGATTATGGTTACGCAGACCTTAAAGTGTATATTTTGCATAACATTAAATGCCGGCAGGTAACGCCCACTATGTCTCTGTTTTTATCTCGTCCATCACGGCCTCTAAATCCGGTGAATTTTGCAGAATGTCTTTGAAGCTCAACCCCCTCACCTCAATCAAATGCGCAATATAAAGATGGTATCGATCATAGAGCGGGCTATCGCCGCGCATAAATTCATGCCCCTTAATAAGCCTTGCCCGCGCTTGGGCATGATCGAAGTTTTGCCCCTTGCCGATATAATCAGCGTACCCCTCCATGACAGCAGGAGGAACTTTTATCATCATAAACCTGTCATAGCGCGCCTGCATTGCGTGGGTCATTTCATGCGCTAGAAAATATGACAAAGGCCGGTTCTCTGCGTCTAGCAAGTCATCGCCCGGCGGGATGATAGTGTTTCGGTCAATTTCTGAGTTACGAATGAAAATGTTAGGGCTCACAATGCCCGTCACGCTCCCGCCAAGTTTTGTATTCCGCGCAAAGAGCCCAAACCGCCACGATTTATTACAGATGAATATATTGAAAGGCTCCGCGCTATCATACAGTTCTGACCGCTCAATATTTAAGAGGGCCTTATCGAGCACAGCTTCAATAACGTTCGGAATAGGTGCGTCTGAATACACATGAAACTGTTTATAGGTGTGCTCGTAGCTAAAAACAGGCCGCGGATTTATCAGAGCCAATATATAGAGTGCAGAGCAGACGGCCAATGCAAACGCCGTCCATTTTATCTTAGATATTTTCCGCATTAACAGGCCCCGCACTGACAGAAATATACAGTGGCGACCTCGCCGCGAGAATGAAAGTTACAAAAAACTCACCTCTCGCAAATTCATCTCTTACGTAGTTGTCACGCGACCGCTTCATTTAAGGCCAACTCTGACCACGTGATGACAATGCTTGTACGGCCCGCATATTCCGCTAAGATCATTAGAAATATTATAAGAATAATTGAAATACACATTGGGGGTTATGTGGGACGCGTCCATAAATTAATGATCAGCAGCTGCCTCAAGGGCATTGCATTCGGCTGGGCGCTTCTCGCTCTTATCCTGTTTTTTAACGTCTTTGATCTGCGCGATATTATCTTTACATCGTCGGACAAAATTCTCGCCATTTTCCTTCTCTGCGTCGGCTTCGCCATAACCTTCGGCAACGCCGCCATGGGTCATGCTATCATGCGAATACCGCGCAATAAAAAATCCAAGGATGTTGTTTAGGAAGTCGGCTACCTAAGCGCGGCTCGCCAATACCGCGTCGCAAATTCTTACGGCGGCGTCAAACGCGGCGTCAATCGACAGACCCGTTGTATCAAGCAGATGCGCGTCTTTCGCGGGTTTTAGTGGGGCCTCCAAGCGTGTGCTATCGCGGTGATCTCGCTCTTTAAGCTGGGCAAGGACGGTCTCGAAACTGATGTCTTCGCCGTAGCCTGTGAGTTCTAAATGCCGGCGCTTGGCGCGCTCTTCAGGGCTTGCATCAACATAAAGTTTTACGTCCGCATCAGGGCAAATGACCGTGCCAATGTCTCGGCCATCGAGCACGGCGCCGCTGCGCGAAAATTCGCGCTGAAAGTCAAAAAGCGCAGCGCGGACAGCGGGATGAACCGCCACCTTAGACGCCGCAGCGCCGACAGGGCCGCTTTTTAATATAGGGTCATCGAGCTTGTCAGCCTTAAAAGACTTTGCAATTTTGGCGCTGATAACGGCGTCGTCTGGATCCCCTCCGGCCTCTAGGACTTGATGGGCGACGGCGCGGTAGAGCTTACCGGTATCAAGGTAGTTAAGGCCAAAATGCGCAGCGATTTTGCGCGCAAGCGTCCCCTTGCCACTAGCAAACGTGCCGTCAATAGCAATGATTGTCACGAGGAAGCCTCGATCTTAGCCCCCAAGCCTTTCATCATATCGAAAAACTCCGGAAAGCTTGTGGCTATCATCGACGCGTCATCGACGGATACAGGCGCGTCCGCATTAAGGCCCAGCACCAGCGCCGACATGGCGATGCGATGATCATGGTATGTCACAACAGTCGCCCCGCCTTTAACGGGCCCGCCTGCAATAGCGCCGCCGACGACGGTCAAGCTATCCGCGTCATCTTTTACGCTCACGCCGTTTTCGCGTAGTAGCGCTGCTGTTGCGGCGATCCTGTCGCTCTCTTTAACGCGAAGCTCGTGAATACCCGGCATATGAGTGGTCCCCATGGCAAAAGCCGCCGCCACGGCCAGTATCGGATATTCGTCAATCATAGACGGCGCGCGCTGCGGCGGAACCGTAATACCACGCAGTTTCGAATGGCGCACGCGGATGTCGGCGATGATTTCCCCGCCGCTTTTGCGGAAATTATCCGCCTTTAAATCCGCGCCCATTTCGGTGAGCGTTTCAAACAGGCCGATCCGGGTCGGGTTCATCATGACGTTTTCTATGGTCACATCAGAGCCAGGCGTGATGAGCGCGGCGACAATCGGAAATGCCGCAGACGAAGGATCGCCCGGAACATTAACATGGGTCGCGGTAAGCGCCGCAGGCCCCGTAAGGCTTACAACCTGTCCTTCGCCATATGTTTTTGATTCGACAGGCACGCCAAAGGCGCGGAGCATATTTTCCGTATGATCACGCGATGGACGCGGCTCTCGCACCGTTGTTTTGCCTTTAGCCCGCAGGCCTGCCAGTAAAACGGCCGATTTCACCTGCGCCGAGGCTTGTTTCGGCGTGTAATCAATCGCCGTCAAAGGCGGTTTCGACGATAAGGTGGCCGGAAGCCGCCCGCCATCTTGTGTTTCCGCGCTCACGCCCATTTCGGCAAGCGGGTCAACAATGCGCCCCATGGGGCGACTTCGCAGGGAACTATCCCCCGTATAGGTCGCCGTGACGCCGTAGCCCGCCGCTGCGCCCATTATAAGCCGCACGCCCGTTCCGGCGTTTCCGCAATCAATGTCGCCCTCAGGCGTTTGCAGTCCAGCCTCCCCGCAGCCCGCAATATGCCACATATCGCCGTCTTTGCGGATATTTGCGCCAAAGGCGCGCATCGCGCCGACGGTGGATAATATGTCCTCGCCTTCCAAAAGGCCGGATACCGTTGTTTCGCCGCTCGCCAATCCGCCAAATATAATCGCGCGGTGGGAAATGGATTTATCGCCGGGAGCTCGGACAGTCCCGTTTAATGCGCCACTTTTTAAGGCCTTGGCAGGCCGTTTAGCATTCTCAGACATATTGTTTATTGACTTGATCATTTCAGAGGTTAAGAGGCGGACAAACCGCGTTTGACCTTGCTTTTACATGCGTGCATGATGAGCGCAAGGGGCCGCGACAAAAGCTCGAACGATTGAGGAAAAAAAGATGGCGAAAGTGGATCTTGGAGAAAAACGGGTATGTCCCGAATGCAGCAGTAAGTTTTACGACTTGCTCAAGCGGCCTGCGGTATGTCCGAAGTGTGGCCATAGCTTTGACCCGTCGGAACTCGACCCAGCGACAATCCCTGTGCCGGTAAAACCTGTTAAACCTGTTGCCGACGATGACGACGAGGATGATGACGCCGAAAAAGAAATCGACGAAGACGATATTGACGAAGAAGAAGAAGAAGCCAAAGAGCTTGAGCTCGACGGCGACGATGCAGCCGTTATTGGCGGCGCTAGCGACGACGATGACGACGAGCCGTCCAACTACAATGAATATTCGCCTGACGAAGACGAAGACGAAGACGCAGCCCTTGTCGATGACGATGATGACAACGAACTGCCTCCGCCGGACGATTCTGACGAAGATGACGACGCCGAAGAAGTCGAAATCTAATTTTTTAAAATTAGCGGCGCGTGAACACCGATTTGGGCTTGATTACAGATCAAGCCCGCACTAGGTTCGCGCCGCTTCGGGGGACGAAAGTCCTCCAAAACACTGACCATTTCAAAATTGGAATGGGGCCTTAGCTCAGCTGGTAGAGCGCTTCGCTGGCAGCGAAGAGGTCAGGAGTTCGACTCTCCTAGGCTCCACCATCCAGTCTGGTATAAACCGGACGGGTTTATCTCTCTCAAAATTATTACGTAATTTCCGTGGCTTAGCGGGATGTGAGACGCATTGTAGATCACTTGAGACGCCGTATTTGCCTAATATGGGCCACTATAGGCCGCCCGTCTCTCTGGCCTGTTTTGGAGACCGCTTGGATTTTTAGGTGATGCTAGTTAAAGCCGAGATAAGTGCGCTGCTCGGCCCATATCATTGGCAGGCTCGACATGTGCTTCAGGCGCTTGGCCGTTAAGTCTTCGGGTTGGTGACCTTCCAATATATCAGCAACGATGCAGGGAGCGAGATAAGCAAGCGGCACAAGGTTTTTTGCGTCGCCATGATCGAGCCTATATTTGGCTGCAAAGTCCTTAATGGATGTAATGGCCCCAGTATCAAGTTCCGTTTTAAGAAGGTGAGCTCTGGATACTAATTTGATAAGCGCGGTATCAGGATTTGATATTCGCTGCTCGGCATCGTCAATCACCATCTTCATCTCATGCCCGCGCCGCTTAATCGTCATTGGCAATGTCAGGATAGGCTCATTGTTGTTTGCTAGCTCTGTATTCAAGCCGCGCTGCAAACCTTGATGATTGAACGTAATTGACAGTTTATCAGTATGGATATGAATGGCCGTGATCAAATCGTTGTAGATGCCTTTTAAGGTGGGTTGATCTTGGGCTGTTAGGCTTGTGCATAATGCGCCAGCGTGATATGTCAGTTTTTGCATCTGATCAGCTGATGGCGTTTTTACTCCCAATAAGACCAATAGCTGACCTTTCGATGCAAGCGTTGAGACCAAAGATTGATGGACGATTCGCTCTAATGTTTTTGCGGGGATACGCCAGCCGCTATCCTGATCTCCGGTCTTCAGTTTCTGGCTGACATAGTAATGATAGCGCATGCCTTTCTTGTTCACATGATGAGCCGCCAGCTTGTTGCCGTCTCCATCAAAGAGCAGGCCTGCCAGCAATGTCGGGGACTTGCTATTGCCAATGGTTGTTCGTTTCACCGCATTGTCTTTAATTATGGCTTGTACTTGATCCCAAAGCGCAGTGTCTATGATGGCCTCATGGTTTCCAGCATAGATTTTTTCCTTATGCTGGATCTGTCCGATGTATATGGGGTTAGTCAGCATACGGTAGATGTGGCCACGCGTGAAAGGCTTGCCGCCAGACTGTTTCCCTGACTTGTGTATGCGCTGGCGTGATACCAGTCCCAAGTTATCGGCTTGTGCTTTGACCTGCCGGACATTTTTCAGTTCAATGTACAGATCATATATGACCCGAATGGTTTCAGCCTCGGCTTTAACTATGTGAAGCTTGCGGTCTACATTGCGGTAGCCAATAGGACATGTACCACCCATCCACATACCTTTAGCCTTGGAAGCCGCAATCTTATCTCTGATACGCTCGGCTGTGACTTCACGTTCAAACTGGGCAAATGAGAGCAGGACATTGAGGGTCAGCCTGCCCATAGACGTCGTGGTGTTGAACGCTTGCGTCACAGATACAAATGAGACGTCATGTTCATCAAAGACATCCACCAGCTTAGCAAAGTCCGTCAGGGACCGTGTCAGGCGATCAACTTTATAGACGACGATAATATCTATCAGGCCTGCTTTGATATCCTGTATCAAAGCCTGCAGCCCCGGCCTTTCCATATGGCCGCCTGAGATGCCGCCGTCATCATAAGATTGATCTCGTAAGTTCCAGCCGAGGCTTGTCTGTGAGGCGATATAGGCTTTGCAGCTTTCCGCCTGCGCATCCAAAGAGTTGAAGTCCTGATCCAGTCCCTCTTCATGAGACTTTCGCGTATAGACCGCGCAGCGGTATTGAGACTTAACTGACATCCCTACCCTGCCACGCCAAAGAAGCGCGGGCCGGACCAATGCGCGCCTGTGATGGCCTTAGCCGCCGCAGAGAGCGAGCCGTAAGTCACACCGCTCATGACAAAGCCTTTGTCCGTGACATGCACAGTATGGGTTCTCCCATTCCATTCTCGCACCAATTGAGAGCCAAGCTTTGTATTGGGTTTTGGTTTAGTCTTAATCGCTTTGAGAATGCTCTTGCCTTCAGTTACCGTAATTCCCGGTTTCACCGTTTTTAGCATCTGGCGGGACAGGCTGGGCTTTAGCGGTCCAAGCCGCTTGCTTTGCACATGATAGGCAAGGCCCCGAATAAGCGTAGCGTTGCGCGCGCCTTTAAAGGGCGGCGCGCCGTAAGCTGACTGCCACTTTGTGACGAGAGATTTTCGGGACAAGGTATTCAGTTCTGCAACCTCATCAATAATGCTTTGCTTGCTGCGCGGCACACCCTATCCCTCAGCTTTGATAACATAAGTGCTGGGTTTATCGCCGCGCTCGACACGTTCAATATTGTATCCGCGCTTTCGCAGTCCTGTTAATGTGGCGCTTGTCGTGTGCTTTTGCCAGCCAAGGTCAGAACTAGCCTTTTCTAAGGTAACGCCGCTTTTGCGCGAAAGCATAGCGACAAGTTTGGCTTGCTTAGTGCCTGCACGCGGGGCCTTAATCTCTAATATATCTGCCTGGGTTTCCATTTTAGTCTCCATGATATGCGGCCACACAATATGGCCGTTACTACTGAGACAAGGCCCTCAATTCAGGCCGCAAAGACAGTACCGCTTCCTTTGAACTAGAAGTCCAGTGATTTGTGGAAGAAAGATAATGTCGCGAAGATCCCCATTGCAGACATTAGAGCCAATTACTCAAAACGGTTACTTTCGTCTGAAAGCAGACATAACGTTCGTTTTAGGTGGAGCAATTACAGCCGCAATTTCAAACATTACCAGCGGCTGGTATGAGGCGATTTTAGGACGCTCAGCTCAAGCCTCTAAGAGGCATAATTAGGTAATATCTATCATTCCCATATATCTATTTCATTTTGGCACGCATCCATAACAAATTCAGATTTTATTGAATGAACGGAATAACCGTCGGCCAGAATTTCAAATGTGCTATCATGGAATAAAACGATAAAATGCTTTATTGTGTAGGTCCCAGTTATGGACTTATGAGCCCATTCCGAGTTTTCCACTTCGAATGCATAAAAGTCCATCAAGCCCAAATCAGCCAGTGGATGAAAAGGTTGACCGTTCTCATCAGGGTCGCCAAATTTCCATATAGATGGCTGTTGGAAACGGAGAATGGATACTATGTCGGGCTTACCTTCTGTATCTGCATCAGTAACGATTTTGTTCTGATAAGAACTTGCCTTTGCCTGATTGTAACAAATCGAAAGTCGATATTCGCTACTAATAACCATCGGTAGTGGCGCTCCCATTTCTGGTTCAGGGATGTCAGTGAGTTTTTTTAACGATTGCATATAGCAGAAATCTCGCACGGGCTTTGAAACAACGCAAGCCCAGCGGCTGTTATGAGGCGATTTTAGGACACTCAATTATGTCTGCGCTAGGACGTGTGAGTTCATGATGTCGGTAGCTCAACGGCATCGCCAGCTTTAATAGTTGGGTTTTCATTTAGGAACAATTTTAAATTATCGCCTAAATTGACCTACTTTTTGGGCACCTTCAAATATCCAATTAAACTGGAATTCTGTTATACTTGCGTAAAAGCAATCGCGATCAAATGACCAAACTTCCTCCGAAGGAAACTCACCCTCAATCAAACTATTTATTCCAAATACAGTTTCGCTACTCTGATGTTTCTTCAAGTCATCAAAGACAATCCTAGTCTCACTATAAATTTCCACCATTCTAGTTACTAGAGTGTCCGTCGTCATATAAAATGTCCCAGATTTCGGCCCGGGCTAAGAGAGACTTTGCTCACCTTGCTGGTTGATATTAAGCGACGGCTTTGCGGTATTGCAAGCGTCGATGTTCGATAGTCTTTTTCTTGATCCTTTCTCTGCGGTTGATGATTGATTGTGCCCGGCCAAAGTAGACATCGGCAGGCGTGACGTTTTTCAGGCTCTCATGATACCGCTCGTGATTGTAATGCTCCACGAAGCTTTCAATCTGGCGTTCGAGGTCTCCGGGCAGGAAGTAATTTTCCAACAGGATGCGGTTCTTGAGGGTCTGGTGCCATCTCTCGATCTTGCCTTGTGTCTGCGGGTGGTACGGTGCCCCGCGAACGTGGCTCATGTCGTTGTCTTTGATGTAATCCGCCAACTCACCGGAGATATAGCTGGCACCATTATCCGACAATAGGCGTGGTTTATGAACAATATTAGCTTGATCACATCCAGAGGCCACCAAGGCCATATTGAGCGTATCGGTGACGTCACTCGTCTTCATTGTCGTGCACAGCTTCCAACTGATGATGTAGCGTGAGAAGTCATCGAGCACAGTCGACAGATACATCCAGCCCCAGCCTATAATCTTGAAGTAGGTAAAGTCTGTCTGCCACATCTGATTAACAGCTGTCGTTTTATCTTTAAACTCACTCGCGGCTTTCATGACAATAAAGGCCGGACTGGATATCAGGTCATGAGCCTTCAGGAGCCGATATACCGAGCTTTCTGATACAAAATAACCTTTGGTATCGGTAAAGCGTATAGCGAGCTCTCGCGGCGATAGCTCCGGTATATCCAGAGCCATATCCAGTACGTCCTTACGGACAGGGTCCGGGATCTTGTTCCACACACGACCGGGATGAGGCGCGCGGTCAACAAGACCACCTTCCCCGTCGTTCAGATATCGATCATACCAACGGTAGAATGTTCGGCGCTGTACGCCGAGTTTATCAAGTGTCCACTTGGCAGGGCGCGATGAGCGCTCTACCAAACGGATAATCTCTAGCTTCTCGGATGCGGGATATCTCATTCCTCGTCGCCCCCATCCCCGATCATGCTTTTTTTGAGCAGGCGGTTTTCTAAAGTAAGTTCAGCAACACACTCCTTGAGCTCACGCGCCTCAGAGCGCAGTCCTTTGACTTCAGCCGTATTGGCTTGGCGGGCGATGTCCCCTGCTAACCGCTTCTTGCCGGCCTCCAGAAAGTCCTTCGACCATTTGTAATATATACCTTGCGATATACCTTCTCGGCGGCATAACTCTGCAACGCTTTCCTCGCCTCGCAGACCATCTAATACAATCCGGATCTTCTCCTCCGCGCTATATTGCTTGCGGGTCTTGCGTTTGATGTCTTTGACGACCCGCTCACCGGGTGTTTGTTTACTCGTTCTCATCTTTCTCTCCATGAGGATGAAGATGAGCGAAAAGTCTCTCTTAGCCCAGACCTAAATCTGAGACACAGGCGCTGACGTCAGACAGTCGATCGTCTGCCCCGTTTCAAAGCGGGGGCGCTCGATGGCCGAGGCAACGGATCCTATTTGGCGGAAAAAGCCCGTCAGCGTTACGGAGAACGGATCCACACGATCAATGCCACGGTAAATTGGTACACAGAAAATATGCCGCCGTTCAAAGCGGCCTTCGAAAATCAAACGCTCACGGTCCCAAAAGACGCCGATATCGTCACAGACCTTCACATGTTTGAAGAGGTCAAAGGCGTGGGCCGGATGCCCGACAAGCGCACAAATTCCAAAGAAACCGGCAAGCGCCACGGCGATGCGGGTATCGCCTGTGTCCATGCCCATTTCGCGAGCCGCCAAGACGCGGCTTTGATCGAGCTGCACGCCGGAGCGCCGGACCGTACGGATACGCCCGATACACCGGCAGATGAATTTGTTGACATTGGTTTTGGGGCCGTCCGCCGCGACAATGGTCTGTCCGGCTATTAGCCCGTTTTATAGAGGAGACGATTATGCCGCCCACAAATCTTTCGCGCCGAAGGGGACTGCGCCACTTTAAAGCCCGTACGGAGAGCGCAGCGGCGCGTCCAAATTTGAATGAGCTGTCAGCAAAAACAGGCGGCGGTTATAGCGATGTCGGCGCGCATTACGGCGCAGGGCTAGCTGGTAATCCCGATGATCTTGTCCAAGCCTCGAAGGGCGGAGGGCTTGAGGTTTATGAAAAAGTGCTGACGGATGACCAAGTGTTTTCAAATTTTCAACAGCGCCGTCTCGCGCTGATTTCAAAGGAAGTCGACGTGCAGCCGGGCGGCACGGACAAGCAGTCAATCATGGCGGCGGACTTCGTTCGCGAAATGATTTCGGGGCTCAGCTTTGACCGCATTTGCAATAAAATGGCGTACGGGCTTTTCTACGGTTACGGCATCGGCGAGTGTTTGTGGGCGCGCGATGGCCGTCACTGGACGATGGATAATGTGAAAGTGCGAAAAGCAAAACGGTTCCGCTATTCACAGTCTGGCGATCTCATGCTCCTCACACAGTCAAAACCACTGGGCGAAAAAATGGAGCCGCGTAAATTTTGGACGTTTGAAAGCGGGTCGGATAATGACGACAATCCATACGGCGTCGGGCTTGGGGCTTATTGTTACTGGCCGAGCTTTTTCAAACGTAACGGGGTGCGGTACTGGATCCTTGCGCTTGAAAAATTCGGCGCGCCGACAGCGGTCGGGAAATATCCCGCCAATGCGACGAAGGCTGAAAAACAAACACTGCTCGAAGCCGCCGCCGCCTTTACCGCCGTGTCAGGCCTTGCCATCCCCGACACAATGCAGCTTGAGCTTTTAGGCGTCGACAGCAAAGTCGGCGGCAACCACGATAAAATGGTCGACGTGATGGACCGAGCAATTTCAAAGGTGATTGTCGGCCAGACCATGACCACCGATGATGGCAGCTCGAACGCGCAAGCGGGCGTCCATGAAAACACGCGCGAAGATTTGACCAAAGCGGATGTGGACCTGCAATGCGGTTCGTTTCGTGACGGGCCTTTAAAATGGCTGATGGAGTGGAACTATTCGGACGCTGCCATGCCGCTTGTCACGCGAGTTACAGATGCGCCGGAAGATCTGGACGCACAGGCTGACCGTGACACGAAACTTTATGCGATGGGGTGGGAGCCAACCGAGGCGCGCATTTTGGAAACTTACGGCGATGGTTACGCGCGGCGCAAAAATATGGACGGGCCGGAAACATCCGCGCCCTCTGCAAACCTAGACCCGAAGGCGGATACGCAAGACATTACAGGGGAGGCTGAGCCTTCGCCGGAATTCGAAGCCGCGCCGCTGTCTGAGACGTCAGGAGCCGTTGATCGTTTTTTAAATAGCGAAGAGCACGCAAGCGATCTTGAAACTGAGATGGACGAGTTGATCTCTAAAATCGAAACGGCGCTTGAAGACGCGGATAGTCCAGAGGCGGCGCGCGCGGCGCTGCTAAGGCTCTCCGGCGTGCCGCAGGACGATCCCTTTGCAACCCGTCTGGCGCTTGCCGGGTTTAACGCACGGCTGCATGGACGCGCAGCGCTTGATCCAGACGAGCAGGTTTAGCCGTGGCAGGCCGCGTGGACTTCACGCCGCTCCCGCCCGCTGAGGCCCTAAAATTCTTTCGCGGTAAAACCATCGGCGGACGGGTTAGTTACGCATGGCAGGACGTAGAGCGGGCCGAACACGCTGCTGCATTTGTTGTGGCAAAGATGATGCGAGCCGATCTTTTGAAGGATGTTCACAGCGCCCTCGAAGCCGCTTTGAGGGACGGGCAAACACTGCGCCAATTCTCAGCAAACCTGCGGCCTATCTTGGAGCAAAAAGGTTGGTGGGGATTTGGCGATGTCTTTGACCCGGTCACGGGCGAGACCAAACTGGCCGAGCTTGGTACGCCAAGGCGGCTCGCAACAATTTACGATGTGAACTTACGCACTGCACGCGCAGCAGGGCGGTGGGAGAGGATTGAACGGCAAAAGAAAACTAGGCCCTATTTGATGTATGTCCACGCAGGCGATGGCCGTGTCCGTGCCGCGCACCGCGCTTGGGGCGATAGGCCGATCATACTGCCCGTGGATCATCCGTTTTGGAAAACCCATTACCCGCCCAATGGCTGGCGGTGCCGCTGCATTGTCCGCCAAGTCACGGCGCGCTACCTGACAAAACAGGGCCTGACCGTGAGCGGCGAAGAACAGTTGACCGCGTTAGGGTATGGCAAAACACAGCCGTGGACGAACCCGCGAACAGGAAAAACCCGCAACGTCTCGCTCGGTATCGATGCGGCCTTTGACTACAATGCCGGGCAATCCCGCCTAAAACCTCTTACGCCCGGATCTGACGGCGGGCCTGTGGCGGGTACGCCCCGCGAGCCTAACTTTGTTCCGGGCCGAACCACCTTGCCGCTCCCGCCGCCAAGGGCGGCGAGCTCGAACATGATTTTGCCGCCGGATGTTACGGGCGAGCTTGCCGTGCAGGCCTTCCTTGATGAGTTCAAAGGCGCGCTGCGTGGATCCGTGTTTTTCGATCCGGCGCAAATTCCGCTACCGATCACGCGGGATCTGTTCACAGATGCGCGCGGAAAACTCAAAGTCGACAAGCGTGCACGGGCGCAATATTTGCCGCTACTCGCGAAGACCCTCAAAGACCCAGACGAGATTTGGTTTTATGTCGGCAAAGACGCGGCGGGGCGCGAAGAGATTTCCCGCTTGTCGCTCGCGCGTTGGACACTGGACGGTGAGGAGCTTCCGGGCATTGTTATTTTTGCCCAGACAAACACACACTGGCGCGGGGTGACAGCCTTTCCCGTCAATCAAGGGAGCGACGCCAAAAGGATTGCTTATCTCATCAATCGAGTGAGACTTGGCACATTGATTTATCAACGTGAAAACTAGGGGCAAAACTAACAGGCAAAATTGGATAAATAAAAAGGCCCGTTGGCGGTCTGATCCAGCTCGCTAGTTACCCAACGAACGGCCCACTCCAACGAACCTTTGATTATTTTATAGCTGAAAAATGTTAAAACTTCAAGCGAAACGCTTGTTTGCTGGTCACTTTGTAGCTTGCTTACACTGCGCGCCGTCCTATTTAAGAGGGAAGAGGGAGTGCATTGAATGAGTAAAAACTTGAAAAGAGAGCCCGACAAGTCGGATGCGTTTTTTAATCACATGTTCAAAAACCCTAATAAGATTGAAACGGGCTTGCTTAATGTGGTTGTCGCAAATTTTTTCATGACGGTGTTCATCTTGCTGTCCTATCTTAATGCCATATTTGTGGTTTTTGCGATCCCCATTGCGTGGTATATATTTTATTCGGCGTCGAAAAAAACAAAGGCGTATGTTTTCGATATCGCTAACCCTGATCTTCGACTTTCAATTGTTTTGATGTGCGCAGCGGTCTGGGTAACTTTGACCCCCGGCGCTTTGATTTCATGGGCGTTTCGCATGCGCGCCGAAACATCGTTTAATGTTTTTGATGTTTTTGAAGTCGGCGCCTTAGCTGTTATGGTGAATTTCCTTATTAGCGCCGGAGCTATAGTGATCTCAACCCGCCGCTTAAGGGCATACCTTGACGAAAACAGTGATCAAAAAATGTATACCTTCCGGAGAAAGGTCAGCATGGGCCTCATTAAAAAAGATGTAAACCGCCCTATTCGCAAAGACTAGGCGGCTTTCTGACAAGATGATCTTAAACACCTTGCGCGCCGTCGCCGACTCTTTTAACGAGAAATCATGAAACACATTAGTCCCAGCCTCGAGAAAACAGCCTTCAACTGTCCGCGTTGTGGCGTTTTAGCAAAACAATATTGGTGCATGACCGGTTGCGCTAAAGTTGATGAGTCTCCTGGAACTATACCATTAGGTCAAAGGCATAATTTAATTTTCATTCCTGACGAGCCGATTATGATTTCAGAACGCCCTGAAGCATTTAGTGGCTCTATGCTTCAAAATTTATTCCTATCGCAATGTAGCAATTGTTGGGATTTTGCTATTTGGCGGGGAATTAACCTTATTTACCCGTCGCGGACGCTAGAGTTCTCGCCCAATCCTGATCTGTCTGATGCTATTAAAAAAGATTTCATCGAGGCGGCGGGAATCCTATACCTGTCACCGCGAGGCGCTGCGGCCCTACTGAGGCTGGGCATCCAGAAGCTCTGTATTGAGTTGGGGCTTCCGGGCAAGAATATTAATGATGACATTGCGGCTCTCGTAAAACGGGGATTGCCTAGCGGCGTCCAGCAGGCGCTTGATGTTTTACGCGTCATTGGAAATGAGGCTGTGCATCCCGGTACACTTGACCTGAGTGACGATATTGAGACGGTGCAATCTTTGTTTGAGATCGTTAATTTTATTGCCGAAAAAATGATCAGTGAGCCCAATAAAATTAAAGCCATGTTCGACAGCTTGCCTGAAAACAAAAGACTAGGCATTGAGCAGCGGGACAGTCCGCCTAAACTGTGTTGATCTTTGGCTTTGAGGGTTTCATATCGCTAAAGCTACTTTGGTTTTAGGAGCTTTATAACGTCGATAAAGGGCGCTGCGTCATCCTTAACTAGTCCGTCTTCTGTCGGTCTGAACAGAGGAGCCAAAACCAGAGCGCGTTCGGATTGATCGGCAGCTCCTTCATTAAGCAATGCAAGATATGTCTTTACCATGACTGAACGCTCTTCCGCATCCGTACGAAGGTGTTTTTCTGACAGATACAGCCTTGTTAAAACTCGTCCAACCCAAATCGCTAATGTTG
Organism: Alphaproteobacteria bacterium; assembly: GCA_051252005.1. Taxonomy (GTDB): domain Bacteria; phylum Pseudomonadota; class Alphaproteobacteria; order Caulobacterales; family Maricaulaceae; genus JACOMS01. The sequence continues at coordinate 92,206 of JBPOEZ010000005.1, read as the reverse complement.
TGATGGTCAATATCAGTCCACTCACAATAAGCGTAAACTGCGAACTATGTTTCATGTCAAAAAATTCAACATTGTTAAATGTGCCAACCAAAACGGCAAGGAGCACCATGAAGCATATGAGGGCATAATAGGTCACAATCATCAAATATGTGCCTTCTTGTGTTCGGTGTTCTCCCGCTTTGTAAGTCCAATATTCCACAGAGGCCCGCATTTGCATATCTTCGAGATAGGCTTTTTTCGTAAGGTTGATCTCTTCGATTGCTTTATTTCCACCTCGCGCTGTTTTCACGATTTGTCGGGCAGTCCTTCGTCGTGCGACTTTTCTCTGTTTGTGCGACTGCTCAATCGTAAAGTTTTCTGCAGATTTCATTAGGGATATTTGATCCAGCGTGTCTCGCTCGGCTTGAGCAATAGCTTTTGAATAATTGTTCTGTATAGCCTTCAACGTTTGGGCGTAAGATCGCACTTTGGGCGAATCCGGTGTCCATTGACCTTCCATAAACTGACCTGTGAGAAAGGTAGCCTTTGTGAGGGCCTTTGCGGGATAAGTGCTGGATAAATGCTCTTCGCCTCCAGCCAGAATTTGTATGCCGATTATGGCGACATAGGGATCTTTATCGTAGCAATCCAGTATAAATGATGCTGCTGTTGACGGGACTTGAAACGGGAGTAAACCTCTTTTTAATTCGTTTTGGAACGGATGAGTCCATAGGCGAAATGCAGCCTTGCTTTGTGAGGCATCGTTATAATCACGATTGATTTGATCACTTAATGCGTGATAAGCGGCAACTGACACAGGGCTTGGAAGCTTTTCAGATTCACCCCCCATCATCTTCTTCCAAAAGTCAAGCTGCCGATCTAACCACTTCCTGATCTCAGCCGAAGACCTGAAGGTGACCGTTTCGAGCCCGTCCCAAGTTTTGATCTTAAAAGTGATTGGTTTTTTATCTTCTTGCTTCATGCGAACTTCATACCAGTTGTTTAGAGGGATGCAAATTTAAGAAATCAAGAGTTTCGATTAAATAAGCGTTCAGGGGCGTGTTACGGTTTGATAGCCTGTGACGCGGATTTTTTGCTTTCGGCGCTGTACGGCCCTTTGAAGGGCTTTGAAGCGGCCATAAAAGCGGCCCGCCCGTGGGGAAACCTGCGGGCCGCTTGCCACATAGGCATGGCATGGTGGGCGTCCGTATCCGCCCGTGTTCTGTTTTAGGTGAGAAATTAAAATGCGTAGCCCGGACTTATGTCCGGGGGCCTCTTGCTGCCTGTGCAATCTATACCCTGTTTAAATCACAACCCCGCCCGATTTCAAGCAGGAAAACAAAATGAAGCCTTTCGAGATTTTTCGCACCGGCACACACACGGACAGCAAAGGCCGCAAGATGGTGGTTACTGCTGCCATGCTCACAGCGCTAGCCTCCAATTATGCCGCAGCCGGAATCGATACGCCGATTGTTGTCGGCCATCCGAAGGCGGCAGATCCCGCCTATGGTTGGATCGACAAGCTGACGGTAGAAGGCGAGAGCCTGATCGCACACCCCAAAGACGTTAACCCTGACTTTGAGGCCATGGTCGATCAGGGCGCGTTTCGAAACCGTTCGGTCTCGCTCTTTCCGCCCAATGACCCGTCTAATCCCAAACCCGGTGATTTTTACCCGCGCCATGTCGGCTTTCTCGGCGCAGCGGCTCCGGCCATTCCGGGCTTGAAGGCCGTTGAGTTTTGCGGCGGCGAAGACGCGTATGAATTTCAGTCGGCGCTCCAGACAAACGAAGACGCGGCCATCGGCCTGCAATGGATCGTCAACGGCCTTGGCCGTCTGTTTGGCGGCAACACGTCATTTTCAGCCCCGGCAGGCCTTGCAAGCCCCTCCACACCTTCTTCACCCTCACCAAAGGATCCAAATGTCATGACAGACAAAAAAGAAACACCCGCCGATTTCACCTCGCAACAAGCCGCGCTTAAAGCCGAGCGGGACGCTCTCAAAAAAGACCGCGCTGACTTCGCCGCACAGCAAGGCACGGTGCGGCTCGCTGAAGACACGGCCTTTATCAAAGGCCTCGAAGAGGCAGGCAAACTTCCGCCCGCCGCCAAGGAAGGCATGGCCGAATTTATGGCCGCGCTTCCGTTTGAGGCAACCTTTGATTTCAGCGCCGCTGACGGCACGAAATCCAAGGTCACGCCGCGCGAGTATTTCAAGGCTCTCATTGGCGGCGCGAAAGCCGTGATCAATTTCTCGGAAGTCTCCGCTGAAGACGGCAAAGACGATCCGGTGGTTGACGGCACGGATGCGCAGGCCTTGGCTCTCGCCGCCCATGACTACCAAGCCGCACAGGCGAAAGCCGGACGGACCATCACGATTGACATGGCCGTTGCCCATGTTGCTGCCCAAAAGAAATAGGAGTTTCAGGCCATGCACAATCCATTATTTGAAAAAGCTTTCGGAGCGAGCGGCGCGATCGCCAAGCGGCGTATTCTGGCGCTCGCGGCCACGAACGGTCTCGTGACACAAGCGGTCGCTGCCTCAACAGCCTTGATCGGCATTTCTGATCCGGGCGCAGATGTCGTCAGCGGCAAAACTGTCGACGTGATTACGCACGGTATTGCTGAGCTTGATTATGGCGACACGATTGCGAACGGCGATCCTATCACAGCCGACGCGGACGGCAAAGGCATCGCTGCGGCTCCGGCCACGGGCGTAAATATGTCGATCATCGGCTTTGCGGTCGAAGACGGCGAAGACGGCGTCATCGGTTCGGTGCGTCTCGCCCCTGCCATTATCACCGGCGAATAGCCGGGTCACACCTGAAATTATTTGGAGAAAAACATGTCAGGCAACCCCTACGTAAACGACCCTCAACAACTTGCGACCGTCATCGGCTATAAAAATGCCGAGATGATCGCGGACAAAGTCATGCCGCGCGTTCAGGTCGGCAAAAAAGACTTTAAATATTCCACCTCCGATCTGGCCGACGGTTTCTCTTTGCCCGACACGCGTGTGGGCCGGAAATCAGAACCGACACAGGCTTCATTCGGCACCGGCGAAGCCACAGGAAATTGCCACGACTACGGCCTTACCGATGTGATCCCGAATGATGATGTGGATGAGAACGCGAAATCCGGCTTGCCCAATCCCGTGAACCGTTCGTCAATGTTCCTGACAAACCTGATCCATCTGGACCGCGAAGTGCGGGTGGCAGGAAAGGTCTTCAATAGCGCTAATTATGACCATACAGTCTCATTGCTAACCGCTGCCCGTTTCAACAAGGATGTGGACGCGCTCAGCGTGTTGCTCGAATATCTCGATACGCCGATTGTCCGGCCCAACACCATGACCATCGGTCAGGCGGCTTGGACAGGGGTGCGGACAAACAACGCCATCGTTAAAGCCATTCACGGCAATAGCGGCGAGAGCGGCGCGGTCAGCCGCAGGGCGCTCGCGGAACTGCTTGAGATTAAAGACATTCATGTGGGCGGCGCGTGGGTCAATACGGCCCGCAAAGGCAAAGCGCCGGTGATCAGCCGCACATGGGGCAAACACATTGCCTTTACTTATCAGGACGCGGTGATCGACAAAGATAGCGCCACAACATGGGGCTTCACTGGTCAGTATGGCGGCTGGGTAGCCGGACGCCGTGATCTTCCGGGTGTCGGCCTTCGCGGCGGTACCGGAATCAAAGTCGGCGAAACGGTTGGCGAGGTTATCGCGGCCAAAGGCGCAGGCTTCTTCATCGAAAATGTTGTCGACTAAATTATTCGGGTCGCCTGCAAGGCGGCTCTTCATGCGGGGTGGAGAAGTTTGGTGTCTCGTCTGGCTCATAACCAGAAGATCGCAGGTTCAAATCCTGCTCCCGCAACCAATTTTAAGGAGCCTCTCATGGCTAAACGTAAAGCAGGAACACCGGCGAAGACGGCGGTTAAGCCCTCCAAGACATCGACGCCTATCGAACGCGCCGAAGTGTTTACGGATGCGCCTGTGAACGCCATTCTGGACGCGGACGGCCGTGTCGTTAAAGTCATGATTTTTGATGACCCTATTGAACGCGCCTTGACCGAAACGCTTCAAGAGGTGATCTCGCACCCGCAAGGCAATGTGGACGATGAGGCCTACTGGCCCGCGTGGATTGAGGCCATTGTGGATCGATTGTCTCGTAAGCTCGGCCTGCGCGCCTTTGCGGTTCGGGCCTCTTTCCACCGCGATGATCGGCTTGGCATGGCTTTCGAAGACGGAAATATGATTCGCGTTCGTGTGAAGTGCAGCGACGAAGTCCGCCACACGATCCTCGTTGATCCCACGCCTGAGGATTAAGCATGTACGCGGTTTTGGCAGATTTGGTTGAAGCGCTAGGCGAGGACACGCTCCTTGCCTTGGCTGACCGTGACGGCGACGATCAAATCGACGCGGCGGTTGTCGCGGGCGCGCTCAATGCGGCTAGCGCCGAAATCGATAGCGCTGTGGCTGCGCGTTACAGGCTGCCGATGGATCCCGTACCGGCTCGGCTGAAATTCATCGCCCTTGATCTGGCGCATTACGCCCTTGATCGAAACCCGAATGACGATCTTCGAAAGCGGGTTGACGACGCGCGTAAAGCGCTGCGCGATATTCGCGACGGTAAAGATACACTCGGCGATGCGGCTCTGGCCGGAACCGGCGACGAGCCAGAAGAAGACAGCGCCTCCGCCAATTTGCCCGCGCACAAAACGTTCACCTCTCAAACCGACATGGGTGGTTTCTAATGGGCGGCGTTCATTATTCATACCACGTTCAAGACTTTGGCTCCGTTCCGGCGCTCATTCGGCTTGCGGCTTATTTTGACGATCTGACGCCGCTCATGGACGAGCTGGGCGCGGAAATTGAAGATCAAACCGTTGAGCGGTTTCAGACAAATCTTGCGCCTGACGGCACGCCGTGGCTCCCGTCTGAGCGGGTTAATCAGGCGCAAGGCAATGCGCTCACCTTGGTAGACAGCGCCCATCTTCGCGACTCTGTCACCCGCGCCGCCTTTCCCCGTTCTGTCCAGATCGGAACGAATTTGATTTACGGCGCGATTCATCAAGCGGGCGGCGAGACGGGTCGCAATCATTCAACAGTGCTTCCGGCCCGTCCTTATTTGGGACTGTCCGAGGACAATGGAGACGACTTAATCCCTATTGCGGACGATTATTATCTCCGCGCCTTTGGCGGAGCGCGGCCATGAAAACCGCAGACATTGTTGACCGTCTTAAAAGTGAAGTCTCCGCGCTCAAAGCCGTGGACGGGGCGCAGGCCTTCACCGCGCTGAAGGACGGAGCTGTCAAACGCTCACCTTCCGCATTTGTCCTGCCCGGCAATGAACGGGCGGGGAAAAGCAAACTGTCAACGGGCGGTATTCGCCAGACGGTTAGCGTCAATTTTATCGTCGTTATCGGTTTTCAAAATTCCGGCAGTTCGGGCGAACGCGGCGTCGATGCGTTCGAAGATGTTCGTGAAGCGTGTCAAAATGCACTGCTTGGCTGGCGCTCCGATGGCATGGCCGAAGCTGTGACTTACGGCGGCACGCAGGTTTTAGGTCTCGACCGCAAAACCGGCACCGCGTGGTTTCAGCTCACCTTCGCAACCTCAAAAATCATTCAGAAACTGGGAGGCTCCTCATGAGCAATTACAAAAAAGACAAGATGCCTGCTGCGCCGCGCAAAGGCGGCGTGTTCATCCAAAAGGGCGAGGGTTTCGTTCAAAAAGAAGGCCCTGCCATAGAACGGAAAAAAACCGTCGATACGGATCTTGATCCAGCCCCATCCCCTAAACCCGAAACGGCTTCTGCGGCCAAGGCTGAAACGCCTGCGGCAAAGCCTTCCCAGAAAAAAGGAGCCTAAATCATGGCTAATTTAAGCGCCGAGAGCGCCATCGAAAAACTCATTTTTTGCGCCGTTGAAACCACTTATGCCACAGACGCTGTGCCGACAGGCACAGATGCCTTGTTGACTGAAGACTTCAAACTGGACGCCATGAAAACCAATAAGGTCGCCCGCAATATTGACCGCGCCGGACTGGGCGGTACCGAAGACGCTATTGGCGCGTTTTCAGCTTCGGGTAATTTTAAGATACCGCTCACGAGTTCTGGTGATGCCGGTGAGCTTCCTGCGTTCACCTCAATTTTGCGTGCCTGCCAGTTCAACGCAGCGGTCGTGGCCGATACATCAGTGAGCTTTAACCTTGTCTCTGGCGACATGGAAAGCGCAACGATCTATTATTACAAGGGTGATCGGCTGCGTAAGCTGAAAGGCCTGCGCGGCTCTGCGGGCTTCCAGTTCAAGAACGGCTCAGTGCCTTACATCATGATCGAACATGAGGCGCTTTATGCGGTCGGCGAGGACAGCGAAACAGCGCCGACGCCAAATTACGGCACGACCCAAACGCCGTCCACGATCAGCTTTGACAATACGCCTGTCTTTACCATCGGCGGCACGGCGCTTGTGTTGATGAATTTGGATGTCAGCGCGCCCGGCAACATGAAACACCGAGACGCGCCCAACCAGAAAGAAGTTCGTCCGTCGGGTCGCCGCAATTACTCTGGCAAGGCCACAGTATTGCAACGCGCGCTCACTGACTTTGATCCGGAAACGCTTCTTAAGACCGCCGCTTTGTCCGAAGTTTATTTGAAGCATGGCAGCGAGGCGGGCGGCATTGTCGAGTTTACCGCGTCCAAGACCCAAATCGTCGGCGTGTCTGAAGGCGAAGAAGACGGCGACGCGACGTGGGAGCTTGATCTTAACATTACCGCGACTGGCGCGGGCGACGACGACATTGTCGTCAAGCTGACTTAGGAGCGGTCATGACGATTAAGTTTACACTCCCAAAAGCCGGAACCCGCTACAGCGCGCTGTGGCCGGTGACGGTCGGCGTTCCCGTCGATGATGCCAAAATCGAAGAGCAGCAACTTAAACCGCGCTTTCAGCTGATGAAAGAAAGCGAGATTGTGGAGTTTTTTGAGAAAGCCCTTAAAGCCCTCGGCGAAGAAATCCCAGACAGCGAAGCGACGCTTCGCAAGTTTGGCCCGCTTGGTGTCATCGGCATGCATCTTCCAACCTGTAAAGGGTTTCTTGATTACGCGATCATGGACATTGAAGGCCTGACGCAGGAAACCGAGGACGGTCAATCCGAGCCTATCGAGTACAGCCAAGAGGTGTTGAGCGGAATTCTTGAAATGAGTTTTGTCAGGTCAGCGCTCATGACCGGATTTTTTGAATTCAATACGGGCGCACTGGCAAAAAACTCAAAGACGTCATCCGGCTAGTTCTTGGCAAAAAGACGGATGGCGGCCTCCTCAAAGATCTAAAGCGGGCGAAAGCGCCCGCTCACATTATCAAGCAATTTGAAGAGCAAGAAACAGTCTTCTTGCTTCACCCGAAAACCCTCAAGCCGCTGCGGCTTTTCATGATGCTCCAAACACAGTGGCGAACGGAAGGCCTTACGACTATGTCAAGCGCGCGCATCATTCGAACAGGGCTGGACTACAGCGCGATTGAACCTGCCGCACGTATGGCAGGGCTAAAAGTCGGGCCAAAAACCTTCGCCTCCCTTCGAATTTTAGAGGCAGAAGCACGGGCCGTGTGGGCGGAACTCTCATGAGCCTTCGCACCCATTTCACCCTGACGGCTGACGGGCGCGGTGTTGTCACCGCCGCCCGTCAATCCCGGCAAGCGCTCGGAGGCCTCGGCACGGCGACTGACAGTGCGGGCGCAGCGGCAACGCGCGCAAATGCCCAAACCGAGACATACCGCCAAGGCATGGACCGCGCGCGCAGCACGATGCTCCGGTTGACGGCGGCGGCGGGCGGCTTGATTACGGCCTTCACAGCCAAAGAGATTATCCAAGCGGGCCTTGCCATGGACGGCGTCGAAAGTTCGATGGTGGGCGCGGCGGGGTCGGCGACTTTAGCCGCAACCGAGACAAAGTTCCTTCGCGAAGAGTCCGAGCGCCTCGGCATTGTCTTTGATCAGAACGTTACCTCTTACGCCAAAATGATCGCCGCAGGCAAAGCTGCGAAAATGGAAGGCCGCGATATTCGCGACGTGTTCTCCGCCATTGCCGAAACGGGCGTTGTCTTTGATCTGTCCTCGGAAAATATGACTGGCGCTCTTCGCGCCATCGAGCAGATGATGTCCAAAGGCAAGGTCACGGCTGAAGAGCTTAAACTACAGCTTGGTGACCGGCTTCCCGGCGTCATGCCGATTGCAGCCAAGGCCATTGGCGCGACGACCGAAGAGTTTTACAAAATGCTCGAGCAGGGCGAAATTCTGTCTAATGACTTTCTACCGAAATTTGCCGCGCAGCTTCGCGAGGAGTTTGGCGACGGTCTAGAGCTTAAGCTCTCCAGTGCGCGGGCTGAATTTAACCGCATGGCCAATGATTTGTTTGCCCTTCAGGTCGGAGTGGCGCGCGGCGGGTTTTTAGACGGCCTGATCGACAGCTCAAAAACCTTGCGGGAAACCCTCGGCGATGATGGGTTTCAGCAAGATGTGACGGATCTGTTTAACGCCATCGGTAAAGGCTCTGGCCTTGCGGCGACGCTGCTGGCGACAGCCGCGCAAAATGCGGATTTGGTCGCAGCAGGCGTTGCGGGCATTATAGGACTTAAATTTGCAGCATGGCTTACAGCCAGCGGCGCAGCGCTCTCGCATAAAACGCTTGCCGCGCAAGCCAGTATCGCTGCCAATATCCGGCTCACGCAAAGCGATCTCGCCGCTGCGCGTGCCGCCGAGGTGAAAGCCGGAGCGGATGTTTTTGCGCTCCGCATCGCCAAAGCGAGAACAACCGGCGGGACTGTGCCGCAAACCATCGCCAATGTGCGTTTAGCTCAAGCCGAAACGGCTCTCGCGGCGGCGACCGTGCGTTCGAGTGCGGCGCAAACTGCTGCTGCTGCTGCCGGATCCCGTCTGGCGCTCGTCAAGCGCGGCCTCGGCGCGGCCACAATGTTGATGGGCGGGCCTTTAGGGATTGCGGTTCTGGGTATTGTCGGGCTTGTTTATGCCTATAAACAGCTTCAATCGGCGCAAGAAATCACCATCGGCGATAGTGAAGATGAGCGCGATATTCTGGCGGAGCTTACGACCGCGCGCGACGGCTTGATTGATGTCACGCGGGACAATGCGAACGTAAAACTTCAAGAAGCCGAAGCCATCCATGCGACGGCCACAGCTTTGCGCGAAGAAAAAATGGCGCTAGCTGAAAACATGACGGCGCGCCAAACCGCCGAGGCCGCGCGCCTTAAGGACTTCATCGCGAATAATACCGTTCGAAAGCATGACGGCGCGCCGCGCGCTGAGCGCGTCGATGTTAACGCCGCCGAAATTGCAGCGTTTAATCTTGACGATATTAAAGGCTTCAAAGGCGATGCGTCGGGCGGCTCGTTTAGTTTTCAACGTATGAGCGAAGTCCTAAAAGCGCTCCAGCCTGACCTTGACCAAGCCAATGAGCGCTTGGATCAAACTTCGGGCTTGATTAGCGAAATCCGCAAAAGGATCGAAGAGTGGAACACTGCTGATAATCAGCGGTCTGAAACAGAGATCTCAAATGCGCGCGGCGCACTTGAGATGCTTCGCAGCCGCATGGCATTACAAACGGACATGGCAGGGCTTTCGGAGCGCGACGCTGCCATTGAAAAGCTGGCGCAGAGCCTGTTTGAGACCGCTGCCAAAGCCAAGATCGATTTAACCCTTGAGCAAGCCCGCGTAGAGGCGGCCACCCACATTGAGGCGCGTACACGGTTCGAGGCCGAACGCCAATGGAACACGCTTCAAACAGATCTTGAAGAGCGTTTGAGAGCCGCGCGGGAGACGCCTGAAGAGACATCGCTTCGCACAGAAACCGAAACGTTGTACCAAGCGGCTCGCGCTGCCGGCAACGATATTAGCCGAGAAGAGATTCGCCTGCGGCTTACCAACATAAATGCCATTGAGGACGAGACCGAGGCGCGCGAAAAGTCCGACAAGGCCCGCGCAGAGGCTTTTGAATATTATGAGGACTGGCTCGAGGCGCGCCGGGAAGAGCTTGAACTGGCGAAGCTGACAAACCGCGAGCGCGATATTGAACGGCTCACCTATGACAAGATTAATTTGGCCCGTAAGGCAGGCATAGAAATTGCCGAGGACGATGCCCGCACATGGGCCGAAAACTATGTGGCGCGACGTGAACAGCAAGAGCGTGAGCGCGAATATGTTACCAGTCTGCCGGAGCTTTACCGCAAGGCCGCAGACGACATTAACGACACATGGAATAGCATGTGGACGGACATTTATAACGGCAATCTTGATAGCGCCAAAAACTTTGGTGAGCAGCTTATAGACATGCTCAAAGACCTTGCCAAAAAGGCGGCGGCAATCATGATCATCCGGCCTATTTTGGACGGTTCTGGCCTGACAGATATTTTAGGCATTGGCAGCGGCGGATCAAGCCTGCTTGGCACCGCCGCAGGGGCGGCTAGCGGAGGCTCCAGCGGCCTTTTAGGCGGCCTTCTGGGGGGAGCCGCGTCTGGCGGGAACAGCGGACTTTTAGGCGGGCTCCTCGGATCCGCGAACGGGGTTTTGGCAGGCCTTCCGGGTGTCGGCGGACTGCTTAGCGGGGCGTCTGGAGCGATCACAGCGGGACTGGGCGCTCTGCCCGGCATCGGCGGCGCGCTCGCGGGTATCGCCGGAGCGCTCGGGCCCGTTGGCCTTATTGCGGGCGCGGTGTTTGGCCTTACCACTTTGCTTAAAAAATCCCCACGTCTGGAGAGCCATTTCGGCGTGTCTGGCGGCGATGTGGCCATTACAAGCTCCAGCACACGTAATATTGACGGCGGCACGACGGATAGCATCGCCGCGCAAATTAATGAGATTTTAGACCGTCTGGATGTCACTTTGTCAGGGCCGCTTGGCTTTGAAGTGCTGTATAAACCCAAAGCCAACCATCTGGGCGTGACGTTTGACGGTCGCGGGACGCAGGTCTTTCAGGCTGACCAAATTGAAGAGGCGGTCACGTACACGGTCGCGGAAATTCTCAAGTCCGGCGTGGCAGACGGTATCGATGCAGGCCTTCAGGCGGCGATCCGGCGCGCAGGCACGATCACGGATTCGGCGCAGCTTGACGCGCTGATTTCTGAATATACGTCGGCGCAGTCTATTGGCCAGTCTATCCGCGACGCCATTGCGCGGCGCGAAAATCCCGAACAGTTTGAGATCGATAACCTTGAAGCCGTGCAGGCCGCGCGCCGCGCGGAAATCGAAAGCTATCGTCAGCTCGGCTATGTTTCGGACGACGTCATTGAGCAGCTAGGCCGTTTGGAAACGCTCGAGATGGACGAACTGCTAGCACAGTTCGGCGAGAGTGTCTCAGCTGCCGGAGACGCGCTGGACAACGCTGCTGAAGCGGCCCGCGCCCGCATCAGCGAGTGGCTAGCCTTGCAGGGCGTCTCTAATGATAACGCGCCTCTATCGATTGCTGAACGCCGTGCAAACGCACAAACACAATATCAAGCGCAATATTTACTCGCGCAAAACGGCGACGAAGAGGCGCTGGATACGATCACGGATTATGCAGACCGTCTGATTGATCTTGACCGCGAGGCCACCAGTTCAGCGGCGCAGCGCGCGGCTTTATACGCGCAAATTATGAGCCAGCTCGGCACGTTAACACAGCCAAGCGTCAAGCCAAATCCGCTTGATGTTGTGATTCAAAAAATGGACGGACTTGCGGGCGCGCTCAGCGATGTCATTAGCGGGGTTGGCGATATCCCGCCCGGGCTTGAGGGCGTGGCATCAGCCCTTGGCCTCGATATCGGGCAGCTCCGCGACTGGCTACGGTCGGACATTCAGACGATGAACGCGCAGGTCACAGCGGGGTTGACTGAAAACTGGACACAGCTAAGCAGCGGATTATCTGGCCTTCACCCGCTGCTCACGGGTGTTTCAAATACGAATAATATTGGCTTTACGAATGTGTCCGGCGCGCTCACTTCGCTGACAACGTCCAATAGTGGCGGTTTAACGGGCTTATCAGACAGTCTGATCACGCGGCTAGCAGGCCTTGAAGCTGTACTCTCAGGAAACCTCACGGATCTGATTCCTGTGCTTGATTTAAACGCCGACGGTATTGACGCGCTGGCGCTGTCAAACCTTGGCGCGATAACATTGCTTAACACGAATTTCATCGGGCGTTTGTCCGATTTAGAAGATGTGCTCTCTGGAAACCTTACGGATATTTTGGGGCCGTTGGCGGTGCAGAATGACGCGCTTTCCGATCTTGCGGATCTTAACGGCGGCGGGTTTAGCAGCCTTCAAACCGCCTTCCAAACCGATTTAGCCGCAGGAAATGATAACGTGGTGCAGGCGCTCAATGATAATATTACGGCGCTTCAGCTTGAGATTGTCGGCCTTCGCGGCGACACGGTCGGCGTCAGCACGGCGGTTGCGTTCAAAGGCGATCAGCAGCTTGCGGCGCTCGGCCTCATTATCGACGTCAATGAAGATCAGGTGCGGCTACTTGAGCAAGGCGGCGGGACCAATCCTCCGCCCGATAGTAGTGAAATTCCATGAGTGTTTTTATCGCGCACCTGACCTTGATCGCGCCCGACACAAGCCCCGTCATGCTCTATGTTTCGGACGAGCCTGTAAGGCCTCTTCCAGCCAATGACCCCGCAGCGCCGAACCGGATTTACGAGCCTGTCATGACCGAACCGGCCAATGTTCGGCGAGAGATTTTTGGCGACGTCACGCGCGGAGGCGGCGAGCGCGGCTACGGCGTTATGAAGCTTTCCAATGCGTCGGGTGAACTCAGCGCTTACCGCGAGCATAGCTTCTCCCGTGTTGAAATTTTCCGTTACGAACCCGGTGCAAACTTTAGCGCCGAGCAAAAAGTATTCTGCGGCGTGATTACCGCCGTCAACTGGATGCACCCTGCGCGTACGACGGCGCAAGTCACTCTGACTATTCGGGACGATCTTGCCGTACTGGAAACGCCAGTTGTTAAGGACCGCTATCTTGGCACCGCGTCTGGCGGATCCGTGCTTGAAGGCGAAGAAGAACTAAGCGACCGTCCGCGTCCTTTGACCTTGGGCGATATAAGCACGGGGCATGTGCCGGGGGTTTTAGTCTCTCCGGGGCAGCAAATTTGGCAGATCAATGCAGGCGCAATTCTTTCCATTGATGCGGTCTTTGATCGGGCCGATGATGCGGGTTACACGAATGCCGGAAATTTAAGCGAAGCCGCGTTTTTGGCGGCGACGCCAAGCGCCGCAGACTATGTCACACACCTTGATCGCGGGCTGATTAAACTTGGCGGCAATCCCGTGGGCCGCGTGGGGTTCAGCGTAACGGAAACCGCAAGCGCAACGCCGCGCGCTGATTAAGCGGCTTCTGCTTTTGGCAGGCATTGATGCGGGGGATATTTCAGCAGATTTTGACGTCTCTGGCGGGCCAGATGTGGGCGTGCATTTAACCGCCGACATGAGCTTTGGCGCTTTGATCCGGTTTATCGCGCGGGCCGAGACAGCCGCTGTCGCGCCCGATCACACGGGGTCATGGCGTTATTCACCCTTATCTGGTCCCAAAGAAATCCCAGACTATGACTTGCCGTTCGATCACATTCATGACCTGACGCCTGTCGGGCAATCCGCCGTTCCGGTGAGCCGTGTTCGGATCGGTTACGGCCGCAATCATCAAGCGCTGTCTCGCAGCGACATGGCGCAGGCTATTTTAGGCACTTCGGCGGAAACGACGATGGGCAGTGAGTGGCGCTATGCCTCGGCGGAAAACACGGTCACGCAATCCCGCTGGGCGGGTGTGGAAGAGCGCACAATTTTAACGCCAATCAGGGAGGCCGCCGACGCGTCCGCCCTGGCATCAAGCCTTCTGGAAACGCTCGGCCCGCGCGCAGGCGGCGGAGCGCGGGAGCAGCTCCGCCTTGTCCTACCGTTTGACACAGACCGCGCCGTCTTGCCGCTCGGTTCAACCGTCCGGGTGGATTATCCGCCCGCTGGGATAGATCGTACCTTTGTTCTGACTGGGGCGGAGCTGACGCGGCCAAAACGCGAGCAAATGATTTGGAGAGTGTGGGGATGAGCGCGCGAAACGGTAAAATTGCTGATGTGAACTTAGCAGCCTCTGCGGCGCTGTCCGGCGGGACGTGGGCTTTGCCGCTCGCCAACTTAAAAGACACGCTCATGATTGCAAAGCCCGCCCGCTGCGCCGAGATCGATGATCTGGCGGCGTCTCAGTTTACAGCCGTTTTAGAACGTCCGCGCGCGATTAATTTGATCGGACTTTTATTTCACACGATGAGCGTGGACGCACGGATTCGCATCACTCTGAAAGATGCGGCCGGAGCCGTGATTAACACGCCGGAGTGGGCGGATGTTTTGCCACGGCTTTACCCAAGTTTGTCACTGGATTGGGAGCAAGAGAATTACTGGACGGGCCGCCCGACGCCAGACGATCTTGATCTTTATCCTCGGAACTTTTGGATGGCGCTGTCTGCGCCGCTCATCACGAAAACCATCATTGTCGAGCTTGATGATCACGGTAATGAAAACGGGGCGTTTGACATTGGCTATCTATTTATCGCCAGTTCATGGTCACCGGCCTTTAACTTTGAGCGCGGACGCTCGCTCACGCTCGAAAAGCGCGACCGCGTTGAAGACAGCCTGTCAGGGCATCAGAGCGGTGAGTATCGCCGTCCGCGCCGCGTGCTCGATGTTAATTTTTCTGACCTCGAAGAAAACGAGCTGATGCGGTTTTTGGACATGGGCATGCGCGTCGGCACAATCCGGCCGGTTTTATTCATTCCAGACTTTGAGGAAAAAACACGGCTTTACCGCGACGCGTTTCTGGCCACCTTGGAAACGCCGCCCGCCGCTATTTTTAATTTTGCAGGCCGCCATCAAAGCGGTCTGGTTTTACGGGAGATTTTACGATGAGTGATTTTACGGACGCGCTCGCGCGGCTGACAACGGGCTATTACAATTCACTGCCCGTGAGCGCTGACAATCCGGGTGGACTTGCGGCTGACGGACATGTGGCTAATTTTCCAGCGGCGCTTGATGATGTGAGCGAGCTGGTGAAAGTGCTGCAAACATGGATGGCAACACTGGGCGGAGATGACCTGAATGACGTTCACGCCCTTGATTCTAATTTGGCGTTCTTAGATAGTCCAGCGGCGGGTGTTGGTTCCGCGACGTTCAAACTTTTTGAGAAGTCCGATCTGAACGTTTATGATGGAGGACTACCGCGCCGAACGATGCGTTACAATATTGTCCTAGGCGATGTGAACGCGGCCGATTCACGGATGTACTTATTCAAGATATTGGGATGGACACTCTCGACCGACACGAAGAGCCTCATAGATTTGACATTTTCCGGTTACAAAAACGGGGGCAGCTATCAAACTTTAAAGAATATTGATAGGGCAGGAACATCCATCCCGATGGGGCAAAATACAACAGCTTCAGGCAAAATGTGCATCTGGTTTGAAGTCCAAAACCTTTATACAAATTTCACAGTCAAAGGGCAGCGAGTCGGCGTTCACGGCAATCTCGGTCTTGTGGATGCGATACTCACTATGACCGAAGCGGGGGTAGCGCTATGAGCGATTTGCCCACACTTTCTTTCGCCGATAGCCAAGCCGACTACCGTCATAAGATCCGCAATTACGGCGATGAACTCCGACGCAGAGTTCTCTCCGGCGTTTCGATTGAACAGCAAAAAGCGTGGCCGACTAAAGGCCGGATCGCGAGTAATATTATCAGCGGCACAGCCAATGCCGACGAGGTCGCCACCGTACAGGCCGAAGCGGACGAGCGCGGCCTCGGCGAAACGGCGGAGGCGCTGGCCGCTATCCAGTTCGCGAAGAGCCTTGAGCTTTTAACCATCGATAATGTGATCGAAGGCATGACGCATAAGGCGCTTACGGCGGTGTCGGCGTGCGAAACAGAGGCTGAGTTAGCGGTTGTGATCGCCAGCCTTCAGGCGCTCGCCGCGAGCAAAGAGGCGCAGCTTTTTGGAGGCGGCGTCTAATGTCCAGTTTTACAACACCGCTTTACACCCGCCCGCTCACAGGCCGCTCTCGCGGCCGCAGGGCGCTGTATGAAGTCATGGGCGCTTTTCGTTACGCGCTCGGCGCTGACGGTTCCGGCGTTGAAGTCATTGTGCCGGTTGGTTTTGTGACTGACTTTGCCAGCTTTCCTTACTGGCTCGTCAGGGCAGGTTTCAAGCCTCGGTCAGAGCGTTACCACAAAGCCGCGCTTTGCCATGACGTTTTGGTCACGGACGCCGCGCAAGTGGACCGCTTACAGCGCGCCGTTTTTACTGAGCGCAAAGCGGGCTTGATTGTGGCAGGCGTGGATCTTGCCAAGGTCATCCGCAAGCCCATCCCGCGCCGTCTTTTTGCGGACCTTGTGTTTTGGGAAATGATGAGCGTGTCCAAGGTTAACCCGGCCTTGAAAGTGGCCATGTTTATCGGCGTGCGGATCGGCGCGCTGGGCGCGTGGGGAGAGGCCCGTTTGCTCAAAGGATGTGGTCATGCCTGACGCCCGCGAAATCGCCTCAAAGGCCCGTTATGACCGTGTGTGGCGCGCTGCGCGGGAGCGGCAAGACGCCGAGGTGAAAGCGGCCATCGAGGCGGCCGTGGCCGAGTATGGTGAGCGGATAAATTGCGCCTTTTTACATCGATATTTAAAACTCCGCTTTCCGTTCGCGACCGCATGGATTTGTCCAGATCATGTGCTCACAGAGATTGGCGGCGTGCTCTATGATAAAAATGGACCGTGCTTTGAACGGGCGGCTCTTGGCGATGAGGTACAGGTCTTTGGCAAGTCGTTCAATTGGCCAAAAACCAATGATTTTTTGTATGAGGATGAGGTTCAGCCATGACCACGATTACTCTTAAAAACGGCGCGATAGCTGCCGATACCCAAGTCACGCATGGCGAGCGGGCTTTGCGCTTTGAAGATAAAATTTACGAAGTTGGAGACAGGCTCGTCACTGGCTTTGGCTCCTGCATTCAGATCAATGATTTTGCCGCGTGGCTGGACAATCTTGTTCAGCCTGAATGCTGGCTTGAGGACACGAACTGTCCGCAAATTTACGGGGATGACACGCTCATCATTGTGATCGAAGATGACGGACATGTTATTGAGGTCTCGCAGCACGGCGTGGAATCTATCGGCTTTCCTGAGCAATATAGTTGGGGAACAGGCGGAGAGTTCGCGCTTGGAGCGCTCGCAGCAGGCGCAGAAGCGGCGGCGGCCGTTATGATCGCGGCGAAATTTGATATTTACACGGGCGGCGAAGTGACATGTTTCGACATTCCGTCCGGGTCAACGCGGCGCCCAAATGACTGTAAGGTGACAAAATTCAAGGAGCTTGTGTGATGGAATTACTGATGATCATTTTCAAATGTTTGGTGTTGCTGTGCTTTTTGCTGGGCACGGTGTGGTCTTTGGGTCTGTTGAGCGGCGGCGCGCGAAATTGGCGAACGTTTAAAGGCCCGTTTTTTGCTCTGGGCGCAGGGCTTTTCTTGCTCCTATTTTGTACGCTTTCGCGTCCCGCCTTGCTCGCACAGAGTACCAAATCGGCCTCACCTAACGCAACCGTGTGGCGGGTGATTGACGGCGATACGGCGGCGCTGGACGGCATCATTTTTCGGATCCCTGACATGGACAGCCCTGAGTCCACGTGGCGGGCGAAATGCCCCGCTGAGCGCGCCCTTGGCAAGCAAGCGAGTGCCTATGCTCAAACCCTGTTCGAAGGCGCAACAACGCACGCTCCGGCAAGCCCTGCACCGCTTAAGACTGACCGTTACGGGCGATCATTATCAGACATTTTACTCGGCGGTGAAAGCTTCCGCGCCTTAATGATCGCTGCCGGATACGCCCGTGCGTGGGATTACGGAAAAGAGCCCAAGCCCGACTGGTGCGCGGGCTAATGCAAGGCTTCCCCGCAGCCGACGAGCCGAGCCGAGCCGCGTGGCAAAAGCTTCAAAGAGAGCTTGACGACGAGGTCGCCAAAGACATTGAGAGGCTTCTGGTTGGCGCGCGCCGTCACAAAGATTTGCGAATCAGAGCCATTGCGCCGCATGGCGGCGGTCCGGGCTTTTTTGATGTGGGGTCCGTGCGTCATGATCATTCTAAAAAACGCGATATTTTCACGTCCATTTATACCTTTATTTACCGCGCGGGCGCGGAGGACTTTATCCGGCGCGCCAGTGCGCGGCTTGATCGATACGAGGCCGCAGCATGATTCGGTATGAAGACGGTAAAATGCAGCTCGTATGTGACCGCGAGACCTGCGATGCGGCGACGCCGCTCTACGAGAAAAACCAGTTCATGCCCATGATCGACGCCGCCAAAGAGGCAAAGTGGATCATCTTTAAGCGCAATAATAAAGGCCCGTTCCTGCATTTTTGCGACTGGATGCACAGCGGTCAACCAGACCACGAGTTTTTAGAGACATGGAATGCATCGGGATGACCGATGAGCAGGGGACATCCCCCGCAACCCTCGGCCTTGATCGGGCCAAACCGAAAGGAAAGATCATGAAATTACGAAGATACACACTCTCCCTCTGTTCCGCGTTACTTGGCGCGTTTTCACTGCTTTGCGCGCCTATGGCCGCCGCCGCGCCTACGCCCGTTGACGGTGTTTATGCCCAGCGAAGCACGTCGCCCAGCGGTGATCCGGCTTTAATATCGGACTTTGAGGTCTATGTTTTGGCCGTTGACAGCCGCACCGATGACGGGCTTTTCGCCGCTTATTGGATGGGCCGAGAGGCGGGCGCTCTGTTCGATATTGAACAAGAACGGGCCAAGACGCGCAGCGCTCAAGCCGCTCTTAAGAACGCCTTAGAGCATGTCTTGCGGCCAGAATATGCTGAATCGCACGCACCGCTTAAATAGAGTTTGAGACCGAATACTAAGTGAAAGCGGCTTTTTGGGGCCGCTTTTTTGCCGCCATCAAAGCAATGATGAGGCGGTGACCGGTGTGCGTCAACACACCGAGCCGGGCGCTGGAACGCCCACATCCGCACGGCGCGCCGTGCATTTGTCCCGCCACCCTCATGAGGGCGAGGACGTTAGTAAATGAGTTTAAAATGGAGTCCATCCCTAAATCCCTGAAAGCCGTCCCTGCGGCGCTTCCGGTCGCGCCCTATCTGGGCGGTAAACGTAACCTTGCCAAGCGCCTTGTGGCGCGCATCAATGCCCAAGATCATACCTGTTATGCTGAGCCATTTGTCGGCATGGGCGGCGTCTTTTTCAGACGTACACATCGCCCAAGAGCCGAGGTCATCAATGATTATTCACAAGACGTGATCACGCTATTTCGCATACTCCAGCGCCATTATCCGCAGTTTTTGGACATGCTTAAATTCCAAGTTTCGTCACGCCGAGAGTTCGAGCGGCTTCGAAATACTGACCCAGCGACGCTCACGGATCTAGAGCGCGCGGCGCGGTTCTTGTACCTACAGCGGACAGTTTTCGGCGGTAGTCCAAGCCATAATTCGTTTGGCGTATCGGTGGATAGGCCGTCTCGGTTTGATCTGACGAAGCTTGTGCCGATGCTTGAAGACGTACACGAGCGGCTCTCTGGCGTGACGATTGAGTGCTTGCCTTACGGCGAGTTCATCAGGCGCTATGATAAGCCGCGCACGCTGTTCTATCTTGATCCGCCTTATTACCGCTGCGAGAACGACTATGGCAAAGGCCTGTTTGAGCGGGCGGATTTCGAGCGGCTTAGCGCGCTGTTAAAGGTGCTTAAAGGCCGTTTCATCATGAGTCTGAACGATACGCCGGAGGTGCGGGCGATCTTCTCTGGGTTCAACATTGAGGCCGTCGAGACCACATATAGCGTGTCAAAGGCTGGCAGCTCAAAGGCGCGCGAGGTGATCATCTCAAATTGAAAGGTCTTTGAGCGGCGATTGAAGGGCCTTCAAAGCCCACTGCATCTAGGCATTTTGGTCTAAATTCAAGTGGTATGAAGTCTAAATCTTGGCGGCGCGCGACAATTGCACACCGATTGTGTAACATAGAGTCAACAATATCTGTCTATCTAATTGAAAAACATAGATATTAAATTCCAGTTTGACGCCTCCCCAGTGCGCTTATGACATAATCAATACATATTTGGTCTATAATATAAGACGCGAGACTAAGTTCGCCTCCGACACAACTCATAAAATAGGATTATCTCTCATTTTTACTGGTTTAACCTCACAATGAATAGATGATTTAATTTACGTAAGCGTCCAGTTCTCACACCTATTTAGCTGTTGACGTTCAGTTCCATGGCAGCAGCTCATCGATATGACTAGCGGGATGTCCACTGCTCATGCGAGTATGAATGTCTGTGATGTAGGCGTGAGGTTCAACCTTGCTGAGTTTGGCGGTTTCGATAAGAGAGCAGATGACAGCCTAGCGGTGCCCACCTTTATCACTCCCCGCAAACATATGGTTCTTCCGGCCCAGAGCAACAGGCCGTATGGCGCGTTTCACAGAGTTAGTTCCAGTTCAATACGCCCATCAGTCAAAAAACCGGTTTAAAGCCTTCCATCGTCCAACGGCATATTTGATAGCGCCAGCGAGTGTGCTGCTGGCCGAGATACATGCGAGCCGCGCTTCAAGCCACGGTTTCGTACTGGTATGAAAATCACAATCAGACCCAAAATCGCAAGAGTGCAAGAACTGGACGCTTACTAGCGCTCCCTGTTCCATAAAAATTCTTTCCCTGTTCCAAAATTCAAATTCCCTGTTAATTTCTGCAGGGAATTTTGAAATTTTCGCAATGAATACAGTGCGTTACAACGTCAAAAATGACCAATTTTGTAGATCTGGGCCGAAGAACAACAAAATTCCCTGTAAATTCCCTGTTAAGCAGGGAATTTGGACTCGAGACTCGTTCGCGTGCGACTGGGCACACCACCAAATTTTTCCTTAACATCATTGCGCAGTGTCCGTAGCTTATAAGGCTTTATTCTGGCTTACTGCTCGCTTTGACAGCGATTTTTTGCTTAAGGTTGACGAACCCTATTCCCCAGATTTTCGCTTGGGCGTTCCCGGGTGCGGCCGCATCAAAGCGTCAAATCCGCCCCGATACATTTACAGGGGAATACGGGGACAGAATTCCATACCTACAATATGCTTCCAACACGTACATGGTCCGCGTAATTGATCAGGCGATACGAAAAGCGCCCTTTAAAAATCGCCTGCGGACTCTTTACCGAGCGTCAATTGCCGAGAGCCTTTCACGGCAACTCAAAAAGGTCTCGGCATTTCTCAATATTGCTTTGGGAAATGCCCTTTATCCCGCACCTTTATTTCTTCCTGAACACCAATGTCATACGGTCGGATTCGCCTATGGCTTCCATTTTGGCTTTAAGCTCAGGGTTATCGCCGCTTGTGCCGAGAGTTGGGGGGAGACGCCAGACGACATCCTCGCCCGTCGGCGCGTCTTTGGTATTGGCATTGATCGCGCTAGGCTCTGCGGCGAGTTCAAAACCGGCGGCTTCGAACTTTTCGATGACAAAGCTTTGCTTCAAATACCCATTATCGCCGTTTGCCCAGCTATCAGCGTTTGTCTCTGGGCCTCGGTGCTGGACGATACCAACAATCCCGCCCGGCTTCAAAACAGCCTTCGTATCGGCAATCGCGCCGTCCCAATAGGCGGCCTTGAATCGGTTCAAATGATGAAGTGCGCGGAAGAACAAAACCGCGTCGGCGGTTTCTTTCATATCGCGCGGCATCGATCCGAAACTAAAAGCCGAGACTTGGGCTTGAGTTCCGCCGCGCCAAGCGAGCGCGTTATCGGACCAAGTTTTGGTCCATGTTTTACGGTCTTCTAGGAACTTTTCATTAGCGAAGCCGCCAAAATTTGACCACATATCGACGCTGTAATCTGCCCCAATAAGATGGCCGCTATCGCCGAGATAAGGCAGAAGGATTTTAGAGTACCAACCATTACCAGGAAGCACTTCGACTACTGTCATCCCCGGCTGAATGCCAAAATACTCTAGTGTGGCCTTAGGGTGGCGGAATTGATACCGCGCCTTCGCGGCGTCATCTTGCATATTAAGCGCTTCGTCGAGGCTAATCGCTTTCGCGGCAGCGGTCGCGTCTACATCCACCATAGGGGCTGCCGCCTCAGACGACACATCAGACTGCGCTGGCGCAGAAACGGCCTCTGTCTCGTCTGCGCCGGGACCGCAAGCAACAAGAGCAAGAGCCGCTACGCCGAGATAAAAATGACGAAATAACATAATGAGCCTTTATGGTCGTTGGAGCGCGCTATTTACGCTTGAGTTTCGTGGAACTGTCCGTATTTGCGGTATCGGTCCAAATAGGCCGGAACGATAGATTCTATGGTTTCTGGTGTAATACCTAAATCCCTAAAACCTTTAGCCGATGCGCCGACAACATTATCGGTCCGCATACTCGCCACCTGATCACGAGTCAGGAACGGCTTAACGAAAGGCAGCCATCCAGAAATCTCTCCAGCAAAGCCCATCAAGTTTGCCGCAGCCCAAGGGAGCGGAAGCAAAAACCGTTTCCGGTCGACGGTCTCTAGCAAAAACTCCATAAGTTCTTGGAACGTATAGATCCGCGCGCCGCCGAGTTCGTAAACTTCGCCGGTTGTTTTCTTGCCGAGAACCTTCGCAATCGCCTGCGCCACGTCTCCCGCAAAGGCTGGCTGGAATTTCGTCTCGCCGCCGCCAATAAGCGGAAGAGCTGGCAGAAACTGCGTGCTCGCCGCGAAACGGTTAAAAAATTGATCTTCGCTGCCAAACAAGATCGATGGGCGCATAATGTCCGCCGTCGGAATAAGGTCCGACACGGCCTTTTCTCCGGCAGCCTTAGACCGTGAATATTCGCTCAGCGCGTCTTTGTCTGCGCCAATAGAAGACAGATGCACCATATTGGTAATGCCCTGCTCTTTCGCCGCCTCAGCAATCGTTGCGGCTCCGGCGTGATGCACAGCGTTAAAGGACTGACGCCCTTCCTCGAACAAAACGCCCACAAGGTTTACAACGGCGTCAGAACCCGCCACGGCGCGCTCAACGGAACTTTTAAACCGCAGGTTCGCTTGAACCAGCTGAACTTGTCCGACATTGCCGATAACCCGCAAAGCCTGACCTGTATGCGGACGGCGCATAGGCACGCGAACGCGCCAGCCCTCTTTGACAAGGGCTCTTACGACATGCTTGCCAACGAACCCTGAGCCGCCAAATACCGTCACTAGACCTTTAGACATATTCTTTCCCGTCTGTATTTTAAGCCGAAGAAATACCGCCCTTTAGCCAACAAGTCTATGCAAAAGACGGTCGACCCCCTCGGTTCCCACGCGCGTAAAGTGAGGCGCTTATAAAGCCCTAATGTCCACTATGCTCTGTATTATTCTTTGGTTGCCCCATGCCTGCTTCGGCGATGACCGTAACCGACGGAGCCGTTTTGAAGTTCAGTGTCAAAGCCGCATCTTCAACGGTTTCGTCCATTGTAACGCCGAACATCATAACATGCAGCCCGCCGGGTTTGAACATAACGGCTTCGCCTTTTGGCAAATCAACGCCGTCAACACGGCGCATTTTCATCACGCCGTCTTCATTAAGGTGCGTGTGCAGTTCGATTCGTTCGCTAAGCGGGCTTGTGACAGAGACAAGCTGATCCGCTGCGCCAAAGTTTTGAATATGGAAATAGGCCGTGGCGATATCTCGCCCAGGCAGCGGCGGACGAACGCGGGCATCGGAAATTACAATGCCCTCTTTTTGTGCCATGTCGTGCGTAGCCCCGTCATGCGCAGACGTCTCATGCGCGCCGTTATCTGGCGAACACGCCGCGACAAAGACAAAAAGAAATGCAATAAAATATTTCATGTTAAGCTCCAAAAAATCCTATAGTTTTCCGCACATCAGCAAGGATAGGATTGGCGATAGCATCCGCCTGCTCCGCGCCTTTGCGCAATATGCTGTCAATTTCGTCCGGTGAACTAAGATACCGGTTCATCAGATCCGTGATCGGCTCAAGCCGCGCCACAGCCAGATCCGCCAAAGCGGGTTTAAAATCACCGAAGCCTTTACCGGCAAAGTCGTTGACGACCTTGTCTTGGGACTGCCCCGATAGCGCCGCGTAAATACCGACAAGATTTGCGACTTCAGGACGGTCTTCCATTTCTTTCACATCGGCCGGCATTAAGCCGCCATCCGTTTTTGCCTTGCGGATTTTCTTGGCGATATCATCCGCCGAATCCGTCAAATTAATGCGGGAGTTATCAGACGGGTCTGATTTTGACATCTTTTTGGTACCATCGCGCAGAGACATAATCCGCGCCCCAGGTCCTTTTATCAAAGGTTCAGGCAACGGGAAAAACCCGGGCTTATCAAAGTCATTGTTAAACTTTGCCGCAATATCGCGGGACAGTTCTAAGTGTTGCTTTTGGTCTTCGCCGACAGGGACATGCGTCGCCTTAAACGCCAAAATATCTGCCGCTTGCAGAACAGGGTAAGTATACAGTCCGACAGAGGCTTTTTCGGAATTTTTTCCAGCCTTATCTTTGAACTGAGTCATACGGTTAACCCAGCCTGTCCGCGCAACGCAGTTAAAATACCACGCCAGTTCCGTGTGCGCTTTCACGCTCGACTGCGCGTAAATAATAGCCTTCGACGGATCCACGCCAGAGGCAAGGTAAGCCGCAGCGATATGGCGGGTTTGGTCAGCAAGCGCTTTCGGGTCCTGCCAGACGGTGATCGCGTGCAAATCCACGATACAATAAAGGCAATCATGATCCTCTTGTAAATCGACGAACTTTTTAAGTGCGCCAAGATAATTCCCAAGATGCAAGGCGCCGGAAGGCTGCACACCGGAAAATACGCGTTTAGGTCCTGTATAGGATGCGGGTTGCTGGCTCATATAATCTCACAAAGGTAACTCGCGCGCTTTTACCAAAGCCCGCGCCAGATGCAAGATTTATGGCGCATGATCTATCGGTTGCGACTTAAAGCCTCTCTAATGTCTGGAAGCTCTACCGCGCGGAATATAAATGCAAATACAAGGTAGACGAAAAACCCTGCCGCGCAGACCGCGAGTAAGAGGCTGTAATTGCGCAGTATCGATCCTGTGAGCAAAAGCTCAGCGCGCGCCGATAAAAACCAAAGGGCTATGCCCATAAAACCCGCAGATGCGCCGATGCGCGGTAGTCGCTTCAAAAGTCTTACATCGGCTTTAAAATGACCGTCTCGCCGCAAAATAAAAGCCAGACAAAGCACATTTCCCCAAGCGGCAATACTGGTGGCGAGCGCTAATCCAAAGAAACCGACAGTCACAAATAATGCCGCGCCGAATGCGAGATTAATGACGGCTGAAATTCCGGCATAGATCATGGGCGTGCGGGTGTTTTCGCGTGCGAAAAAGGCGGGCGTTAAAATTTTCAAGAGCACAAACGCCGGAAGCCCAAACGCAAACATCAAGAGCGCCTTAGCCGTCTGTTCCGTATCAAAGGCTGAGAACTCACCACGCTCAAACAGGCCGCCAACAAGAAAATCCGGCATGACAGCCAACGCCACAGCAGCAGGTAATGTCAGATAGGCTGCGATCTCTACGGCACGGTTCATTGACGTAACCGCCCCGATTTCATCTCCCGCGCGAAGACGGCGCGACAAAGCCGGCAATAGCGCGATCCCCATAGCGATCCCGATAATGCCGAGCGGCAGTTGATAGAGGCGATCAGAATAATAAAGCCAGCTCGGCGCGCCTTCTTGGAAGGTCGAGATAAAGTGGCTGACCATGAGGTTAATATGCGTAATACCGGCGGCAATCATTCCAGGCAGACCCAGGGTGAAAAGCCGTTTTACACCTGGCGTCATACGCGGACGAAAAAACCTGATTTCAATGCCGGCGCGCCTTATGCCCCACACCAAAAAGCCTGCTTGCAAGAAACCAGAGGCGGTCATCCCGATGCTCAAATACAGCGCTAAGGTTTCCAAAGACCAGCTTGCTTGGCTCATTATAGCAAGGATAGAAATCCAAACCAGATTGAGTAAGACCGGAACGAAGGCGGCCATAGCAAAATAATTTCTCGTATTTAAGACACCCGAAAACAACGCGCCTAAAGACATGAAGAACAAATAGGGCATCGTTACGCGGGCATAAAGCACCGCCAAGTCGTAAGGGACAATTCCGTCAGGCCCCGTCGCGGCCTTATCCAGCCCCCCGCCGATCAAGTTCAACGTCCACGGCATTGTGATTTGAAAAAACACGACAATTAACGCGACAAGGAAAGCAAGCGCCGCCAAAGCTTCGCCCGCGAAATTTGCCGCAGACACGTCGCCGTCTTCTTCTATGCGTCTTGCATAAAGAGGAATGAAGGCGGCATTAAACGCCCCTTCCGCAAACATACGGCGAAATAGATTAGGGAGTTTTGTCGCCGTAATAAGCGCATCATTAATAAGGCCCGCACCTAAAAACTTCGCGAGCATAATATCTCGCACCAAACCAAGGACGCGGCTCACCATTGTCAGGGAGCTAATAATCGCCGTTGATTTTAAGAGTCTCATGACGCCGCTGCCAAATCATCCGCCTTTAAAACTGTCAGCAAGGCGGTTCTAATCGTTACAATGCGCGCTTTTTCTAGCGGCTCCCCGCTTAGGGTCGAGACATAAAACGCATCAATGGCGCGCGTGCCAACCACTTCGATGTGAGCCGAGAGCACATCCAATTGATCATGCCGGAGGCAATCCGCAACCAAATAAAGCAAGCCCGGACGATCACGGCATTCGATCTCTATAATAGAGACAGTCTCCGATGGGGTGTCATGTACGCTTACCTCAGATTCAACAGGGATCGCGGCGGCACGGCGAGACAAGGCTGGAACGTCTATAGTATATGTTTCGACTTTACCTTGAATAACCCCCAATGCACGTTGCCGCAAAACTTCCAAAATATGAGAACTCGCGCGGCCAAAGGCGAACCCTTCGGCGTTTTGCAAATAGAAGACATTCATCACGCGTTTGTTTTCACCTGTGTGTAATCGCGCGCCAACAATTTGAGCCCCTGTTGACGAAATGGCCATTGCGAGGTCAGCAAAAAGCCCAACACGGTCCTGTCCCAATATCCAAAGCTCGGTAATATCACGCGGGCGGTCACGCCGTGTATGTACGGCGACATTCTGACCAGCTTCAATAGCAGAATCGAAAAAACGGGCATGCCGAATGAACTCCGCCATACCAAAACCGAGCCAGTAAGCCTCGCCTAAATCGCTTAAAACTGGCGCGATACGAGCCGCCATTTCCGGAGACAAACGATCTTTTAATTGCTCTTGCGCCGCTCGTGCTTTTGCTGCGGGTTCCAGCTCTGATTTTCCTTCAAGGAAGGCTGCTGTTGAACGGTAAAGACCTTGCAGAAGCACACCCTTCCAATCATTCCAAATACCAGGGCCAACGGCTCTTATGTCTACAACTGTCAGCGCTAAGAGCATATCAAGTCTTGATTTCGACCCGATGAGTGACCCGAATTCTTTGATTGTATCGGGGTCTGAAATATCGCGCCTTTGCGCCGTTTCGCTGAGATCCAAATGCCGCCGCACAAGCCAAGCTACGCTTTCAATTTCGGATTGCTCCATACCGAGCCTTCGGCAAGCACGGCGGGCCAAACGAGCACCCTCTATACATTGATCGCCCACACCCTTACCTGTGTCATGGAGAAGACACGCCATATAAAGAATACGGCGCTGACGTTCTTCAAACGCTTGTACGACTTTTGTTGTGAGCGGGTTTTCGTTCGCCAGATTGCCTTGCTCTATATCGTGGAAATAGCCGATAAGTTTAAGCGTATGTTCATCCACCGTATAAGCATGATGCATATTGAACTGTGTCCGCGCGACAATACCGCCAAACTCCAAAACATACCGGCCCAACACGCCGCACTCATTCATGATTTTGAGAGTCGCGTAAGGCGCTTTTGACCCGAGCAGCATATCTAAAAAAAGCTTAGCAATTTCAGGATTGCGCCTGAAATTATTATCGATCAGATTTCGCCTGAAATCGATATCAGACAGAGCGTCAGGATGAATGTCGAGATTGCGGCGTCCAGCAACTTCGAAAAGCTCCATGATCAGAGCGGGTTTTTCCCGAATTTGCATTGGATCTTTAAACGTGATGCGTCCATGGTCGAGAATGAAACCGTCTTCCTTTAGCTTCCGCCTTGAGTTCGGCAAAAGCGCATCAAGTCCCTTGGGAAGGCGAATGGATTTCTCAGCTTCAAGTTTCGCGCAAGCAATTCGGGTTAGCGCTCCAACTTCTCGCGCATTGATAAAATATTCGCGCATGAACTTTTCAACGGCTTCTTCAACGGGTCCCGCCGCATAGCCCATTTTACGGGCTAAAACCGTTTGGCGGTCAAAAGTTAGGTTCTCTGCAGGACGGCCTGCGGTAAAGTGCAAATGAATACGTGTCCGCCATAGAAAATCTGCTGCTCGCACGAACCGCGTGGCCGCGGCTTCGTCGAACAAGCCCATTTCGACATAATCTTCAGCGCTCTGCGCGTCGCTGATTTTGCCGTCTTTATCCAAGAACCGCGCAATCCAATAGAGGACATGCAGGTCGCGCAAGCCGCCCTTGCCTTCTTTGACATTGGGTTCAATTACGTATCGCGAATTACCCTCACGCTCATGCCGCGTATCGCGCTCATCAAGTTTAGCGGCAATATAATCCCGGCCTTTGCCGCGCGTTATATCTTTCCGAAAACGGGTGAAGAGCTGCAAGGCCATCGCCTCATCTCCGCACAGAAACCGCACATCAAGCAAGGACGTCAATATGGTTTGATCGGTCTTGGCGAGCTTGATATTTTGCTCAATCGACCGTGTGGCATGACCGACTTTTATGCCCATATCCCAAAGCATATAGAGAATATATTCTGTCAGGCGCTCGGTCGCATCATTGCCCTTATTGTCATTGAGCAAAAATAAAAGATCGACATCAGATCCAGGGGCCATCTCCCCTCGGCCATAACCGCCAACGGCGCAAAGTGTGAGCGCCTGATCCGGTTCCAATCCCGACATGGGCAAAATATGCTCGCGGGTAAAATCAAACAAGGCGCTTATGACATCGTCATGAATAGCCGCGATAACCCGCGCCATTTCGTGGCCGTTATAATGCCCCGCCTCAAACTTCCGGCGGGCAAAGTCGAGTGCGTCTTCTCGCGCAGTTTTCAGCAAACCCAACACCCCCGCTCTATCGTATGTCGGTCCGCTAAAGGCCGTTAATTCGCGGCGAAGCTTCTCCCCGTCTACAATATTAGCCGGCGCGGCCATGCGCTCAGGAATGGCGACGACATTGGTTTTTGCAAACATTGGGCGTTTGGGCATTAGAGTTTTTTCCCGTTTATTTTGGCTTTAAGGTCATAAATTAAATCAAGAGCAGCGCGCGGTGAAAGGTCGTCTATATCGACGCTCGCAATCGCAGTTTCAATCTCCGATGGCGGCGCAGGGGCCGGAGCCGGCGCGGCGGTAAAGAGAGGCAATCCGCCGAGCGCGTCTTGGGACTGATCATGATTACCTTCAAGCCGCGTTAAAACTTCGCGCGCGCGCGCCACAGCTTGAGGCGGAAGGCCCGCAAGACGGGCCACTTGTACGCCGTAAGATTTATCCGCTGCGCCGGGCTTAACATCATGCAAGAAAATCAAATCTCCGTCCCACTCTTTGGCGCGTAGGCACGCATTGGACGCCGCAGGTAAATCTTCGGCAAGGTCTGTTAACTCATGATAATGCGTTGCAAATAAGGCCCGAGAATGATTAATCTCGTGCAGATGCTCTACGGTGGCCCACGCAATAGACAAGCCGTCAAATGTCGCTGTGCCTCGTCCTATTTCGTCCAAAATAACAAAGCTACGCGGCCCTGCCTGATTGAGGATCGCCGCTGTTTCGATCATTTCCGTCATAAATGTAGACCGTCCGCGCGAGAGATCATCTGACGCGCCAACCCTTGAAAACAGACTATCCGCCACGCCGATATGCGCGCTCTGGGCGGGGACGAAACTACCCGCTTGGGCCAGAATAAACATAAGCGCATTTTGGCGAAGATAGGTCGATTTACCGGCCATGTTTGGCCCCGTAATTAATGTCAGCCGCGAAGCCGCCGCGCCTGCGCCGTCCAAGCGGCAATTATTGGCCGTAAAGTTTGCGTTACCAGCCTGTTTTAGCGCGGCTTCAACAACAGGATGCCTCCCGCCTATAATTTCAAGATCTGCCGTATCGTCAATCACAGGACGAACCGATCCGCTGGCCTCCGCCCAGTGCGCGAGCGCCGTTTGCACATCGAGCTGCGCAAAGCCGTACGCGGCCTGTCTTATGGGTTCCGCCAAAGCGCTCACCCGCGCTGTAAAGCTTTCAAAAATAGAAATTTCGAGAGCAATAGCTTTATCCGCCGCGCCGGAAATACGCGCGTCAAGATCCGCAAGTTCTGTCGTGGTAAATCGCACGCCGCTGACCAAGGTCTGCCTATGAATAAAAGGATTATCGCCTTCGCGCGTCAACATAACGTCGGCATGTTTTGGCGTTACTTCTATGAAGTATCCGAGAACATTGTTGTGTTTAACTTTAAGCGTCGAGACGCCGGAGAGCTTGGCGTAATCGGCCTGCAATCCCGCCACGATCCGGCGGCTATCATCTCTTAGCTTTTTAAGCTCGTCCAGTTCAGGCGCCCACCCCGGCGCAACGAACCCGCCGTCGCGGGTCATCATCGGAACATCAGGGAGGAAAGCTTTGCTCATATCTTGAATTAATGTGCCTAGCTCCGGCTTTCCTGTGAGGCTTATCGCGCCAAGCGCTCCGGTCACACTTTTCGGAACATCTTTCTTTGCGGCAAACAGCGCGCACATTTGTTCGCCCGTCTTAAGCGCTGTGCTGATCGCGAGCATATCGCGCGGGCCGCCTCGCCCTAAAACCAAGCGGCTAACCGATCGGGCCACATCGCCGACTTGTTTCAGGCCAGCCCGCAGAGAGCCTTTGAGGTCTGTTTCCTGCGTAAAATATGACACCGCATCCAGGCGGTCATTGATCGCTTCGACGTCCAAAAGCGGACGAGCCAGATAATTAGCCAGAAGCCGCGCCCCAGGCCCTGTCACGGTTTTATCGACAACAGAAAGCAAAGAGCCTTGCCGCGCGCCCTGTTGCGTGCGGTCAATTTCAAGGCTAGCCCGCGTCGCAGGATCGATTGACATAAAGCCCGAACTGACGCGTCTTGCGGGCGGCGATAGCCGTACCGGATTTCCCGCTTGCGTAAGCTCGAGATAATCAACAAGCGCGCCGGCGGCGGCAATTTCAGATTTCGAAAATGCGCCGAACCCGTCAAGACTGCTCACATCAAACGCAGCCATTAAGCGGCGCTCATTATTACGGGCGTCAAATTTTGTCGACGGAAGCGGCGTTAAAGCCGCCGCGTCAATGCCCAAGTTTTCCATGAACTCAGGAGTTTGATATACGGATTCGGGTAACAATAGCTCTCTCGGTGAAAGCGCTGTGACTTCTCCGGCGATCCGCGAGGCGTCCACATCGCAGACCTGAAATGAGCCGTCAGACACATCTGCCCACGCCAGAGCAAAATCACCCGCATGCGAGCGAAAGAGACTGAGGATATAATTCGCGCCGCGCGCATCGAGGAGCGCGTCTTCGGTTAAAGTCCCAGGAGTAACGACGCGGACAATCTCGCGGTTGACGACGGACTTATAGCCGCGTTTTTTCGCTTCGGCGGGGCTTTCCGTTTGCTCGCAAACCGCGACCCGAAAGCCCTTTTTTATGAGGCGCTGCAAATAGGTTTCCGCTGCGTGAACAGGTACGCCGCACATTGGGATATCGACTCCGTCATGCTTCCCGCGCTTGGTCAAGGCAATATCGAGCGCCGCCGCAGCGCGCACCGCATCATCAAAAAAAAGCTCGTAAAAATCACCCATACGGTAAAACAGCAAGGCTTCTGCGCCTGCCTGTTCTTTGATGGTCAAAAATTGCGCCATCATAGGCGTAACTTTGCTTGCTTTTGCAGATGTTTTAGCGGGGGCATTCATGCGCGGGAAACTCGCGCATCTGGGTAAAAGGTGCAAGACCTAAGACTCTTTTGGTCTCGAATTTTACAACGGATGATGCAACGTTAGTCGCTATCTGGGGTCTCGGCCGGAATCAGGTTGACCCGCCACGCGATAATCACGCCGATCAGAGCCGGGATCCCAAAGAGAGCCGTGACTAAGAAGAATTTCTCATACTCAATCGCATCGGCGAGAATGCCTGAAAAGCCTGCTAAAAACTTGCCGCTAAAGGCATAGAGCGAGCTAAACAAAGCATATTGCGAGGCGGTGAATTTCCGGTTCGTCAGCGTCGACATAAAGGCGATGAAGACTGAGCCTGCATAGCCCCCCGCTAAATTATCCGCGCCAATGGTTACAAATAAATAGGCAGCATAGGCCGTTGTCGTCGAGGCAAGCCATGCAAACGCCATATTCGTGAAAATCGTCAGGATAGCTCCGACAATAAGAGATTTCGCAAGGCCATACCGAAGGGCCGACCACCCGCCGAGAAACGCGCCGAAAATCATGACAGAAATTCCGAACAGGCCTTTAACCTGTCCTATCGTATCTTTGGCGTAACCGAGATCAATATAGAGAGGCATCGCCATGACCCCCATCGTATAATCGCTAATCCGGTAGGTCAGGATAATCAGCAAAATCAGTAGCGTCAGCCATCCAAATCGCCGAACAACATCCGAATAATCACCGACAATAGGCACTTCGTAGAGCGCATCGGATCTGAGCATCTTCTGGCCTGCCGTCAGCAAAAAAGCCGCAAAGACAAACGGAATGGAGAGGATGATCAAGCCCGTAATAAGCGGCAATAATATCTGGGTGTTATCACCAAGGTTTGTGTATTGCCCAGCAAACGCTGAGAGGCCGCGCCGCACAGGACTATTTGGCCAGCCCGCAAAAATGATAATGCTAAGCGAGCCTGCGAATATAAGAAGCGGCTTCCACCCTGATATGAATTGGTCTTTTGATTCTATCTTTCGGCTAGCCCAGAACGGCGTTGCGCCGCCGATAAGAGCAATACCAGCTACGGTCCAGTAAGCCACAGGCCATGACGTTATCTCTGCCACCCACAACACGCCAGACACGGCCAAGACCATACCCAAGCGATAACCGAGTTGATATATGGCGGCGAGCGTGGCTTGTTCTTCATTATCGCCCGCATCAACCCGCCAAGCATCGACGCAAATATCAAGCGTGGCCGACCCGAACGCGATTAAAACCGCGCAAATCGCGACGCCCGAAAGACTTTTCGAAGGGTCTTGAAAGCCCATCGCCGTCAAGGCCCCCGTCACAAAGAGAATCGCTAAAAGCGTCCATGACAGACGATTACCGATCCAGCTGGCCAGAATGGGAATACGCACACGGTCAATAACCGGCGCCCACAAAAACTTTAACGAATAAGCAAAGCCGACCCAGACAAAAAACCCAATCTCTGTTCGGCTGACGTCCGCTTCCCGAAGCCACGCGGACAACGTCCCATAAACCAACATGATCGGCAGCCCTGCACTAAAGCCGAGCGCCAACATGGCCGCCATTTTGCGGCTTCCCGCAATTTTAGACACCATGAAAAAATCATCGAGCTTAGTTAGGAGTGTGGACATAGAGGCACTTTCGCGTTCGCGTCGAAAGTGCCTGATAAAGGCTGCTAAGTCTATGTGCAATAAGTGTGTGTGCGTCTTTGCCTGTAAAGGCAGAGACGGTCTTAGCTACAAAGGTGCCCTTTAACGATCGCGCCGGCCTTACCCATATCAACGCGGCCTGAATAATCTGTCTTGAGGCGGGCCATGATTTTGCCCATATCTTTGAGGCACGTCGCGTCCATATCGTCGATGATGGATTGCACCGCCACCTTAACTTCGTCTTGGCTAAGAGGCTGAGGCATAAACTCGCGCATTATGCCCATCTCGGCTCGCTCACGCTCGGCAAGTTCGGGACGCGCATTGTCCTCGTAAGTCTTGGCGCTTTCTTCGCGCTGCTTCACCATTTTTGCCAAAAGCGACAAAATTTCAGAATCATCAATACCGCCGCAGCGATCAGATGACCGCGCCGCAATATCGCGGTCTTTAATCGCGGCGTTCACAAGCCGCAATGTTGACACGCGAAGTTTGTCTTTCGCCTTCATAGCGGTTTTAACGCTGTCAGATAGTTCTTGTCTCAGTGCCATTTTATGTCCTTACCCATGACTTTCGCCATGTTTTATAGTCTCACAAGGTTCTCGCGCTTACAATAGGGCCTCTGTACCTGCAAAAAATGCTCTGTGCATGAATTGCCCCTTGCGTCCGCGCCGCGCCGCTCTAAAAAGGGCGAACTTTACGAGAAAGCGGAGCCTCTTATGCCTATGTATGGTGAAAGGCAAGACCTTCCCACAGCCATCCTTGTTCTGGCTGACGGTCAAATATTTTACGGCGATGGGTGCGGCCATGTGGGTCAGGCCGTTGGCGAGGTCTGTTTCAATACGGCTATGACGGGTTATCAAGAGATCCTGACTGACCCATCTTATGCTTCGCAGCTAATTTGCTTCACATTCCCTCATATCGGCAACACCGGCACTAACGCCGATGACGAGGAAGCCTCGACTGATCGCGCGCAACTCGCCGCGCGGGGTGCAATCTTTAAAGCGTCTGTTACGCCGCCGTCTAGCTGGCGCGCTGAATCGCATTTGCATGACTGGCTCGCCGAACGGAGAATTATTGGATTATCCGGCGTCGATACACGCGCGCTAACCGCTTACATTCGCGAGAATGGTATGCCCAACGCCGTGATCGCCCATGATCCAAAAGGTAATTTTGATCTCGACGCCCTGAAAGCTGCGGCGCGCGGGTGGAACGGTCTATTAGGGGCTGACCTTGCAAAAGAAGTTCACACGCACACGACATTTGATTGGAAACAAGCTCGCTGGGTCTGGCCAGAGGGTTATAGCGACCAAGACGGTATCAAGAAGATCGTCGTCATTGACTACGGCGTTAAGCGCAATATTTTGCGTAACCTGACCTCGCAAGGGCTCAAAGTGACTGTCGTTCCGGCGACCACCTCTGCGAATGATATATTGGCGCTCAAGCCTGACGGCGTTGTGCTTTCTAATGGCCCTGGCGATCCCGAAGCCACAGGAGAATACGCAATTCCCATTATTCAAAGCCTGCTCGAGGCCAATGTGCCCATGCTCGGGATTTGTTTAGGTCACCAAATGCTCGCCTTAGCGCTTGGCGCGAAGACCCTGAAAATGGAACAAGGTCATCACGGCGCCAACCATCCTGTGAAGGATCACACGACAAATAAGGTTGAAATCGTATCCATGAACCACGGCTTCGCGGTTGATAGCGCGAGCCTTCCCGATACGTGCGAAGAGACACATGTGTCCTTGTTTGACGGCACGAATTGCGGCCTGCGCGTAAAGGGCAAGCCGGTCTTTTCCGTCCAGCATCACCCCGAAGCCAGCCCTGGCCCGCAAGATAGTTTCTATCTGTTCGAAAGATTTGCCCAAGCGCTTTAATTTGGGCGCTCTAAACAGAGCGCCTCAAAAAAAGCCTGAGTGAAAACGCTTAGTTAAGCGTTAGAGGCTCATGCGGGCTATCAAGTAGGAACGTTGGAATTTCCACTTCGAAGCGGTCACCCTCTGGTGTCTGCATGTAATAATTGCCAAGCATCATACCGGACGGAGCCGTTAGCGGCGCGCCGGACGTATAGCGAAAGACTTCACCCGGTTTTAAAACGGGCTGCTCGCCGACAACGCCTGCGCCGCGAACTTCTTGGACTTGTCCTCGGCTATCGGCGATTTTCCAAAAGCGCTCAACTACTTGAAGGTCGGTCTTGGTTTGATTTTCGATCTCAACCGTATAGGCCCAAATGAAACGATCGTCTGCGGGTGAGGATTGTTCATGCAGATAATCCGGCTCAACGCGGACGATCACATCTTTTGTTTTTTGCTCATATAGTGCAGTCATAGCGGTCGCCTTGTCTCTCTCTTCAAGTCAGTCCGGCTTGTTCATCCTTATTCTATGGTTTTTCTGACTTGCGCAAGCGCCTTATCCAGTAGGGATGATAAAAATGCAGGACATTCTTGCCACAGGCGAAGGCTGTGCTAGGGGATAAGCCATGCAAAACGGAATTTTACCGGAAACTGATATTCTCGCCTTGGCGAAAGACGATCAAATCCAGCCGCGCCTCCCCCTTGATAAAGGACAAGTGCAGCCGGCCAGTCTTGATCTGCGCCTTGGCCTCACGGCCTATCGTCTCAGAGCCAGCTTTCTGCCGGGCACGGGCCGCACGGTCGCGGATTGCCTTAGCGATGTCGTGATGCACAAAATCGACCTCACAAGCGGCGCTGTTTTAGAGACCGGCTGCGTTTATCTTGTGCCTCTAGAAGAAGCTTTAAACCTTGACCCGAGCCTGTCCGCAGCGGCCAATCCGAAAAGCTCTACGGGACGGCTTGATGTTTTTACCCGCGTGATTTGCGACGGAGCCACACGCTTTGACGGCGTCCCCGCAGGATATTCAGGTCCGCTTTATGTCGAGATTGCGCCCCGTACATTTTCCGTTCTGGTCCGCCCCGGCGATAGACTCGTGCAAATCCGGTTCCGGCGCGGAGAGATTGAAACCCTCGGCACGCAAACGGTCAGTATTGACCTTAAAGGCGTAGACAGCTCAGGCGTCATCGGATGGCGTGCAAGACGGCATTCTGGCCTTGTGGATATGAGCGGCGTCGGCGCGCACAATGCCCGAGATTATTGGGAGCCGCTCTCGGCCCCAGACGGGACTATCGTTCTTGACCCCGACGAGTTTTACATCCTCGCCTCCAAAGAGGCCGTGATAATCCCCCAAGACCAAGCCGCAGAAATGGCCCCCATCGCGCCTGAAATCGGCGAATTTCGCGCGCATTATGCTGGATTTTTTGACCCGGGATTTGGGATGAAAAAGGCCGGAGGCGCGGGTTCACGCGCGGTTCTCGAAGTGCGAGGACGGGATGTTCCCTTCCTCCTTCGCCACGGACAACCTGTGGCCAAGCTGGTCTTCGAACCTATGTGCAGCATCCCGCGTTCGCTTTACGGCGAAAACGGCTCCCACTATCAGGCCCAAGGCCTGCGCTTATCCAAACATTTTACCCTTTAAGGTCTTCCGCGGCCTTGTCAGGCCAAGTAGGGATATATAAAGCGACAACATTCTGAGGAGGATTTTTTGCGGTTTATTGTGGGTATCATTGCGTTTATTTTTGTCGGGTTATCAACGGCTTTCGCCGCCTCGCCGCCCGTTGAGGCTTACGCGCAGCTCCCTGCAGTATGGGACGCCGCGATTTCTCCTAACGGCCAAGATATTGCTGTCGTACTCGAAAATGACGGGGCTTACATCGTGCGTGTGGTCGACGTTTCCGGCAAAGGCGATAAGACCATGAGAGCCACTGCCATTGGTAAAGGCGTCAGGCCGCAATGGATAAAATGGGTCAGCAATGATCGATTGCTTCTCAGCGTCGGAACGACGCAGTATATCCAAAACACCATCGTCAATACGGGGTTCATCTATACCATGTCCTCCGACATGAAAGATGTCGATATCCTGATAAAGCCGCCCAGAACACGGCGCGAAAACAGCCGAATCGGGTCCGATATAGTCGGGGCGCGGCAATTTAATAATGTTGTCGTCGACTTTTTAATGGATGACCCGAAGCATATTTTGATGGCCTTTTCCGATACGAATGCCTTCGCGCCTGATGTTCAGAGAGTCAATGTCAAAACGGGCACTTACAAACAGGTCAGAGGCGGCGGCAATAGCATACAAAGCTGGGTTACGGATTTAACTGGCGACGTGAGAGTTGGCGATGGCCGCGCGGAAATTGGCGATAGTTATGTTATGAGCGTTAAAAACGCCGTGTCCGGA
Source organism: Alphaproteobacteria bacterium (assembly GCA_051252005.1). Classification (GTDB taxonomy): domain Bacteria; phylum Pseudomonadota; class Alphaproteobacteria; order Caulobacterales; family Maricaulaceae; genus JACOMS01. Next base: position 54,287 of record JBPOEZ010000005.1, on the reverse strand, counting down.
GATTGGAAATCGAGCAAAGAGCTCAATGACCTTGACGCGAGCGACATCGTTATGGGTTTTATGGAGAACCCGCAAGAAATGATCGTTGCCCGCCGTGACGGCAAAACAACGCTCGGCTTGTTCATTTATGATCTCACGCAGGAACGCTACACAGCGAAGCTTTTCCAGCACGAGACATATGACGTCTCCGACATTATATTATCCGCAGACGGCAAACGCGTTGTCGGCGCAGAATATATTGCGGACGTCCCAGAGACGGTGTTCTTTGAGGATGCGGCCAAGACCAGAATGGATAAAATAAAGGCCGCTCTTGAAGGCTATACGGTCCGTTTTATCGACGAAACGCCTGACGGCAAAAAGGTTGTTTTAAAAGCCCACGCTCCTGACGCTCCGGCGAGCCTTATCCTCTTTGATGTTGATAAAGGCACTTGGGCTAATTTAGGTTCAGATTATCCTAAGCTTAGTGGTGTTGATCATGCCCATGTTCAGCCTGTGACCTATACGGCCAGAGACGGCGAGAAAATTCCCGCCTATGTCACCCTACCGCAAAAGGCTCTCGCCGATGGAAAAATAGACAATCTTCCTTTTATTATCCTGCCACACGGCGGGCCTTACGGGCGGGACACCCTCTCTTTTGATTATCTCGCGCAGTTACTCGCATCCCGGGGTTACGGCGTCCTGCAAATGAACTTTCGCGGATCTGCAGGTTACGGAAAGGCCTTTAAAGACGCTGGCCGCAAGAGCTGGACAGTCATGCAGGAAGACGTCACAGACGGCACAAAATGGCTCATCGAGAAAGGCTATGCCGATAAAAACCGTGTCTGCATTATGGGTTGGTCCTACGGCGGCTACGCGGCCCTTATGGGAGCGGTCAAACATTCGGACATGTATAAATGCGCCGTCTCTATTGCCGGCGTCACTGACCTCGGCGACCTGAAAGAAGATTTAGAAAAATATAGGTTCGGCGACCGCGTCGCAGATTATATGTTCAAACAAGGCTTCGATAGCAGCAGCGAAATGAAAGACAATTCACCCGCCAAGCGCGCAGACGAAATTTCCATCCCTGTTTTTCTGGCCCACGGCACGATGGATGTGAACGTTCATTACAATCATTTCGAAACCATGAAGTCAGCACTGAAAAAGAACAAAGGCCTCATCGCGATCAAACTCGAAGGCGCAGACCATAGCGTCCTTGACGGACAGAACCGGCTTATATTGTTTGAAGCCCTTGATGACTTCCTGCATAAAAATCTAGGCGAAAGTGAATATGCGCCTTAGTAAATTCATACCTCTACGGCGACTAAGTAGGCATTTCCTCTTTGCCTTAATGGCTGCGGTAGCGGGAGCGACAACCACTTTAGCAGCGCCCTCTCCCGAAGAATTTGGCACACTACCGGCCGTTTATGACGCGGCGATTTCACCTGATGCGTCGCAACTTGGCCTCTTCATAAACCATGAGGGCGAATATGGCATACGCGTGCTCTCACTTGACAAAACAGACACGAAACTGCGGATGGTCCTTTTGAGCGAAGGCGTCAAACCGAAATGGATTACATGGGCAAATAATGAGCGAATTCTTGTCAGCGTCTGGCAGAGCGAATCTTATGGCAACACCCCCATTACCGCGAGTTACATTTATACGATGGATGTAAACGACATGGAACCAGAGCTTCTCATAGGACCCAGAAAAGGATTTTTACGTCAATTCAACGATCAAGTTATAGACTTTCTTGAAGATGATCCGGAACATATTCTTATGAGTTTTTCGGATGTTCTGACTACCGCGCCAGACATTCAGAAAGTCAATGTGATTACGGGGAAATATAAACGCCTCAGGCGCGGCACGCCCACAATTCAAACTTGGCATACGGATTTGCGGGGGGAACCGCGAGTCGGCCAAGGGTTGTCCGATGATACGGACGAGGAAAAATGGCGCCTCACCATTCGGGATGTAAATGATGATAAGTGGCGCGATAGTAGCAAGTTTGTAGGCCTCGAACCCGATGTCGACATTTTCGGCTTTACCAGTAACCCCAACGAAATGATCGTAGGGCAATATGCCCAAAAAGACACACAAGGGCTTTATATATACGACCTTTCGCAAGCGAAGATTACCCGCAAACTGTTCCATCATGATGAATATGATGTGAGGAATGTTATTTTAAGCGCTGATGGTAAAGACATTATGGGCGCTAGCTTTATCGCGGATTCAAAGGAAACACAGCTCTTTGGAGACTATGATACGGTTTTAGGGCGCATGCGAGCAAAATTTCCGCAATTCAATGTCGACTACGTGGATCAATCAAAAGATGGCAACCGTGTCTTGTTTGCAATTTCGAGCGCTTTTGAACCCGGTGCTCTTATGATGGTTCATAGTGATACGGATAAGCTCATAAGAATAGCAAGCTATCGTAGCGGCATAACGACTGAGGACCTCGGTGAAGTCATTCCTGTAAAATACTCTGCCCGTGACGGCTTTCAAATACCGGCTTACATGACTCTGCCGCCAACGATCAGGGATGCACGAAGCCTAAAAAATCTACCGTTCATCGTCCTGCCCCACGGCGGACCCTATGCTCGGTCCTCAAAGCGATTTGATTATTTTTCACAGTTTTTTGCCACGCGCGGATATGGTGTCCTGCAAATGAACTTTCGAGGGTCCGCAGGATATGGCCAAACTTTCGAAGACGCGGGACGTGATAATTGGGTTTTAATGCAGGACGACGTTGAAGACGGCGCGCGTTGGCTTCTTGAAAAAGGTTACGCCGATAAAGACCGCCTCTGTATTGCAGGCTGGTCATATGGCGGCTACGCCGCACTCATGGGCGCGGTAAAGGATCAAGATATGTATTCTTGCGCGATTTCTATGGCCGGTGTCACAGACCTCCAAGATTTGGTCAATGACGCCAAGAAATACAGATTTGGCCGCATCACGGCTAAAAATTCTATTTTGCGGGGCTTTGAAGACAAGGACGCTATAAAGGAAAACTCTCCGGTCAGACGCGCGGAGGAAATCACTATTCCGCTCTTCCTTGCCCACGGCGAAAAAGATCAGCGTGTGCATTTTGATCAATATAAGCGCATGAAAAAAGCCCTAAAGGAAAGCCCTTCTGATACGACCTTTATGGAGTTTAAAGACGAGGATCACTTCCTCTCTAATCAGAGAAACCGTCAAAAGTTTTTTGTGGGACTGGATAAGTTTCTTACTGAACATCTCGGCGAAAGTGAGTTTAAAGCGCCTTAGTTAAATACGCTTTAGGCCGAGCAGCTCGCCCCGCCTAGAACGCAAAACTTTGCGCAGTGTGGGTGGTTTAGCTGTACGGGCTTCAGGCTGCTCTCAAGGCTGTCGCCGAGTTCAAATTGCGGATCGTCCCACAACAGCGTGCAGGCCAAAACGCTCGCTTTTCCAGCGCCTTTGCGACGAACGACCATACGGCTTGTCGAGCACATCATGGCTTCTGGCTGGACGTTTAAAATGCCCCAGCATGCGGTTGTGATCTCTGGTACGTCTACCTTCGCGTCCATTTCTGGAAAAAGAATAGTTTGCGCAGGATTATGCGCGTCAATGTCCCAGCCTTGCGCCGTGATTAGTGCCGCATAGCCTGCACGCGCCGCCTCTTCGCTCTCGGAAAACATGGCCCGTCCGGCTATATGAAGCTTAATATTCTGCGCGCTGAGCCAATCCATGCCTGTCATCGCACTAGCAAAGCTGCCTACGCCGCGCTCTGCATCATGCCCAGCGGCAGAGAAATGATCGAGACTTACCCGCAGGGTCATCTTGCCCGGAAACCGCTCTTGTAAATCCAGCAAGCCTTTTTGCACCCGCGGACGCATCATCGGCTTCATGGCGTTAGTCAAAACAAGAAGGTCATGTCCGCGCTCCAGCGCCATTTCGGACAGACGTAGAATATAGGGGTTCATGTAAGGCTCGCCGCCCGTAAACGCGATCTCAATTTTGCCGTAACCCAGCGCGTCAATTTCGTCCAAATAAGGCGTCATGTCTTCTGGGGAGAGGTAGACAAAATGGTCTGCCGTGGGCGAGCTTTCAATATAGCAGTTGGCGCATTCAATATTGCAAAGGCTGCCCGTATTAAACCAGAGCGTCTGAAGCCCGGAAAAGCTAACACTCGCGCGCGTTTCGCCCTTTGCGGTCACAAAGGGGTCTTGGAATTTTTTGGGATCGATCACTGCATTCATACGCCGTCCCTACCCTATTCTTATCCCTATGTCATACACAAGTTCGTGAGCAAAATGACAAGGACCCTTGATATTTAGTAAAGTAAATTTGACATACTCAGTTCATTCCAATATGTAAAGCAGACTTGACTAAATGGAGAAATCAGAATGTCACCGAAACAAGCGCAAAAACGATACTGGAAAGTCTTCTACCCCTCAATGGCTGCCTTTATGCTGTCGACGGGATTAGCCTCTTGGGCCATTAAAGGGGCCGAATTACCCTTGCCTGCTCAGGTCGCACTCGCCGTCATGCCTGCAGCCTGCATCATCTGGTTTTTGTGGGGGCATGGACGTTGGTTATTTGAGATAGACGAGTATCAGCGCGAGCAAGATTTCAGAGCCTTACTCGGAGGCGTAGGCGTCACCTTAGCTTTTTGCACGACATGGGGGATGCTGGAAATGCTCGTCGACGCGCCAAAGTTTCCTGTCTATTATATTTTCGTGCTCTACACTTTGGCTTACAGTGCCTGTAAAATTGCCATCACAAAACGTGTGACATGCCAGTAGAATGAAAAATTCATTGAAACTTATGAGAACTGAAAAAGGGTGGTCACAGGCTGTTCTGGGCGACCATTTGGACGTCTCCCGCCAAACCATAAACGCGATTGAGACGGGAAAATATGACCCGTCTTTACCGCTTGCCTTTAAAATAGCCCGACTCTTTGGCCGGGCTATAGAAGATATTTTTGATGATGAAGCCGAGGGCTAAACCCGTCTTAGCGAACCGCTAAAAACAGGTTCGTGCCGTCGCGCTCTACGGTTAGGGCAATGGGGCCGTCTTTCTTTTTGATCGCGTCTTCAAAATCGCCGAGATCAGCAATTTGTGTGCGGCCAACCCGCCGGATGATATCGCCCTTGGCGAGACCCGCTCTTGCGGCTTTTGAACCCGGGCTAACACTCGCCACAAACGCACCGGCGCTTCCGCCGCGCAAAGTCATGTCCTCGGGGATATTCGTAATAGACGCGCCGGAAAAACTTTCCATGGCCGGAATATCATCACGAGATTCAGCGTCTAAAACTTCCGGCTCGTCGTCAAACTCTTCTACAGAAATTTTAGTCGTCCGGCGCTTATTATCGCGAAGGTATGTAAGCTCAGTACGAACGCCTGGCTCCACAAGGCCCACGGCGTTACTAATGTCGGAAGCATCCCGAATGATTTCGCCGTTAAATTCAATGATAACGTCTTCGGCTTTTAGGCCCGCTTTATCGGCGGCGCTGCCTTCGACAACATTATTGACGAAAGCCCCTTCGAGGGTAGACAGGCCGTAAGCCTCTTGGAAAGCTGGATCGATATTGCGTATAGAGACGCCAATACGCCCGCGGCGAACTTCGCCGTAAGCCACAAGTTGGTTCATAACGCTATGCGCCATTTTTGTCGGCACAGCGAAACCAATGCCGTTATTCCCGCCCGAACGAGAGATAATGGCGGAATTAATTCCGATCAACTCGCCTTTTGAATTGACGAGCGCGCCGCCTGAGTTTCCGGGATTAATAGAGGCATCCGTTTGGATAAAATCTTGATACCGGTCACCGCCAGAAATTTGCCGCCCAAGCGCGCTTACAATGCCAGACGTCACGGTATGGCCAAGGCCAAACGGGTTGCCAATCGCAATAACGTAATCGCCAACTTTGGCCGAATCATTAGGCGCAAATTCGACATCCCGTAGATTCTTCGCTTCGATTTTCAGAACGGCAATATCCGTTTTCTCGTCGCCGCCTACAAGCGTCGCGATATACTCACGGCGATCTTTCAAAACGACTGTAATGTCGCCGGCGTCTTTAACAACGTGGTGATTGGTAAGGATATATCCCGCATCCGCATCGACAATCACGCCAGAGCCAACCGAACCACTACGGCGTTGCTGCTGCGGCGCTTCGAACTTACGGCCAAAAAACCGCTCTAGCATTTCTTGGCGCTCATCCGTGACGTCATCCGTTTTTTCAGGGACTTTGCCTTCTGTGCGGATACTCACAACAGCTGGCGAAACACGTTCTAGCAGCGGCGCCATCGTCAGCACCCCGCGGCTATCGACGCTCATCGCTTCGCTAGTCGTGGAAGCGTTTGGCTTGAAAAGTGAGGTTTGCGAGAGCGCGGCCGGCGCAATGAAAACCGCCAAAACGGCTGTCCCTGTGAGCAAAAGTTTACGCATGATAGTCTCCAATTAAATCTTTGGTCGTTTATATTTCTATTTAGTTATCTCTGGGTAGCCGTGCCATGGACATTTTATGTCTGTGGCATGACGAACCCGTCATTCCTACGAAAGGACATTTAAGCCGATTATTCTGGTCTTCAAGACATGAGTGCACAATCTAAACGGTTTTTAATTTTGCGTTCTAAAGCCGGTAAATCCACATTTACACGTATGGTTAACGCGGTCTTAACCGATACCGCGCACCTTAACCGACATACTGATTCGTTTTGCGCCGCCAAGGCGCTTGCCAAATAGAAAGCTTAAGTCATGTCCAAAGTTTTTCTTCGCCGCCCTTTAATGCTAGGCGTTCTCGTCTGCGGTCTAGCGCTTTCCGCGTGTAGTTATAATCAAGGCAGTAGCCGTTACGGTGACTGCATGGCAGATTGCGGCATGCAGAATTACGCCGCTCAAGCCTATTACGCACCAACTTATTATCAGCAAGCCCCTGCCTTCCCCCAAACTGTGTTGCCTCAGGCCGCCCTACAGCCTTACACGCAAACGATCACAACGCAGGCAGTCAACACTCAAGAGCCGCTAAACTGCCCAGATTACACGACGCCGAGCACCGACGGGACTTGCCTAGAGGCGTCTGAACCAGCCTATAGTCCGCCGGCCTACTCACCGCCCGCCTATGTTCCGCCAGCTGATACAGGTTACATTCCTGTCGCACCCAAACCGGCAGAATATTACCTACCAGTGCGCAAATAAGCATCTTATGCCTTTCAGGGGCAAAGATTACTTACTGCCTCATTTTAACGCGGCGTTTGGCGTTGCAACCCCGTATGTCTAGGCTTATAAGAGGGAAATTTTGCCCTTATAAGGACTTTGACTATGGCTTCACACGACAGTTTTAATTGCGAACGCGAACTTACAGTACGCGGCGGGACTTACACATATTACGATCTCAAAATCGCAGAAAAGAACGGCCTTGCCGGAATTTCGAAACTGCCACGCTCTTTGAAAGTTTTGCTTGAAAACCTGCTTCGCCACGAAGACGGAAACACAGTAAAAAAAGAAGACATTGAAGCCATCGCTGGCTGGCTTAAAACTAAAACCTCTACACATGAAATCGCCTACCGTCCGGCGCGCGTTTTGATGCAGGATTTCACAGGCGTTCCGGCAGTTGTTGATTTGGCCGCCATGCGCGACGCCATGAAGAACCTCGGCCAAAGCCCCGATAAAATTAATCCGCTTAATCCGGTTCACTTGGTTATCGATCACTCAGTGATGGTTGATTATTACGGCACAAAGACAGCCTTCAAGAAAAACGTTGAACGCGAATATGAGCGTAACGGCGAACGGTATGACTTCCTGAAATGGGGCCAAGAAGCGTTTGATAATTTCGCGGTTGTGCCTCCTGGAACGGGCATCTGTCACCAAGTCAACCTTGAGAACCTCGCGCAAACGGTTTGGACAAAGACCGTTGACGGCAAAACCTACGCCTTCCCTGATACGCTTGTCGGTACGGATAGCCACACAACAATGATCAACGGACTTTCTGTGCTCGGTTGGGGCGTCGGCGGGATCGAAGCCGAAGCCGCTATGCTCGGACAGCCTATCTCTATGCTTATCCCCGAAGTTGTCGGTTTTGAGCTTACAGGAAAATTGCTAGAAGGCGCGACGGCGACTGACCTTGTTTTGCGCGTTGTTGAAATGCTCCGTAAAAAAGGCGTTGTGGGCAAATTCGTAGAATTTTACGGTGAAGGCCTCAACCACCTGTCTCTCGAAGACCAAGCGACCATCGCCAACATGGCGCCAGAATACGGCGCGACATGCGGCTTCTTCCCTGTCGATGATGACACGCTGAAATACCTCAACGCCACAGGCCGCGACGAAGCCCGCATTGAACTCGTCGAAGCTTACTCAAAGGCGCAAGGTTTCTGGCGCGACGAAACTATTGCTACTTATACAAGCACAATCTCTCTAGATGTTAGCACGGTTAACCCCGCCATTTCTGGCCCTAAGCGTCCACAAGACCGTTTTGACCTTAAAGGCTCGAACGTTCACTTCGCAAAAATCCTGCGCGACGAATATGGCAAAGCGCCATCTTCCGGCGACGGTATTGCCGTTAAAGGCAAAGACTACTCCGTTGATCACGGCGACGTTTTCATCGCTGCGATTACGTCTTGTACCAACACATCCAACCCGTCCGTTATGATGGCGGCTGGCTTGGTGGCCGAAAAAGCTAACAAGCTTGGCCTCACAGTTAAGCCGTGGGTGAAAACATCCCTCGCGCCGGGCTCGCAAGTTGTGGGCGAATATCTTGAGAAATCAAAACTCCAAACAGAACTAGATCAGCTTGGCTTTGACGTTGTCGGTTACGGCTGTACGACGTGTATCGGCAACTCCGGTCCACTCGCCCCTGAACTCGCGGAAGCCATTGCCGAAGGCGACCTTGTCTCTTGCTCTGTGCTTTCTGGTAACCGTAACTTTGAAGGCCGGATCGGCCCTGATATCAAAGCTAACTTCCTCGCCTCTCCGCCGCTTGTTGTGGCCTATGCCTTGGCTGGTTCCTTGCACCATGATTTTGATGCAGACCCGCTCGGCGTCGATAAAGACGGCAACGAAGTGTACCTCAAAGACATTTGGCCAACTTCCAAAGAAATCGCCGATGTTGTCCGCAAGGTCATCACCCGCAAAATGTTCACAGAACGTTACGCCAATGTCTTTAAAGGCGACAAGCAATGGCAGGACATACATGTCGAAGGCGGCGAGACTTATAACTGGAACCCAGCCTCAACTTACGTGCGGAACCCGCCTTATTTTGACGGCATGACCATGACGCCAGATCCGGTTGAAGACGTGAAGAACGCTAACGTTCTTGCCCTTCTTGGCGATTCAATCACAACAGATCACATCTCCCCTGCTGGCGCGATCAAGCATGACGGCCCTGCTGGCGAATACCTCTCTGCCCGCCAAGTGCCAAAAAATGAGTTCAACTCTTTCGGATCACGCCGCGGCAACCACGAAGTCATGATGCGCGGCACCTTTGCCAACATCCGCATCAAAAACCTTATGGCTCCGGGCACAGAAGGCGGCGTTACAAAATACGTCCCGACTGGCGAAGTCATGAGCATCTTTGATGCCTCAGAGAAATACCTCGAGGGCGGTAAGGACCTCGTAGTCTTCGCGGGATCGCTTTACGGTAACGGCTCGTCGCGTGACTGGGCTGCCAAAGGAACAATCCTTCTCGGCGTTAAAGCCGTGATCGCTGAAAGCTTTGAGCGTATTCACCGCTCAAACCTGATCGGTATGGGCGTCCTCCCACTTGAATTCCAAGACGGACAAAGCTGGGAAAGCCTCGGCATGACCGGCGACGAAACCGTGGACATTAAAGGCGTTGAAGGCCTTAAGCCGCGCGGCACGCTTAATGTCGACATCACATATCCGAACGGCGACACAAAAATCGTCACCGCAAAAGTGCGCATCGATACGGATAATGAGCACGAATATTACAAACATGGCGGCATCTTACAGTATGTCCTGCGGAATTTGGCCGCGGCGTAATTTACGCCGATACAAACAAATCAAAACCCCGGATCCACTGTCCGGGGTTTTTTGTATCTACCCACAACGAAAGACCCCCAAAACCTTTCGACCTTTCGGATATTTGCAGCGCAAATTCTCGAATGACAGGATCATATATGTCATTCCGGCCAAGCCGCAGGAGCGGCGCAGAGCCGGAAGGTCGAGAGTTTAAGAACCGAAGACGAGACGGCACGCACGATTTCTGTGGAAATTTTTTAACTACAGTATTACGGTAATTACCTAAGCGTTTAGGATACCCATGAAGCATTACCGAAATTGTTTAATTTTGACCATTTTAAGCATTGGAGCCTGTGCATCCCCTTCGGGAGGTGACTTCAAATACATATTTCCTAAAGAAACTCCGTCGGCCAAATGGCAAGGAGAAGCAGGCTTTGAGTACGCCGATAAAAATGTGAAAATCCATACGGGACCGAAGAAAAAGGGCGAAATATTTTATGAAATGAATATACGCAACGCCCGTACTGCCATTTTAGGTGAGGACTTCACCTATCATATAGGCCCCATAATAGCCGGAAAAAAATTGACCTTGAAAAAAGGCAGTCCCCTATACGCGCGGCAATTCACGTTTACGCACGTAAAAATGAAAACGTATGAGTTCGCGGACCGTTACACCCAAGGGGACGATAAGAATCCCATCGAATGGTGCGCCCCAGCGCCGAACAATAAGGGGGCGGTTTGCCTATACTGGCAAGATTCTAATAAAGTATACGTTGAGAGTAGCACCTCAGGAAGCCCTATGATTCCGCGCTCAAGGAGTATACCAAGAGGAGACAAACGGCCTATTCCGCGCTTTAGCGAAAGTCCGGTTGACGCATTCCCTCCATCCCTAAAGCTGACATGGTCAATTAGTCGTACAAGCAAGAAATCAATTCATTTATCTGAAAGACTGGGAACCTACGAAGGTGAAGGCTTTTTAGGAGAGGAGCTTTCAGAAGAAAAAATCTTGTTTGACGATGATGGCCTGGCAACCTTTGAGCATCTAAATGGACACATTCAATTCTCCCGGATTACAGACTCTGACAATAATTCAGTCACAGTCTCCGTCATCAAGACACCGATTGTGCCGGGACATTTTGATAACATGGACGGCAATACGCATCAGTAAGTTTTAGGTTAGTTTCCTTTAAACGTAGAATATATCACTCCGACCTCAGAGTATGTAGCATTCACTTCTACACGATTTTTGTGGAAATTTTCTAACCGTCACATTAATGTTACCTCTTTGGGCCATAAAGCCCCGGTAATGAGGACATCATGACATCGCCAAAGCATTTTCTCTCGCTCGCCGATATTCCGGCCAGTGAACTTCGCTCTATTTTAGATGAGGCCCATCGCCGTAAGACCGCTCGTGCGGGTCAGCCCAAAGGCCGCGCGGATACTGACGCGCCGTTTAACGGCGAAACGCTGGCGATGATTTTTGAGAAAAGTTCGACGCGGACGCGCTTCTCATTTGATATGGGTATGCGCCAGCTTGGCGGTACGTCAATCACGGCAACGTCGAACGATATGCAAATCGGACGCGGGGAAACCATCGAAGACACCGCCAAAGTCCTATCGCGTTTCGTTGACGGAATTATGCTTCGCGCCAATGACCATGCCACGCTTGTCGACCTTGCGCGTAATGCGTCTGTGCCTGTGATTAACGGCCTGACGGATTATAATCACCCCTGCCAGATCATGGCGGATCTTCAAACGCTTGAAGAGAACGGCGGCGACCTTTCCGACATGACCCTGACATGGGTTGGCGACGGGAACAATGTGGCCGTGAGCTTCATCAACGCCGCCGCCAAATTTGGGTACTCATTACGCATTTCTTGTCCTGATGGGTATACGGTTCCTGGGCAAACGGTTGAAGCCGCACGGCAAGCCGGCGCGAAAATAGAAACCATCACTGACCCGCTCGAAGCCTGCAAAAAGTCTGACGTGATAATCGCCGATACATGGGTATCTATGGGCGACGAAGATGCCGACAAACGCATGGTTGACCTTGCGGCTTATCAGGTCAATGATGCGCTTATGAAAGCTGCAAATTCAAACGCAACATTTCTACACTGTCTTCCTGCCCACCGGGGCGAGGAAGTCTCAGCGGCCGTTATCGACGGACCGCAATCCCGCGTATTTGACGAGGCGGAGAACCGCCTCCACGCGCAAAAAGCCATTATTACATGGTGTATGACGTAGATTAGGAAAAATATGACAGACGAAAATAAACACGAGCGCCGCACAGGCGCAAGCTTCCGCACGGCCACTGAAGACCGTGAGGCCATGCAAAACATCGCTAAGACGCCGCAAACGGTACATCCCGCATACCGACTTGCTTTTGACGACGAAGACTTCATGACGCGGGAAGCGTTGCGGCCTGTTCGGCTTCAACTCGAACTTCTCAAACCTGGCATGCTGCTTGACGAAGCTGGGATCGAATCCACCGTTGTGGTCTTTGGCTCCGCCCGCATCCCTGAACCTGGGACAAAAAGCGTGCGCGATCTTGGCAACGAAGCCGAGGAAGCCCTTCGCCAGCAAGCCCCATTTTATGAGCTAACACGAAACTTCTCCCGCACTGTCTCTGAGGCCTGCCTCAAAACTGGCGGTAAGGAATGGGTCATCGTCTCTGGCGGCGGACCCGGCATTATGGAAGCTGCCAATCGCGGCGCTCATGATGTGGGCGCGCCTTCTATTGCGCTTAACATCGTTCTGCCGTTCGAGGCTCTGCCGAACCCTTACGTGACTCCGGCGCTGAGTTTTCAGTTCCACTATTTCGCCATACGGAAAATGCATTTCCTACTGCGGGCGAAAGCCGTCGCCGTATTCCCGGGCGGATTCGGGACATTCGATGAATTCTTCGAGGTTCTGACCCTCATCCAAACGGGCCGCGTTGCGCCTATGCCAATCCTCCTGTTCGGAGAAAAGTTTTGGCGCGGCGTCATTAATTTTGAAGCCCTTGCAGACGGCGGGACAATCTCTCGTAAAGATCTCGACCTGTTCAAATTTGTCGAAACCGCCGAAGACGGCTGGGCCGCCATTCGGGATTGGTACGCGCTAGAAGATTAGGCCTTAAGGTCTAATCCACATCTTGCCCGTGTTCGCCAAGACGCGGGTAAGACAAAACCCTTAACGGCTTGATCGGCTCTGCAGCGATCTTCTCTTTTAAATAAGAGAGCGACTTCGCCAGTTGACGATCTTCGCCGTTATAGGTGCTGTGCGGTGGATTGCTTACTTCCATATCAGGCCCCACTCCGTATCCCTCAATCAGCCAGCGCCCATCAAGACCGTGCTGCCCATACTCTGCAATACGCGCTTGGCCGCCGTCAACGAGGCGGTTGCGCCCTGACAGCCATATGCCTGCGCCCGCCGTGCGGGTTCCGATAGTCGGCGCAATGTCTAGCGCCTTAATGCCTGCCGCGAATGTCTCCCCGTCAGAATAGGTGCCTTCATTAATTAAAACGACCAAATGCCCCCTAAAGGTTTGCTGCATATTGGTATAAGATTGGCCGCCATTTGCACCCGGCCAAAACGCCCAAGCCTTGCGTAGGAGCGTGCCGATAATCCAGCTATCAATATTGCCGCCATTGTTTCCGCGGACGTCAATGATTAGGCCGTCCTTATCAAAGTGCTCGTAATAATCACGCGCGAAGCTCTCAACATCGCCCGAACCCATGGCCCGTAAATGGAGATAGCCGATCTCGCCTTGCGAGGTCTTCGCAACGGTGTCGCGGCTCTTTTGAACCCAATCCGTATATTGCAGCATGGATTCGCCGCGCCGCGATACGGGGATGACAATCTCGCTATGTGAGGCTTTTTTACGCATTAATTCGAGCCGCACTTGCTGACCAGATTTTTGCGAAAGCGCCAGAGCTAAATCGGCTTTCGTGGCGATAGGACGTCCATCAACCGCCGTAATAATATCGCCGAGCAGAACGTCTACGCCGGGGGCCATAAGCGGGCCAAGCGTCTCAGGACGGTCGGCTTCGCCGTTACGAATAGACGTGATTTTAAGTCCGCCAGAGACAGCCTCATAGACCGCGCCGAGAAATGCAGGGTTCCCGCTCTCTTCGTCTTCGGGAAGTTCGCCCGGACGGATTTGGCTATGCAGAATACCGAGCTCTGCCGACATCTGCGCGAGCAAGTCATTAAGCTCGCTGCGATGTCCTAGACGGCTTGCAAACGGTACGAACTTATCCCGTACTGCGTTCCAGTTCACGCCGCGAAGCTCTCTATCATAGGCAAAGTCGCGGTGTAGACGCCACGCATCCAGCGCCATTTGACGCCATTCATTGGACGGGTCAATCGCAAGACGCCAATCGGAAAGTCGCACAGTCTTATCGGACGCATCTTTGGGGAAATCACTCCCCGCTTTGAGAAGCATGAATTTCGCGCGGTTACGGGAGCCCGTTTGCACAAAGAGAGTCTTGTGATCGGCTGAGAGGCTAAAGTCCGCAACATCGCCTGCATAGGTTTCAAGCTCTGGGTCATCAGAACCAATAGAGAGACGCTTTAATGTGCGCTTATTTCGGGACGTATAGACAAGATCGCTGCCCCCGCCTTCGAGAATAAACAGATTGTCCTTCGTCGCCGCGAGGCCTGTATAGTCACCCGCTGAAACAGGCACGGGCCAGAGGCGCGCGGCCGCGCCGCTAAGATCAAGCGCGGCCGTTTTGTCTTCGTCAGCTGTCTTGTCTTTATCACCATCCTTGGCGTCATCACCTTCAGAGTCTTCTTTGTCTTTAGCATCATCACCGCTCTCGGCTGTCAGTTCGTTCTCAGCCGTGAAGGGGAACGCCGCTTCGGGGTCAAGCTGCAAGGCATAGACCTTTGCCCGTTCTGCAAAGGCGGGGCCCATATTCCGATCACCCCAAGGCGAACCGGGCGTGGCGTCAAAATTGCGATTAGATAGAAAGTAAAGCCAGCCATTATCTTCGGAAAATGCGGGCGCAAACGATTCAAACTTGCCGCGCGTCATGACGGACTTGGTATTTGCCTTCGTGTCATAGACGGCGATTTGAGCAATATCGCGCGCGTCGTAAAATCCGTATGCTAAATATCGGCCATCCTTTGACCATGACAAATCGCCAAAGTTGAAGTCGGAACTGCTAACGGCTGTGTCCATTAAAATGGTTTCGCCGCTCTCGGCGTCAAAGCGGTAGAGCTTGCCGCGCTTATCGCTATAGATAAGAACTTCGCCTTTGGGCGCGGCCGCGACAAACCAAATATGAGCATCGATACCAGACTTGATGACCTTGCCTTCGCCGCTTCCGTCTGCTGCGAACTTCCAAATTTCACCGGAGAGGTTCCGGTCAATGAGGGCGTAAACCCACTCGCCGCTTTCGCCCATGACTGCAGACCGTGCACGCGCGCCGGAAGGCAGCGTATAATTCACTCGCCGCCGTTTTCCCGTAAACCCTGTCACGAATTGGCCGCGCGCGGTAATCGTCACGGACTTTCCAGACGGAGCCGCGCTCGCGCCAGATAAATAATCAAGCGGTTTTTCTAGCCAGCGCAGACGTTGTTGGTCGCGATCAGTCGTTAGATAAACAGAAAGCGGCGCCCGCGTGTTAGCCGCTAGATCATAGACAAAAAGATCAGCCCCGCTTTGGTATGTGATCTTGCCTTTATACAGACTCGGACTGCGCATTTGCCACTGCGTGGATTGCGTGATTTGGCGCGCGTCATTACCCGCCGTGTCCATTGACCAAATATTATCGGTGCCGGATTTGTCGCTAATAAAATAAATGCGATCATTCCAAACCATAGGATGGCGAATCGGCGCGGCAAAGTCTGCGGCGAGGCGCACAGCTTCGCGTTTACTGCCAAGTCTGTAACGCCAGAGCTGCGCCATGCGGCCCCCGCGATATTGAATGGCATTGTCTGAAAACATCGACAGGCCGTAACGGGTGAAAATCAAGGTCTGCCCGTCCGCAAGCATCGCCGCTTCATCCGCGCCGTCGAGCGGAATATCCTGCGTCTCAAGGCTTTCCACATCAACCGTGCGCAGCAATCTTGGGATCGTGCCTGAAACATTGGACGAGCGGTAAAGAACCTTGCCGCTGCCCATCCAGCCGCGTGCCGTGACGCGGCCACCTTCAAACGTCAGTCGCTTCGGCGTACCGCCCGCGACAGGCATGATATAAATCTCGCTTGGGCCGTCATAGCTGGCTTGAAACGCGATCCATTTTCCGTCGGGCGATAGTGACGGGTTAGTCTCGGCTTCGGGATGAGTTGTTAACCTGATGGCGGTTCCGCCGCTAGCCGAAGCCCGCCATAAACCCCCCTCACTGGCAAACACCAAATGCGTGTCATTCATCACCGGCATTTGGTAATAGCCGGTCGTTTCGGCAGAAGCGCTACCGCCCGTGAAAGCCGCTGTTAGAGCCAGAGCCCGAAGGCCTTTAATGAGGAGAGTTTGTAATCGCATGGTCACGCCCTTATTGTTTTGGGCGCACCTTAATCCAATTAAAGCGCTAAAAACAATCCCCCTCGCAAAGACTTGTCAGACTAACGGCCTGAAGATAAGGACTTGGTAATTTAAGGGCTTGGGCTGCGGTGAACTTTCTGGATACGCGAAGCGGCTCGTTCCATCTCTTTTGTCCAAGTAATCGCATGCGCGTCGATATTCTCTTTGAGTTGCGCCATTGTAGTCGCGCCAATAATATTACTCGTAACAAATTCGCGGCTTTCGACAAATTTCTGCGCGAACTGTGTCGGCGTAATGCCAAGTTCTGCCGCTGCGTCGAGACAATCATTCACCGCGTCGACGCCGCCATCATTTTCGTAACGGGCCAGAAATTGGCCAAACAAATCTTTGCGAGAATTTTTTGGAACGTCTGTACGGTACTTGCCCGTGAGGTAGCCTTGCGCGAGCGGAGAATAGGCTAGCAAGCCCACCTGTTCACGCATAGCGATCTCAGCTTGGCCGTAATCAAAGCGGCGGTTGACTAAATTATAAGCATTTTGGATCGAGACTGGACGCGGCAAGCCTTGTCTCTCAGCAATCTCCAAAAATTTCATCGTCCCCCAAGCGGACTCGTTTGACAGGCCAATATGCCGGATATTGCCTTTCTCGACATGTTTATTGAGCGCGCTTAAAATATCTTCGAGCGGCACCATGTCATTCGCGTCATAGTCTTGGTAAACATGGAAGCCGAACCCCGGGATTGCGCGGTCAGGCCAATGGAGCTGGTAAAGATCCAGATAATCTGTTTGCAACCGCCGCAAAGAGCCTTCAATGGCTTCGTCAATTTGCGCCGCTGTATGGCGAATGACGCCGCCCGCTTTGCGCACCCATGACATTTCTGAGCGTCCTGTAACTTTTGAGGCTAAGACAATATCATCGCGCTTTCCTCGGGCTTTGATCCAAGTACCAATAATTTCTTCTGTTCGGCCCTGCGTTTCAGACTTGCCTGGTACGGCATACATCTCTGCGGTATCAATAAAGTTGATACCTTGGGAAAGGGCGTAGTTTAGCTGCTCATGACCTTCGGCCTCAGTGTTTTGTTCGCCCCATGTCATGGACCCCAGACAGACGGAGGAAACTTTAATATCTGTGCGGCCTAATTGTCTAAAATCCATTGTGGTGTTTCCTCTTACATTATCCGTTACGGTCAGTTTGTATTGTATTCCGCGCTAAATAGCTTATATTAAGGTCACTACAACAATAAACGGGCCTTGTGCCTTCAAAGGAGTCTTTATGACAAATCGTACACCACAATCTGTCGGCGTAGATAGCGCAACGGATGTTGGCCTGCGTAATTTTATGCTTGGCACATATCGTTATATGGCCATGGCCATGGCTGTCACGGCCGCTGTTGCCTACTTTGGCGGCGTGTATCTCTCATCGAACCCTGCTGCGATTAGTCTTTTCCGCAATCCGCTCATTCTCATTGGCTTTGTTATTGCTATTCCAGTGCTTTTCGGAGCTGTCGGCAACAAATTACCGACTATGAGCCTAGGCGGCGTTTTAACATTCCTATTCGGCTTTGCCGCTTTTATGGGCGTGTTCATGTCAGTCATTACTTTAATGTATTCGGCAGAGGTTATTGCGAAGGTCTTTTTCATGACCGTTGCTATGTTTGCCGCGCTTAGCTTTTTTGGACACACAACAGAGCGTAATCTTAGCGCCTATGTGAAGTACGCAATTGCGGCCTTTATCGGTTACATCGCCATTAACATCGCTGGCATGTTTATTCCAGCGTTGCAGCTTTCCGGCCCGTTTGAAATGGTTGTCTCAGGTATCGCCCTACTCGCAATTGCTTTCATTACCGCTTGGGAAACACAGATGCTGAAGCGCATTTATTACGGTATTGCCGGAAACGCCGCTATGGAAAGCAAAATGTCCGCTTACGGCGCGGCTAGCCTTCTTTTGGCCTTCGTCAATATGTTCCAAATCCTTCTCAGCCTGTTTGGCCGCGATTGATTTCTTAAAACCATTGCGTTTAAAGCCCGCTGTTTCAGCGGGCTTTTTTTTATGCGAGCTTGAAGCGTTGTTTATCAAACACCCGCAAAACTGCCGCCAGATCATGACCGCGCTTCATGATGAGGCCTCCGGGAGCGATGACGCTAAACTGCCCTTGTTTGTTTCGAAGGGCTGGCCTTTTTTCAATCCTATACAGCGGATGTTCCGAGGCTTTGCGATAAATACTAAACACCGCTTTCTCAGCTAAAAAGTCCATCGCATAATCCTTCCAATGACCTTGGCTGACCATGTGGCCATAAACCGAAAGAATTTGTGATAGCTCGCGCCGATCAAAAGCAATTTGAGAAGGTTGGCGACTTTTGCCTGATGTTGAGCGTATAGGTAGCGGGACAATTTTGGACGTCATAGCTAACATTACTACGCAAATCTAAGTGCGCAAGTGGGCGGTTTGGGTTCCGCGCCGTTAACACTTAGGCAAGGTAATGCCCTAAACTTGCCTTATTCTTGTCTTTTTGTCGCCATTCCCAAGCTTATAGTCATAAGTGTCGGACACAGAGACAAAGACGGTTCTAAGCCCCCCAGCCCCCCGCCTTCCTCTGTGTCCCTCAACGCATTTTGGCTTTCTCCCACGAGCCTTGACCCACACTGGCTTTTTCCCACAAGCCACAACTAACATTGGCTCCTCCCACAGCGGAGCCCCAAATAGCCCGCCGCTTTCCCCAGCGGCGGGCTATTTTGTTTCGCGGGATCCATCGCCAAGTGTATTATTACGTTATCCTAGAAAGTGATGATTAATACACGTTAATTATAAATCGCCCCAAACTTGCCTTATTTCCGTCTTTTTGCGGCCATGTGAACCCGTATATATATCTATATTGAATACAGGGCCTCAACTTTTCCCCACCTACCAACTGGGCTTTGTCTTCATCTCCCACGAATGCTCTTTCCCACAAGAGCCAATCATAAGCCCGTCATTCCCACAATGACGGGTTTTTTGTATGAGGATTTAGTCCGTGTAGGTTACGGCCGCAGAGAGTGCCATGGTCTTTGGATCATGCAACAAAAGCGCATAGGCTTTGCCCGGCTTAGGTTTGATTTGCGTCGCGAGCGGCGCCTTCTTATCCCACGCACCAAGCGGCTTAATGTGAGTCACAACATTACTTAAACTCAAAACGAGGCCCCTATTCTCTCCGGCCTTTACGGGGACAGATTGCGGACCGGCAACATATTCCACAAGGACGGCTTGGTAATCCGGTGTTTGTGACTGTGTTCCGAAAGTCGCTAATAGACGCCCTTGATCTTTCGTCAGCTTAATATCTGGTTGGTTTTGCGGCAAGTCCATCGATTTCACATCAGACTTTGAATAATGCGGGCCATGAGCCGATCCGTTGAGGATCATTTGCGGCGTATAAACATTGGCGCTGCCTAGAGCCTTACCATAATCGCGTTGTCTTTGCGTGAAGTCAGGATCCGCGAATGTGTCCTGCCAGCCTAAGTAATCCCAATAGGTCACGCCGTAGGACAGCACTAACGTTTCGGGCTCTTCTGCCATTTCTCCGGCAAATTCATTTGCCGGAGGACAGGAAGAACAGCCTTGGGAGGTAAAGAGCTCCAAGACCCTCTTCGGCTGAGCGGACCCGGCAAACGCGGATTGCGCAAGCCCAATAAGAGAGGCTGTCAGGATAAGGCGTGATAATTTCATAAGGGCTTATACCTCAACATCTGACGCCGCGCTATTGAACACCGCATCACACATGCGTGAATAGGCGAGATATAGCGCTACGGCTATGGCCTAAAGAGACGGAATAGCACTGGCTTTCTTTTTATCGTCCTCATCAACATCTGGCTCCCCGTCCGACGATAAGAGCACCGCAATCCAGCGCGTTGTTGGGAACTGCGCGAGAATGATCATAATGATGACCGTAAGCGGCGCAGACAAAAACGCCCCGACGCCGCCCCACAGAGCGCCCCATAAGGTCAAAGACAGGACAACAACCAAGGCCGAGAGGTTCATACTGTCACCCATCATTTTTGGCTGGATTGTATTCCCAATCACAAATTGAGCGCCGAACAAAAGCCCCACCAACAAGGCCACGCGGCCAGATGAATCAAATTCGACTAATGCGAACAGGCTTGGCAAAGCCACCGCAATGAAGCCGCCGATAATTGGAATATAGTTTAGAACAAAAATCACCAAGGCCCAGAACAAAGCATTTTCCAACCCCAGGGCTGTCATAGCGACATAGCTCACCACCGTCTGCATCATGGAAATAACCGTTTGTACGCCAATATATTTTTCAATTGAATGACGAATACGGCGCCCAACCTTAGCCGCTTGTGCGCGGCGGTTTTGATCCGGAAATAGGTCGTCCATTTTTTTTGGGAATGACGATTGCGCAGCAAAAAGGAACGCCACGTAAATGGCAATAAGTATAAACTCTGAGCCAACGCCTTGTATTGATCCAACAATACCGCCGAGGACTTGCGATATTTTTTCCTCTGGGTTTATTTGATCTATGAGTGATTTTAACCCAACATCTTCCATACGGAACATGCCGCCAAGGTTACTGAGCACCCCGTCAAGCTGCGTAAAGATTTCGCGAAGTCTGGCTTCATATTTTGGGGCTTGGTTTATGACATCTGCAGCGGTATTTATAATTACCACAACAACACCAATTAAGGCGGCCACAACGCTTAAAATCGCAACCGTTAGGGCGAGCCAGTATGGGAATTTGGGAGAGAGGCGATCAAGCCAACGCGCGAATGCGTCAATGATCAACCAGATGAATATCGCAAGAGCTAGCGGCGCAAGTAAATCCCGCGTCAAATAAAGACACGCCGTCGCCGTGACAAATGAAAGAAAGAGCAAGCTTGCTCGTACTGTCGTATCCATAATAATACCCTCCGCGGAAACATGTGGTCTGTTTTACCGCGAAAGGTCAATACTGTAACGCTAATTCGGCGTGAATTTATCCCGCAGCTTCGAGCGCGGCTGTCCATTCGCCCTTGGAGGCAAGGCCGTTCATGTGCGCGCGGTGATAAAAGGCTTTTTGCGCGGCGTCGTAATTGGCATCATCGCCCTTCCATGCTTGAAGAGCAGATTGCTGTAGAGCGCGGCCATAAGAATAAGTCAGGTTCCATGTGAAGTTACCGATCTTATTCATGATGTCGAGATTTTGCGTCGCCTTTTCATTGTTCTGCCCGCCGGAAAGGAAAGCAATTCCAGGAACGGAAGACGGTACAGTGTTTTTGAGAACTTTAACGGTGCGCTCTGCGACTTCTTCTGGGCTCGGCTGTACGGGGCATTGAATACCCGCAACCACCATATTGGGCTTAAGGACGATACCTTCCAGTTTCACGCCTTGCTCATAAAGCTCAGTGAAGAGCGAGTTTAGCACGCGCTCAGTTACTTCGTGGCAGCGCTCGACGGAATGAAAACCGCCCATCAAAATTTCAGGTTCGACGATCGGTACAATGTTAGCTTCTTGGCAAAGAGCTGCGTAACGCGCCAGTGCGTGGTTATTAGCTTTGATGGCGCCGCGCGACGGCGTTACGCCAACACTCACATCAGGATGCGAAATTTCGATAACTGCGCGCCATTTAGCGAACCGAGCGCCAAGCTCGTAATATTCTGCTAGGCGACCCCGCAATCCATCAAGACCTTCAGTTATGGTTTCGCCGGGCCGGCCAGCCAAAGACTTTGCGCCCATATCAACTTTAATACCTGGAATAGAGTCGTTGGACTTAATCAAATCAACAAGCGTCGTGCCGTCCTTGGCCGATTGGCGGATTGTTTCATCATAAAGAATAACACCAGAGATATGGTCATTCATGGCTTTGTCCGTACGGAAAAGCATTTCGCGCCAATCGCGGCGTTTTTCAAAGGTCGATTCAGTATTGATGGAATCAAAACGTTTTCCAATCGTACCCGTCGATTCATCCGCAGCAAGGATGCCTTGTCCAGGCGTCACCATTTTAGTTGCGATTGCGTTGAGTTGTTCCAAATCCATTTTTCTCTCCAAATATTCTTGTTTATCTAGCGTTCTTATCTAGATCGCTAAAATATCTACGCCAGGCAAAACCTTGCCCTCCATCCATTCAAGAAATGCACCGCCAGCCGTTGAGATGAATGTGAAATCATCAGCAGCGCCCGCATGTTTCAGTGCCGACACTGTATCCCCGCCGCCTGCTACTGCAATAAGTCCATTTTCTTTGGCCCTTTTAGCGGCATATTTCGAAGCTTCAACCGTAGATGTATCAAACGGCGACATTTCGAAAGCGCCCAAAGGGCCATTCCAGATCAAAGTTTTGGAGGCATCAATACTATCGCAAATTGCCTCGACCGTCTCTGGCCCTGCGTCCAAAATCATCTCATGCGCTGCAACGTCATCCAGCCCGCAAACACGGTGCGGGGCATTCGTTCTAAATTCCGTCGCAACGATAAGGTCGAACGGCAACACAATTTTGCATCCAGACCTTTCAGCCTCCGCTAAAATTTCAAGGGCTGTGTCTTTTAAGTCTTTCTCAAGCAGCGACTTACCCACATTATGTCCCTGTGCGTATAAAAATGTATTCGCCATGCCGCCGCCGATCGCGAGGGTATCTAGCTTAGTAACAAGGTTTTTCAGCAAATCGATCTTGGTTGAAACTTTCGCGCCGCCGACTATCGCCATGACGGGCCTTGTCGGCACATCCAGCGCCTGCGAAATATGATCTAGTTCCCGCTCTAGGGCCAGTCCAGCATAGGCCGGAAGGAAAGACGCAATACCTGTACTCGACGCGTGGGCACGGTGGGCAACGGAGAACGCGTCGGCCACAAACACGTCACCGAGCGCGGCATAAGCTTTAGCCAGAGCGGCCTCGCCTTTGGTTTCACCGAGGTGGAAACGCGTGTTCTCCAAGAGCATAACCTGCCCTTGGGGCATTGCATCAATAGCGGCCTTTTTAATATCCGTGCTAAAATACACATCGCAGTCCAGCACCTTGGCGAGGGCTGGTACAATAAAGCGCAAAGAGAGTTCAGGATCAGCTTCCCCGTTGGGGCGGCCAAAATGGCTAAGCAAAACGACTTTCGCGCCAGCCTTTAAAAGGTGATTAATCGTCGGAACGGCGGACAAAAGCCGCGTATCATCGGTGATGCGTCCATCATCGGCCCTAGGCACATTGAAATCCACTCGCACAAGAGCGGTTTTACCCGCGAGCTTGGCGTCTTCAAGGCGCTTAAAATCCATAGGGCTTATCCTGTTCGGCGGTTACTCATTTCGCGGGCCACGTCAATCATACGATTAGCAAAGCCCCATTCATTATCGTACCATGCAATAACCTTCACAAGATCTCCGTCAAGCACCTTGGTCAAGGGCGCCGCAAAAATAGACGAATTTGGGTCATGATTAAGATCGGATGAAACAAGAGATTCTTCAGTATACCGCAAAACACCTTTCATTGCGCCCTCAGCTGCTTCTTTGACCGCTGCGTTAAGCGCTTCTGCCGTCGTACTCTTGATCGGCTGGAATGCTAAATCGACCATCGACACATTTGCCGTTGGTACGCGAACAGCGGATCCGCTAAGCTTGCCAAGAAGCTCTGGCAGGACGAGGCCCACGGCTTTGGCCGCGCCCGTCGATGTTGGGATCATGTTCAAACCCGCAGCGCGTGCGCGGTACAGATCTTTGTGAGAATTATCTAGAATACGCTGATCTTGCGTATAGGCATGAACCGTTGTCATGAAGCCGCGGCGAATGCCGACCGTATCCATCAAGACTTTAGCGAGCGGCGCAAGACAGTTAGTCGTGCAGGACGCGCAAGACACGACGCGGTCATCGGCGGTCAATTCATCATGGTTTACACCGTAAACAATCGTTTTATCAACATTGCTACCGGGAGCAGAAATTAAGACAGATTTTGCGCCCGCATCCAAATGCGGCTGAACGCTCTCTCCGGAGCGGAAAAGACCTGTACATTCCATCACAACATCAACCCCGACATCGCCCCACTTGGCGTCTGCTGGATTGCGTTCATGTGTCATGCGAACCTTGCCTCGGCCAAAATCAATAAAGCCGTCGCCTTCGATGACTTCGGCGCCGAAACGGCCATGTACACTATCATAGCGTAAAAGATGGGCAGAGGTCGCGAGTTCGCCAGGGCTATTAATCGCAACAAGCTCGATATCTGGAATGTTATACTCACTCAGAGCCCGCGTTACCAAACGACCAATACGGCCAAAGCCGTTAATACCAATACGAATTGTCATGAAAATCTCCGCGCATATTTCACTTGAGCAGGCGCGAAATAATAAGAACGCCCTGCTCTTTTAAGTCCCGCCCGCAATGGCCAAACATCCACATTGAGTCAACAGATTATGGCTTGTTGCGAGGCAATAAATGCGCCATTCTATAACAATATAGCTAATTTTGAGATATTTCATGAATGACAGCGCTGACATAAAAATCGCAGCCGATAGACTACAAGACGCCTTGCGCAAACTTGAGACCTCCCTCGATCCGCTTTTAGAAAAAGTCGGACGCCTAGAGAAAGTCGCCGTAGAATCTGAAGACTTCACCAAAGACCGCGCCAAACTCGCCCGAGAGCTTGATGCCTCGGCCGCACGCGAAAAAGAGTTTGAAGAAAAGGAAGCCGAGTTTTCTGCTCTGGCTGACGAAACTACGTCTGAACTTGAACGCGTTATTCGTCAGGTACAATTAGCCCTAGGCCGGACATCTGGCCGAGAAGACGAAAATGGACGGAGCGCGTAATGGCTAAAGTCAGCATAACCGTAAACGGCCGTAAATTCGCCCTTGGCTGCGACGAGGGAGAGCAGCCACATTTGCTCATGCTCGGCGAAAAGCTTGATAAGCGCGTGCAGCAGCTCGCCAACCAGTTTGGTCAAATCGGTGACTTACGCCTCCTTCTTATGGCGGGCATAACAATGATGGACGAACTGGAAGACGCAGGCAGCGCCGTAGATACTCAGGCCGAAGCCCTCGCCTCAGATATTCGCCGCGCGTCCGAAGAAGCGCTCAGCACCGCGCGGAAAAAAGAACTCACCGCCGCAGATAGCCTTATCGAGGCCGCGCAGCGTATTGAACGGCTCGCAAGCCGCCTTGGCGGCGAAACCTAAACGGAACGCGATCGCCTCACAAAGCTTGCGCGTATTTATGTGAGCGCGGCGGCTCTCTTGATGCAATTTAACTTGCACTCTTTGCCCTTAGTCTCCACATAGCGGGAGACGGTTACTGCGGGTTACGTGAGCAGCTCATTTCCCAGGGACCTTAACTTATCCATAGGGCGCTGGCTCTGTCTGGATCGTGGTCCAGTTACTTCCGGCACCCACTTTGACCTTACGGTTCGAAGGGATTTTTCCGCCGCCACGAACTTAGCGGTACCGTCACTTTATATTTCAGGCGTAGAAACCACGTTCAATGCCAGGAACATATCAATCAACGCCTTCCCTTCTCTGTATAAACCCGCTATCAGCTCGCCATGTCTCAATCTGGCTCTCATACCCCGTGGACCGCCACGATCTTGACGCTTTTTCCCGACGCTTTTCCGGGAATGCTGGACGCCTCTATAATAGGTACAGCAAAAAAGAATCAGATTTGGGACTTAGAAACAGTAGACATACGGGATTTTGCTGTTAATAAGCACCGCAATGTTGATGACACCCCTGCGGGCGGCGGACCAGGAATGGTTTTAAAGCCCGATATAGCAGCGGCGGCTATTGACAGTGTGGCCCTTAACGGTCGCCCATTATTATACCTGACCCCGCGCGGGGCGCCGCTTTCGCAGAAACGCGTAAGAGATTTGGCGACCGGCAGCGGTGTTGTTGTGTTTTGCGGGCGGTTTGAGGGTCTCGACCAGCGGGTCATAGAGGCGCGCCAGATGGAAGAGATTTCTATCGGCGACTTTATACTGGCTGGCGGCGAGGTTGCGGCGCAAGCCATGATCGAAGCCTGTGTACGGCTCCTCCCGGGTGTTCTGGGAACTGGGGCCAGTGCAGAGGATGAAAGTTTTGAAAATGGTCTTTTAGAGTACCCGCTCTATACTCGGCCAAGAGAATGGGAAAACCGGAATATTCCGGAGGTGCTGTTATCAGGTGATCACAAAAAGATCGGAGCCTGGCAAGAGCAAGAACAGATAAAGATAACCAAGGCCCGCCGGCCCGACCTTTATGAGGCTTGGCGCGCAAAAGGAGACGGTCATGAACGTGATTGAAAAACTAAACAAAGCTGAAGAAGCCCGCCTTTTAGAGGGCGGCAAAGTCATTCCTGATTTCTCTGCAGGCGATACGCTTGTTGTCCAAGTCCGGATTACAGAAGGCGAACGCACACGTTTGCAAGCTTTTGAAGGCGTATGTCTTGCCCGCTCCGGTGCTGGCCTTAACGAGAGCTTCACGGTTCGTAAGATCTCTTACGGCGAAGGCGTTGAGCGCGTATTCCCAGTTTACTCTCCGCTTGTGGAAGCGATTGAAATCAAGCGTAAAGGCAAGGTTCGCCGCGCTAAGCTTTATTACCTTCGCGGTCTTCGCGGTAAATCCGCCCGTATCGCTGAGCGTACAACGGGCCGCGGCATCGAAGCCACTCGCAAAAAAGGCGAAGCCAAAAAGAAAAATTAAGCTCCCGCTTACATCAAGACACAAGCCCGGCTTTATGCCGGGTTTTTTTTATTGTTTAAATGGCTCTAACTCACCAAATTATCACAGGTCGAGATATCGCCGCGTGTGATCGTTTTCGCTGACCATCGATTTTCGTCGACGGGCTTGCCGTCTTTGACATTGACCCGCGCGTAAGAATAATAGCAGGTTCCGGCTTTAAAGACATTGAAGCAGCTATAGCCGCCGGCCATGGGGCCAGAGTAGCGAAAACATATCGTATCGTCGTTTGCGGCCCACTGACCCTTATCGATGATTTTGCCTTCGCGGTAATCTGTTGTGCCGTCGGCGTTAAAGGTTTCAGTAAATTGCTGCGTGCCGGACCTCTCCCTTGGAAGCTTATAGATCCCGTCCATAGTTACGCCGCTAAAGGCTTGCGTCAAAGCTTCGCCAGTCACAGGCTTAACGCGTAGCGGGCCGTCTCCAACCTGCGCCTGCGCGCCGAAAGCCATTGCGCTAAATATCAATCCCGCGATGAGTATAGCCGGTTTTTCCATAGCAAAATCCTTCATGATACGCCCGGTTCGCAGTTCGGCGCTTCGCCGCGTTTGACGCTGCGCGCTGTCCAGTAATCCCGGTCAAGTTCGTCGCGGCGCAAAGCCAAACTATCGCTGTAATAATAGAAACAGTTCCCCACGCGGTAGACACGGAAACAGCCCCCTGCCATGGCTTCATTATCATAATCAAAGCACAGCATATCTTGCTTGACGCTCCACTGTCCTTCGGATTGCACGCCGATCTCGCTATAGGAGGTTTTACCGTCTGCGGTTGTCGTTTCCGTATAAAAACGGCTTGGATCGCCCGCGTCTGTAAAATTATAAGCGCCCTTATGGGTCACGCCGCTATATTCAGCAGGAAGCTGCTCACCTAAAATACGGTTAGCATCAGGCCGAATGTCAGTTGTCTGGCTTTGCGCCGCCGCAATAGAGGCGAAGGCAAACATCGCAGCGGCTAATTGCAAGCCTCTTAAGCTAGCCTTATGAAACATGGGGCTCACAGCTTGGCCTCTCCCCTTTGGGTGAGGACTGCGCTGTCCACACGCCCCGCCGTTGACTGCCGGATGTCATCAGGACATGATAATAGCAGTTCCCAACACGGTAAATATCATAACAGAGCGGTCTCAGTTTGTTATAATCATAAGTATAACAAATTCTATCGCCCTTAACATCCCATGTCCCTGTCATCGTCTCCTCGCCCTGCACATGCTTAACCGCGCCAGCTTCAGAGGTCGTTTCTACAAATCTTTGCGGCACAGTCTCCTTTTGTTCATATCGATAAAAACCGTCATGGGTGATACCGCTAAACGCAGACACAAGCGCTTTATCTGTGAGAGGGGTGTTATTGACCATGAAGTCATGCGGCGGCGTAGACGGCGCCATTGTTTGCGCCGAGGTCCAAACGGGACAGACCGCAGCGAGGAAGACCGGTAATATAAGCCCTGCAAACAGAAAACGAGATTTGGAAAGAGACATAGGTGCTTTTTAGCATGAAAAATTGGTTTGACCATGGTAGGAATACATATGCCCGATCCAATGAAGTCCGCACAATCAAAAGACGCCGTTAGCAACAGACGCTTCCGGCGCTATCACCGCGCCGCAGACAGACGCCGGCAAGCCGCCAGAGATGACAGCCATTTCTTCCGTGCTGTCTTTTCTATCGCCGGCATTGGCGGAGCCCTCGCGATTGGTCTCGCGGTTTACTTTCTAACGGGCGGTAGTGACCTTGGCGGCATCGAAAGCCTCGCCCGCCCTTTGATAGGGCCCTTTACAAAACTTGAGGCCATGGGCGTCGGCGTCATCGCCCTTCTCGGCGCTCTCTTTTTATGGCGTATTCGCAAACGCTGATCACATACAGCGCCTCGCCAGAATATAAATCATAGATAAGCGCATATTTCGCTTCACAAACCGCCAAGAGATTGTTATTGCCCGCGCACCTTAATGTGCGGCCGTGGCGGAATTGGTAGACGCGCAGCGTTGAGGTCGCTGTGGGGTAACACCCGTGGAAGTTCGAGTCTTCTCGGCCGCACCAATTATTTAGCACACTTTTGAAATCTGGAATGGCCAGCAACAGCTACTTGGGCGTTGCGCGCTACCGTCTGCTCTTGATTTCCGTTTTAAAGCGCAACGTGAATGAGGCGACACATCTTATCATTCGCCGATCTCGCTATGAAGCGCTGTTAAGGAAAAGCTAATCATAAGCCTTCACGAAAAATCAACCAAACAATTGTAGCGTTGATTTCATAAAGGCGGGGACCGTGACTTTCGAAAAGTCATCCGAAGGATTAACACAATTAAAGCCTTGGCTTGGGAGGTTAATCCACATTCTCGCTGAATTAGCCGAATATGCGCACAGCGGGAGATCGAAGCATGGCAATGAGACCACAGCACGAACGATATAATTTAGTCGTCATAGGCGGCGGCCCTGCTGGGAAGCGCGGCGCGATCCAAGCTGCCAAAGCGGGTAAATCAGTCTTAATTGTCGATAAAGGAAAGTTAATTGGCGGTGTCAGCGTGCATACTGGCACAATCCCAAGTAAGACGATGCGCGAAACTATTTTAAATCTTTCAGGATGGAGAGAGCGCGGATTTTACGGCCGGGGCTACAAGGTCAAAGATGACATAACCGCCGCAGACATTCACAAACGCCTCCGGCTCACCATCGATCATGAAGTCGACGTCCTAGAGGACCAATATGACCGGAACAATGTTGAGCGGGTGTCCGGATCGGCAAAATTTGTCAACAAAAACACGATTACTGTCGCTTTAGCGGACGGGACGAAGACCTGCGTCGAAGCCGATAAATTCCTGCTGGCTGTTGGCACGAAGCCCCACAGGCCCGACGGCGTTCCGTTTGACGGAAAACGCATCTTGGACAGTGACGAAATTTTAAAGACGACAGATCTTCCTAAATCCTTAATCGTCATCGGGGCCGGCGTCATCGGGGTCGAGTATGCCACAATTTTTAACTCGCTTGGCATCGCGGTTACATTAATTGAACCTCGCCCGAAAATGCTAGATTTCCTAGATGATGAAATTGTCGATAATTTCACACAGCACCTCAAAAATCGCGGCATGAAAATCAGTGTTGGTCAAAAAATTGTCAGTATAAAATCCGACGCAAATTGCTGCCTTGTGAAAATGAGTGATGGCCGCGTTTTTAAGGCAGGTACTCTGCTCTATACGGGTGGCCGCGTTGGAGCGATCCACGACTTAGGTCTCGAAACCTGCGGCATTGAATCCAACAAAAGGGGCTTAATTCCCGTAAACGGGAATACATTTCAATCAAAGGTTCCAAGCATTTACGCAGCGGGCGATGTAGTTGGCTTTCCAAGCCTTGCCTCAACATCAATGGAACAAGGGCGAATTGCCATTTGCCATGCTTTTAACATTCCGATGTCTTCGCCCCCTGATTATTTCCCATACGGCATTTACTCCGTACCAGAAATTTCAACAATCGGCCTCACAGAGAAAAAGCTAAAAGCCATGAACGTACGGTATCAATGCGGCATCGCGCAACTCAGGGAGACTTCGCGCGGACAGATTATGGGCGTGCAAACCGGCGTGCTGAAAATGATTTTCTCTATGGACAACCAACAGCTCCTTGGCGTGCATATTCTTGGCGAAGGCGCAACTGAATTAATTCACATTGGCCAAGCTGTTCTAAATTTGGGCGGCAAGCTCGAGTTCTTCATCAATAACATCTTTAACTATCCAACATTAGCCGAAGCGTACAAAGTCGCGGCGCTCGATGCTTGGAATAAAATGCAGGCCATCTCACTCGAAGCCAGCACCGAAGCCACCCCGATGTTCCATGACGACAATCCCATGAGCCCGTACAACTTCATTTCCAATGCAAGAGCCGCAAGTTAAGGCCCTATCCGCTCAACAGATTTCATTTTTGGCTGAAACCTTAGGCTAGACTTTCTAATGCGCGGCATGCCAATATAAATCATGAGCAAACATCGTAAATATATGGAACATGTGGCCAATTCTCCGGACGGGCCGCAAATTGGCGCTTTTTTTGATTTCGACGGCACGATCATCGCGGGATACTCCGCGACAGCTATGCTACGCGAAAAATTCATGCGGCGGGAGATCAGTCCCGGCGAAATGATCGGTACTGTCAGCGCCATGGGGCAATTCGGAACCGGCCGCATGGGCTTTTCTGGCCTCATGCTCGGATCGGCAAAACTCATGAAGGGTATTTCCGAAGACAGCCATATTGAGTTTGGTGAAGAACTTTACGAAAAACACATTGCCCGAAAAGTCTATCCGGAAACGCGCTCCCTGATTGAGCTGCATTTGAAAAAAGGCCATACGGTTGCGATTATTTCTTCTGCAACCCCTTATCAAGTTACCCCCACCGCGAGAGATCTAGGAATCGAGCATGTCTTATGCTCGAATTACGAAGTCGAAGACGGCGTATTTACGGGCAATATTATTCGGCCATTATGTTTCGGCGAAGGCAAAGTTATTGCCGCAGAAACACTTGCCGAGCAAGAAGGCACAGACCTCGACCAAAGCTACTTCTATTCCGATAGTGATGACGATATTGAGCTCCTCGAACGCGTTGGGCATCCACGCCCTCTGAACCCGAACCGAAAACTTACAAAAATTGCGAAAAGCAAAGGCTGGCCAACCCTCAGCTTTAATAGCCGCGGACGGCCTACCGCTCTTGATTTCACTCGTACCGTTTACGCAACAGGCTCTTTGGCGACCAGTTTTGCAGCAGGACTCCCCATATGGGCGCTCACCCGTTCAAAAGATGAAGGCCGGAATTTCTCCATGGGGCTTTTTGGCGATTTGGCCGCTGCCATTGCGGGCGTTAAACTCGACGTCACAGGCAAGCAAAATCTTTGGGCGCAGCGCCCTGCAGTGATCATATTTAATCACCAAAGCAAAGCTGATGTCATGATTATGGCCAAGCTTATTCGGCGAGACATGGCCGGCATAGGCAAACAGGAAATTAAAAACTCTCCAATTATTGGCCGCATCATGGAGTATGCTGGAACCGTTTTCATTGACCGCAAAAACAGCTCAAGCGCGATTGAAGCCATGGCACCGCTTGTTGATGTTATCAAAAATGAAGGCAAGTCCGTTGCCATCGCCCCTGAAGGTACGCGGTCACTTTCTCCAAAGCTCTTGCCTTTTAAGAAAGGCGCGTTTCACTTGGCCCTTCAAGCCGGCGTCCCTATTCTACCTATTGTCATTCATAATGCGGGCGATATTGCGCCAAAAAATGAATTTGTCATGCGCCCTGGCACGGTAAAAATTGACGTACTTCCTCCCGTTGATACGAGCGAGTGGACGGTTAAAAACATGAACGCCCAAGTCGCCAGCGTCAGGCAAATGTTCCTCGACACGCTAGGGCAAAGCGATAATGACGTCGAGCAAGCACTCGGCAAAGCGAAGGCTAAGGCTAAAACCAAAACTCGAAAACCTAGCTCGAAGAAGGGCACACAATCAGAATGAAGGAAACTCCAAATAAGATTTCCTCACACGGGCCAGATGCCACCCTTTGGGGCAACGGTCCGAAACTATTCGTCATTGATGCCCGCAATGGCCTCGAACGTAAATATTTACAAAACTGGCTACACAGCACGTTGCCGGAAGGCGGCCCAGGGCAAAAACTAAATTATGTTAGCCTTGCGATTACGGATCAACCCAGCGCGCAAAAGCTCGCGGCCCTGACAGAAAAATTAAACGCCGATCCCGAAACACTGGTCATTCCTGTAAGGATCGCATGGCGTATTCCAAAATTTGAAGAGAGCAAGCCGCTAAGAATGCGGCATTTGGTTTTCGGCGACCCTCGCCTTCCTGGGCGCCTACGCGCGCGTCTGATCCTTATGAAAGACAAACGCCGCGCGCATTGCCTGATGGGAAAGCCGGCCACTATCGCAGATCTGCAAACCCGTTACGCCCACACGAGCCAACCGGATGATGGTCTTGAAGAAGCGAAACAAGAGCATGACTTTTCTAGCTTTGTCACGCGCCAAGCCGGCTTAGTT
The DNA here is from genome assembly GCA_051252005.1 of Alphaproteobacteria bacterium. Lineage (GTDB taxonomy): Bacteria > Pseudomonadota > Alphaproteobacteria > Caulobacterales > Maricaulaceae > JACOMS01. The sequence continues at coordinate 21,249 of JBPOEZ010000005.1, read as the reverse complement.
CTGGATATGGCAGAACGCGGCCTGCGTGGTAGCCGTTATAAAGTCCCTAAGTTTGTCGCAGAAGGACTCCGCGCCAGTCCGAAATATAAACGCGCTATCAATGAGCTTTCCGAGGAAAGCGGCCAGTCCGTATCTGAGCTTAACACCGAAGCACGGACCTATATGAAGGAGCTGATCTCGAGGCCAAACCCTTTATTTATTGACCTGAAAGCGAAGCTCGACCGTTTTATGATTTCGCAAGGTTATGAAGGGCAAATTGTTTGTGATCCGGCCGAAATTGAGCGCCTCAGAGAGATTACTCGGACCTACCCAACCCTGCTTCCCTTTACTCACAAAACCTATCTGGATGGCATGACGCCCACCGATTTGTGCTACCGCAATGACTTACCTCTCGTGCATGTTTTCGGCGGCATTAATCTCGCTTTCTTTGGGATCGGCACGCTTATGCGGCGGTCGGGCGGCATTTTCATTCGCCGAAAGTTCCAAGATAATAAACTCTATAAACTCGTCCTGCGGCAATATACGAGTTACCTTCTCGAAAAACGTTTCCCGATGACATGGGCCTTTGAAGGCACGCGCTCGCGGCTTGGCAAACTTATGCCGCCGCGGCTCGGCCTCTTTAAATATATCGTCGACTCCGCCCATAGCAATGATATCGAAAACCTTCATTTCGTGCCGATTGTTACAAGCTTCGATTTAATTCGAGATGTGGAAGAATATGCCACGGAACAAACGGGCCGTAAGAAAAAAGCTGAATCCTTTACTTGGTTTATCGGTTATATGCGCAGCCTGCGCGAACCAATGGGCCGCGTTTATGTCGACTTTGGCGAACCTGTAATTGTTGAAAAAGCTCCCGATCCAAATGACAGTCTTGCTTTGTCGAAAATCGCCTTTGAAGTCGCGGTACAGGCAAACCGTGTCACGCCGCTAACGATAACGTCGCTCATGTGCACCTGCCTCCTTGCCGCGGCCCCGCGCGGGATGACGACAACAGAACTTCGAATGGCCCTTAAGTTTTTCGTTGATTGGGCCGCTAAACGCGGAATTCGCGTCACAGATGATCTTGCCACCGTAGATTTTGAACGCATCCGTAAATCCGTGGATACGCTTGTTGCGAGCAAACTTATCATGCGCTATGACGCGGGTGAAGAAGACGTTTACGCCATCGAGCCAGACAAGCATCCACTTGCTAGCTATTACCGGAATAGCATCACTCATCACTTTATGTACAAAGCGATCATTGACCTCTCTTTGGTCAAGCTTCGGGAGCTGGAAGACGATCCGGATGCTGGGGATTTAATTGATATATTTTGGGAAGAAACTGAACACTTGCGCGACCTCTTTAAGTTCGAGTTCTTCTTCCCGTCGAAGGAACAATACCGAGACGCCATTATCAATGAGCTTAATCTTGTCGATACAGAATGGGCCGCACACCTCTCAGAAGGCGGAGCCTCTTTGCGGCGTTTGGTTCGGCGGTTCCAGCCTTACTTCGCCCATGCTGTGTTTCTTCCGTTCATTGAATCCTACACAGTTGTGTTTGAGATTCTCGTCAGACTTGGACCGGAAGATGATATTGACAAGGACACACTTGTTGAAAAAGCCCTTCAAGCTGGGCGGCAAGCTTATCTCTTGCGGCGCATAACCAGCGAATCTTCCATTGGGAAAATCCTTTTTGAAAACGGCTTTAAGCTTGCGACCAACAAAGGCCTAACCGATGCTTCCACGCCGGACGTCATTAAAGAACGCAAACGCATGTTGCGAGAATTTCGTGAGCTATCAAGCCGAATGGAGAAGCTGCGCTTGCAAACCGTGGCCTTAGCCAAACAGACTTCAGACTAGGATTTTGGAATGTTACATCAGTTAAGCGCCCAAGACGCGCAGTTCTTATACATCCAAACGGCGGCCAACCTCACGCATATTACGGGCGTATCGATTTATGATCCTTCCACTGCGCCGAACGGCAAAGTTCGCCTTAAGGACATTATAGCCCATTTCCAATCTCGGCTGCACACGTCCCCCGTATTTAAACGCAAAATACATCGCCTCCCCCTGGATTATGATCACCCTTACTGGGTTGAAGATAAACACTTCGACTTAGAATCCCACATCTGGCACAGCCGTCTGCCTGAACCTGGCGATTGGAGACAGTTTTGCATTTTCCTCGCTCGGCATCACAGCCGCCCAATGGATATGAGCCGACCGATTTGGGACATTATGGTTCTCGAAGGTTTGGACGGCATTCCAGATTTCCCCAAAGGCAGTTACGCCGTTATCACGCGGGTTCACCACTCTGCGATTGACGGTACCTCCGCCGCGCATTTCTTTGCTGCGATCAGCGATATAAATGCTCAAGGAACGCCGGTGATGAACATCCCAGAACAGGACATCGATTACGGCGATATGCCAAGTCCAGCAAAAGCTTGGGTGCGCGCCACAAGTAGCAACGTGACGTCGCCAGTTAAGATGACCAACAGTCTTATGCGCTTTGCCCCGGCCGCCGTAACAGCAGCCCGCAAAAATATAGCCCGCAGAAAATCAGATAGTGACCGCGCCGACCGCTCCATACCCGAAACACGGTTTAATGGCCCTGTCTCGCCGCAGAAAGTCTTTGATAGCGCGACGTTTAATTTAAGTGACTTGAAGGCGATTAAAAACGCCGTTGAGGGCGCAACGATTAATGATGTTGTTCTCGCAATTTGTGGTGGCGCGCTACGTCAATATCTTACTAAGCACCACGAACTCCCTGATACATCCCTTGTTGGCTGGGCTCCTGTGAATGCCCGCAAGAAAGCCGCCCAGGAGAAGTCACCAGGGAATAGAATTTCAGCCATGAGCGTCAAGATCGGCACCGACATAGCTGACCCGCTTAAGCGGCTCGCCGCTATTCGTGACCTAACGCAAGAAACTAAGGCAGCGAAGGCTGGCCTTAGCGCGCGGCTTATGACGGACCTTACGCAACATATACCCGGCGCAACAATGGCTAGGGTGGCCAAGGTCATGACCAGTGAACGATTTGCACCCAAACTGAGCAACGTCTTCATTTCCAATGTACCGGGGCCGCAAATTCCGCTTTATATGAACGGCGCAATGTGTACTCATCAATACGCCCTCGCCCCCCTTGGAAACGGTATGGGACTGTTCATCGCAACACCGAGCTACAATGGGATGATGTCGTTTAATATCACATCTGACCGGAAAATTATGCCAGATATTGCCTTCTTCCGCACCTGTATAGAAGACTCGTTTGAAGCGTTTAATGCAGCTATAAAGCCCAAACCTAAACGGAAAACGAAACCCAAAACTCAATCAAAAACGAATAAGCCCGCATCAAAAAAAGATAGTGATTAATGAAGGTCCGCTGTGTTAGCTTTCGCTCTCACAGGTTTCTTCTGTAAGGAATGTCCATGTTAGTGAACAATATCAAGAAGCACGAAAAAGGCTTAACGCGAGCAGGAAGCTACGCTGACTGGCAAGAATCGGCTCAAGCCTATGACATGGCGTCAGGCGCAGATGCGTGGAAAAGCAATGATGAAAGCCGGCATTACGGCTACCAATCTATTCGCCGCAGACTGACGAATTTACTCGCACTTAGAGCCAATCAGGACAGTGCAGGGCTGCTGTTTGCCCTCAATGAAGGCATTCACGGAAACATGGACGGTATGGGCAATGTCCGTCTTTATCAAAAGGCCAAGTTCGGCACGAAATCACTCATTGAGCAATATGTGTCAGCGATTGTCGATTCGCTTGAGTATCTAGCGGATCCCAACAATACGGACATTACATTCGATGAAAAACTCGAATTTTTCAAACGCGCGCAGCATTGTTATGGCCGCTCTGCTTTTTTAATGAGCGGCTCTGGAAACTTCCTTTACTTCCACCTTGGCGTCTTAAAAGCGCTTTGGAAGGAAGGCATACTGCCTAGCATTATTTCAGGATCTAGCGGCGGTTCTGTGATCGGCGCTGTTGCTTGTACCCACACGGATGAAGACGTAGAAAAGTATTTTGATCTTGGTTATTTAAAAGGGATTATGGGCGACGTTGACACAGAGGAGACACCAGCTCGGGATCGCCAAATGTATCTACGAGGCCTCAAGGTCAAGAAAATGCTTTGGAAGATCATTCCCGACCTCACGTTCCAAGAAGCTTATGAGCTTACAGGGCGGCAGCTTAATGTTTCGATTGCTCCGGCGCAGGAACATCAAAAGTCGCGGCTTTTAAATGCGATTGCCTCTCCCAATGTTTGCGTCCGCGAAGCCGTCTTAGCGTCCTGCGCGGTTCCGGGCATTTACCCGCCTGTGACATTGATGGCCAAAGACCATAACGGCGACCGTCAGCCCTATTTGGCGTCAAAAAAATGGGTAGACGGCTCTGTAACCAATGACCTTCCGGCCAAACGGCTCTCTCGTCTGTACGGGGTGAACCACTATATTGTTAGCCAAGCCAACCCATTCGTAACGACCTTTGTCAACAATTTGACATCAAGAAACCAAACAGCGGCCGCCATTGTCAAAGCCTCTTCCGACACCTTCAAAGCCTGGGCCAATGCCAATGCGACAATCTTCCGGAGACCTTTATCCCGCTTTCCCCGCCTGAACAGCGCGACCAATATGGCCTTATCCGTGATTAATCAGAACTATAGCGGCGACATTAATATTATTCGTCCGCCCGTTTTCTGGGCGCCGCATAAGCTTCTCGGTGATATCTCGCAAAAAGACATGCAGTATTTATTAAACATGGGAAAACGGACCAGTTGGCCAAAGCTTGAAATGATTAGAACACAGACCCGCATTAGCCAAGTCCTTGATCGTATCGTCCTTGAATTTGACCAGCAACTCGCACATGAGCACAAATTAGTCGACGTAAAGAAAGTCGCATGACCTATACTGAAGGACACTTACAAGTAAGCTCCATGTCCGCAGGTGCGGGCACTGAACTTTATTACCAAGCATGGCAGCCAGCCAAAGCCAAGGCTGTCATCATGCTCATTCATGGCTACGCCGAACATGGCGGACGCTACGCAGAATTCGCAGAGATTTGCGGCAAAGATAATTACGCCGTCTACGCGGTTGACCATTGGGGACACGGAAAATCTGGCGGCGCTCGGGGGTTTGTTCCCAAATTTTCCGCCTTCCTTGACGGGGTTGATGCGCTCCTTGCATGCGTACAAGAAAACCACCCGAGCCTACCGATTGTTTTAGTGGGCCATAGTATGGGCGGCTTGATCAGCACACGTTATCTCATCCAAAACCAAGGCGCGTTCGCCGCAGCCGTCTTATCTGGCCCAGCTATTATACCCACAGAAGAACCGTCTAAGGGTCTGCTTTTCGTAAGCCGTCTTATGTCGAAGCTTGCGCCGAAAGTAGGCGTGTTAGCCCTTGATAGTGATAGTGTTAGCCGCGATCCCGCCGTGGTTAAAAAATACCTAGACGACCCGCTTGTTTATAACGGAAAGATGAGTGCTCGTTTGGCGGCTGAAATGCTATCAAGCATGCAAGACGCTCAAGGCAATCTTTCAAAAATCACCCTGCCGATACTTTGCCTTCACGGCGAAGAAGACGGGCTGGCCGCGCCAGAAGGGTCTACGTTAATTCACGAGGGCGTTTCCTCCAAAGACAAGACCCTCAAAATTTATCCAGAGCTTTATCATGAAATCTTCAATGAGCCTGAGCGCAAAGCCGTTCTTGCTGACATGACAGACTGGCTGAATGCGAGGCTTCCCGCTTAGCTTTAAACGTTTTCCGTCATCCCCATTCTTGCCAAAGGCAGGGATTAATGCGACTCTTCATAAAAAAACACTATGGGGATGGGTTATGAAGTTACGGGTAGCACTTTTGGGCGGCGGAAGCTGGGGCACGACAGTTGCATCAATTATTTCGCGTAACGCGCCTATTACAATGTGGGCACGCAATCCGGATACAGTTGCCGAAATCAATACGAGCCACACGAACCGAAAATACTTGCTCGATGCAAAACTTCCAAAAACGCTCAAAGCCACCGCCGACATAAAAGAAGCCGTTCAAGATTGTGATGTGCTCGTCATGGGCGTTCCGTCCCATAGTTTCCGCGACGTTCTTGAACAGGTAAAGCCGCACCTAAGACCTTGGGTTCCCGTCATCAGCCTCACGAAAGGCCTTGAACTATCCTCGGGGCAGCGCATGACGCAGCTTATCCAAGACGTTCTTGTCGGTCATCCTGTCGGCGTTCTAACCGGCCCTAATCTCGCTCGCGAGATTATAGCAGGACAAGCGGCGGCCAGTGTCCTCGCCATGGAAGACGAAATTATCCTAGGCGAGCTTCAAAAGATTTTTCATTCTGGATTATTTCGCGTTTACACCAATACCGATCTTCTCGGCTGCGAACTAGGCGGCGTGCTTAAGAACATTATCGCCATCGCCGTCGGCATGGGTGACGGCCTAGGCGCGGGTGACAATACGCGCTCTGCCCTAATCACACGCGGCCTCGCCGAAGTTACTCGCCTCGGTATGGCTATGGGCGGGCGGCAGGAAACCTTCGCCGGTCTCGCCGGAATGGGCGACATGATTGCGACCTGTACCAGTAATCTGAGTCGCAACCGCCATGTCGGCGTACAGCTCGGCAAGGGCCGCAAGATCGACGAAATTATTGAAGAGATGGTTATGGTCGCCGAAGGCGTGAAAAGCGCGCCTGCGGTCATGGCGCTTGCAAAACAATATAATGTTCAAATGCCCATCGCCACCGACGTTTTCTCAGTTGTGCAAGGCGAGAAAACAGCCTTGCAAGCCTTTAAAGGCCTGACAGGACGCAGTGTCGGTGCGGAATGGGACGTAGGGTAAGCCGCGTTAATAGAGCGAATTAATTACGTCTTCTTTGATTTCGGCTTAGGTTTCGCTGCAGGGTTCGTGGCCGCCGTATAAATTTCTTCGAAAGCCTCTCTTATCGCCGCCTCATAAACTTCGGGATCAGGCATTTGATTGCGGCAAGCGAGAAATGAAATCGTCATATTATCTAGGTATGAGCTGACGACATTAAACAGCCCCATGCCCTGTACCAAAATTCCAATGCCGTGGAATTTAATCGCTTTCGCGCCCGCAAGATACATCGGCACGCGCGGGCCCGGCACATTTGATATCGTCGTGTTCGCAGGGGTCGCGGAGCGTCCAATACTAGGGGCGATGTTCAATAGCTGACCTATGCCTGATTGCACGACACTTGGGATATGATCAGCAGCTTTTATCATGATGGGTTCACCGACGTCTTGGCGCTGAATTTTTGACTTGGTCATGGTTTCGTTTACGCGCTTTAACGCTTCGAGAGGGTCAGCAACATCTGTGTGAATCGGTACGGTCAGCATCGACACCGCATTCCCGCCGCCCGTAGCCTCTTCCTGCTTCCTTAGCGAAACTGGCACCATGGAGATAAGGCTCTGGTCTGGCAGTTCATCCTTGCTCGACAAATACGACCTCAGTCCTCGCGAAACAATCGTCACCGCCAAATCATTGACAGTAACACCCGGAACGGCCTGCCTAATCTCTTTCACTTTGGAGAACGGGAACTCGAGCGCGGCATAGACTCGGTTTGGCGATAACGTTTTTTCAAACCGCGTTTCGGGTTTTTTATGTATTTTTTTAACGCCATGTTCTTTGCGAAATTTTCGCTCTTTCGCCAATTGCGGCAAGGCCTCTGCGCCGAGCTTTGCGAGGCCTAGCTGTTGCTTTAGAAAATTTGTATAGGCTCGCGCCGCCATTTCTGGCAGGCGGGGCTTTTCTGCTGGCGCTCGTTTCTTAAGATCACTCCCATACTCACCAACAGGGAACACAGGCTCTGCATCATGGAGAGAAAATAGAAATTGGTTCGCGCCCATGCCGTCAACGGCGGCGTGATGGAGTTTTATATAATGCGCGAAACACCCTTTAGGGATGCCTTCGATACCGTCCAGCCCCTCAATAATATACGTCTGCCAAAGCGGACGGTCGAGATCGAGCGGGTGGCTATGGAGACGCGCAATTAAAATTTGCAGCTGCCGCCAATCGCCGGGCTTAGGTAGCGCAATATGGCGGACATGATATTCCAAATCAAAGTTTTCATCTTCGATCCAGTACGCTTGGTCCAAATCCATTGGAACGCGCATGATTTTTTTCGTGAACGTCGGAACACGGTCTAGCCGCGTTTCAAATGTGCGGAGAATATCCTTAAACCGAACGAAACCGTCTCTCGCCGTCGACGGGTCATAAATTCCAAAGTTGCCTATCGTTTCCGGCGTATTGCGCGAATCCGTATAAAGAAAAGTCCCGTCGATACTTGAAAGCTGGCTGGCCATATATGTCCCCGTTTTTGATTAAGTATGGGGGTTTCGCGCTATGACCGCAACATATGTTTCTACAGGCCTTTCCGGTCGTACCTGGTTATGCCCGCGCTTTAGGGTGCGCGACCTCTTTTAAGACGCCGCGATTAATTTGGTCGCGTTCTATGGATTTAAACAAAGCTTTGAAGTTACCTTCGCCGAATCCGTCATCGCCTTTGCGCTGAATAAATTCAAAAAACACCGGCCCAATTTGCGGTTCTGCAAAAATTTGCAAAAGCAAACGTGGATCATTGTCTTCAGTGCTCCCGTCTAGCAATATGCCCCGCATTTTAAGGTCAGCTACGCTCTCGCCGTGGCCAGGAAGACGTTCATCGAGCATGCCGTAATACGTTTCAGGCGGCGCGGTCATAAGCTTGACGCCAGCCTCGCGGAGCTTATCGACACAGGCGTATAGATCATCACACGACAGCGCGATATGCTGAATACCCTCGCCGCGGTGCTCAAGCAGATATTCTTCAATCTGGCCTTTTCCAGCCTCGCCTTCTTCGTTCAATGGAATACGAATTTTTCCGTCAGGCGCGGTTAGTGCGCGAGATTTAAGACCCGTATATTCACCCTTAATATCAAAGAAACGGATTTCGCGGAAATTGAACAGGCGCTCATAATATTCCGCCCAGTAATCCATCCGGCCCCGATACACATTGTGTGTCAGGTGATCTACTATGTTAAAGCCAAAGCCTTTGGGATTTTTATCGACGCCTTCAATATAGTCAAAATCAATATCATAAATAGACAGCGCGTCGCCGTAACGGTCGATGAAATAAATAAGGCCGCCGCCAATACCGCGAATAGCCGGAATAGATAATTCCATCGGGCCTACATTCATTTCAACAGTTTCTGCGCCGAGCTCTACTGCGCGCTCATACGTCGCCTTAGCGTTCTTTACGCGAAAAGCCATACCGCAAGCGCTAGGACCGTGCTCGCGGCAGAAATGTTTAGCGGGTGAATTTGACTCATAATTAGTAATTAAATTAATGCCGCCTTGACGCCAAAGCTCGACATCCTTGGATCTATGCCGCGCGACTTTCGTAAAGCCCATTGTTGTAAATACTGTTTCCAGCTGGCCTTTTTCTGGCGCAGAAAATTCAATGAATTCAAATCCGTCGAGTCCCATAGGGTTTTCAAAAAGGTCTGACATTAGTGTCTCCATAAGTTATATTATTGGTTGCAATAACAACTAAACAATATTTGTTGCATTTGCAACCAATTTCTTGCACTGAAGACCTCACCATGACTGACTCGTCCACACATATCGAACTCGAAACCTTTTGGCCTTACAGGGCCGTCGTCCTCGCCGATCAGATAAGCCGCTATACGTTAGGCATCGTCCGCGAAGAGGCTGGCCTTAACCTCAGCCAATGGCGCGTCCTCGCCGCTGTCGCCGAGAAGCCGGGCCGAACTTCGGCGGAAGTCGCCGCTATAACGCCCATGGATAAAACCATCGTCAGCCGCGCGGTTAGTTCCCTCATCGAAAATAGCCTCATACAAAAAACCACTGATGCGTCCGATAAACGGCGGCTTTCCCTATCTCCGACTAAAACTGGACGGGACATATATAAAAGCGTCGCAACCCGCCTTAACAAAGCTATCGTAGATGAGTTCGGTGATGATGTTTCAGCCGCAAGCTTCACACAAACTTTGTCCCGCTTCAGTGCGTTCATGGAAACGCTGACACAGCCCAAAGACTAAGCACCTCGAAATTTCATAATCCTAAAAGCTCATTATAATACGCCGTTTGAAAATTTGCCCAAACGTGCTATGTGAGCGTTAGGAGTACGCTCATGAGAGTCCTAATTGCGTTTCTTATCCTTTTGATCAGCACGCCTGCTTTTGCGAAGGCAGAGACTTGGACGTCTTACGGAAGGCAGACCCTCATGGAGGGGCTCGCTCCTATGCATGTGATGAAAACGCGGAGCAAGATCGCCTCATTATCTCTCTTCATGTGGGATGCGGACGGGTCGCTCCGTTTGCTCATGCCATACAATAACGGAACCCGGCCGGCGTTAACCCCAGAATCTATCACTGTTTTTATTCAGCCTAAAGACGATGCCAAAACAGGGGCTGCTCAAAGCAAGCTGACGTTAACAGGCGTCATCGACATCGTAGCTGACCCGCGTCCTGACTCGAATATATCCTATATTGTGGTGCTTTTGTCCCCCGCTGACTTCCAAGCTGTAGGCTCAAGCCGCCGGATTGACGTTAGCATTACGCCGCCGGAGAGGAGTGAAATGACATTTTCTTTTACAACCGAAGATTTCGAGCGCGCTTGGTATTTTATGCAGATGGAAATGGAGGACGAAGCAGAAGAGCAAGCTTACCAAGCTGATATCGCAGAGCATGATAAAAAGTTTGAAGTTATTAAGAAGAAGGTCTCTGCTTACAGACACCCTAACCCGCAATGTGGCCGTCCTGTGAAAATAGATCACGATGCGAGCAACTATGCCATCAATCAAGCCAATGCCGATAATGAGGCTTGGGGCTATTGCATGATGGACGCTGTTGATGATGACTTAGAACACTTCAAAAACTTTGTTAAAGATATTGGCGGAAAAATAACCATGCTCGATGATGGCGGTTTTAAATTCTCTGCTCCGCGTGACTTTTGGAGCGTTCAAGAGACTTTGCTTGCGCTGTATGACGACATTGTAAAACGGCATGCTAGCCGAAAAGAGACGCGGTCAGAATTTGATGATTATGTTGACCGTATCAACGCCAATAGAGAAGCCCGCGATACAAGGCAGGCTCGGCGAAATCAAAAGGACGAATTTTGGAACAGCTTAAGCAGCGCCCTCGATAAAGGCCAACGGGATATCGACCAAATGAATGCGCAACGTCAGCAATACCTAAACAACCAAATTTACGTCACACCCGGATATAAATAGCCCAAAACAATCAGCAATATCCCAACAAAAAACCCGCCATAAAGGCGGGTTAATTTTGGTTGCGGGGGTAGGATTTGAACCTACGACCTTCAGGTTATGAGCCTGACGAGCTACCGGGCTGCTCCACCCCGCGTCAAAGAGAAACGGTATATAGGGGCCTTGCCGCGAGAGTTCAAGCGGTAAGTGACAGTTTTATGTCTCAAATACAGCTTATTTTCAATCGCCTCGCTTCGCGAATCGAAATCGCTTAAAACCCCTTACCCTCTACACCAACCAATCCGGAACACTTTCATAAGCTAGGATCTCGTCTAGTGTCGGACGTTTCCGGATGACGGAATATTGGTCGCCATGGACGAGGACTTCGGGAATTAAGGGCCTCGTATTATATTGCGAGGACTGCGCCGCGCCGTAGGCCCCAGCGGAATGCATAACAAGCAAGTCTCCCGCGTCCATAGGCGACAAATCGCGCGCTTTGGTGAACGTATCTCCCGTCTCGCAAATCGGCCCGACCACATCATACGGTGTTTTTACGCTGCCGTCTTTTGGCGCCTTAACAGGCTCAATACCGTGGTACGCGTCATATAGCGCCGGCCGGATAAGATCATTCATAGCCGCGTCGACAATTAAAAATGTCCGGTCTGCGCCTTCTTTGACATAAAGCACTTCGGAGAGAAGGACGCCGGCATTACCCGCAATAATCCGCCCAGGTTCGAAAATTAATTCAACATCCAGCGGCTTTGTAAGCCGCTTCACCATTTCGCCGTAGACTGACGGCAGAGGCGGAGCTTCGCTCGTGTCGCCGTAGGGAATACCTAATCCGCCGCCCATATCGAAACTTTTAATCGTGTGTCCTTGCGCGCGCAAACGCGAAATAAGGTCACTGACTTTCGCTATAGCCGCTTCGAACGGTTCTAGCTTATCGATCTGGCTGCCAATATGAAGGTCAACGCCGACGATCTCGATACCTGGAAGCGCGGCTGCGCGGGCATAGGCACTCTCTGCGCTCGCCCAAGCGATCCCAAATTTATTTTCGGCTTTACCCGTTGAAATTTTCGCGTGGCCGCCCGCGCTAACATCGGGGTTCACCCGAAAGGCGATAGGCGCAACGGCGTTCATAGACATGGCGACTTCATTTAAAGCTTCGAGTTCAGGATGGCTTTCGACATTGAAAACACGGATGCCCGCCTCGAGTCCGGCGCGCATTTCGTCCTTAGTTTTTCCGACGCCTGAGAACACGATTTTACTTGCCGGAATTCCGGCTTTCAGCGCGCGGTAAAGTTCACCGCCGCTGACCACATCAGCGCCTGCGCCAAGCTTTGCAAGGGTCGCTAATACGGCAAGGTTTGAGTTGGCTTTTACTGAATAAGCCACCAAGGCCCGCGCGCCCTCAAAGCTCTCCGTAAAGACCTCGTAATGGCGCTGCAGCGTTGCTGCGGAATAGACATAGGCGGGCGTGCCCACGTTTTTTGCGATATCCCGCAAGGCGACATCTTCGGCGAACATTTCGCCGTTCCGGTATGTAAAGTGGCGCATGGCTTAGTCGCTAGCTTCTGGGCTTTGATTGCCTGCGTCATCGGCACTAGACTCAGGCGCTTTCGCGGGTTGATCCTGCTTGGCCTTATCGCCCCACATTGGCGGAGCCGTTTCAAGATCGCCCTTCACGCCGCAAGCGGACAGTATGAAAGCAGTCAAAAGCGTAAGGGGTAAAATGCGGCGGCGCATATATGTCTCCAACAATTATTTGGCCCGACCATATAGAGACGCTCGCTAAGCGCCAACCTGTTTTTATGACAAAGTTTTCATTGGTAATACGGCGATGACCCTCATAGCAAAAGGCTCTACGCAATCCTGTTTGGAGACTTTCGTGAAACGTTTTTTAGTTCTTACAATCGCTGTCTCGGCCAGCATGAGTTCTCCTGCATTTTCTAAAGACAAATCGGACACACGCGAAGCGCCCGAATGCCTTCCTGCAGAGGATATTATCAAGCTGTTTTCGAAATTTGATGGCCTAAAGCCTGAGCGTCGCGACACGCTAGAGGCGGCATTGGCGGCAAGGTTCATTGCAGACACCCCCCCTATGCCAGACCGGCTTTATATGAAGGACGGCGGCGTAGAGACGCCCTTCACCATCGAAGCCGACGGGCAGATTTCTGATTTCTCTAAACTCAAAAAGGGATCAAAAGATACTGAGCTTTGTGTTGATGATCCGTCGCGTGCGGGACTAAAACGTAAAGACGATGGGCTGTCCTTTAGTATTGATTTTGACATTAAATTCAAAAAATCCGGCGGCTCTCACAGCCTTGCGGAACTAGAAGACGGAACAGATGACGGAAAGTCTTTCTATAAAAAACTCTTCCCTGGCCCCGCCAAGCTCTTAGTTCCAAAAATGACCCATGTGGCTGTGACCTATAAAGACAAAGGCATCCAACCTAACATTCACGCTATGAAGGCCGATGCGGCCCTTCAAGGTCTAATCATAGAACCATTTGCCGGCATGCATGTCATTGATATCGCCGCATTTAAAAATATGGGCGCGGACACGTTGGCCATCTCCGGCGGAGCTTATACTTTAGAACCCGTACCCAGCATAAAGAAAATGAAAAGCCTCGGGTTCGGGGAAGGTGACGACAATGAGGACGATAGCAAGGCGAAATAGGCTTTGAAATTGTGCGTCGCCTGTTTAATAAAGGACTATGCGTAATACATATTTGACGACCCTTCTTCTTTCATCCACTTTAGCCTTTACCGCTTGCGACTCGCCCAGCCCTGAGGCTCCAACTTCGTCCCCTGCACCGAAAACCCAAGCCGTGAAAACGACTTTTGAGTATCCTGGCACGATTGACCCCGCCTTAGCAGATCGTTTTTCCCGTCTTGCTCTGGACTGCGTTCACCGCGAATATCCAAATAAGGTTTCGCGTACCATGGATAGCGACGCCGAGGTTGCTCCGCCGCGTGAATTATTCCCTGTTTTTTACGGCTGTTTTGACTGGCACTCTTCTGTGCATGGTCACTGGCTATTAGTTCGCCTTTTAAATGTCGGCCCGCAAGACGCCGCTTGGCGCGAAGAAGCCATAGCGAAGCTGGACCTCAGCTTTACATTGGAAAATATTGACGGAGAACTCGCAGAATTTGCTAGGCCTGCACGCGGGTCGTGGGAGCGCCCTTATGGCGTGGCTTGGTTTTTACAGCTCACAGCGGAGCTTAGAGAATGGAACGATCCGCGCGGTAATGTCTGGCTTGAACGCTTAGAGCCGCTTGAGGAAGATATCGCAGGAAGCCTGAAAGAGTGGCTCCCCAAGCTCGCCTACCCTATACGCCTTGGCACGCATAATCAGTCCGCCTTTGCCTTTGGACTGATGCTAGACTGGGCGCGCGCCGCCGGCGACACTGAAATGGAAGAGTTAATTGTTCAGCGCTCTCTTGCTTTCCACAAAGGCGATAAAAACTGCCCTCTGGCTTACGAACCCAGCGGCGAAGACTTCCTTTCTCCCTGCTTGATGGAAGCGGATCTTATGCGCCGAATTTTACCGAGCGAAGAGTTCTCCGCATGGCTGACGGACTTTATGCCCGCTATTCCTGTTGACGGGTCTGGCGACTGGCTCGCCCCCGGGATTGTCAAAGACGCAAGCGACGGTAAATTAGTCCACCTCGACGGCGTTAATTCTTCCCGGGCTTGGAACCTCTATAATATTGCGCGGGCGCTCCCCAAAGATGACCCCAGAGAAGCCTCTCTTGTTGCCGCCGCGAAAATACACGCCGATACAGGTGTCGCGGCTGTCTCCGATACGCATTATTCTGGCTCCCATTGGCTCGCCAGTTTCGCCACCTATTTGATGACAGATAGAGGCCAGCAGCCGTGACGTATAAGGCCGCTTTAATCGGCGCTGTGCTGGTTTTCGGCGTAACGGGCTGTGAGCCCAAGGCCTCAGATAGCGGTTCTGTCTTAGAAACCACATCGCCCGCGCAGGTCGTTTCAAAATGCAATTCTGCCGAAGGTTTTTTTGACTTCCTCGTCACGCTCGGCGCGTTTGATGATTGGAGCGAGAGCCCCGTTATGCCTTTAACTGTTGCAGGTTTCACGCCGCTCGACGGAAAACCTACGCCAGAAGCTTTGGTTTATCGGCTGGATGGTCACGACGTGACAATGCCCGCCGATACCGAAGGCGAAGTTATTTTTGAGGCCTCAGCCTTAGACCCAGAAGGCGGCGGCGAGCTTTGCATCGTCGATCCGGCCCGCGCAGAGGATCCGCCCGGCGGGCTAGACTTCGCCGTGAATGTTGAATTCGTCTTTAAGAAAAACCCCAAGGGCTACACATTGGAAACCCTTGAAAAAGGCGCAGAGACAACGTCTCAGTATTTTTCTCGCACCATAGACGCAGCTAACCTCAACGATATGGCGTCCGTCATGGGCGCGATGGATTGGGTAATTATTTCTCGGCCCCAAGGGAGCGAGGGGACATGGACCGCTCCGGCTGTCTCCATAATGGACGGACAAGAGGCCGTCCTTACGCTAGCGCCAGATATGGGCGAAAATATCCTCCACTTCCCTATCGCCAAAATACGCGAGGCAGGAGGGGATCGATTAAGTATTGAAGGCCATGACTATAAACTCGCCGCGATCTTTAATCTCGACACAATTCCGGATGATTACAAATCTAAATTGGGCTTCAAATGAGCCTACGAGAAACCCCCGCTATTGAAAGCCCGTGCAAACTTATTTGCCAATTGGACCTTGCCTCGGGGCAATGTTTTGGTTGCGGGCGTACGCGAGAAGAGATTGCCACTTGGACGCGCTACTCTGACCTGCAGCGCAAACTCATTATGCATGAGCTGCCGAAAAGACTCGCAAAGTTAGATTAACGTCCCCGCGCTCCGGGCGGTCTCCACTTTTCGATATCATCAAGACCCGGTCCGCCAGGCCGAACAGGCCGTTCTGGATAGCCGCCGAAACAAAGCGTCCGGTCATAGAGCGCAAGCGCTGCCGCGAGGCTAACATTAATACAGAACTTAGTCGGTATTTTGACCATGTGATCACAGCGCGCCTGCATTTCCGGCGACAGGGATCCGTCCTCTGGCCCCAAGACATAGGCGCAATTTCGCGGGTGACGAAAGCTAGGAAGATCAATGGAATCTTCCGTCAACTCCACGCCAACGATCTGGCAATTTTTTGGCAGGACTAAAGCCCCCGCATTCTCCCACTCATAGTAAGGAAGATGATCCTTTGAACCGGACGTATCAGTACGGCGGGTGTCGGTAACTTTATGAAAGGCGTTAATCGTAAAGGCGAAGCTTGCGCCAAACGCATGCGCCGTTCGCAGCACCGCGCCCAAATTATGAGCCTTCGATATACCCTCGACCCCAACCCCAAAATATCCGCGCATGGATTACCCTTCCCCGACATGCGAGACATAGTCTCGCGGTTTGATTGTCCTGAAAATCGTATACATAGACACAAGCGCGCTGCCTATAATGATAATTAAAAAGGGCGATTTTGGCGGCAGGCTTTTGCTCGCCATAATAATCAACAAGACGGTGATGACGTTTACGCTTATATTTAAAAGCACGGCCCCGGCAGACATAAGGCGCGCACGTATGGCAGGGTCTGCGCGGCGCTGCGCCATAGCTTGCATCGGCACAACAAACAGCCCGTTACAGAGAGAGGCCATAACCACATCAAAAAATAGCCGTTTAGACCCCGGTTGCTCCCAAAAGAAGCTAAGCCCTTTAAGCGTTCCGTCTGGCTCAGCCACAGAGATGTTTACACCGAACAGATAAATATCGAGGGCAAATAGGGTAACGCCTGTAATCCCAAGCGCGGTTAAGCCAATAGATTCTTTGCCCCATTTCCCGCGCTTTGCAACAAAGGCACAGAGTAGAGACCCAATTAATATCCCTACTGTCGAGAACATTAAAATGAAGATCAAAACCATACGGTCGTAACCCATGGTGGTTTTCAGATATTCTGGGAGCGCTAAAATTATAACATTCGAGAGGCCGTAAAACCAAGCAATTCCGAGCATAGGCCGAAGCACATGCGGAGAATTAAAGGCATGTTTTAAAACGCTCCATGTCGCCGTTACGGGTTCATAGTTTACTTTCATTTTAGGCTTCGGCGCGGGGGCCGCGGGCTGAAACCGCGCAGCGATCCAGCCAAGTACAGACATCACAAGCAGCAGCACGGCGAGTATTTTTGGACCGCCGTCAATACCGATGACAAAAAGTCCAACAACCATACCAATCAGAATAAAAACAAAGACAAACCCGTTTAAAATGCCATTGCCGGGAATAAGTTCTTCATCCGTGAGCCATTGGGGTAGTACCGCGTTTTTGGTCGGCGTCACAAAAGCAGACTGCGCCCCCATAAAGAACAGCGCTATTGCTAACACCCAAATATTCATGAACCAAAATCCAATCGCCGCGAGAAGCATGATGAAAAACTCTACGGATTTAACCCGCTTGAAAATAACGGCGCGGTCAATCTTGTCAGCGATTTGTCCAGCCACGGCGCTGAGCATCAAAAACGGTAGCGTAAATATAAAGGCCGCTATCGGTACAAGGCTGCCCTTTTCTAGATTCTCGGCAAATGGCACTTTCTGTGCAACGGCCAATATTTCAGAAATGGCTTCGTAGCTCAACACGAAAGTTAGCAGCCCGATAAGCGCGTTTTTCAAGGCGTTATCGTTGAAGGTCACCGTTTGGATGAGCGCAAAAAGCGGCCAAAAACGGCGGTCTCTGATTAAGGGTTTAGATTTCGCCGCCTTGCTCATGACTGAGGCTCCTTATCATCCGCTTCGCGTTCAAGGCGCTTCGCTTTGGCCACATCATTTTCCTCAAGCTTACCGATATCAGACGGATTAAGCGCGCCCAGATTATCCATGTCTAAAAGCTCTAGGCTCCGCGTCTCTATCTGGCTTTGCAGCTGCTGCATAAACGCTTCCTTTTCAAGGCCCGGCATAATCGGTTGTAAGAACTCCAGTGTGGCAGAACCGGCGTGCTTTTGCCAGTCCGATTGGTTCCACCTCTGTCCTAAATTGGTCGCCACAGGCACGACGGGGCAGTTAAAATCCTTATACAGATGATACACGCCTTTACGGTATTTATGATGCGTCCCGATCTTAGACAGATGCCCTTCGGGGTAAATCAAAATACGCCGACCTTGCTCGCGCACTACGGCCGAGGTTTCCGCCATTTTCTTGCGCGAATCCTCGCCCCCGCAACTATCAATCACGACCGCGTTCATTTTCGCGAGGATGCGTTTGAGAAACATAAATTTCTCCAAATGATCTCCCGTCACAAATGACAGATCAAAGAACTGCGAAAACATCACAATCCCGTCGCCGTAGCTTTGGTGCTTCGCCGCAATAATCACAGGACCGTCTTTCGGCACATTTTCATGACCGGACACCTTTACATCTATGCCCGCAATGACCCGCATAGCCCACGTCATGACTTTCGTATAACGGCGCAAGCTGGCCATCATCAGCCGCCGCCCCGGGACAAAAGAAAAAATGACAGAGATAAAGGCGTAAAAAAATGTGCCCGCATAAAAGAACATATTAAACAGAAATGACCGCATGATTAGCCCTCCTCTTTCAATCCAAGGACGGCAAAGACGCTCCGCGTTAATAAAGGAATATGGTCTGAGAGCGGCCCCGTCACATACCCAAAGACCTTGGCCTGCGCGGTTTGCAGCACTATCCCGAGCGCCATAGCCGCTAAAATATAAGGATCCTCTTTGACGCTATCACTTTCGTCCATAGAGGCTTCAAGGAGCGCCGCCGCCGCGCCAATAGGGCTTTCCTCGGGTCCGTCAGAGAGCCTTGGAAAGTGATGTAGGTGCAAAATATGATATTGAAATAACATCCAGTCATCATCGGCGATCTGGCAATAATGGCGAACGATAAACCGTACTTGTTCTGGTAGCGCCTTATTACTTCTCGCCGCGATCCGGATCATTTCCGTCAGGCGGCCATGGATCGCGAGCATTAGCACCCGCGCAAGGTCTTCCTTGCCGGAAAAATGACGATATATCGCCCCTTCAGATATCCCCGCCTGCTTCGCGATCTGCTTAGTCGACACGCCGTCGACGCCATGTTCCGCAAACAGTATAAGCGCCGCCCGCTCTATCTTAGCCTTAGTCGATCCGTCTGCGGCTGAAATGCCGCGTAATTTTAATACAGCCTCATTCATCCTGCACTCCTACGCGTAAGTGATCACTCACATACATATAATGAGACTGCGGCGTGATTGCAAGTGAGCATTTACTTACAATGCAAGACCTACGCCTCCTTATAGAACAAAGAGCCGCGCTTAGGCCGCTTTCCCTCTGGACGTAGAAAGGCCTCGTTAGTTTCCTGTCGAGGCTTTTCCCATAACATCAATACATTTGGAACCAGCAAAAAGTGGGCACCTTTGAAGCGTGCTATTAGGCGGCTTCGTTCTGCTCTATTTCTTTTTCCATGTGCTTAATACTAGTGTTGATTACCTCTATCAGTCTTCGCAATGGTTCGCATTCAGGGTAATACTTTTTCATGGTGTTTTTTAATTTGTTCAATAAACCAATTATAGCTTCCGGCGTACTAGCCATACGCTCATAAGAGTTTTTCTCTCCGCGCCCACCATAGTAAACAGCTATAACATCAATGTCCTTCGGGAACTCGTTTCTAAACTCCACGCACATCCAGTCTTCTAGTGTAGACCGAACGTGATTTATTTTCCAATTCACGTCGAGAGGTTTTGCGCTTGATTGCAAAATGGCCTTTATTAGAAGTCCTGTTTCTATATGGGTATCAAGCGTCATTTCTCCTCTGGGTTTACGTGGATGCATCCCCATAGGGTCTAAACTGTATGGTCTATACGGCGTGGTTGTTTTGCTTGGCAGAGCGTAAATCGTTGCTTTTGATTTTGCGCGGCGTTGATCTTGCGGCGTTTTCGCAGTGGGACTTAAAAATGTCTCATGCGAGCCTACAGACTCTCCCAACCAGACACTCGGCACCATTGGTGCAGGTATTGCGTCAATTTTCATCATCAGTGCATCAAAGTCATACCCCGTGCTTGCAGAAGTGGCGACAAACATGCCGCATGAATAAGGGTAGTACATGCCCTGCCAATTGGATTGTCGTAAATACCAATTATGTTTAGCGGCCCAATCGACACGTATATCTAAATTGGGAACTCCATTATAGGGTTCATCAATTAAGATGAGTTGGCCGCTCTTAGGATCATACCAATCCGTGTCGTGATCAATATTGGGAAGTCCGCGCGTTATATTTTGATATTTCTCATGGTGTCCTTTCAGAGGCCGTAATCCGGTATGCTCCATGAAACGGATTGCCCTGGCCGCTTTATAAATTTGATCTCGCGCAAACTCCTGCGAGTGCGAGAGCATATCAGAAACCAAATGATCTTCGGCAACAAGGCGCGATGCACCCAATCCCCTTATCGACTTAAGTTCTTTTTTTTTGCAGGTCTCAAGTAAAGGCTTCGACAATTGGACAAGATGTGTCTCTCTACCAATTTCGTATGTTTTTTCATCACGCCAGTATTTTGTAATGTAAAGGGGTGAGGTGCGCGCAATTTTGCCCGTGTGATCGGCAAACTTTTGGGCATGTTTATAATTGTCAAATCCTGCCGCTTGGCCTGCAATGTCTAAAGCAAGATGATGCTTTATCTGTTGTGCTTTTTTGATTTGATTGGCGAGACGTTTAATCCCGGCGATTGTGGTAGGGCGAACGAGTCTGTTCAACATAGTTTCTCCTAGCTTGTAATAGGTGTCACTCGTCAACCACCTCTCAAGCTTGAAAAAACAAGTTGAAAGAAACAAATAAAAAGCAGTGCTGTCAACAGCTACACTAAGACGAGTGATATGCTTCTGCTAGAAGCGAAATGTTATTAGCAGACTTTACACTAAGCTTCAAGGTACCATAACTCACGGAATCCCAGAACGTAAAAAAGCCCCACCAATTTCTTGGCGGGGCTTTTTGCTGTTTTGGAGTGAATGGAGGGTTTGCTTTTATTGTGCGTATT